>NZ_CP122539.1:2955000-3610406 GCF_029853675.1 Tenacibaculum tangerinum | reverse complement strand
CACTAAACTAACAGACTGTGAAACTTGCTCACACGTATTATTAGGATTGGTAAATAATACTCTATAAGTTCCTGAATCGGTGGTTTGTGCGTCTGTTATTGGAACTGTTTTAGTTTCTGACGTATCATTTATTAAAGTTCCTGAACTTCCTATATTATCCCAGTTACTACCGTTTTGTTTTTGTAACTGGTATGTCCAATCTGTTGCTGAATCATCGGTACCTTGAGCTGTAAACGTGAAACTTGCTGTTTCTCCAGGACAAATCGGAGAATTAACTGCTAAATCTGTTTGTATTGTTAATTGTGCCAAAGTTGTAACTGCTGTAGCAGTAGCTTGTGGACTGCCAGCATTGGTTGGAATACCATCAATATCTACACAACTAGAAGAAGCACATAATCTTTGTCCTATTAAATCGGAATTTGTAAAACTCCCTGCAGCCTCTATAGCATCTGGACAACCATCATTATCGGAATCTGTATCTAAATAATCTGGTTGGTTATCTCCGTCTGTATCAACACAAGCTTCTACTGTAACTTTTCCACTAATGCCATCATTACCAGTTCCATCTTGATTTTCTACACTAAAATTATTAATTCCATCGACAAAAGATATTGTATTAAATAAAGATCCATCTCCTGGCCTCATTAATTCTAAAGAAGTTGAACTCGTAGTTCTTGTACCGTAAACACTAACTACTCCTGAAGAATCGATAATTACTCTAATTCTTGGTAAACTGTTTGAATTAGTTGACCATGGACTGCTAATTAATTCTCCATCCGAAGCAAATACTAAAAGAACTTCTCCTACACCAACACCATTTACTAATTGAAGTATGTTGTTTGCATTTAATTCATTTCCATTAACCGTAATTGACAATGAGTTGTCTACTGAATCAAAATTAAATATGGCATTATCTACCGAAACTTGTGAAAAGTTGGTCGTACTACCGCCACCTGCACCTGTAACTGTAAAGTCTGTAGCAGTTAGATTACATTCTGCCGTATCTAGTATTCCATCATTATCATCATCTAAATCGCAATCATCTACAATTCCGTCGCTATCCGTATCGGTGAATCCTGGCACAGAACCGTCACAACAAGCGTTAAGATCAGATGCATCGGTAACTGCTGCTGTAGTAGCTTGTCCACCCGAACCAACCGTATTAGGAATTCCATTACTATCAACCCCTCCTGAAAAACTTCCATCAACATTTAATTGTGTGTAGGTGTATGAACCTGCTGCTTCTAAAGCATCAAAACAACCATCACCATCTGAGTCTGTATCTAAATAATCTGGTTGACCATCTCCATCGGTATCAACACAAGCTACTAATGTAACTATTCCTATAATTCGATCAATACCACCTCCATCTTGATTTACTACACTAAAATTATTAATTCCTTCTACAAAAGATATTGAATTAAATGAAGAACCATCTCTTGTTCTCATTAATTCTAACGAAGTAGAAGTGGTAGTTCGTGTACCGTAAATACTGACTACTCCTGAAGAATCGATAATTATTCTAATTCTTGGTAATTCGTTTTCATTTTCTACCCATGGATTGCTTATTGCTGCTCCGTCAGAAGCGAATTCTAAAAAGACTTCTCCTACACCAGCACCATCTTGTAATTGAAGTATATTGTTTGTGTTTAATCCGTTTCCATTAACCGTAATTGATAATGAGTTATCTACTACTTCAAAGTTAAATATTACATTATCTACTGCAACTTTCGAAAAGTTCGTAGTACTACCGCCACCTCCACCTGTGAATGCAAAGTCTGTACTGGTTAGATTACACTCTACAGTATCTAATATTCCATCGTTATCATTGTCTAAATCATTCAAATCATTTACACCATCGCCATCTGTATCTGTACAAGCATTAATTGTATTGTTTACTGCATATGCAGAGTACGTAGAGGTATAATTTATGTTTCCTGTGGTTCCAGCTTCAAAATCATCTAATAATCCGTTAGAATTAGCATCGACTCCTGTATTATAATTGGTAATATCGTTGCTAGCAAACGGTGTGTTGCCTGCTTCTACACTGTCGCTACAACCGTCTCCATCGCTATCTAAATCTAAATGATTTGTTGTTGCATCGCCATCGATATTTTCTAAGTAGCAAATATCTGCTACAAAACTAAATCCTTCGTTTTGTAAATCACCTGCTCCTGAGGTTGTATGGCGGGCTGTTAATTGAAATTCTGAGGATAGTAAATTCCCTACAAATTCAACATACCATGTTGGTTTACTAGCTGCTGTAAAATTAGCTCGTTGAAAAATATTATCTCCTGATGAAATAACTACTCCGTTTGTGTCTGTACCATCTACACTACCGTTGATATCTAATTCATTATTTGGGTCGTAAACAATGGCGGATACTAATGGTGTCCAATTTAGAATAATGGTTTGAATACTATTGATATTTTCTGTATCTGTATTCCCCACCAAGTTTGGTCCCCAAGTAACTTTATTTAACAAGGCATCAGCTTGTGGTGTTAGACTAATTGTGGTAATGTAACTTCCTAAACTGGTATCATCAACCACATAATGTACTCCACTACTACCATCGTAAATATTTTCTGCTACTAAAGCTTGTGATAGATTTTGAAAATCTACATTGTAGTCTACATTCGATAATCCTTTATTAAAAACTCCTTCAAAATGTTGCAATCCTGCTGTAAGGACAGTATTGGCTGTGGTAGTGGTTGCACTTCCTGTACCACAATTTAACTCGGTTGTATCTAGCACTCCATCATTATCATCGTCTATATCAATTAAATCATTTATACCATCACCATCAGTATCAATACAAGCGCTAATTGTACTATCTAACGCGTAGGGAGAGTACGTAGAGGTATAGTTAATCTCTCCGGTGGTGGCAACTTCAAAATCATCTAATAATCCGTTAGAGTTTGCATCGACTCCTGTATTATAATTCGTAATATCGTTGTTAGCTAACGGTGTATTGCCTGCTTCTACACTATCACTACATCCGTCTCCATCACTATCTAAATCTAAATGGTTTGGTATGTTGTCTCCATCTGTATCACAAAAACTAGCCGTATTATTTGCAATTGCATCATAGAAGGTGCTGGCTATTTTATTTTGGTTATCTGGATAAAATCCATTTTGCGTAATGGTACCATCAGTAAACCAAGCTACAAAATTGGCAGGTGAACTTGAGGTTGGGATTTGTTTCATACCCCCCATAGCAATGGTGGGTGAAAAGTTACTTGCAGAAGTTTGAGCAAAATAGGTAATATCACTATTATCTACGTTTGTCATTCCATAGTAAAAACCTTGATTTAATGTTGCTATGGGTTTTAGTTCTGAATAATAGTTAGAGTTTATATTTAATTCAGAAAAACCTGATGATGTATATTGGATAGATCCAACACCATAATTTGTTCCATACACATTATTTAACATGCTCACCATATTGTTACGGTTCGCAGCATTACAACACCAGTCTACTTCAATAACAAAAGCTTTACTTAAATTATTGATAATGGCATTCTCAAGGGCATCCCATTCTGACTTATCGATAGTAGTATTTACATTTCCTCCAAATACAACTAAATCATAACCAGTATACTTATTAGCTATGGGTGCTACACCATCAGAAAGTGTTTCTGTAATCGTATACGTGGCTCCTTTAGGTAAGTTATTGACATATTCATTTTGTAGGTTAGTTTTAATACCTTGAATATTTTCTGTTCCTGTAGCAATAAGTACTGACTCTACGCTAGGGCATTCATCTGTATCTAAAACTCCATCATTATCATCGTCTATGTCATTTAAATCATTCACACCATCGCCATCTGTATCTATACAAGCACTAATTGTATCATCTAGGGCATAAGCAGAGTATGTAGAGGTATAATCTATATTTCCTGTGGTTCCAGCTTCAAAATCATCTAATAATCCGTTAGAGTTTGCATCGACTCCTGTATTATAATTTGTAATATCGTTGTTAGTAAACGGTGTGTTACTTGCTTCTACACTATCACTACAACCGTCTCCATCACTATCTAAATCTAAATGATTTGGTATGTTATCTCCATCTGTATCACAAAAACTAACCGTATTATTTGCAACTACTTCATAGAAGGTGCTGGCTATTTTATTTTGGTTATCTGGATAAAATCCATTTTGTGTAATAGTAGCATCAGTAAACCAAGCTACAAAATTAGCAGGTGAACTTGAGTTTGGGATTTGTTTCATACCTCCCATGGCAATGGTGGATGAAAAGCTACTTGCACCTGTTTGAGCAAAATAGGTAATATCACTATTATCTACGTTTGTCATTCCATAGTAAAAACCTTGATTTAATGTTGCTATGGGTGTTAGTTCTGAATAGTAATTAGAGTTTATATTTAAGTCAGAAAAACCTGATTCTGTATATTCGGTAGCTCCAACACCATAATTTGTTCCATACACATTATTCAGCATACTAACCATATTGTCACGGTTCGTAGCATTACAACACCAGTCTACTTCAATAACAAAAGCTTTACTCAAATTATTGATAATGGCATTCTCAAGGGCATCCCATTCTGACTTATCGATAGTACTATTTACATTTCCTCCAAATACAACCAAATCATAACCAGTATACTTATTAGCTACGGGTGCTGCACCATCAGAAAGTGTTTCTGTAATCGTATACGTGGCTCCTTTAGGTAAATTATTGGTGTATTCACTCTGTAGGTTGATTTTAATATCTTGAACATTTTCTGTTCCTGTAGCAATAAGTACTGATTCTATGCTAGGACATTCATCTGTGTCTAATATTCCATCGTTATCATCGTCTAAATCACATGAATTTACAATTCCGTCATTATCAGTATCTGTAAATCCTGATACAGAAGGGTCACAACATGTAGTATTATCAAACGCATCGGTAACTGCTGCGGTGGTTGCTTGCCCACTCGAACCAACAGTACTCGGAATTCCGTTACTATCAACTCCCCCCGTAAAACGTCCGTTCGTATCTAATTCTGTATATGTATATGTACCCGCCGCTTCTAGGGCATCAAAACATCCATCGCCATCTGAGTCTGTGTCTACATGGTCTAAAAGTCCATCACCATCGGTATCTAAAAATCCGCCACAGGTTAACGCCAAGTTGATGGTAGATCTTGGATTAATCGGTCCGCCACCAAAAAAATTAAGCGTTAATGATGTGGTAGTTGTTGTAATTATCCACGGTTCATATTCACCTCTATCATCGGCAAGAAAATTTAATACTCCGCCTGAATTAGAGTTAATTCTTAAATCGTTTCCAGGATCATAAATCGAGAAATTACCTGTAGATATGACTTCCCAGTTATCATCGTAATCGAAATTTCCTACAATATTTATTTCGTGCCTAAGGGATATTGTTACTGGTGAAGAAAAAGTAAATGTAACTGAATCTCCGACTCCCATTCGAATGTCTCCATTGGCATTTCCTAGAAATTGACTACCTGATGTGCTAATTGTAACATCTACCAATTGTTGTGTTGCTTCATCGTAATATTCTCCTGAGGTCAAAGTACTTCCTAACCCAGTTAAATCTAAAGGTGTTGAACATATCAAAGATTCATCTACATCTAAAATTCCATCGTTGTCATCATCTGAATCGCAGGCATCGGTAATTCCATCAGAATCAGTATCTGCGAATCCTGAAACTGAAGTAACACAACACGCAGTACTATCTAAAAAATTGGTGACCGCTGCTGTAATTGCTTGTCCACTCGAACCAACAGTAGTAGGAATTCCGTTACTATCAACTCCCCCCGTAAAACGTCCGTTTGTATCTAATTCTGTATATGTATATGTACCTGCTGCTTCTAGAGCATCAAAACATCCATCGCCATCTGAGTCTGTATCTAAATAGTCTGGTGTTCCGTCTAAATCTGTATCGATAGCACAAACTTCTGTTGAAGAAGCTCTTACCCAAAGATTGAGTGATTCTGCATCGGGTATTTCATCGTTATTCCAGAGTATTCTTTGTATGTTAATAGAAGGAATCCAATTCGATGAAACATAATTCAAACAAACATGAATAATATTCTCATTTAGAGTAGTTCCGTGGGTAGTTTCACAACTAGCATCACCTGTTAACAATTCAGAATTTCTACCTATCCAGCTATCGTTTAATAAATTGTCATTACCTGTACTTCCACGGTGAAGCGTTTCATTTGCTCGTAATCTTGCCAGTAATGTAGCATTGGTGGTTACTACATCTACTACCCCGTTAGAAGAAGAAAAACGTATTTCACTGGCTTCGGTAAACTCAGCTAAAATAGTACTCGATAAAATTCCTCTAGCTGTAGTTGTTAAGCTTGTAGTAGAAGGTAGGTTACCTACTCCATTTCCGAAATCAAGTGCTACTCTAACATAGCCTTTTTCATCTACATAGGTTGAAAAAGTCGAACCATTTATATCGAAATTATAAATACCTGCTGTTTTTACATTTCTAGCTGCGGCTAAACTCGTAAACGGACTTGCTATGGTTCCTGAACAAAGTCCTTCATCTGTATCTAAAATTCCATCATTATCATTATCTAAATCGCAGACATCAGCAACCCCGTCAGAATCTGAGTCTGTAAATCCTGAAACTGAGGCACTACAACATGCAGTACTATTTGCAGCATTGGTAACTGCTGTTGTGGTTGCTTGCCCACTCGAGCCAACCGTATTGGGAATTCCATTAAGATCAACTCCTCCAGTAAATGCACCGCCTGATAATTGCGTATAGTTGTACGAACCTGCTGCTTCTAAAGCATCGTAACAGCCATCATTATCGCTATCCACATCTAAAGAATTGGGTATTTCATCTAAATCGGTATCAATGCTTTCACAAGCAAATAATATCAATTCTATTCCATCTGCACCAGTGGTTGCTCCTTGGTTAGCTGTAAAGCTCAATGTAAAACTAGATACCGTGGCATCGATTCTTAACGAACCAGCTGCTGTTCCATCAGCATCAGTAGCAGTACTTTCCAATGTCCAACCAACGTGTGGTTCTCCTGAGCCTCCATCTGTAGCAGTATTGGTTGTTACTGCAAAATCGGAAGTTCCTGCAAGTCGAGTCCAACTTAAATTATCTTGTAGTGTAATAAGAGCAGAGCGTTGAAAAGGAGGGCTGGAGCTGAATCTTGCTCCCAATCTGTCTATGTGTAAAACCGGATTAGCAACTTTCACTGGATACCCCAATGCATCTTCAAAACTAATAACCATATTTTGATTAAAATCTTGATCTATTGCTAGTGAAGTATCTCCTGCCAGATTTTCTGACCAAAAAGATTCAGTATTGAAGTTACCAGCTACAAAATTCACACTATTTGTTGTAGTAATTCTAGCGATAACTCCATTTCCATAATCGTAAGTTGCTGTGGTTCCAGAAATGGTCCATGCACCTGATTGTGCTTGTGAACATGTTTCGTTAGCATCTAGTATTCCGTCGTTATCATCATCTAAATCATCAACATCAAAAACTCCATCATTATCATTATCGGGTAAATATCTAATTGCATTTTCTCCTACCGAAAATAAAACAGATTGATAGTCTATTGATTGGGTGCTTGTTGCATTAGAACCCGAATACAATTGCAAAAGCATCGTTGCAGCATTTGCTTGAAATCGAATTACGTGTTTCCCCCACACATCTTGAGATAGTGTGGTTACTTCTTCTTTTGGTAAGCTTCCTATTTTATAAAAAAATGAATCGTTGTATATAGGTGAATATTGCGATGTTGCAGTCATAGCGTAAAACTCTAACTCATAGGTTTCACCAACTACTAATCCTGTTATATTTGTTTCTATAATTTCTTCTCCAGCAGGATCTCCGACATCCCTTAATGTAATCCAATAATTATGTCCCGTCGGTGGTATTGGTAAAAGGGCTGAATTCCAATCTTTACCTCCGTTTGTTGTTCCCGGAAAAGCAGCTTTCTCTCTATCTG
This sequence comes from Tenacibaculum tangerinum, assembly GCF_029853675.1. NCBI lineage: Bacteria > Pseudomonadati > Bacteroidota > Flavobacteriia > Flavobacteriales > Flavobacteriaceae > Tenacibaculum > Tenacibaculum tangerinum. Next base: position 3,602,448 of record NZ_CP122539.1, on the reverse strand, counting down.
AAACATCAGGCGTACCCGCATTTATAGTCCAATTAGCGTTTGGAACACAATCGCGACATCGCCCAGTACCATTACTGGATGAAATGGACTGTGCGTTGACCTGAATAACTAAAGACAGAAGAAAAATAAACAGAGTTACTCGACTAAATCGTCTTTTTTTCAAAAGACTATTTAAAAAGTAGAATTTTACCATATGAAATATGCTTTACCTTTAACACAATATGTTATCTCTAATCAAATTAGAGATTTTAAAAAACTTTATAATTGGGCTGAGTGAAGTTTAGAGACCACACCAACACTATAGTTTAAATTATACCATTAACTATTTGTGGGGGGGCTCCTATTTTTTGGATGCGCAAATATATAATATTTTTCTTACCTCAATTAAGATAACTAAAATATTTTTTTCGCCTTTTTTCTTGAAGACTAATTTAATCTTTTTTTCTGTATATCAAAACAATAAGGTTTATTTTTTCGCATACTAGTTAAAAACTACCACCCCATTTTATTAGATGTAAAATTACAGTAACAAGTCACTCTATAATTAAAAATTATTGTAAAAAAATTATTTATAATTTTAAACTATAAAATAAAAGTGCATAAATCGATTTTAAAAGGTTTTTATTAAAAATAAATGGAGTTATATAAGATAAGAATAAAAACACCCTTAGAGATACTTAATTCAATTATTTCTTTTTTTGTATTTTTTTTAATTGATTTAACAAGGTATTGATTTCTTCAATGGTATTGAGTTTACTAAAAGAAAACCGTATCGATGTTTTCTTTTCTTCTTCTTCGTCTAAAAATTCTTGTAACACATGAGAACCTTTACTACTACCACTTTGACATGCACTACCTCCTGAAACAGCTATTCCAGCCAAATCTAAGTTAAAGAGCAACAATTTATTTCCTGTTGGAAACCTTAAATTAACTATCGTATAGCTTGTATGTTCAATTTCTTCTCCATTTACTTCAATATCTGGAATCAATTCTTTGATTTTTTCTACAAAATATTTTTTTAAGCCTTGAATATACTTCTTATCTTTTTCCAAATCTTGACAAGCAATTGCTAAAGCCTTTTCCATTCCTATAATTGAATGAACATTTTCGGTACTAGACCTAGCTCCTTTTTCTTGCGCTCCTCCATGGAGCATAGGTAAAATTCCTATTCCTTTTTTAAAATACGCAAACCCAACTCCTTTTGGTCCGTGAAATTTATGCGCACTTGCTGCTATAAAATCTACAGGAGTTTCTTTTAAATCAATGGCATAATGACCTACGGCTTGAACTGTATCTGAATGGAAATAGGTATTGTATTCTTTGCATAGTTTAGCTACGTTATCGATTGGTAACAGGTTACCTATTTCGTTATTAACATACATTAAACTAACTAGCGTATTTTTGTTTGATTTTTTTAAAAGATCTTGTAAACTAGTTAAAATAATTGCTCCGTTTTTATCTACCTCTATATATTCTACTTGTATATGATGTTCTCTTTCTAAAAACTGTACGGTATTTAAAACAGCATGATGTTCGATTTTAGAGGTAATAATTCTTTTTACCCCTAGGTTAAGAACCGCATTGAATAAAATTAAGTTATCTGCCTCGGTGCCACCAGCAGTAAAAATAATTTCACTCGACGAAATATTAAATTGTTTCGCTATATTTTTCCTAGCGGTTTCAACTGCTGCTTTTGCTTTCCTACCGTATTGATGTGTAGAAGATGGATTGCCAAAATTGGTTTGCATTGACAAATGCATCGCTTCGATAACTTCTGGCAACATAGGGGTTGTTGCGGCATTGTCTAGATAAATAGATTTCATAATACAAAAGTAAGATTTTCTAATAGACAGCTAGATTTTTGCTGTGCTTTACAAATTATTGATTCTGATAGATATATACTTCGGTAGCTCCTTGACCGTATTTTTGATAAGAGGCATCGTAATATTTAACAGGGTAATTGTTTAACAAAAACTGTAATTCTGTTTTCAATACTCCGTCTCCAACCCCGTGAATTAACACCAATTTTGATATCCTTTTAGAGATACAATATTCTAATTTGTGTTTTGCTGTGTTGATTTGTAATGTTAAAATATCGTAATTATCCATACCCCTTGTAGATTTGACCAACTTTTCAGCGTGCAAATCTACCTCCATTACCACCTCTTTTTTATCTTTTATAAAAGAAGTTGATTTCTTTTTTTCTTTGGATGTAATTTTAGCTTTTAACATTGGGTTATTTATATCAAAATACTTACTAAGGTCATTTTGATCTACTTCTACTTTTACCAATTCCTTTTTTGTAAAGCAGTATTCCATTCCTTCATCATCTAATACGTACACTTCATCTCCTATTAATTTCACCACTACTCCTCTAATATCGGCATCGATAACTGCTACTTTATTTCCTATTTCTAAACACATTCTTAACCATTATTTAATTAGCTAAAAGAGCATTAGCCTGTATTTTTGCAAATAATTTCACTTTACAAAAGAACTGCAAATAAATGATAAACACTAAGAATATTCACACAAAAGTTTTCTTTGAAGAAGCAAAAAAAGAGTTAATTCTTACCAAAGAAAGAAAGGATTTATTACTCGATATTGCTGATATTATTTTTGAAGAATACTCGGATAGAGATAAGATAAACTTAAACTTTATTTGCACTCATAATTCTCGAAGAAGCCAATTTGCACAGGTATGGAGCTTTTTTGCTATTGAATATTTTAATTTAAAAAACATATTCGCATATTCTGGCGGAACTGAAACTACTTCTTTTCACAGAAACACAGTTAAATGCTTACAAAAAACAGGCTTTACTTTTAGTGTTGTTGATTTTTCTCATCAAAATCCTAGATATTTGATTTCTTTTAACGGAACTGAAAAATCTATTCTAGGTTTTTCAAAATTATACGATCACCCTGAAAATAGTTATCCTTTTATCGCCATAACTACTTGCGATAACGCAGATGAAAATTGTCCGTTTATACCCGATATTATAGAGCGTTTTCACTTACCATATAATGACCCTAAAACATCAGACAACACTGAACTAACTGAAGAAACTTATCTTCAAACAAGCAAACAAATAGCTGGTGAATTATTTTTTATTTTTAATAAAATTCAACAACGATTAGCGTAACTATACCTCGATGTCTTTATCGTAAGGAATCCTTTTTAAAATATAATTAATCACGTTTATCCTTGCTGTTGTTTTCTTATTGGCTCGAATAACTTTCCATGGAGATATTTGGGTATTAGTTTTTGAGAACATTGCTTTTTTATACTCTGTGTAATCATCCCAAAGTTCTTGTGCCTTCTCATCAACAGGAGTCATTTTCCATTGCTTTAAAGGGTCGTTTTTTATTTCATTAAACCTTTTTGCTTGTTCTTTTTTATTGATTGACATGTAAATTTTTACTAGACGTATACCCGACTCTAAAATCATACGCTCAAAATCATTTACCTGATTCATAAAAATTTCATACTCCTCTTGTGTACAAAATCCATTTACAGGTTCTACAACAGCACGATTGTACCAGCTTCTATCGAAAAACACCATTTCTCCTGCTTTTGGAAATTGTTCTACATATCGTTGAAAATACCATTGGGTTTTCTGATCTTCATTGGGTTTTGGCAGAGCTACAATTCGCATGTGACGGGGGTTTATACGTTCTGATATTCTACGAATCGCGCCCCCTTTTCCTGCGGCATCTCTTCCTTCAAACAATATAATAATACGTTCATTTTCTTCAATTGCCCAAGTTTGTAAACGAATTAATTCTAACTGTAATTTTTTTAGTTTACGTTCATAATCTACATATCGAATTGCTTTTTCTAAATTAAAAGATTCAGAAAGCAAAGCCTTTAATCCTCTAGATGTATTTAATTTATTGACGTCTTTTTGTGTTAACTTTTCCATATTTAATCTAACTGTTTTACTGAACGATAATAACGCATCACTATGTTTGGATCTGGTGTTAAATCTGTTTGTGCTATTTCCTTTCCTTCATAATTAAACTGCGATAAAACATAACGCATACATTCTACTCTTGCTTCTTTTTTATTGTTCGTTTTTACTAATATCCATGGACTGTAGGTAGTATGTGTCTTACTAAACATTTCTTCTTTATAGTACGTGTACTCATCCCATAATTGTTGTCCTTTTCTATCTACAGGACTAAATTTCCAACGCTTTAACGGGTTGTTGTTTCGAGAATTAAAACGTCTTTCCTGTTCTTCTTTTGATATAGACAACCAAAATTTAATCACCACCACTCCATCTTCATACAACATATGCTCAAACTCTGGAACTTGAACCAAAAACGTATTGTACTGCTCTCTAGTACAAAAGCCCATAACAGGCTCAACAACCGCTCTATTATACCAACTGCGATCAAAAAAAACAAGTTCTCCTGGATTGGGTAATTCTTTAATATATCGTTGAAAATACCATTGCCCTTTTTCTACCTCGGTTGGTTTATTTAAAGCAACTAAGCGTGTAGAACGTGGGTTTAAATGCTCCATAAATCGGCGAATACTCCCCCCTTTCCTGCTGCATCTCTCCCTTCAAAAATAACAGCAACTCGTTTTTCATATTTTTCAACCCATCGCTGTAATTTTACCAATTCTACCTGCAATTTTCTAAGTTCTTCTTCATAGTCTAATTTTATTTGAACACTCTCTATAGGAATTTTCTTTTCTTTAATAATTTCCAAAAGCTCTTCTTTTGTTGAAACGCTCTCAAAGTCTTTAATAGTTAATTTTGGCACTTCCTTCATATCTTAACACTGGGTTTCATTAATATTTCACATACATACTTTTGCTAAAATAACACGATATTTACAGCTATAAAAAAAATATTCTATTTTTATTTATCTTGTTGTACCTTACCATCTTTACGTCAATATAAATATAGCAAAGAATTTAGCTTTTTAGATGATAATGATTTATTGCATCTACTCATCAAGACAGATATTATACAAATGGTATTTTTTTTAAAACATTACAGATGATGTAAGCAACCAATAATTCAAAGGAATATTAAAAAGAATTATAGAATTCAAATTATACATCAAATACACACTCCTTTTAAAGCTATTGTTAAAACTATAGAAGAATATGACAAAACTTTTACTGGTCATTTGTTTGGAAGTTTTTTGAACAGTGAAAGCCTGTTACTCTTGAAAAAAACCTTTAAATTCACTTCAGAATTCGGTATCTGTTTTACTAGCAATCATTTTAACTTTGTTTACTGTGTAATTTCTCATACCAAAAAATTGAAAAGTACTCGCATAACTGAAGGAAATTCTTATGGTAGTGCACCAATAAATTACCAATTTAACTAAGCTTAAAGCACCCGTGAAAAAATAATTTTTAAAATCATCAAATTAAGATATATTTGTACATCTAATAAATAGAAAAATTACTCAATGAAATTTATCGTATCTAGTTCACAGTTATTAAAACAACTACAAGTTTTAGGAGGAGTTATAAATAGCAACAACACGCTACCAATTTTAGATAACTTTCTATTTGAACTATCTGAAAACGAATTGAAAGTATCTGCTTCCGATTTAGAGACCACCATGTCGTCGGTTATTGAAGTTGAAAGCACAGATACTGGAGCAATTGCCGTTAATGCTCGTTTATTACTAGATACTTTAAAGACATTTCCTGAGCAACCACTTACTTTCAAAATTGAAGAAAGCAGTACTATTGAAATCATATCTGAACAAGGAAAATATGACATGGCTTATTTTGGCAGTGACGAATTTCCTAAAGCTGTAGAATTACCTTCTCCAAGTAGCACAGAAATTCCATCGCATATTTTAGCAACGGCTATTTCTAAAACTATTTTTGCTGCTGGTAATGATGATTTACGTCCAGTTATGAGTGGGGTATTTTTTCAATTCAACTCAAAAGAATTAACTTTTGTAGCTACCGATGCTCACAAATTAGTAAAATATACGCGTACTGATATTACCGCTGATAAGTCGGCAGAGTTTATCATGCCTAAAAAGCCTCTAAATTTATTGAAAGGGATTTTAGCAGGTTCAGAAAATAATGTTACTATTGATTATAACGATACCAATGCTAAGTTTACTTTTGACAACGTAGTATTAATTTGCCGATTAATTGACGGAAAGTATCCTAATTACGAAGCAGTAATTCCAAAAGAAAACCCGAATAAATTAACGGTAGACAGGGCTTCTTTCTTAAACTCTGTTCGTCGTGTATCTATTTTCTCAAGTAAAACAACACATCAAATCCGTTTAAGAATGGCGGGTACTGAGTTGAATATTTCTGCAGAAGATTTAGATTACTCAAATAAAGCTGACGAACGATTAAATTGTGATTATCAAGGTGACGATATGCAAATTGGATTCAACTCTCGTTTTTTAAGCGAAATGTTAAGCAACCTGAATTCTAACGACGTTTTAATTGAAATGAGTTTACCTAACAGAGCAGGAATTTTAACTCCAATTGATGGAACTGAAGAAGGCGAGTTAATTACCATGCTTGTCATGCCAGTGATGTTAAACGGATAGTAAAAACTACACATAAATTAAGAAAAAAAAGGTCGTCTATAAAGTAATTTTTAGACGATTTTCTTTTTACTATTTTTGGTTTAGTTAACAATTATTTTGTTTAACATTATTTCTAACTGTTTTTTGATAGCTTCTTTACTCATAGTTTTTTGCTTTTCACATAGCCATTCTTTGACTTTTTTTAAGTTTTCAAAACAATGGTTTTTAACTCTTCTTTTATATACGCTCAAAAAGATAGTCTTTCAGATAACAGTATTTTCACCAACACTCTTATGTTGCATTAAAATTGAATACATTTGCTTTTGTAAATTTTCGATACATGAAACTCGTTTTTGCAACCAATAATTTAAACAAGTTAGCCGAAGTACAAAAAATGCTTCCTAGTAGTATTGAGTTACTATCACTAAAAGACATCAATTGTTTTGATGAGATTGAAGAAACCGCCACTACGCTTGAAGGAAATGCTAAACTAAAAGCGAATTATATAACCGAAAAATTTGGGTATAATTGCTTTGCTGATGATACGGGCTTAGAAGTTGCCGCTTTAAACGGAGCTCCTGGTGTATACTCTGCACGATATGCTGGTGAACCTGCCAATGCAGAAAATAATATGCAAAAACTACTCACAGCGCTCGATGGCAAACCTCATCGAAATGCGCAGTTTAGAACTGCCATTTGTTTAAACTTAAATGAAAAGCAATTTTTGTTTGATGGAATTTGCAAAGGGTATATTTTAACCGCTCAACAGGGAGAAAAAGGTTTTGGATACGACCCTATTTTTCAACCCGAAGGATACAACAAATCGTTTGCTGAAATGACTACTGAGGAGAAAAACAAGATTAGCCACAGAGGATTGGCAATTCAGCAATTGGTCGCATTTTTAAAATCAATTCACTAATTGAGTTTATCTAAAACATATACTACATATTTTTTTGTACTATCAGTATTGCTGGTTGTTTTTCTCCTACTTAATATTAGTTTAGGTTCCGTTTCTATTCCTTTAGACGAGATTTTCAATTCCTTAGTCGGAGGCACCGTATCGAAAGATAGTTGGGAAACGATTATCCTAAATTACAGATTGCCCAAAGCGATTACTGCCATGTTGGTGGGTTCTGGACTCTCTATAAGTGGTTTGTTAATGCAAACCTTATTTAGAAATCCGCTTGCTGGTCCTTTTGTATTAGGTATTTCTTCTGGAGCGAGTTTGGGTGTAGCGTTGCTTATTTTAGGCTCTAGCATTTTTGGTGGTTTTTTTCTGGTAACCATGTATGCGAACTGGGCATTAGCCATAGCAGCTAGTGTTGGATCTTTCATCGTTTTGTCTGCTGTGATTATTGCAGCCAATAAAGTACGTAATACTATGTCTATACTAATTATTGGACTAATGTTCGGTTCTTTAACAGCCGCAGTAATTAGTGTACTAACCTTTTTTAGTCGAGCAGAACAAATACAGCAATACCTATTTTGGAGTTTTGGTAGTTTAGGAAATTTAACTTGGCAAGAACTTACCATTTTTGGAATTATTTATTTGATAGGAGTTCTTGGAACACTTTTAGTTATAAAGCCTTTAAACAGCTTTTTGTTAGGAGAAAGTTATGCTAAAAGCTTAGGCATTAATATTAAAAAAAGCAGAACTATTATTTTAGTCATCACCAGTATTTTAACGGGGGTTATTACTGCTTTTTCTGGCCCTATCGCTTTTGTAGGTCTCGCTGTTCCGCATATTGCTAAACTGATTTTCTCGACCTCTAATCATAAAATTTTATTACCTGCCGTAGCTTTAATTGGTGCTATCATTTTATTAATTTGCGATAGCATCGCCCAATTACCCACCAGTGAATTTACCTTACCTATTAACGCTATCACATCGTTGTTTGGTGCTCCTGTTGTTATTTGGCTATTGGTACGAAAAAAGAAGATTTATGTGTAGTACTTTTGGTTGTTAGTTATTATTCAAAGATTGAAAAATTGGAAAAATTAATCGTACGAAAAAATCCCTTCTCTCTTCTCTCTTCTCTCTTCTCTATTTTCTCTATCCTCCTAACTTCTAGCTATTAGTCTTGGTTCTTAGCTCTTGGTTCTTGGTGCTATTCAAAAAATCAAAGATTGAAAAATTGAAAAATTGAAAAATTTAATCGTACAAAAAACCTCTCTTCTCTATTCTCTATTCTCTCTTCTCTATTTTCTATTTTCTATTTTCTATTTTCTTAACTTCTAGCCATTAGTCTTGGTTCTTAATTCTTGGTTCTTGGTGCTATTCAAAAATTCAAAGATTGAAAAATTGAAAGATTTAATAGTTTTCAAAAAAACCTCTTCTCTCTTCTCTCTTCTCTCTTCTCTATTTTTTCAGTTTATAACTCTTGACTTACAGCTTATCGCTGTTATAAAAAATATAGTTAGTACATTTGAAACATTAAAAATTTAACATCGGTACTATTAACAAGCTAGAAAAACATATCGTTTTACAAACAGAAAACCTTTCTATAGGCTACCCATCAAAAAAGCAACAAACTGTGATTGCTTCCGATATTAATTTAGCCATTGAGAAAGGAAAATTCGTTGCATTGTTGGGTAAAAACGGTATCGGAAAATCAACCTTACTTCGTACCATTTCAAAGGTTCAAAAACCACTTACGGGTACGATAAAAATCAATCAAAAAAAGCTTACTGAATACACGAGTCAAGAACTATCAACGACCTTGAGCTTGGTTCTTACAGAACGCTTACCTTTGAGTCAGCTTACTGTTTTTGAATTAGTTGCCTTAGGACGCCAACCGTACACAAACTGGATTGACAAATTGACTCCCAATCATTTAAAAAAAATTCTTTGGGCACTAGAACAAACTGATATTACACACCTAAAAGACAACCGATTTCACGAACTAAGTGACGGACAATTGCAACGTGTACTTATTGCCAGAGCATTAGCACAAGATACCGAGATTATTATTTTAGATGAGCCGACTGCACATTTAGACATTCACCATACTTTTAAGGTATTTTCGTTGTTAAAAAGATTGGTAAAAAGCACAGGAAAAACGATTATTATTTCTACTCACGAAGTAAATTTAGCCATTCAACTAGCCGATGAGTTTATCCTTTTATCTGAAAAACAACTCTATACAGGCACTTCACAACAGTTAATCAATCAAAATGCTTTCGAAGAACTTTTTCCGAAAGAATTAATTAGTTTTAACAAAACATTAGAACAATTCGTTATTAAGAAAAGTTAAATTTGAACCAATTTAACATTTTAGCACATTTGAATACTAATCAAATAACAAAATCGTAATTACATATTGATGAAAAAATTACTTTATACATTTAGCGCAGTTGTATTTGTTGCTTGCGGAGCTAGTAAGGATACGGCTACCGATAATGAGACCAACATAGATGATGCTGTACCCTACGCAAAAACGATTACCGCAAAAGATTTAGGAAAACATCTTTTTGTGTATGCCTCAGATGAATTTGAAGGAAGGGATACAGGAGAACCTGGACAAAAAAAAGCAGTAAATTATTTAAAAGATTTTTATGTAAGCCAAGGCATTGCTTCTCCATTAGGAGGCAATGATTATTTTCAAGAAGTTCCTTCTGAATATTTAAGCAACAATCGAAGAGGAATGACTTTAAAAGATTCTGAAAATGTGGTTGCTTTTATTAAAGGAACCGAAAAACCAGATGAAATCGTAGTGCTCTCTGCACATTTAGACCACGAAGGTGTTAAAAATGGAGAGATTTATAACGGAGCTGACGATGATGGCTCTGGTACAGTAGCTATCTTAGAAATTGCGGAAGCCTTTAAAAAAGCAGCAGATGCAGGTAAGGGGCCGAAACGCTCTATTTTATTTTTGCACGTTACCGGAGAAGAAAAAGGATTGTTAGGCTCTAAGTATTACACTGAAAACCCAATCTTTCCGTTAGCTAATACAGTTACTAACTTAAATATTGATATGATTGGTAGGGTTGACGAGCGTCATAAAGGAAACCCTAACTACGTGTATTTAATTGGTTCTGACAAATTGAGTACGGATTTACACAATATTTCAGAAGCAATCAATAAAAAGTACACACAAATTGAATTGGATTACAAATACAACGATGAAAATGACCCAAATCGTTTTTATTACCGTTCTGACCACTATAATTTTGCAAAGCACAATATTCCTATTATTTTTTATTTTAACGGAACACATGCCGACTATCACCGACCAACTGATACTCCTGACAAAATCAACTATGAAATGTTAGAAAATAGAACTCGCTTAGTTTTTCATACTGCTTGGGAAATTGCGAATCGCGAAAATCGTTTGGTTGTGGATAAAGCCACAGAATAACATCTATCCAAATTTAAATTTCAAGTTTATTTTATATTATAAAGCGCATCAAATGGATGCGCTTTTTTTATTACCATGAATCTAATACAGTTTGTGAATAATTTTTTCATGTACTGTCATAGTTCAAGAGTGATTTTCAAGAATTGTAATGAATTAAAAACTGTACTTCGGCTAGGCTTAGCAGACCTACCAATAGAGAACGATACTATCACTTCTCAATACAAACTATTTTCATTCAATTCAACTAATTTACTCTGATAAGAACATAACCAAATTCTAAATAATAAACCTAAAATGATAATTTATTCTAGAAAATCTAAAAATTAGTTTTCTAAATAATAATTAGAATTATATTTGCAGCCTTATTTATTAACTAAAAAAATTATCATGAAAAAACTAGTATTATGCGCAATGTTGTGCGTATTGTCTGTTGCTTATGGACAAGAAAAAGTTCAAAATGAAAAATTAACTATTGAAAAAGGCACTTACTTTTTAAACGGAGATTTTTCTGTAAATCATTCAAATAACATTATAAAAGATTTTTATTATGGGTCTTCTTATGAATCCAATATTTTTAATTTTTCTATCGCGCCAAAAATAGGATATGCGATCAAAGATAATTTACTTATTGGGTTAGGAGTAGGATATGGATATTCGGAAGTTGAAGCAATAAACCCTTTTAACGAAAGCAATGCTACTACTTCTTTTAACAATTTCAGCATCCTTCCTTTCATAAAAAAACTTTTCCCTGTAGGTGAAAAATTAACACTATCTATACGAGGAGAGTTTAATTATACCTATACCGAACAAAATCAAATTTATTATATCGATAGTTTTGACCATGCTGAATCGTATTTTGTTGGAATTCGCCCAGGTATTAGTTATTTCTTAACAAAGGCAATCGCATTGGAAGCTACTATGGGTGTTTTAGGATATACCTATCAAAGTTATAAAGACACAGACGGAGATAGAAACTCCAATAATTTTGGCGTAAATTTGAATTCTAATAATTTATTTTTTGGTCTTTCTTATTACTGGTAGTCCAGCTAAAACATGAAACGAAGAACGCTAAGAGAATTTTCTTAGCGTTTTTTTATACATTCTATTATTTGAAATTTTTTGTTCTGTTGTAGAATTTTTACAGAAGTAAAAAGCTGTGTTAACTGTGTGCTGTAATTTAAGTGTGAATTGGCTACCAATACAAATCTTCCTGCTGGACTTAAACATTTTTTCACACCTTCAAAAAGATTCAGTGCTATCTCAATATTGTTTTCATGTTCAAAATGAAAAGGCGGATTTGACACTACCAAGTCAAAAGAAGCTTCTTTAAAACCTTCTAAGGTATCTGAGCAAATAAAATCTGCGTTTTTTCCTTGTAAATTTATTTTTGAGGACGCAACAGCCAAGTTAAAATCATCTACTAAGCTAACCTCAACATTGGGGTTTTGTTCAGAAAACCATCGGGCAATTACTCCGTTTCCAGAAGCAAGATCTAGTATTTTTTCTTCGTTTGCTTTTAACTCAATATGTTCTAAAAAGAATTGTGTTCCTATATCAATACTGTTCGATGAAAACACTCCGTAATATTGCTGATACTCTTTTTCTTTCCACAGAAACGAATGCATCAATCTTTTGTATTCAGTAATAGGCTTAGGCTTTTTTAAAACTAACAAACGCGCTTTTTTCCATGCTTTAGATTGCGTGACTTCTTCAAAATAGTGCTCGGCAACCTTTACAAAAGAAGGAGAAAAATACTTTGTCATAAACCCACAGACAACTTCTGTGTTTTCGTGAGAAGCCTTATGAATTTGCTGCAAAAACATCTCAAATAATTCTATTGACTTCGGTATTTTAACGAGCGCTAGGTTTACGGTTTGCAGGTCGTCGAGAGGTGTTTTAAAATCAATTACTGTTGAAAACTGATTTAATTTTAAGTTTTTCTCAATGGCTTTCTGTTGGCTTGCATACGTCCAAATAGTAGTGAGTTTTTTTTCTTGCAAAGCACAATTCCACACACCAAAACGGTCGTTAAAAAGGTGTACATGCGCACTACTTTTATCGGCTATATACTTTAATACCAATAATTCAGCGTTGCTCCAAGCTCGCAAACTTTTATCAAAAGTCTTAGGATATCGCTGTAACTGGTACGTTGTTGAATTAATGGTGACTGTTGTTTCCAATGATATGGTCTTAACTCGCTAAAACGGTATCTTCTGCGTAGTAAATGTTATCTAACGAGGTAATGTCTCCAGCTTTATTTCTTCTAAAAATATGCTTAGGCTCCACCTCTGTGATAGATTCTTTCCCCATAGCTGCAACCACCTCTTTAACCGCACTTATTGTTTTATTATGATAATTCTTTACACGAACATTTTTATATTCTACTACCAATGCTTTTACCAAGTCTTTTTCTTGTGTAGCTACTCCTACAGGACAAGTATCTAAATTACACTCACGTGCTTGAATACACCCCAAACTCAACATAAAACTACGTGCCATACCAATAGCATCAGCACCCAAAGCTAGGTATTTAACTACATCGAAAGCGTCGATAGCTTTACCACTTGCGATGATCTTTACCTGCTCTTTTAATCCGTATTTTTTCAACATCTTATTCACAAAAGACAATCCTTCCAATAGCGGAGTACCTATGTAATTCGAAAACTCTAACGGTGCAGAACCTGTTCCTCCTTCACCTCCATCAACAGCTATAAAATCAGGATAGTTATTCGCTTCGGCAAATGTTTTAATCATGGTTTCAATTTCATCGTTATCTCCGACACAAAACTTGATTCCTACGGGTTTTCCTTCCGATAATTCTCTTACTTGTTGAATAAATGCTATCATTTCATCGAAATTAGAAAAAGCATCGTGGGCGGGTGGCGAATCTACTCTTGTATAGGGTTCTACAGCCCTAATTTCAGCAATTTCTTCAGTATTTTTTTTGGCAGGGAGAATTCCTCCATGACCGGGTTTCGCTCCTTGAGAAAATTTAATTTCAATCATTTTTACCTCAGAACGCAGGGCATTTTCCTTAAAAATTTCAGCATCAAAAACTCGCTTACCATTCACGCTTTTTCCTGCTCCAAAATAGCCTGTTCCTATCTGAAAAATTAAATCTCCTCCTTGCAAATGGTAAGGTGATATTCCTCCTTCGCCTGTATTGTGCGCAAAATTCCCCATCTTCGCCCCTTGATTCAATGCCATGATAGCATTTTTGCTTAACGATCCGAACGACATTGCAGAAATATTAATAATAGATGCGTTGTATTTTTGACTGCATTTATCTGAACCTATCACTACTCTTTCTCCTTTAATCTGATGATGATCTTTAGGAAAGATAGAGTGTTTTACAAACTCATATCCCTTAGCATAAACATCATGCTGTGTACCAAAAGGAAGCGTTTCTATTTGCTCTTTTGCACGTTGATATACAATACTTCTTTTCTCACGATTAATGGGTCTTCCATTCAAATCATCTTCTATAAAGTACTGCTGAATTTTCTCTCGCTCTTCTTCAAATACCCAACGTAAACGAGCCACTATAGGAAATGCACGCATTAACGAGTGCTTTTTTTGAATAAAAGCATCGTAAATAGCCAATAGGGTTACTGCTGAAGCTATTGTTAGCAAAATATAAGTTCCCATTTGGGGCATAAAGTATACCAACACACCACACAAAACATTCACTATAATTACTACAGATAAAATAGTATCTCTCATTTTTTAAATTTTAGGGTAAAAATACAATTTTAGCACAAAAAAAGCCCTGACTTATCGCCAGAGCTTTCTAATATATTAAAATACCCGAAATTACTTTTTGAATTTTGCGTATTTGCTTTTGAACTTATCAATACGCCCTGCAGTATCTACCAACTTAGACTTACCTGTGTAGAAAGGATGTGAAGTTCTTGAAATTTCTAATTTGATTAATGGATACTCAACGCCTTCTACCTCTAAAGTTTCTTTCGTATTAGCAGTTGAACGTGTTAAAAAAACATCTCCGTTAGACATATCTTTAAACGCTACCATTCTATAATTTTCTGGATGTATACCTTTTTTCATCTCTTGTAAATTTAAAATCTTTTATTTTTGTTGAAAAAATTATAAAGTTGGTAAAGCTTTATAGTTGATTCATATATCAAAAACCTGCAATGGCTATTTGAGGATGCAAATTTAACTCTTTTTTTTATTTGCAAACAAATAATTTGCTTTAATTTGTATGACATCTAAATAAACTACAGAAAATAATAATTGTATATGCGTTTTTATAAACTTTTAACTCTTGGATTAGCTACGGTACTTGTAACCTCTTGTAGCGAAACAAATTACAAATTCAAATTAAACACTACTAAAAAAACCACTTTGGGTGAAAAAGCCGCCATAAAATTTGAACAGCTTAAAGGCGAGCAAATAGATTCTGTACAACTATATGTAAATGCAAAGCGTGTAAACAAAAACGAAACAAGTGTTACGATAAATACGACAGATTTTGGCGTTGGAAAACATGCAGTTACTGCCATTGCCTTTTATCCTAATAAATCTAAAAAATTAAATAATTCTATCGAAGTTTTAGCCCAGCAAGCGCCTGAGGTGTATTCGTATAAAATTGTAAATACATTTCCCCACGACAAAGGTGCTTATACACAAGGTTTAGAATATAAAAATGGGTATTTATACGAAACTACCGGTCGTAGAGGACAATCTTCTTTGCGAAAAGTAGATGTAAAAACAGGTGAAGTACTACAAAAAGTAGACCTTGACAAAAAGTATTTTGGAGAGGGAATGACTATTTTTAACAATCAAATTTATTGGTTAACCTGGAAAGCACGTAAAGGTTTTATTTACGACTTTGAATCTTTTAAACAACTAGGTTCTTTTGAATACAACAATAGTAATGAAGGTTGGGGATTGACACATAACGATGCTGAATTGATTAAAACTGATGGAACTAACAAAGTTTGGTTTTTAGACCCCACTACCAAAAAGGAAAAAAGAGCTATTCAAGTATACACTAATAAATACGCCATTGGTAATTTGAATGAAATTGAACTTATTAATGGAAAAATTTATGCAAATAAATGGCAACAAAACTCGATAGTTATTATAAATCCTGAAACAGGAGTCGTTGAAGGGGTAGCTGATTTAAGTGGATTGAGAGATATTGTTGCGAAAGGTCAAAATTTAGAACCCCAAGACGAAGTGTTAAACGGTATTGCTTACGATGCTGAGAACAATCGCTTATTTGTTACGGGTAAACATTGGGGCAAGTTATTTGAAATACAACTAATTAAGCAATAACCAACTAGTACAACAATTTATGAAAAAATCCCTTCCCATACTAGCAATCATCTTAGCTACTCTTGTAGCATCGTGTAGAAAAGACTTCACCACAGTGCCTAGTTATGGGAAATTGCAATTTTCTAAAGACACCGTGTTTTTAGATACTGTTTTTAGTACTATTGGCTCTTCAACCTATACCCTTAAAGTATATAATAAGAGTAACAAAAACATTACCATTCCTGAAATTAAATTAGAAAACGGTACAGCCTCTAATTACCGACTAAATGTTGATGGAGTACCTGGTAACACCCATGAAAACATTGGTATTTTGGCAAACGATAGCTTGTATATTTTTATAGAAACAACCATTGATTTTAGTACTGTAACCAACCCTTTACATACCGACAAAATCTTATTCGACAATGGAGAAAATCAACAAGACGTAGATTTGGTTACCTTGGTACAGGATGCTCATTTTATTTTTCCTTCAAAAAATAGTATGGGGATTGAAAAACTTACCATCAATGGGCAGGAAACAGCAATTCAAGGTCGATTTTTAACAGATGAAGAGCTTACCTTTACCAATGAAAAGCCGTATGTTATTTATGGGTATGCTGCAGTAGCTTCGAACAAAACATTATTGATAGAGGCTGGAGCAAAGATCCACTTTCATAACAACTCTGGTTTAATCATCGACAAAGGAGCTAATGTACTAGCCAACGGTACGCTCAATGAGAAAATTATCTTTGAAGGAGATCGTTTAGAGCCTCAGTTTAGTGAAATTCCAGGGCAATGGGGAGCTATTTGGATACGTGAAGGAAGTCTAAACAACGAACTAAACCATACCCAAATTAAAAACGGAACTGTGGGAATTTTAGTGGACGGGCGAGACAATACCTCTCCTACCTTAACGCTAAAAAACATAGAAATTTATAACAATACGAACTATGGAGTATTGGGTAGAAATACTCATATAGAGGGAGAAAATTTAGTGATTGGTAATACAGGACAAGCTGCTTTGGCTTGTACTTTTGGTGGTAAATATCGTTTTACACATGCTACTTTTGCTAACTTTTGGAACAATAGTATTCGCCAATTACCCGCCGTTTTAGTCAATAATCATATTTCTTATATTGATGAAAACAATCAAGAAATCACAGAAATTAACGATTTGGCTGCGGCTGACTTTACAAATTGTATTATAAGCGGAAACAACAGTATTGAATTTATTCTTGATAGAATTGAAGGAACTATCTTTAATTATAATATAGCAAATTGTTTCCTTCAATTTAACGACTTCAACAATTCATTTAATAATATTGATGACTTAAACTTTGAAGACACTTCACATTACCAGAATATTATTTTAAACGGAAATCCAGACTTTAAAAACAGCTCTGAAAATGAGTATATTATTGGTGAAAATAGCGATGTAATTAACAAAGCAAAACCATCTACTGTTTCGTTAGATATTTTAGGTGTTAACAGAGAAAACGCTCCAGATATGGGAGCTTATCAACATACAAACTTTAACTAGAAGCTACTATAAAGTGAGTGATTTTATCACAACAGCTCTACATAAGATTTATCTTTCTTAATCTTTCCTTCTTGTTCTAGTTTTTTTATAATTCTAGTAATTACTTCTCTTGCTGTTCCTAATTCGCTGGCAATCTGTCTGTGAGATATTTTTATTGGGTTTTTACCTGTTGTTTCTGTTTTCTTTCTTAAATAATCTAGCAAACGTGAATCGATTTTTTCAAAAACAACTTGATTAATAGTACCAACTAATTCGTTATATCTAATTCCGAACTCTTTATAAAACAATATGTTTATTTCAGGGTATTTATTCGTCCATTCCCTAACTTTTTCTATGGGTAGTAACAATGCCCTTGTATCTTCTTCAATAGATGAATATACTTTACTTGGCTCATTTTCTATCCCTTTTAAGAAAGACAGTATACAGCTTTCGTTAGGTCTTATATAATATAAAAGGAGTTCTTTATCTTCATTTCTTGAAAACACTCTTACTACACCATCTAATACTATAGGAATTATCTTGATATACTGACCCTCTCTAACAATTTCTAAACCTGCAGGCACTTCCTTTAAAATAGCATGAGACGCTATTTCTTGTTGCAATTCAGTTGAAAAATAAGGGAATTTTTTAAGTACTTGTTCAACGTTCATGAGGGACTTTTTAAAACATTAATTATACCCTCAAATATATATTTAATATTTTTAAATAAAAAAGTTATTGCGCTTGAAAGTACATTGTTAACATTCCCCCCCAGAAACTCAAACATTGTTTTTTCAAGTATGCAATAACTAGTTTATACACTGCAAAGTAAGCACTTATTCAGTAAAATATATGTAACAAAAGTCACATATTTCTAATTTTTATTAATTCTAAATAACAAAAATTCAATATTCTTTGACAATTTTTCCATTTTGCATTACAAAAACCACTTTCTCCATAGTATTAATGTTTTGTATTGGATCGTCATTAACCGCAATTATATCGGCTAAAAAACCTTTTTTAACCTGACCTAGTTCTTCTTTCATGCCCAATAAGGCTGCATTGGTGATGGTAGCAGACTGTATAGCTTCCATAGCTGGCATGCCTGCTTCTACCATATATCCAAACTCCTTTCCATTTTTTCCATGCTCAAAAACTCCCGCATCCGTTCCGAAAGCTATTTTCACCCCTTTCTTATATGCCTTACCAAACGTACCTTGTATTTGTGGTCCAACAGTTAATGCTTTAGGCACGACTATTTCAGGATAAAAACCTTCTACTTTTGCTTTTTCTGCCACTTCTTTACCTGCTGTAATTGTTGGAACTAAGTACACATCGTACTTTTTCATCAATTCCATGGTAGCATCACTCATATACGTTCCGTGTTCAATCGTTTTTACCCCTCCAATGATGGCACGCTTCATTCCTTCATCTCCATGAGCATGAGCAGCGACATGCATTCCATAATCTTTTGCTGTTTCGCAAATTGCCTTTACTTCTTCGATAGTAAATTGCGGATTGTCTCCACTCTTCGCAACACTCAACACACCGCCAGTAGCAGTGATTTTAATACAATCTGCACCATTCTTATAACGTTGTCTTACTGCTTTTTTTGCATCTTCTACCGAGTTTACGACTCCTTCTTTCGGACCAGGATTACCTATCAACTCTCTACTACTTCCATTCGTCGGGTCTGCATGCCCGCCAGTGGTTGCTAATGACTTTCCAGCGGTAAACACTCTAGGTCCTTTAATTTTTCCTGCTTTGATTGCTTTTGCCAACGAAATATTAACACCTGTTCCGCCCAAATCTCTCACTGTAGTAAAACCACTGAGCAAAGTGACCTCTGCAAAACTTACAGAATTATAAGCCCTATCAGCCTCATTCAATATGTATTTTTCTACTCTAGATTTCGGACTATGCTGACTTTCAATATGCACATGCATATCAATCAACCCAGGCATAACTACCTTTGTTTTTAAATCGATTATCTGATCATTTGAATTTTCAGGACTTACATATCCGTTTAAAACATCAACTATCTTATTTCCCTTAACAATGACCGTTTTTTGCTGCACTATTATTCCTTTTTCAGTATCAATTAATTTTCCGCAATGTAAGTACGTCTTTTGACCGAATGTGATTGTAGAAATTAGTAGAATCAGAATTAAAAAAAAGTTGTTTTTCATGATAATTTAAGAATGATTAAACGATAAATGTAGTGATTTTTATGTAGCTTGCCCTTTTAAATTTTGACAGTTACATGAAAAACATTGTTATTACTGGAACCAGCAGAGGTATTGGTTTTGAATTGGCTCAGCAGTTTGCTAATCAAGGGCATCAGGTGTTGGCACTATCTAGGAGCACACAACCTTTAGCGAAAATAAGTCATTCAAATATTACAACTATTGCCGTTGATTTATCTGAAGAAAAGGATATAAAAAAGGCACTTGATTTTGTAGCAACCGAATGGAAAAAAGTAGATATCCTCATTAATAATGCTGGAAAATTAGTTAACAAACCCTTTGAAAAATTAACGAAACAAGATTTTGAAGCCGTATACAAAGTAAATGTTTTTGCTGTTGCTGAACTCACTAAAAACCTGCTGCCTTTTATGCAAAAAGGAAGTCATGTAGTAACAGTGAGTAGCATGGGCGGAATTCAAGGAAGCATGAAATTTCCGGGTTTAGCAGCTTATAGTTCTGCCAAAGGTGCCGTAATTACTTTATCTGAGTTATTGGCCGAGGAGTATAAAGAACAACACATCGCTTTTAACGTATTGGCATTAGGAGCGGTGCAAACCGAGATGTTAGAAGAAGCTTTTCCAGGTTATGTTGCTCCTTTATCTGCTAAAGAAATGGCGAATTATATTTTTGATTTTGCTTTAACAGGTAACAAATACTACAACGGAAAAGTATTACAAGTTTCTAGTTCAACACCATAATATTTCAAAACAATACTTTTGAAAAAAACACTTATCAAGTACATTCCTGAAGAAGCTATTCCCTTAGTTGAATATTTAATTATTAAACATAAAATCAACTTAAAAATAGTAAACCAACGTCAAACCAAACACGGTGATTTTCGTCGTTTGCCCAACGGTTTTATGCAAATTACGGTGAATAACAATTTGAATCCGTATCAGTTTTTACTAACCTTAATTCATGAAATTGCGCATCATGTTACGTATCAAAAATTCGGAAGAGTACAGCCCCATGGTAAAGAGTGGAAGACTGTTTTTCAGCATTTAATGTTGCCTTTTTTACAACCTGAAATCTATCCTAAAGACATACTTCCTCATTTAGCGAATTATTTAAAAAATCCAAAGGCAAGTACCGACACAGATGTAAAGTTATCGTTAGCTTTACGACTAGGTAAATCAGAAAGCGGAAAGAATTTTATCTTTGAAGTTCCTAATGGAAGTGTTTTTCAGTATAAAGGAAAACTATACAAAAGAGGAAATAAGCGGAGAACGCGTTACGAATGTTTACATTTAGAAAACAAGCGTGTGTACCTATTCAATCAAAATGCAGAGGTAAAGCTAGTAGCTTCAACTAAATAACAGCTTTTATGAACAGTAATTATTATGCAGTAATTATGGCGGGAGGCGTAGGTTCTCGTCTTTGGCCAGTAAGTACCGAAAAATACCCAAAACAGTTTCACGACTTGTTAGGAACTGGTGAATCGTTACTGCAAAAAACCTTTAAGAGAATTAACCAATTAATTCCCTCAGAAAATATTTTAATTGCCACCAACAAATGTTATGAAGCATTGGTATTAGAACAACTTCCTAATATTAGCACAAAGCAATTGCTACTCGAACCTGTAATACGCAATACTGCGCCCTGTATTTTGTATGCTGCATTGAAAATTAAACAGCAAAATGAACATGCTGTAATGCTGGTAGCCCCTTCTGACCATTGGATAGAAAACGAACCTGAATTTATTAAAAACATCGACACTTCTTTAAATTCTTGTACTCAAAAAGATATGTTACTAACCTTGGGTGTGCATCCTAATCACCCGAATACAGGATACGGCTATATTCAGTTTGAAGAAAATGCTGCTAAAATTAAAAAAGTAACACTCTTTACTGAAAAGCCAAATCTCGAAAAGGCAACACAATTTTTAGCAAGTGGTAACTACTTATGGAATGCTGGTATTTTTGTTTGGTCAGTTGTTAGTATCATCAGCGCTTTCAAAAAACACCTTCCAGAAATGGTAGGGATTTTAGATAGCGAATCTCAGCTCTACAATACCCCATTAGAAGAAGAGTTTATCAATAAAAATTACAAAAAATGTGAGAACATTTCTATTGATTTTGGAATTTTAGAGCACTCTCAAAAAGTATATGTACTTCCCATAAATGTTGGTTGGGACGATTTAGGCACCTGGAATTCTTTATATAAAAAGCTACCAAAAAACAACCAACAAAATTCGATTGTGGGTGCCAAAAGCATTTGTAACAATGCAAGTGGCAACATCGTTCATACACCTCATGGTAAAAAAGTAGTCATACAAGGACTACACGATTTTATAGTGGTAGAAAAAGACGATGTGTTGATTATCTGTCCGCGTAAAGACGAACAAGACATCAAACAACTCCGAGCCCAAGCCAAAGATGTTTTTGGTAAGGATAGTGTATAAACACAACGCACATTACTACTATTTTTAGGAGATAACCGCTTACTTACTGAAAAAACCATAGCTTAATTCTTTTGATGGAAGGCAATTATACATTTAATCATTTTTATTAACGTCTTTCACTTTCAAAAACCATAAATAATTGTAAATTTACCTCTTTCAAACTTTATAAATTATAATGGGTAGAATTATTGCAATTGCAAATCAAAAAGGTGGTGTAGGTAAAACTACTACCTCTGTAAACCTAGCTGCTGCTTTAGGTGTTTTAGAAAAAAAAGTATTGTTAATTGATGCTGACCCCCAAGCAAATGCTACTTCTGGTTTAGGTTTAGACGTTGAAAGTATAGAAATTGGAACCTATCAGGTTTTAGAACATACGGTTTCTGCTAAGGATACTGTTTTAAAGACAAACTCTCCTAACGTCGACTTAATCCCTGCTCATATAGATTTAGTAGCTATTGAAATTGAATTGGTCGATAAGCATCAACGTGAGTACATGCTAAAAAAAGCTTTGAAGGATATTAAAGATGATTATGATTTCATTTTAATAGATTGTGCTCCTTCTCTGGGTTTAATCACCTTAAACTCTCTCGTTGCAGCAGATGCTGTTGTGATTCCTATTCAATGTGAATATTTTGCATTAGAAGGTTTAGGAAAACTATTAAATACGATAAAAAGTGTTCAAAGAATACACAATCCAGAATTAGAAATTGAAGGTTTGTTATTAACCATGTTCGATTCTCGTTTACGTTTATCTAACCAAGTAGTTGAAGAAGTGCGTAAACACTTCAGTTCTATGGTTTTTGAAACAATAGTACACAGAAATATCCGTTTAAGTGAAGCACCAAGTTATGGTGAAAGTATAATTTCATACGATGCTACGAGTAAAGGTGCCGTAAATTACTTAAATTTGGCGAACGAAATTTTAACTAAAAACGCATAATTATTGTACATGGCAAAAGCAACCAAAAAACAAGCTTTAGGTAGAGGTTTATCAGCATTACTAAAAGAAACTGCAGAAGTAAATTCAGCAGAAGATAAAAATGCAGATAAGTTAGTAGGAAACATTATTGAAATCGACATCAACTCGATAGACGTAAACCCATACCAACCTAGAACTTATTTTGATGAAGAAGCGTTGCGTGAATTGGCTAGCTCTATTAAAGAATTAGGAGTAATTCAGCCCATTACTGTACGTAAACTATCGAGTGATCAATTTCAATTAGTTTCTGGAGAACGCCGTTTTAGAGCTTCTAAACTTATTGGAAATAAAACCATTCCTGCATACATTCGTTTAGCGAACGACCAAGAAATGCTAGAAATGGCGTTGGTAGAAAATATTCAACGTAAAAACTTAGACCCTATCGAAGTGGCGCTGTCTTATCAACGTTTAATAGATGAAATTCAATTAACTCAAGAAGAATTGAGTACTCGTGTAGGTAAAAAACGTTCGACTGTTACCAACTATTTACGTTTATTAAAGCTAGATCCTATTATTCAAACAGGAATGCGTGACGGATTTATATCTATGGGGCACGGTCGTGCATTGATTAATGTTGATAGTAATTCAGACCAATTAACGATTTATGAGAAAATTGTTCGCGATAAACTATCAGTACGTCAAACCGAAGAGTTGGTAAAAAATTTAAAAGCTGGTACTGTAACTAAAACCGCAAAAAAGAAAGCATTACCAACTTATATTTCTGAAAGTGTTAAAGATATTAGCGATTATTTTGGTCATAAAATTGATATTAGCGTAAACAATCGCGGAAAGGGAAAAATTTCAATTCCTTTTCATTCAGAAGAAGATTTTAATCGTATTAAAAACTTATTAAAGTAATTGAACATACGTATCGTCATATTTGTTATTAGCAGTCTTTTTTTGTTTCAAAATATTTTTGCACAAAAAGATTCTATCGCTGTTAGAGCAAAGCAACTTCAATTAACAAACGACAAATACAATCCTTTATCTCCTACGAAAGCAGCTTTTTATTCAGCTATTTTTCCAGGAGGTGGGCAAATGTATAATGGAAAATATTGGAAAGCACCGATCGTATGGGCGGCCATGGGTACTAGCGCTTATTTATATATTGATAACAGTAACGAGTACAAGCGTTTTCGAACTGCTTTTAAGCTACGTAAACTAGGGTTACAAGACGAGTTTACTAGAGACGATGGTACCGTTCTTATATCTGAAGCTGGTTTGGAAAGCGCGCAAAAAACCTTGCGAAAAAACAGAGATTTATCGTTATTATCTGGTGTGCTTATTTATATTTTACAAATTATTGAAGCGAGTGTAAATGCACATTTATTGCAGTTTGACACCGACGATAGTTTATCGGTAAAACCAGTAATAACCCCCGACCCTCTGCTTATTGAAGCACCAAAGGTCGGTTTAACGTTAAAATATTCTTTTTAAGATGAAAATTGCCTTACTTGGTTATGGTAGAATGGGTAAAGAAATTGAAAAAATTGCTTTACAAAGAGGACATGAAATTGTAATTAAATCTATAGGAGAAGAAACATACGATATTAAAAAAGCAGATATCGCTATAGATTTTAGTATCCCATCTTCTGCATACGACAATATTCGTAATTGTATTGATAATAATGTACCTGTTGTTTCTGGTACTACTGGTTGGCTAGATAAATACAACGATATTGTTGATTTATGTAACCAAAAAAAGGGAGCTTTTATTTATGCTTCTAATTTTAGCTTGGGTGTGAATATTTTCTTTGAACTGAATAAGCAGCTTGCAAAAATGATGCGTACTTTAAATCAGTACACTGTTTCTATTGAAGAGATTCATCATACTAAAAAATTAGACGCCCCTAGCGGAACTGCCATTACC
Source organism: Tenacibaculum tangerinum (assembly GCF_029853675.1). Classification (NCBI taxonomy): domain Bacteria; kingdom Pseudomonadati; phylum Bacteroidota; class Flavobacteriia; order Flavobacteriales; family Flavobacteriaceae; genus Tenacibaculum; species Tenacibaculum tangerinum. Next base: position 3,577,264 of record NZ_CP122539.1, on the reverse strand, counting down.
TTAGCAGAAGGCATTATTGAAAATAGCCATAAAAAAGCTTGGGAATTAGACACAAAAACTTCAGAAGAAAACATTCCAATCACAGCTGTAAGAACCCCAGATGTTCCAGGAACGCACACCACAACTTATGCTTCTGAAGTAGATGCTATCGACATTAAACACACAGCTCACAACCGTAAAGGATTTGCTTTAGGTGCTGTAATTGCTGCTGAGTGGTTACAAAACAAAACAGGTGTTTTTACGATGAGAGATGTGTTAAACTTAGGTTAATAACGTAACGAATACCTTAAAAAATACACCAATACTATTGAATTTTATTCCTGATTAGGAAACTCAAAAATATATTGATTATGACTTTTACAGAATGGTTTTTATTCTTTGTACTTATACAAATAATTCACTTTCTAGGCACATGGAAATTATATAAAAGGGCTGGTAGAAAAGCATGGGAGGCAGCAGTCCCTATTTACAATGCCGTTGTTTTAATGCAAATTATCAACCGCCCAAAATGGTGGGTAATTTTGTTATTTATTCCTATTGTAAACTTGTTAATGTTTCCTATAGTGTGGGTAGAAACCTGTAGAAGTTTTGGTTTTAATAAAAGACCTGATACTATTTTGGCAATTGTAACTTTAGGATTCTATATTTTTTACATTAATTATTTTACTGATGCACCCTATATAGAAAACAGAAGTTTACAACCTCGATCTACTCTGGGTGAGTGGGTTAGCTCTATAGCCTTTGCTATTATTGCAGCTACTTTGGTGCATACGTATTTTATGCAACCCTACACCATACCCACATCTTCGTTAGAAAAAACATTGTTAGTCGGCGATTATTTGTTCGTTAGTAAATTTCATTATGGTGCTCGTGTACCCATGACTACCGTGGCAGCACCTATGGCACACGATACCATTCCTTTGGTAGGTACAAAATCCTTCTTATCTGACGATAAAAACAAAGATGGTTTACTAAACAAATTGTCTTTACCTTACATGCGTATTCCTGGTTTTCAAAAAATTAAACGCAACGATATTGTTGTATTTAGTTGGCCTGCAGACACATTGGCCTTAATGTGGGGAGATAATTCAGGAAAACCAACCTACAAACCTATTGACAAACGTACCAACTATGTAAAACGTGCTGTGGGAGTTCCTGGAGACAGTTTAGAAGTTCGTGATGGATATGTGTTTATCAACGGAAAAAGAACGGTGCTACCTGACAGGGCAAAACCACAATGGTTACATATTGTAGACACTAACGGAGAAAAGTTTAGTGAAGGAGCTGTAAAGAGATACAACATCAGAGAGTGGGGAATGCAAGGAGATAAATATGTATTAAATTTAACAGATGAAGAGGCAGCTTTAATTGCTAAAAACCCTATTGTAAAAAGCATTGAAAAAAATTTAACTCCTAAAGGAAATTTTGACAAATCTATTTTCCCGCACGACCCTAGATATCTTTGGTCTAATGACAATTTTGGTCCTATTTATATTCCAAAAAAGGGAGCTACCGTTGCTTTGAACTCAAAAACAATTCCGTTTTACGAGCAAATTATCCGCAGGTATGAAAATAACAACCTGACTATTTTTGAAGACGATATTTATATTAATGGAGAAAAAGCTAAAGAATACACTTTTAAGCAAGATTATTACTGGATGATGGGTGACAACCGTCAGCGTTCTTTAGATGCCAGAAGCTGGGGGTATGTACCTTTTGATCATGTAGTGGGTAAACCAGTAATGATTTGGTTAAGTTGGGATCCGAATGCGCCTAATTTTATGGCTAAATTAGGTTCAATTCGTTGGGACCGAATGTTTACAACCGTTGGTGGCAGTGGAAAATCTGTTTCTTATCTATGGGTAGTTTTAGTATTAATTGGTGGATATATGGTCTACAGTTTTAGAAAAAGCAAACGAAAAAAAGCCTAATGTCTCTTTTCATTCCAACATACTTTGCTCCTATTTCGCAGTATGCTGCTATATATCAGTCCGATACTATAACTTTTGAGGTAGAAGATAATTATCAAAAACAAACCTATCGTAATCGCTGTTATATTTACGGGGCCAATGGTAAATTGGCTCTAAACATTCCTGTAAAACACCGAACGAAAGAAGGTAGAAAAAAAACAAAGGACACGCTGGTTGAAAATAATTTTCCGTGGCAACAACAACATTTTAAATCGTTACAATCCGCTTACCGTTCTTCTCCTTTTTTTGAGTTTTTTGAAGAAGATTTACTTCGTATTTTTAACAAGCAATACAAATTTTTGCTAGACGTAACTATTGATTCGCATTTATTTGTAACAGATGCTTTGCAAATAGAACAGCAGTATACAAAAACAAAAAACTATGAGTTAATCCATGAAAATAACGATTTTAGAGCTTTAGCTATTGCTAAGAAAGGAATTGAAATTGAAATGGACTCTTATGTTCAAATGTTCGATGATAAGCACGGCTTTATTCCTAATTTATCTATCTTAGACTTATTGTTTATGGAAGGTGGCAACACGATTAGTTTTTTAGAAAAAATTGATGTAGTTTTGAGATAATCTCATTTTTACGTCGTCAATGGATTTTTTTAGAAACTTTGCTCAAAACTTTCATCCCTCCTTATCTGAAGATACCTTTAAACAAATGCTAGCATTTTTAAGTATTCGGCATTTTCCAAAAAACTACGAATTGGTTTCTTTAGACGAAAAACCTACTTATTTTTACGTTGTAAAAAAAGGAATTATTAGGTCGTATAACATCAGCTCCAAGGGTAAAGAGCATACGAAAACTATTTATACACCCACCATGACTTCAGGTAATTTAGGAGCTTTAATAAAGAACGAACCTTCTAAATTAATTTATGAATGCTTAACCGATTGTGAAGTTTTACAATGTAATTACGAAAAGCTGTATGAACTTTCTTTAAAGAATCATGAAGTATCTATATTTCATTATAAAGTTTTACAAAGCGTATACATTAGAGAAGAATCAAAAATTTTAGAGCTCCAAATGCTAAACGCTACTCAGCGATATAAAAAACTTCAGAAGCAATTACCAGGTATTGATAACCTGATAAATCAATATCATATAGCCTCTTACTTAAATATTACTCCTGTCCAGCTCAGTAGAATTAGAAAAAACCTGATTTATTAACATATGTTAATGATTTTGTGATACAATAAATATATTTTCGTGGTATATATTACAAGTTATCTTACTTAAAAACAGACCCTGCTCTTTTTTAAGTGTTTTTTTGCACCCCTATTTTAGGTATTTTTAGTATTTTGGGGCATTACTCTCTATAACTTGTGAATATATGAATGATGACCTCAGCTGTTTTCTAGAAAAATATACTGACTCTCCTGAGTTTTTACTTTCTCATTTCAAAGACGTTATTTCTTATGCCGAATATGAACCTAATCATTTTTTAACAAAGGCTGGAGAGTATCCAAAACATTTTTTTATAATTTTAACTGGCATCGCACGTTCTTTTGTTATTAATGAAAAAGGGATAAATACAACACGTACTTTTTTTACAACTGGCGATATTACTGGATCAAATTCTGCCATGATGCAAAACATTCCTTCTGAAGTAAATTACCAAACCTTAACTAAAGTAACTTGTTATGTAGGAGATTTTCATAAACTTATTGAGTTAACTTTAAAGTATAAAGAATTTAGCTTGTTTTATATTAAAACTCTCGAACAAGGATACCTAAAAGCCGAAGAAGTTCTTTTAAACATTTCTACACTCAACGCAACAGAAAGATATTTAGAATTGCGAAAAAAAATTCCGAACATTGATAATTTAATTACACAACGCAACATAGCTTCTTACTTAAACATTTCTCCTGTACAATTAAGTAGAATCAGAAAAAAATTATTGAAAGAAAAAAATCTTAACATTTGTTAACGATTAATTCGTAAATCTTCTATAAATTTGCACCTGAAACAACCCCTTATAATTGTTTCAATTTCCCTTATATTAAAGACTTACTCCCTTGTGTGTGAGTCTTTTTTTATGTAATGTCAAATCATATATTTCTTTACCTTCCAAATTAATATAACCCAAGAGAAAAAAATTCTTAGAAATTTACTGATTTTAAAGTATCCCTTTTCTTACAGGGTATTTTCTGTAAATCTTAAACTTTTCTGTTGCGTGTAACAATCTCTGAATAGTTTCTTAGACTTTTTCTTTTAATACACTTCAAACATCCATTTTTTTACTGGCTTATAAAAAGCAATGACGAACAAACCTATGATTGCTGAAATGACTCCTAGATTGGCATACACAGAAACATACGTATATAATTGATGAAAATCCTCTGATTGCTCTAAAACTGTTCTCGACGACAAACCTGTAAATACCGTAGTTACTTTTCCAAAAAAGCCTTCTGAAAACACTCCTAAACTACCGTTTACAACAGTTGTTAAATTTGCTATTTTTCCTGCGAAAAAATGCCCGTAAAAGTTCGCTGAAAACCACACTCCCATTATAAAAGCAGTGTACTTTAGTGGCGACAACTCTGTCATTTTAGACAATCCTATAGGAGACAAGAACAGCTCTCCAGTTGTTAGTATAAAGTATCCTACAATTAAATACATCATTGGTGTTTTGGCCAATTCATCAACCTGATAACCCGATAAACCGAAGGTTATAAAACCTACTCCTAAAAAGAACAACCCTAATCCGAATTTTACCACAGAATTTGGGTTTCTATGAATTTTATGTAAATACCCCCAAAGCATTGAAAACGGGATTGCCATTAAAATGATAAAGGTTGAATTGATACTGTTGGTTTGCGCTGCATTCATACCTACTAAATTAACATTCCTGTCAGCAAACAGTGTTAACGAACTACCTGCCTGTTCAAAAATTGCAGCAAACAGCGTATATAAAACTGTAAAGAATATAGCTACAGCTAATTTTTTACGTTCTTTAGCAGTTACACTTCTAAAAATTTTAAATAAAAAAAGCATAAGTACTACCGATACTATCCAAACCAAATAATGTTCAAATTGATAATAATAAATAATCAATGCGAAAATTGGTACTGACAGAAATGCTACGATGGTTACCAAATTCCCTTTTTTAACTCCAAACTGCTTTTCATCATATAATGCTTGATCTGGAACCAAGCCTTGTCCTTCAAAAACGTTGTACTTCACTCCACCTTTAAAAACCAATAAGCCTACTAACATCCCTATGCCCGCCAAAATAAATCCGTAATGCCAACCATACACTTCAGCTAACCATGCACACAATAGTGGTGCTAATGCACCTCCAATATTTATTCCCATATAAAAAATGGTAAAACCAGCATCTTTTCTAACATCTCCTTCTTTGTACAATTTTCCAACAAAAGAAGAGATGTTGGGTTTAAAAAAACCATTTCCGACAATGATTAGAGATAGTGAACCATAAAAAAAAGCAGGGTGTTCAAAAGTCAAAAAGAAATGTCCTAATGCCATCAACAACCCTCCCAAAACAATTGCCTTTCTAAACCCCAAAATTTTATCAGCTAACATTCCCCCTATCATCGGAGTTACATATACTAAAGACATATATGCTGCGTATATACCAAAAGACATCTCATCTGTAAACAACAAGTGTTTGGTCATATACAAAACCAGCAAAGCTCGCATTCCGTAAAAAGAAAAACGCTCCCACAATTCAGCAAAAAACAAGTATAATAGTCCCTTAGGATGACCTAAAAAATCAGTTTTTGAGTTCATATCTTCCATAAATTTTAAGTTTCTGCGAATGTATTTTTAGACATACGAATACCGAAGACATGTAGTAAATTGTAGCAAAAAATAAGCTTATGTAAGTTTTTGTAACTCTTATAAGCAAAAATTTAACATCAATTTAATAGTAAGCATCATTAAATTAAAAGTAATACTATTATATTTGCGCTTTAAATTTTAAATAATGAAAAAATTACTATCAAATTTAAAAATTGAAGTCCCTTCTGGTATTTACATAAAAGATCCAGAAACTTCTGATTTAGGGAAGAGAATTATAGAAAATAGTATTATCTTAATCGAAGAAATTGGATTTGAAAACTTCAATTTTAAAAAGCTAGGTAACTTAATAGGTTCTAATGAAAGTTCTATTTATCGTTATTTTGAAAGCAAACACAAACTTTTAATTTACCTAACTTCTTGGTACTGGGGCTGGCTTCAATATCAATTAGTGTTAGAAACGTATAGCATACATAATCCGAAAGAAAAATTAATCAAAGCAATAGAAGTTCTTACTAGAAGAACTGAAAAAGATAATAACTTTACCCATATTAATGAAGTTTTACTAAATTTAATAGTAATTAATGAAAATGCTAAATCATACTCAACAAAAGAAGTGGATATAGAAAATAAAGAAGGTTTTTTTAAACTGTATAAAGAAGTCGTGAAACGTTTTGCTGAAATCATTATGAATTACAATAATGCTTACCAGCATCCGTTAACACTGGCCAGTACTGTAATTGAAGGAGCTTTACACCAACAATTTATAAAACAACACTTCAAATCACTAACGAATTGTGATGAAGACCTAACTCCTACATCCTTTTTTATTGACTTAACTTTAAACACACTTTTTAATGAACGAAGATAAAAAACTAACCCCTTGGCAACGCTTTTTGGGGTTACTAAAGCTAGAAAAAAAGACACTTTACAAATTGCTTACTATGCCATTTTTGAAGGTGCTGTAGCCCTATCTCTCCCTTTAGGGGTACAAGCCATTATAAATTTATTGCAAGCGGCACAAGTATCTGCTTCTTGGATTGTATTGGTTATATTGGTTACCTGTGGTGTTGCCTTTAGCGGCCTTTTAAAACTAATGCAGTTTAGAATTATTGAAACCATACAACAACGAATTTTCACCCTATCTTCTTTAGAGCTTAGTTATCGATTTCCTAAAATTAAAATGAGTGAGTTGCGCAACTATTATCCGCCAGAACTCGCTAATCGATTTTTTGATACCTTGACTATTCAAAAAGGAATTTCAAAAATTTTGATTGATGTTCCATCAGCACTGCTACAAATTATTTTTGCTTTGCTTTTGTTATCTTTTTACCACCCGTTCTTTATCATTTTTGGATTGCTTGTTTTGCTGTTAATTTACATTGTTTTTAAGTATACAGCGAAAAAAGGACTAGATACTAGTTTAAAAGAGTCTAAAAACAAGTATAAAGTTGCACATTGGTTACAAGAAACAGCTCGAACTATTATAAGCTTTAAAGTATCTGGTAAGACACAATTAGCTATTGCGAAATGTGACACTTTAGTAAATGATTATTTAAAATCAAGAGAAAGTCACTTTAATGTACTCGTATTGCAGTACATTCAAATGATTAGCTTCAAAGTAGTTATCACGGCGGGTTTGCTACTTATGGGAGGTTTTTTAGTATTAACACAACAAATGAATATTGGTCAATTCGTTGCTGCCGAAATCATTATCATCTTAATTATTAATTCTGTAGAAAAACTCATTTTAGGATTGGAGTCTTTTTATGATGTACTCACCTCTTTAGAAAAGTTAGGAGAAGTTATAGACAAACCTATTGAGTCACAAAAAGGAAGCGATATTAACCCAAATATTCCTTTTAAAATTGAAGTTCAAAATGTTTCCTATGTTGTAGAAAACAGACGCAGTCCTGTAATTAGTAACGTTTCCTTTGAAATAAATCCAAATGATAGAATTTTAATTCAAGGAGGCAGTGGTTCTGGAAAATCAAGTTTAATACAACTTATTGCAGGAATAATTGAACCTACTGCAGGACATATTTTTGTAAACGACCTATCTTTAAAAAGTATTTTCATTAATAATTACCGCTCTAATTTAGGCTTGTCTTTTTCAGAAGAGTCTCCCTTTGAAGGAACCATCAGAGAAAATGTCACTTTTGGTAATAAGTCTATCTCAGACGAAGAAATTCATACTGCGTTTAAAATAGTTGGTTTAACTGACTTTTTAAAACAGCAACCCAATGGCTTAGACACCTATTTAAAACCTGAAGGAAAACTTATAGGTTACACCATAGCCAAGAAAATTATTCTTGCAAGAGCCATTATTAAAAAACCAAAATTACTCATTTTAGAAGACCCACTAGATCAGTTTGAAAAGAGTGAAGCTAAAAATATTATTAATTTTATTACTGATATTTCTCAACCATGGAGTTTAATTATTATAAGTCGTAATGATAACTGGCAAGACAAATGTAATAAGCAAATTACCCTTAACAAAGGTAGTATCGTTAACTTCAAATCATAGGCACTTATGTTAAACATATCAAATAACAGAATTTCTGACCAAATTGACATAACAAAATTAAAGTCTGGGAAAGAAATTTTTACCAAAGAGCATCATAAAACGTTTAAGAAATTCTTACTTGCTTTTTCAATTATATTACTAATTATATTGTTTTTACCTTGGACACAGAATGTATCTAGCAAAGGGCAAGTAACCACATTAAAACCCAATCAACGTCCACAAACCTTACAATCTCAAATTCCTGGGCGTATCGAAGAGTGGTTTGTTCAAGAGGGTGATTTTGTAAAAAAAGGAGATACAATTTTAAGAGTCTCTGAAGTAAAAAGCGGCTATTTTGACACGAAACTCGCCGAAAGAACAGGCAATCAGTTAAACTCTAAAACACTATCTGCAAAGGCATATAACAACAAGATTATAGCCCTACAAAATCAAATAAATGCGATTAAACAAGAACGTGTACTAAAACTAGAACAAGCAAAGAACAAATTAAAGCAGGCGTATTTAAAAGCCAAAAGTGATAGTATCGATTTAGAAGCAGTTAAAATAAAACAACAAATAGCACAAACACAGTTTGACCGAGTGGTACTGTTAGAAAAAGAAGGTTTAAAAGCGGTGAAAGATGTTGAAGAAAAAAGAGCTAAACTGCAAGAACTCTCTGCGAAGCTAATTTCGCAAGAAAATAAATTTTTTACCACAAAAAACGATATTATTAACGCACAATTGGCTATAAGCAGCACACAGGCCTCTTATGCCGATAAGCTTTCAAAAACAGAAAGCAGTTTATACAGCGCTCAGTCGGGAGCATACGATGCAGAAGTTCAGGTTTCAAAGTTAGAAACAAGCTTAGCCAATTACAGCAAGCGAAACTCCTTACTTTTTATTACTGCTCCGCAAGACGGATATATTAACAAAGCCATTAAATCTGGTATTGGAGAAACCTTTAAAGAAGGAGAGCAATTGGTAAATATTATGCCTTCAAATTACGACTTGGCTGTTGAAATGTTTATAGAACCTATAGATTTGCCTCTGATACATATAGGAGAAGATGTTCGTGTACAATTTGATGGTTGGCCTGCTATTATTTTTAGCGGTTGGCCCAATGTTTCTTACGGAACGTATGGTGCTAAAATCGTTGCCATTGAAAACTTTATTAGTAGTAACGGAAAATACCGTGTATTGATTGTTCCTAACGAAAATGAAGAGCCTTGGCCAGAAGCAATTAGAGTAGGTTCGGGTGCAAAAACCATTGCTTTGTTAGAGAATGTTCCTATTTGGTTTGAGTTATGGAGACAAATTAACAGCTTCCCTCCTAACTTCTATCAGCCTGAAAATAAAGAATCTGATGAAAAAACCAAGAAGAAAAAATAAGCAATTACTCTTAACTTGTTTGTGTCTTATTAGTATGTTGCATTAAAATTAAAGAGTTTCTTTAAAAAATATTCAATGAAAAGAATAAACATCCTTTTTTTATTACTGAGTTTTGTAGCAACAGCACAAAACAACAACACTACTCTACTTAGTTTAGAAGAATACTTAGGGTATGTAAAAAAATACCATCCAGTAATTAAGCAAGCCCAGCTTATTACCAGTACTAACGAAGCTAAACTATTGAAAGCAAGAGGTGCTTTTGACCCTAAGATAGAAGTAGATTATAGTAAAAAAGAGTTTAAAGATACTGAGTACTACAAAAAACTGAACTCAACTTTTAAAATTCCGACTTGGTACGGAATCGAATTGAAGGGGAATTACGAAAATAACTCTGGCCAGTACCTAAACCCAGAAGGCAATACTCCCGATAATGGTTTGTACAATGTAGGCGTATCTGTTTCACTTGCCAAAGATTTATTTATCAATAAGAGAATGGCTACTTTAAAACAGGCCAAACTATACACAAAGCAGGGCGAATTAGAGCAGCAATTAGTAATTAATGATATTTTGTTTGAAGCCATAAACACCTACTTAAATTGGTTACAGTATTACCAAAACTATACGGTGCATAAAGACTATTATAACAATGCTAGTGTTCGATTAAGAAATGTAAAGAAAAATTTTGAGGCTGGAGATAAACCTGCAATCGATACTTTAGAAGCCAATATTAACTTAAAGAGTAGAGATTTAGATTTAGAAAAAGCCAATATTAAATACATCAAATCTACCTTAGAACTTTCTAATTATTTATGGATTGGAAATAATATTCCTATGGAATTAAAAGAAGGTATCATTCCTGACACCGATACCTTTTCTAATATTGATATTATTTTAAAAACATCGGTAAGCGCCTTATTTGATAATCAAATTGAAAATCACCCAAAACTAAAAATTCTTGAGTTAAAGAAAAGAAATTTAGAAATCAATAAACGATTAAAAATAAATAATTTATTACCTACAATAGATTATCAATATAATTTCCTAGCTTCAAAAGTGAATAATTTTGATGCTTTTAATACCGCTAATTATAAAAGTGCTCTTCAAATTAGTGTTCCTTTATTTTTACGAAAATCAAGAGGAGATTTACAACTTGCTAAGATTAAATTACAAGATATTGATTTTGAAATTGCATCGACAAGAGTCTCTTTGCTAAATAAAATTACCGCTACTGAGCGAGAAATAACTTCATACAAAAAACAAAATGAGATTTTAAAAAACCTGGTAAACGACTACATGGTTATAGTAAAAAGTGAAGAACGTAAGTTTTTTTTAGGAGAAAGTTCTATTTTTTTAATTAACTACCGAGAAGTAAAATTAATTGAAAGTAAGTTGAAAGAGATTAAAAATGAGTACGAATACGCTAAAACTAAAAGCAAACTTATTAAACTACTGGGTAGATTACATACGCTATAATTGTTGTTTATATTCTTCTAACAATGCTTCGTCAATAACTATATGCTCTGGAAGGATTCGCAAACGGTATTTACTTTCTCCTATAAAGGTAATTAGGTCTTTTCGTGCCAGCTTTTCTTCTTCTAATTTTAAAATAGAATTCATATTATCTATGATTCTAGTAATGTATGTTTGACTTTTTATATCGCCTCCTGAATTTACTATAATCGATTGTTTTTCAGCCTCTAAAAACTTTCTTCTATATGCAAATGTTAGTAAGTTTTTATATTGTGTTGTTTTCGAACCAAAATCTATTTTAGCATTGATGATTCCTTTAGATGGAATGGTCAATTTTATTAGCGACCAATCTAAAAACTGAATCTTCATTTCATTGGGTTTTGGCGTATGTGCCAACTGTATTACCCAACTTGTGGCTAATACCAAAAAAACCGATAGTAACGATGTTTTTGCTATAACTCTAATTAACTGATTGACGAATTGGTTATCAAACCCTATAAAAACATCTGATAATTGAGAAACAAATAGTAAAACGATGACTATAACAGATATAAAAGCGACCAATTTTAAGTCTCTGTACATAAAAGTCCTATAAAAAGAAACTCCCATTAAAAAACATAAAAAAGTCGTTAGTAAAACATCAGGAAGCGATGCTATTTTTATTCCATAATAAAAATTTGCACCATACAAAGAAGATAGTAAAAAAGTTATAGAGGCTACTACAACGATGATAAATGCAATAATCTTTACATTCTTTTCATTTCTATAAATGAACTTAGGAGCATCGTGTACATAATACAATGCTAGCAACCAAAATAAATTATTGATAGTTGACAGGATATTTACCCCTATCTGATACATAGTTGTATTTTGAAAAGAAAAGTGGTTTGCCGAAAGAGCCCAAATACCAGAAACTACCCATACTAACATTCCAAAACTGAAATATAGCAGACCTTTATCGACTCTTTTAATTGCATTTCCTTCTTCTAAAACTTCTTTAAATCGCTTGGTAATATTGTAGTAAATTGCTAATAGTAACACAGCTCCAATAAAAGAAATACAAACATGTAGTAGATTATGAAACTGTGTTACTTCAGTCATTTATTGTAAGATTTTAGAAACTAAATCTTTTTTTGCTTTTTCATCGTCTCCAAACAGCCATTGCAATACATTATCTTCCCACATTTTATCTTTCTCTTGCTCGTTAATAATACTTCTTTCAATTGCTAAGTCTAAAATTTTTCCTGGATACGATGACTGATTTTCACTTTCCATTTCTCCTAACGGATACGGATCATCTAATCCTATAAGCACTTGTTTTGACCCTTGATTTTTAATCAACAACTCTAAAGAACCCGTATCGTGAACTAGGGTATCGAAGAAAATATTTTTATGTCCAACTGCTTTACGTGGGTGCTGCTTACCCTCAAACAAATCAGGTCTACCATCAAATCCCTGAATACGTCGACCCAAATTCATTTGTGCTAACTGACCGCCATGTGCAAAACAAATACGCATGTTTGGATACTTTTCGTAATAGCCATTTAACGTTAAAAAGTGATAGGCATCTGCACATTGTGCCAACATCCAGATTAAGTGAAAACGCCACGATGTATTTTGTAGTTTAATGAATTTCTCTCCATCATACGGATGAATTTCTACCGCTAAATTATACTTGTTTGCTAACTCAAAAATAGGTTCGTTTTCTTCATCGAATATACAACGCCAAGTACCAATGGTATCCATATAATGGGTAGGCAAACACAACAAACGCATTCCTAACACCTCAACACAACGTTCTATTTCCCATAAAGCACCACGAACAAAACCTGGATGCACTACGAAACCGGTTGTAAATTTCGATGGATTTTCATGTTGCACACGCGCATTAAAATCGTTTTGAAAACGTAGAGCCTGCTTCATTTCTTCTAAACGCAATCCGTTTCCATATAACTGAGATAGATTTAAAACTACCGCATGGTCAATTTTAAAATGCTCCATCCATTCCAGTTTTTCATCTAAAAAGAAACTAGAGTCTGTTACGGGTCGACTCCAATCTTTTTGCAGCATAAACTTTCTGTCTTTATCCACCCAAAAAATCCCTTTGTCTTTCATAAACTGCGGAATTTGTTCTGGATAAGGTAACAAATGTGAATGTCCGTTTATTCTAAGCTTTCTTTTTTCCATTTTTAGTGTGTGATTGTGAGGCTTTGGCTATGGTAACCTGTTTTTTAAGTTGAGATATGACTTCGGCATCATTTCGACTTTGCTCGATGAACACCTTGCGTTAACAATTCTATTTTGATTACATCTGCTGTCTTCCTAGAAACGATAGGTTACTATATCTTATTAGGCGCTTCCATAACAGTACCACATATATCGCAAGTACATTTCTCTTTATCAGAATAGAACTTATCAAAAATTACAGGCATATCGGTTTCAATATTATCTAACGCAAATTCTTCTCGATACAATTGATTTCCACAACTTTCACAATACCATTCTAAGGCATCCATCATACCTTCATCTCGTGGATATTCAATAACCAACCCTACGGTATTCGCTTTGCGTTGTGGTGAATGTGGCACTTTTCCTGGCAACAAATAAATATCGCCTTCATTAATTTCAACATCAATCATTTTACCGTTGTCGTCAATGATTTTTAGCACCATATCTCCTTCTAATTGATAGAAAAACTCAGGTGTTTCATTATAGTGATAATCTTTACGGTTGTTTGGACCACCTACTACCATTACAATATATTCTCCGTCTTGCCAAACTTGCTTATTACCAACAGGTGGTTTTAATAAATGACGGTTTTCATCAATCCACTTTTTAAAATTTAAGGGTTGTACTAATTTGCTCATTTTTTATGCCCCTCCTAACCTCCCCAAGGGGAAGGAACTCATCACTGGGCGAATCGGAGTTATGATTTAATTACTTCTTAAAGATACTTATTTTTTCAAATATTCACCATCAAGCAACGTTCGAATGTATTTATAATGATTTTGTTCTGCCGCCATCTACTGGAACATTAATTCCGTTGATAAAACTTGCTCTTTCACTTGCTAAAAACACAATCGCATAGGCTACTTCTTCGGGTTTTGCAAAACGCTTTGCTGGCGAAGCATTTTTCATCATTTCTGCAACCTCCTCTGTCGATTTACCTGTTTTAGCAGCCTTATTATTTATAATTTCTGTTAAACGCTCAGTCGCAGTAGCACCTGGTAATACGTTATTTACGGTAATGCTGAATTGTCCTAGTTCATTCGCTAACGTTTTGCTCCAATTAGCCACTGCACCACGAATCGTATTCGAAACTCCCAAGCCATCTAACGGTTGCTTTACCGAGGTAGAAATTACGTTAATAATTCTACCATAACCTTCTTCTTTCATAAATGGCACCACTGCTTGTACCAATACATGATTGCATTTTAAGTGCATGGTAAAAGCGCGTTCAAACTCTTCTAATGTAGCATTGAACACTGGACCTCCTGCGGGACCTCCTGTATTGTTCACCAAAATATGAAACTGCAAATTTATTGCTGCTAACTTTTCTTTTAAATCTGTCGGGTTGGTAAAATCTGCTACGATATAGTTGTGTCTTTGACTGTGCTGAGACACCTCATTCAATTCAGCTAACACTGCTTGTAGTTTTTCCTCATTTCGAGCTACTAAGGTTACATCTACTCCTTCTTCAGCTAATTGTATTGCCGCTGCTTTTCCTATTCCTTGGGTACTGCCACATACCAAGGCGTTCTTATTTTCTAAATTTAAATTCATTTGTTTTAAGATAAAAAGAATCAAGAATGAAGAATCGAGATTTTGTCTTGGTTCTTTGTTCTATCATCTTGGTGCTTTATTCATATTTTATACATACATTTTTGGGTTCTGTAAAGAAACGCAAGGCTTCAAAACCTCCTTCACGTCCTACTCCACTTGCTTTTTGACCTCCAAATGGGGTTCTTAAATCACGTAATAACCACGTATTTACCCAAACAATTCCTGTATGGAGTTTTTTAGACATACTCATGGTTCTTGTTAAATTATTCGTCCATAAGGTAGATGATAACCCGTATACCACATCATTGGCTAATTCTAAGGCTTCTTCTTCTGTTTTAAAGGACATCAACGTCACTACAGGCCCGAAAATCTCTTCTTGATTTAATCGACATTGATTGTTGGAAACTTCAATAATGGTTGGTTCTAAGTAATAGCCATTTTCGCTTCCTTCTACCGTAATTGTATTTCCTCCAAAAAGAATTTTACCTCCTTCTTGTTCGGCAATATCAATATAAGATTTTACCTTTTCTAAATGAGGCTTCGACACCAAAGCGCCGATATGAGTATCTTCATCAAAAGGATTTCCTACTTTTAATTGTGATACTTTTTGAACAAAATCTTTTTTAAATTGTTCATAGATCGTTTCTTCTACAAAAATTCTACTTCCGCATAAACATATCTGTCCTTGATTGGCAAAGGATGAACGAACTGTAGTTTCTAACATCTTCTCATAATCGCAATCTGCAAAAATGATATTTGGATTTTTTCCTCCTAACTCTAACGACAATTTCTTAAACATCGGTGCTGCTGTACGAGCTATATGCGCTCCCGTAGCCGTTCCTCCTGTAAATGAAATCGCTTTGATATCTGGATGCTCAATAATGGCTTGCCCTGTGGTAGTCCCTAGTCCGTGGACTATGTTCAACACGCCTTTTGGCAAACCTGCTTCGTTACAAATCTCCCCTAATAAATAAGCAGTCATTGGCGTAACTTCACTAGGTTTTGCTACGACACAGTTTCCTGCTGCAATCGCAGGAGCAATCTTCCACGTAAACAAATAGAGTGGTAAATTCCATGGAGAAATACACCCCACTACTCCGATAGGCTCACGCAACGTAAAATTCATGGCTCCTAAACCAACACTTTCGTGAGCTTCGGAAGAAAATTGCGTAATCGCATCGGCAAAATACTGAAAATTTGACGAGGCTCTCGGAATATCAATCGCTGTAGCTAAGCTTAAAGGCTTTCCATTATCTTTAGCTTCCGCTTCTGCCAATTCAGGTAATTTCTGTTGAATTAACTGTGCTATTTTCGATAGAATATTGCTGCGTTCATTTAAAGTAGTATTCGACCACTGCTTAAAAGCAGCTTTGGCACTTTGATATGCTTTTTCAACATCTTCAGTAGTAGAATTTGGTATTTGACCATACACTTCTCCAATAGATGGATTGTGATTGTCTATATAATTGTTTGCCACTGGTGCTACCAATTCTCCGTTTATGTAATTTTTAATGTTCATTTCATTTACAGATTCAAGAAAAAAAGAAAAAAGAAAATAGACTTCTTTTATCTTGGTTCTCGGTTCTTTATTCTTTTTTTTATACGCCACTACTTTAATTTCAATCAATAAATGTGGGTGTGGTAATTGATGTACTGCTACGGTTGTTCTAGTAGGGCCGTTATAGTCAAAATATTCAGCATATACTTGATTATAGCCTCCAAAGTCATTCATATTTACCAAGAATGAAGTCACATCTACGATATCTGACAGGTCAGCGCCTACTTCTTGTAAAATATCACGAATGTTTTCGATTACTGCACGAGTTTGTTTTTTAATATCTAAGTTGGTTGTTCCGAATTCATCTACTTCAACACCTTCAAAAGAGTTGTCGGGTCTTCGAGAACTTGTTCCTGATACATAAATGAAATCTCCTACTTGTTTTACATGCGGAAATTTCCCTCTAGGTATTGCTTTTCCTTTGATGACTTTACTGTCCATGTGTTATGTTTTTAATCGTCATTGCGAAACTTTTAAAAGTTGAAACAATCTTTTTATAAGATTACTTCGTCATTTCTCTCCTCGTAATGACGTTTACGAATTGGCTAATTCTATTAATTTATTTGAGGTCTTAAAGTTACGGGTAGTTGCTGAAACTTTTAACTTTCTTTCAAAAAAATTATTCGTCAATTTTGTTTTTCCGTATCCTCCTACTGCATTTACATAAACTACATCTTTTAAAATGGTGAATTCATCTTCTTTCGCGTCTACTTCTACTTCATTTATTTGAGTTTCATGAAACAAAAAGGTAAGATATCGTTGCTTTTCGGGCACATGACGATAGGGATTGTTTTGAAGTATTTCTTCTATTTCTTTTACTTCTTTTGCCAACACAGGAACATCGTAGCTATATTTTTCTTTAATTTTTATGTGAATCTTGTTTGCTACGTCTTTCAAAGTTTCATCAGTTTTCAACACAATATTTCCGCTTTGGATATAGGTTTTTACATCATGATATCCGAGTTCTTCTAACAGGGTTTTTAATTCTGTCATAGGTAATTTGTTTTTACCTGACACATTAATTCCTCTTAATAAAATAATAACTGTACGCATTTTATCCTTCTAGTCCTTTCTTTAAAACTTCTTTAATTCCTTCTAAATTATCTGAAAACGACATCATTTGATTTAATATTTGTGCCATTTCATTTTTATTTCCGAAGCCTTTTAACTTGTTATTCTTAACAAAAATTTCTTTTATATCGCTCCATCGTTTCGCTTCATTGTCTGATATATCGCCTATCAACTCTTTATATTTCAATAAATTTGCTTCCGCAGAAGAAGTCAACGTTTGAGACTCGCTTTCATAATGAGACAACACCAATCTTTTTAACTCACTGTCATTCATTATGGGTACTACTTTCGCTACCAATTTGTTCATATCTCGGTACGAACCTTGTAACTTAAAAGAGGGTTCTGTTCTATACTGATCTTCTTTTGCTGCAGATTCAATATATGTTTTATTCACTTTTAAGATGGTATTTCTTATGGCTATTACTTTTTCTAAAACTGAAATATAATCTTGAACTTCTTGTTTCGTGTGATTTCCTTTCAACTCATTTTCTTGAGTATTGTTTTCAACTCTATCTATCAAGGCGTAAACATCTTCAAAATACTTACTACTTAATTGGTGTAGTATAGGGTTCGATGTTAATGAATTTTCTATCAAACTAAGTTTAAATAAATGATCGGTGTCTCCTATAATATCTCCTAAGTTATATATGTCTGCTCGGTTTGCCAACATATCGGGTATTTGAAACTTATCTCCGCTTTCGGTGTAGGGGTTTCCTGCCATAATTACGCAAAACTTTTTTCCTCTTAAATCATAGGTTTTAGGTTTTCCGTTGTAAACTCCTTCTATTTTTCTTGTTCCGTCAGAAAGGGAAATGAATTTTTGCAAAAACTCCGGATTACAGTGTTGAATGTCATCTAAATACAACATCACATTATCTCCCATTTCAAATGCTAGATTTAACTTTTTGAGTTCTTCTCTAGATGCAGAATTTGTCGCTGCTTCTGGGTCTACTGATGTTACTTCGTGTCCTATGGCTGGTCCGTTAATTTTCATAAAGACAAGTCCTAACCTATTGGCCAAATACTCCATTAACGTCGTTTTTCCGTAACCTGGTGGTGATATTAAAAGCAACATACCCATTCTATCTGTACGTTTGTTATCTCCTACCGTACCTAATTGCTTCGATAAATTATCTCCTATTAAGGGAAAATAAACCTCATCTATTAATTTATTTCTAACAAAAGAAGACAATACCCTTGGCTTGAATTCATTTAACTTTAATGTTTCTTTTAAATTTTCTACAAGTAGGTGCTTGGCTTCTTTATAGGCTAGAAAATTTGGGACATCTTCTTTTGAAAAAGCTTCTAGCTTTTCAATAAATTTATGATAATTAAATTCAAAGTTTCCTTCAACAATAGTCGTATGCTCTCCTTTTAGTCCTTTAATTATTTCTTGCGGATTTACATGTAAAACTGCATTCGGCTCTTGGTGAAATAGCAATAACGAAATTACTTCATCTGTATAATTTTCGTCTCCTTCAATAGATGCTATAAATGAGCTTACCCATTGTTTCGTTAACTGAATTTTTGCTTTATAATTTGTAGTTTTTTCAAGATTGCTTTTAAACACGTGCAAGGCATCTTGTTTTGTTAGATATTTTATAAAATCTTCTTTTATTCCCAACGCAATAGCACTAACTACAAATGAATTTGCTGCTCTTAATTGGTTGAATACATAACTAGCGATTGTTTTTGCTGCTTCTTTTGAGAATAATAATGTTTCTTCTGAAAAAGCAATTATTTCTTTTTCTAACTTATCGATTAAGAAGTCGTACTCTTTACTTTCTGGAAAAAATCGTAAAACGTCTCCGGAAGCTTTTATCGTAAAGTGATAGTAATCTTGATTTTCTTTAGACAAAGAGTTCCAAAAATATTGGGCATACCCCCTAATTTTTGCAGCATATATTAATAGTCCTAATTCGTGATGTTTATGAACTAGCGTGTGTAATATCTTACACGTATCAATATCATGCACTCCTTTTACATATCCTTCTGCAAACAAGTTTCCGCTTTCTTTCTGAATGAGTGTTAATAAATCTTGTTCGTTTAGCTTTAACAATTCTTCTGTCGCATGAGTGGTAAATAATTTATACGCCAAGTAAGAAGCTCTATACACCACATTGTTCTCTGAAACAAGTTCTTGATTCCAATATTTTTCAGACTTGAGTAGCATCTCGTTTTCAACTTCTTGATAGAAATTTGTTCCTGTTAGATGGTACTGTAAGGTTTGATTTTTATATACTATGGATAGGTCTAAGGGTTGTTTATTAACTCCGAATTTATGTTTTCCTAAGCGAATTATGTTTTCACCATCTTCGTATAGTTCTTGTTTGTCTTTTAACTTTCTTAAAGCATCTTCTTTAGCTACTTTAAGTTGTGTTTCTATAGCTTCGGCTTTACCAACTGCCTCTAATTCTTTTAATTGACTAACAATATCTCTAACTTTGTTAATCATTAAATCAGCCGCAAAATACCCGTTAATATCCTCAACTGAAGAGTAACTTTGTGCTTTTTTTGCTATACTTTTTAAAATTCTTTCGGAAGCGGCACTTAAGGCTTCTATTCTTTTGTTTCTTTTTTCTAGTATGGTATTTTTTCGGGCATCAAAAGCATTATGTACTTCTTCTCTCTTCTCTATAATTAAAGAAATAAATTCTTCAAAATCGGCAAACTTGCCTTCAATTTCCTCTAACTGAATTGCTATTTTTGTTAGGTATTCATCGCATTTTTCTGGCGTGGTAGCCATATCAATGTAATTGATGATGCTTTGGTCGATGAGTTTTAACTGCGCCGCAAAGTCAGCCTTCGCCTCTTTACTTCCTAAGGTTTTAATTGCGTTTTTAATCCCTGCTTTTAATTGATTTAATGTGGCAAAGATTAAAGAGATATTATCAATAATTCTGGTTGATTGGGAAGTATCTTCTATTTCTAAATTTGTTACAATTTCAATTAGGAGTTCTAAATCTGTGGTTATTTGGTCTACTTCTTTTTCAAGTTTCTTAGCTTCTACTACCTTTTTGATAGCTGTTAATTCGTGCTGTTTTTCTTTAACACGTTTATGGTAAGGCTTTAAAGCTTGGTCGTTTAATAAAAACTCTACGCATCTTTTTGAGATAATCGTACTTTGTTCTTCAATCGAGTTTTCTATTTCTTCTAAGATATCAGTGGCTATGTAACGAACATCTTTTAAGCTGATTACTTGCCCTCTTAATACGCGTAATTGGTTCAACAATTCAACAAAATCTTCTATGGTCTTAAAAGAAGTACTTTTAATCTTGCTTAAAAGTTCATTTGATTTTTCTTGAATACTCTTGCCTTCTTTGGCTGCTTGTTGCTTTAATTGAGTTACCCTTTCAAATTCATCAATAGCAGCATTTGCTGCTTCATTAATTTCGGCAACTGGTATGCTTAATTGTTCTGTTTCTGGTTCATTTATCCAATAATAACTACTATTGATATCGTTAGATTTTTTAGCGATGTCACTATATAAACCAGCGTAACTATCTTCTTTGTTTAAAAGTGTTATTAATTCATGGCACTCTGCCATTGCTTTTACAATATCTTTATTACCAATTTTATACAGCAAGGTATCTTTGTGTAATGAAGGGATGTTATCTGTTTTTACATAAGGAGTTTGCCAAATCTGTACGACATGATGTTTTGTTTGCTCGTTTTCTGTTTTGAAATAACACAATTCTCCATTCTCTAAAATCGTAAAGCCGTTACAAATAATTGGTGTTTTTACCTCTTGTTCAATGATATTGTAAGACATTAAAATGTATAACCCTCTTATTGTTGCATAAAACACGTATAAAAAGTCTTCTCCGTTAGGAGATACTATTTTCTCTTGAAACTTTACTTTTTTAGTATCATTTTCAAAAAGTTTATACTCGCCTGTTTGTAAATAATATCCGTTAGGAAAAATAAGCCCTTGGTCATCTGGCAGCAATACCGCACAGTCTTTAATGCTGTCTACTTTTTGAACTTCTTGTAATTTGTGGTTATAAATAAAATAACGTGCTTCTTCTTGAAATGGTTTTATTTCAAGTAAAATAAGGTTTCCTAAATCTGCATAGCGAAACTGACCATCATCTAATGTTTGATCGATATGTTCTACTGGTTCTTCAAGAATTCCTTTTCCTTCATCTGTATTGTCTTCTATCTTAATCGTTAAGTCTCCTCCAATGGTTTCAACAAAAACTTTATCTAAAATAGAAATATGAGAATGCGTACCATAACGGTGCATATCTCTGGTTACTTCTTGCCAGTTAAATTCGTGTTGTTTTGGAAACTTGTATTCGTGTTCGCTTCTATTATCGACATAGACTAGTTCGTTTTCCTTAATAAACCATTTAAAGGTTTTTATATCCGTTTTATTCTCACTTAGCTGAAAAACCATGTGAAGGTAATTATCGATGATTGCAAATTTTGCAAAAATGGTATTTCGATAATATTTATATAAATTCGTGAAATCGGTTATAAAAGTTTCGTTATATAGAAAGTCTAGAGACTTAGGCTGAAAGCGATTCTCTTTAAACTCATAGGCACTAAAAACATCTGATAATTGAATGTCTGTTCTTAGTCCGAAGTGAACATTGTATCCAAAGATTGACGTATTTCCCAGAGAAACGATATCTCTCGCGATACAGTTATTTTCTGTATTGATTCTATCGTTGGCAATTAGCTTCGTTTCAATAGTACCAAATACATGCTTTCTAGCGTCATTTAATCTTTGTAACCTATCAAGTAGCTCTTTTTTTTGTTTTTGAAGACGACTCTGAATAATCTCATAAGTTCCGCCATCAAGTTGTTGATTATCCATACAAAATACGAGTTAAAATTAATTTTTAAAACACCTTAAACAAGTTCCGAGTATTGAAAAGTCAATACTCGGAGACAGGTATTCTTCTAACTCATTTTTTTATTAGAAATATCTAAACCTTTTGCTAGGCTAAAGAGATTGCTTAAAAATGTTTGATCTTCATCAGAGGTAGCTCTTTGTTTCAGGGTCATTAGTAAATTTGCAATCGTTACGTTTTTAATATCTTCAGAAGATATTCCGTATTTCACGCCAAAATCTCTTATCCGCTCCATTAAGTTTCCTTTTACATCATCACTACTTAGTATGGCGTCTTTTACCTCCTGTAAATTGGTGCTGTTTTCTATCATCTTATCCAATCCTTTCGCCTTGGTAATTTGTCCCATTATTTGCTCAAAGAACATTGTTTCTCCACCTACGATATCAATCTTAGCAGATTTTAAAGCTTGCGCAATCACATTGGCTTGAGCATCTGCGATGTCTTTTTGGATGTTGATATGTGCTAAGTCTACTTTTAAATCTTTCTCAAGACGCAATTTAAACTCTTCGTGCTCTTTACCAACTCCATCAAGTTTTTTCATTGCTGCTGCTTTCTCTTCAATTCCTGCCGCATCTGCTAAGGCTTTTTCTCTGATAATTTCTGCTTCAGCCATTCCTTCTTTTCTCAAGGCTTCTGCTTTGGCTTCAATTCCTACTGCCTCTGCCTTCGCTTTCTTCTCTATGATAAGAGCCTCCATAGTACCAAATCGTTCACTAGCATCTGCTTTCGCATGCATTACTTGTGCTTCAGACATTCCTAAAGTAGCTTCTTCTTTTGCTTTTGCATCGGCTAATGTTTTACGAGCCTCTGCTTCTTTTTCACTTGCTTCTTTATGTGCTTGTGCTTCAATATTAATTTCTTCAGCCTTTTGTTTTGCTGCCTCTTTTTGTGCCTCTGCTTCTTTAATCGTTTTAATTAAATCTTCTTGGGCTTTTGCTTCTGCTAACGTAATGGTTACTTGCTTTTCTCTTTCTGCTGTTTTAAATGCCTGAATATCTTTCATATTCTCTTGCTCTTGAACAACTCCTTTTTCTAAGGTTACGCGATCGCGAATAACATCTTGTATATTCTTCTTCTCTACTTCAACTACTTTTTCCTTTTCGATTTGGGCTAGTGTAACAATACGTTCGCGCTCAGTGGCTTCTAACATTCTATCTTTCTCTACTCTTTCGGTTTCCACTACATCGGTACGCAATTTATTTTTAGCTGCTACAATAACTTGGCGTTGTTTATTTTCTTCAGCAACCTGTACTTTTTCTTCTGTTGCTATTCTTGCTGTTTCAGATTTTAACAGCTCTTCTTGATTCACTTTTAATATTTCTGCTTCTTCGCGAGCTCTAATATTGGCAATTTCTCGTTTTTGTTGCTCTTCTTTTTCCGCCAATTGTTTATCTAATTCTAAAATAGCCTCACGTGCTTCTACATCTTGCTTTCTGATGGTTTTTTCTTCATCTCTTTTAATCAAGTTTGCTTTGATATTCTGTGCAGCAGTTAATTCGGTAATTTTTTTGATTCCTTCGGCATCTAAAATATTATCTGCTTTTAAATACGATACTGAGGTTTGCTCTAAGTAATCGATTGCGCAATCTTCAAGCGTGTAGCCATTCAAATCGGTTCCAATAATATCTACAATTTCATCTCTAAATTCTCTACGAGCTTCATATAACTCTGTAAAATCAAACTTTTTACCTACTGTTTTTAATGCTTCAGAAAACTTAGCTTCAAATAAATCTTCTAATGTCGAAATATCCGACGCTCTGTCGCAACCTATGGTTTGAGCTACTTTTTTAATGAATTCTACCTCGTTATTTACTCTTACAAAAAAGGCAACTTTTATATCGGCTCGCATATTATCTTTACAAAGCAATCCGTCGTTACCTAAACGTTCTATTTGGATTTTCTTTACAGAAATATCCATGATTTCTACTCTGTGAAACACTGGAATTACGTACATTCCTTTATCGGTTGCTACTTTAGTTCCTCCAAAACCAGTACGCACCAAGGCTTGTCCTTGTGGTACTTTTTTGTAGAACATTGCTATGATAGCAAAGTATAGAATAATAAGAAATAGAATTAGCCCTATTCCTGTTCCGATAATTTGTAATAAACTGTTTGTCATAGTTCTTTTTTTTATTTGTTGTTAATTGATATATGATTGTGCATAATAAAAAGATTTGTCTTGGCTTTGTTTGATAATCAAGATTTGCTCTCTGTATTGGATCGGACTTCCGTCCAACGATTTAATATTAATTGATAAATGAGTGCCCTCTGCTTTTACTTCTGCTGAACCTAATTTTTTGTCCTTGATGTTAGACAAAGAAACTCCCACTCTACCTACAATATCGATAGGAGCATCACCATGCTGGTTCAAATTTTTGAAAAAACTTTTAAATGGCGTTGTAAATATTTTATTGATGAATAACGAAGGAAGGAATCCCGCCAGCATTAACACAAAACCAAAACTATTGTTTATACTACCTGTCAATACGGTTAGCACCGCTGTTAAAATCCACCAGATAAAAATCCAACAGGTAAAGGTGAACATGAATGGCAACCCTACAAAGTTGAAATAAATGAGAAAAACTTGCCACCATTTTAATGGTTTCTTTCTGTTTTTTAGTACGTCTTCTTTGGTAACCTCTGCGTTTGAAACATCGTGAAAATCTGCATTTCCGCCTTCAATACCTGAATCTGAATCGATATCGAAATCGGCATCCATATCTACATCTACGTCGACATCAACATCTAAGTCAAAATCAATTCCAGATATCATCGTTACTACCCAGTACAACAACAGAATCATTACTAAAATTGTTAAGGGTAGGTTTACAGGCGAAAAAATAATATCAGTAAAAGTGTTCAATGTTATGCGTCTTTATCGTTTATTTTTAAACTTTCTTTTAGTTTCAACAAACTTTCTTCAGCAGAAGTTTCTGTTTCATCGGCAGCTTCTGACAGTTCTTGGTCTAAGGACTTAGAAGATTTAGCGATATCTCCATACGCCTCTGCTAAAGCTTCTTCTTGGCGTACTTTATCTTTCATACGTTCAAGCATAGAAACTGTACTTGCGCTGTCGATATCTGCCATTTGCTTGTTTAAGTTTTTAGTTGCTTTTGAGACTTTAACTCTTGCTTTTAATGTTTTTAGTTCGTTCTCCCATTTGTTAATACTCTGCTTAATTTCTTGAACATTATGCTCTAATTGACTCACCGAAGTATTAAATTGAACCATTTCTTTTTTTGCCATGGTAATTTTTTGATGCATTTCTTCCTTTTGTATCAAAGCTTCTTTTGCGAGTCGGTCTGCTTCAGAAGTTTCTATAGCTCCTTTTTGCGCTTTTTTCAAAATTAAAATGGCTTTTTGTTCGTAATCTTGCGCCTTAGAAGTTAATTCTTCTACATCGCTTTTAGCTCGTATTGCTAACGCTTTTACCTGCGCCAGCGATTCTAAGTTTTTTTCTAGATTTAATTTTAAATCTCTAATTCCTTGTTCTGTCATTTTAATAGGGTCTTCCATTTTATCTATAGCAGAGTTTGCCTCAGATTGCCCTATTTTAAAAAGTCTTTTAAAAAAATTCATCTTTTGTTTTTTAATATTTTGAAAAGTTAATTATTTGGTCTGAATACTCGCTTAGCAGCAAACTAAGCGAATTTAAACTTGCTTCAAATTCATTTGCGTCCAAATTTTCTAACTGAAGCGTATCTCTAAAAATAACACGTTCACCACTTTCATCTAGCACAAAAGCTCCGTGTATTATATCTCTATTCTTTTGCAATAAACTTTTAAAAACATCTTGATTTGGCTGTTTGATTTTAAATATATATTGCTCAAAAATTATAATAGGGTCTGCAACTCCTATAATTAAATTTTTAATTCCTTCGTTTTCTTTTTCTATAACAAAAATCCCATCGTTTAGGTTTTCTCTTGTGATATTGAAATTTAACTCAAGTAAAAAACCTTTTATTTTACTGAAATATTCATTCATTTTTAAGTAGTTTGATTAATTTAATATAGCTCTCTTTTTAAGCAATAATATTACAAAAAAGTTTCTAAAACTAAAGACCCTAAGTACACTATTATTAACACCATAATTTTAACAATTTTTAATTACACAATACATTTTTTAAATTTTTAACTAAAAAAAATAGCAAAAACAAAACTTATTAGCTAATATTGTTTGCTCAAATATACGTATTTAAAATTAATTAGCAAATAAAATTAGCAAAATATGTCATTTTTTGGTAAAAACATAAAAAAAATTAGAGGAGTAAAACGCTTGAGCCAACAGGCATTTGCTGAAATATTTGACTTAAAGAGAGCTACACTGGGGGCTTACGAGGAAGGAAGAAGCGAACCAAAGATTGATACCATTATCAAAATTGCTAATTATTTTAGCATTCCGATAGACAATCTATTAACTTCAGAGCTTACCGTTAATAATTTACTCCAATTCAAAGAAAATTTAACTCTTGAATCTGGCGACACTCCGAAAGAAACCTATGCTAAAATTCCTTGCATTACCGAAAATACAATCGCACAATATCTTGAACATTATAATAAACCTGCATTTATTAATGATTTACCTGAAATTCAACTACCTATTAATCCTCAAAAAAAATTCAGGGCATACACCGTTACAAATTTAGAAATGGCGAATCATGACAGTGGTTTGTATCCAAAAGATATGGTAATAGGAGAATTTGTACCTAACAACATCATTAAAAAGCTAAACAACGGAGAACTGGCACTTACCCTTGCTAAAGGTGAATTGATCCTGCGAAGATTATACTGTACCAATGATTCGATTGTATTAAGGGCTGATCATAAAAATGTACCTGATAAAACATTTTCTATCAAAGAAATTAAAGAAGTATGGAAAATACGATATGTGTTTTTTAGAAGAGTTCCTGATTTCAATTTCTCTGTTGAAGACAAGCTTTCTTTTTTAGAACAAGAGTTTTTTAAACTTAAAAGAGGGCTAAAATAAACTATCTTAACCCCGCTATTTCATCTTCTTCTAAGATTTCATTGGTTTCTTCTTGTACTTTTTTTAATACTTCGCTCAAATCGGTAATAGCATCTAAATCGTTATGGGCTACCATATTTAACAAGGCTTTGTCTTGTGCACGTCCTTTTTTCATTGCTTCTGCATAGGGAATCTCTTCATTAAAAGTCACCATTGAGTATTTTGAAAAATATTGATTTGGAAACGTTTCTTCTAAATCCATTTCTAATTTTCTCTTTTGCTTAAATAACGGATTGGCAACATGATCGCGCATTTCATAAAAATTGTCAATCGCTAAATCTGCAATCGCATCGGTATCTTTTTTGCGTGCTTTTTCATACACTTTAAAAGTAGCTTGCCAATCTCCTTCGTGTGTATCTAAAATTGCATCAAAAACCGTAACATCTT
This sequence comes from Tenacibaculum tangerinum, assembly GCF_029853675.1. NCBI lineage: Bacteria > Pseudomonadati > Bacteroidota > Flavobacteriia > Flavobacteriales > Flavobacteriaceae > Tenacibaculum > Tenacibaculum tangerinum. The sequence continues at coordinate 3,549,477 of NZ_CP122539.1, read as the reverse complement.
CAAAAGAAGCATTCATACCTTGTCCGTAAAAAGGAACTATCGCATGTGCCGCATCTCCCATTAGCAGGGTTTTATTTTGATAATGCCAAGGTGAACATTTTACCGTTCCTAAAGCTCCTGTAGGATTGTTGAAAAACTCGTCTTTTATACTCGGAATCAACTCTAACGCATCTGAAAATTCTTTTTCAAAAAACTCCGTAATTTTTTCTTCAGAAGTTAAGTTATTGAAATTGTACGCTCCTTCGTCGTAACTTAAAAATAGGGTTACGGTAAAACTTCCATCCAAGTTTGGCAACGCAATTAGCATATACTCTCCACGTGGCCAAATATGCAAATGGTCTTTACTTATCTGATGCTTTCCTCGTTTGTCTGCTGGAATTTCTAACTCTTTGTACCCGTGCGTTAAGAAATTCTGTGAATAGCTAAACAAAAATTTTCTTTCTAAATAGTAACTCTTTCTCAATGAAGATCCAGCGCCATCGGTACCAAAAATCACCGTTCCATCTACTGAAAATTCTTCTTTTGTGTCCTGATTTTTAAAATGCGCTATGGTATTTTCTATATCTACAGAGGTACACTCCGTATTGAAATAAATGTTTACGTTCTCGTGTTTCTCTGCCTCAGTTAACAAAATTCCGTTTAAATCGCCACGTGAAATAGAATTGATATACTCTCCTTCTCTGCCCGAATAGTTAGATGTAAAGGTGTTCCCTTCTCTATCGTGCATTAGGCGTCCATACATCGGAATACAAATTTCACGAGCTTTTTCTTCTACGCCACATAAACGAAGCGCTTTGAATCCACGGTCAGATAATGCCAAGTTGATAGAACGTCCTGCTGAAATATCTGTAACGCGTAAATCTGGACGGCTTTCATATACATCAACTTTATACCCTCTTTGTGCTAAACGAAGTGCTAATAAACTTCCGCATAAACCAGCACCTATAATTACTATGTTGTCTTTATTATTCATTTGTATTTGTCATTGCGAAGCAAATTTTAATTTGCTGTGGCAATCTCTTTGTTTTTATGAGATAACTTCGTCATTACCTTCCTCGTTATGACGCCTTACTTGTTTTATAACAAGGTTTTTAAAATTTCTACCATTCTATACACATCCTCAAAACTATTATACATAGGTACTGGTGCACAACGAATGACATCAGGCTCTCTCCAATCGGTAATGATATTGTTTTCGGTTAGTTTTTGGTGTAAGCTTTTATCGGCGTTCTGTACTTGAATGGATAATTGACATCCTCTTTCTTTTGGATTTGACGGGGTTATGATTTTAATCCTATCCGTATCAATCTGGTTGATTAAATATTCAAAATATCCTGTTAATTTCTCTGATTTTGCTCGCAAAGCTGGCATTCCCACCTCTTCAAACATGTCTAACGAGGCTCTAATGGCTGCCATCGATAAAATAGGCGGATTCGACAACTGCCATCCTTCTGCTCCTGGCATAACGTCAAATGGTTGACGCATGTTGAAACGGGTTTCTTTATTATGATTCCACCAACCAGCAAAACGTGGCAATTCTTTGTTATGTGCATGTTTTTCGTGCACGAACAATCCTGCTAAGCTTCCTGGACCAGAGTTGAGATATTTATAGGTACACCAAGCCGCAAAATCTACTCCGCTATCGTGTAATTCTGGAGAAATATTTCCTGCACCGTGTGCTAAATCAATCCCTACCATACAGTTTTTAGCGTGTCCTATTTCAGCAATTCGTTTGATATCTAAATACTGACCTGTATAATAATTCACACCTCCGATTAACAACAGCGCTATTTCATCACCTTGTTCGTCTACTATTTTTTCTAGGTCTTCTATACGTAACAATTCCTCACCTTCACGTGGTTTCCACGCTATCAATCCTTCCTCTGCATCAAATCCATGAAATTCTAATTGTGATTGCACAGCATATCTATCTGAAGGAAAGGCATCACTCTCAATGACTATCTTATATTTTGTTTTAGTAGGTTGGTAAAACGACACCATTAACAAGTGTAAGTTAGTCGTTAAGGTATTCATCACTACTACTTCCAAGGGTTTTGCTCCTACAATTTTTGCCATCGAATTAGTTAAAAATTCATGGTAAGGCATCCATGGATTTCTGGCTTCAAAATGTCCTTCAACTCCATATTTTGCCCAATCGTCTAGTTCTTGTTGAATGTATTGTTGTGTTTGTTTTGGTTGCAGTCCAAGAGAGTTTCCTGTAAAATACAACCAATCATTCCCTTTTGTATCTTTCGGAATATAAAACTGTGCTCTTAAATGAGATAAGTTGTCTTCTTTATCTAGTTGTTGTGCGTAGTCGAGTGTTGGTTTATACATGCTTATCTATCTTAATAAAACCATTTTAGAAACACTAAAGATACTTTATTTTCAACTTAAAATAAAATTAAAAGTGTTTCATATAGTAAAACGGTGTTTTATAAAAATATGTATTTTTTATGAAATGTATTCCTATATTTTTATTTTTTTTAGAAGATTTAAAAAAACAACCCTCTCTTTGAAAATTTTATAGAAAACTTTAAAATAGCAATTGCCAGCTTAGGTGTATATGCTATGAGATTATAAGGTTATCTTGCTAATTCTTTTAAACAGTAGTTTTTGTGATTTTCTGACATCAAATTTATTATAACATCTTGCTGCTAAACCATTTTTTTGCATAATGAGACACCACATCGTTTTTAAAATAGATGTATACATATCTTTTTCTAAAAATAGCGGTTTTATTAATTTTATATATCCACACATTACCATAATGGTTTTTATGACAGGGCCCCATTATTTTTTCTACATCAGACTTATTTAAATTGAGTAGTGCATCAAACTTTTTCAAAAATGAAGGTGTTGTTTTCTTAATATCTACCTTGACATTCTTAAGCATTTTTTCAAATAAAAAATTGTTTTTTGCTTCAGAACCAGATGTTTTAGAAAGTTCTCTATCATTAAAAACACTTTCTTTTTCTTTAGGAATTTCAACATCTTCATCTGCATTTTTTATGATTGATTTTTTTGCTATAATTTCATTCGCCAACTGCAAATAGTCTTTAGCTCCACCACTACTAATATCGTATTCTAAAACACTTTGTCCATAACTTGGTGCTTGGGTAATTTTAGAGCTCCTGTGTATAATCGCCTCAAAAACTAACTCTCCAAAATAGCTACGCATATAATTTACAATGTCTTTAGACATATTTAATCTTTTGTCAAACATAGTTAACAAAAGACCTTCAATATGCAAATTATGATGTAGCTTTTTTTGAACAAAACGTATTGTTTTTAAAACTTTATGCAAACCTTCTAGTGCGTAATAATCACACTGTACTGGAATAATTGTTGAATCTGAGCTCATCAAAATATCTATGTTTTCGGTCTTTAAAAAAGGAACACAATCAATAATAATATAATCGTATAAATTACGAATGCTTTCCAATGCTTTTTTAAATTTCGATATTTCTGGTGTTCGTTTGAAAAAGTTTACATCTTCACAAAAAGGCAACAAATCTACATTAGGACAATTGGTTTTTATAATATTATTGGTAATAACAGACGTAATATCCATAAACTGAAGCGCTGGATTATTTAGTTTTATCGAAGAAAACCCAAATGCTACAGAAGCATTTGCCTGAGGGTCTGTATCAATAACCAAAACCTTATGCTCTAACATTCCTAAAGCTGCTGAAAGATTAACACATGTAGTTGTTTTTCCTACGCCTCCTTTTTGGTTACAAACAGAAATTATTTTCCCCATTTTAGTATAAATAACTAGATAAAACTAAATAATTAAAACATAACTTGGCAGACTATTTACAAATAACTTAAAATCACTTTACTTTTTAAGGTGGATTCTATAAATTTATACATTTTTCTTACTTTATCAAGAAATTACGTCGAAAATATGAGCGATTTTGAAAAAAACTTAAATAAATCTATTATAAAAGCTTTTTATGTATTGGAAGCTTTTACCGATGAAAAAAGTTTCTTGGGGGGTTAGAGAATTAGCTGCTAAAACAGGCTATAATAAAAGTACTGTATATCGATTGCTCAGCACATTAGTTTCGTTAAATGTGGTACAACAAAACGACAATGAAAAATATCAGTTAGGAAGCAAGTTATTTGAGTTAGGAAATCGTGTTTCTATATACAAATCGCTAAAAAATCTAACCAACGAACCTATGCGAAAAGTTGCTTTAGAAATTCAAGAAACGGTTTTATTAGGTATTTTAAGAGAGCATGAAGTATTTCACATAAATAAAGCTGATAGTTTACAAGGACTCAAAATAAGCACCTCGGTTGGCTCTTATGCTCCTGTTAACGGGAGTGCTATTGGAAAGTTACTTTTAGCTTTTTGTTTGCCAGAAATTCAGGATGCTTTTTTTAACTCAACTAAATTACAATCATTTACCAACAATACAATTACAGCTAGCTCAAAACTTAAAAAAGAGTTTACACAAATTCAACAGCAAGGGTATGCCTTAGACCTTGAAGAGTCAGAACTCGGTTTGGTATGCATCGCCATTCCTATTTATAATAAAAAGGGAAAAATAATTGCGGGTATTAGCGCATCTGGACCTTCTAGCCGATTTAAGATGAAAAATGTTGCTAGGTATATCGAAATATTGCAAAAAGGGGCCACTGAAATAGAAAAAAAACTAGACAATATTGATAGGTTGTCTTAAAAACAACTTCTATTAGACCGAATTTCCCCCTTTAATTCTTGAATTATCAACGCTCGTGCAATTTAAAGTCTATGATTCATATATAGTGAGTAATTTTTGCTTGTTAACCAAAATTTAATCTTTCATGAAACCACAAAAAACAATATACGTACTATTTTTTGTTTCGCTCTTATTTTTTAACTGTACAGAGAAGAAAACTAAAAACAACTATGCAGCTATAACCGACAATTATGAATATCCAACAGATTCTACGACTGTTAACAACTGGATTAAAGCCAACAATTTTAACGCTATGTATAAGCATAGTTGGTATATTTGGAAACATTTAACTTCTCCAGTTAACGATGGTAAGTTACGATACCAAACATGGTCTAGCCCATCTCAAATTTTAGATAAACTAAACAATTCAGACAAAAAAAGTTTGATTAGTTTAAAATTTAACAAACCTAATCAGTTTTTACATGCAAAGCTCAACAGTCAAGTGTTTAGCGATACGAAGGTTGTTGAGGTTGTGGCCTATAATGAGGCTGCCGAAAAATATGCGCTTGACAACAAAATTTTTTACTTGTCTACTTTGAAAAAGTTACAAGCAAGTACGTACAGTCAAATACCTGATTTTCCTTCAGAGGCAATTACCATCAAACCAGTGTACAAAATAATTACTCAAAACAAGTTAAATAATGAAGGAATATACACTATGGAAGCTTGGCCTGGCCCTAAATATTTGGAAGATGGATATCCTGAAAAAGATTGGAAATCTCGTATTTATGTAAATACAAAAGAAGACAAAAGCAATCCAAATGGTCGTATTGATTATGATAGTGGTAAAATGACAGCAGAAAACACCTATTATTTAAACGACTTTATTCACTTCCGTATAGATCAGGCTTTAGCGGATTCTTACAACAGCGAAAACAATATAACCGATGACTCAGAAAAAGCCAGAAGTAACGACATCGCTGTTCTTGTTGCTATGCATGTGGGAACTAAAGAAATTAAACGTTGGGTATGGCAAACTTTTTGGTGGTCTGCCAGTCCTTTAACCCCTTCAATACCTAGCTCAAATGACATTGCTTCTGCAAAAAATGGTATTGATTTACATGGCGCTGCCAATCACTATGCTATGGATATTGCCTATTCGATGGTCATTCCGGCACAACCTTATATTGGTGGAAAAAATGAAGGAGGTATTGTAGTAGGTTTCAACCCCTATTTAGAGTCTGGGTTTGGCACAAAAGTCTTTAATCAAGAAATGAGTTATGTCGTAAATAATGGCAATAAAATCAGCACCAATCTTGGAGCTACCTCTAATTGTATGAGTTGTCATATGGCAGCTGCAATAAAAACGAATGGAAAGCCTTCTGAAGGTTATAACGCACCGCCATATATCGGAGACAGATATTTGAGTTACAAAGACTCTATATTTAAAAATAGATTGATGCTAGACTTTGCTTGGTCTATTCAATCAAACATCGATTCTCTTAAGTAAAAAACAATACTTATTATTTATTTAGAAAATCATATCAATTCATAAAAATACAAAAGCACTGTTTTAGACTAAAACAGTGCTTTTGTATTGAAGTTTAATATCAGAGACTTTAATACAATACTCTAAACTTTATCGTTCCTTCAACCTTTTTAAGTTTTGTAATTACTTCTTGATTGTATTCTTTATCTACATCGGTAATAACATATCCTACTTTTTCATCGGTAGATAGGTATTGTCCGGTAATATTTAATTCATATTTTGCTAATACTTTGTTGATTTTCGCCATGACACCAGGTACGTTTTTATGAATATGTAAAAAACGGTGTGCATTTTTATGCTTTGGTAGGCGAATATTTGGGAAATTAACCGCATCTACCGTATTTCCAGAGTTAATGTATGCCATGATTTTATTCGGAACAAAATCAGCAATATCTTTTTGTGCTTCCTCAGTGCTTCCTCCTACATGCGGAGTTAAAATTACATTATCTAAGCCTTTCAATTCGGTATAAAACTCACCATTTTTACTGGGTTCTTCAGGATATACATCCACCGCTGCACCAGCAATTTTACCCGATTTTAATCCTTCAACCAAGGCTTCAACATCTACTACAAATCCACGAGAAAGGTTCACTAAATGAACGCCGTCTTTCATTTGGGCAATTTCTTCTTTCCCTATAAAATTTTTGTTTGCTGAATTGTCGTCTACGTGCAATGTAACTACATCAGAAATATTCAGCAGTTCTTTTAAAGAATTCATTTTGGTAGCATTTCCTAAAGCAAGTTTATCTTCTACATCATAATAGTACACATCCATTCCTAAAGCTTCTGCCAGTACCGATAATTGTTTTCCGATGTTTCCATACCCAACAATTCCTAACTTTTTACCACGAACTTCTCTTGATCCTTCTGCTGTTTTATTCCATTGCCCGTTGTGAATTTCTGTACTCCTCTGAAATACACTACGCATTAACATAATAATTTCTCCAATCGCTAATTCTACTACTGAACGGGTATTACTATACGGCGCATTAAAAACCACTACCCCATTCTCTTTACACGCTTCTAAATCGATTTGTTTAGTACCTATACAAAAAGCAGATACCACCATTAATTTTTCAGCAGCTTCAATAACCTTACGGGTTACTTGTGTTTTAGAACGGATTCCTAGCACATGAACGTCTTTTAACTTTTCTATCAACTCATCTTCTGACAAACTTCTAGAAATGGTTTCTACAGAAAATCCGTCGCTCGATAGCTTGGTAAAAGCATCAGAGTGCACATTTTCTAATAATAAAATCTTTATTCTATTCTTTGGATAGGATAAGTTTCTAGGCAATTTGTTAACATATAAAAATTCATCTAAATTTGGGGTAACATGGTCGGCATTGGCAATTGTTTTATCTCTCGATACATTTTCTGTATATGCAAAAAAAGTATCGGCAACACCTGCTTCTTTGGTAACTGCATCACTATAGCCATCACCAATTACTTGTATTTCACCCTCTAAATTTAAAGATTTTAAACAAGCTATCTTTCCGTTATGCTGCGAGAGTGGATTTTCAGTATCAAACCCAACAATAAATCCATCTTCATCAAATTCAAAAGTATTAGCGTATACTCTTTCTGGAGGAATATTGTACGCTGCAACGATAGGCTCTATAAATTCTTTAAAGCCTGCCGAAATCACATAAATATCTTCAGAAAATAGCTCAAAAAACTCTTTATTTCTTTCTATGGAAGGAGACACTTGTTGCTTCAATTTCTCAATGAGTATTGGTAAATCGGTCTTTTTTGCTTTTAGCAATCGAATACGCTTTTCTAAGGACTCTGTAAAAGACATTTCTCCATCAATTCCTTGATTCGTGATTTGAGTTACTTCCTTAAGAATTTCATCTTTTTTAGGGTTTGTCTTTAAGGTAATTTCGGCTAAAACATCTAATGCTTCTACACTGGTTAGTGTACTATCGAAATCGAAAACGAAGTTTCGCTTTACTAAATTCATCTTACTTTTTATTTGTACTGTTGTTGTGTTGTTAAGCCGACTAATGTACAAAGGTTTTCTTAAAAATCAATGACTTATAATTGTTTAGTGCCAATTTTTAATCAAACCACCATGTGCTATACGGTTGGTTTTTCTTTTAATTTAACATCTATCGTTTGTTTTTTAAATTGACTGCACAAAATTTAGTTTATCGGGTGAGTTATTTTCTAAAGAATGGAACTAGGGGTTGGGTAAATTTAATTTGATTTTTACCCTCTAAAACGATAACTTAGCTATCGGACAATATCAGTTTGTTAAAACGACGGATGTTCACGCTATTAGGCTTCATTAAAAACTGAAATGAAATGGAAAACTTTATTGAATTGAACGCAAACAACATTGCATCAGAACACATTTGCTGTGCCATATCTGATAAAAAATGTGCTGACAGCTATCAAGCTAAAAAGAATTGGCTGAAAAGAGAGTTTAACAATGGATATGTTTTTAGACGACTTAACGAAAGAGCAAAGGTTTTTATTGAATACGGACCAGCCGAATCTGCTTGGATTCCAATTACTGCACCCAATTACTTAAATATCAACTGCTTCTGGGTGTCAGGCAGGTACAAGAAAAATGGATACGGAAAGGCACTCCTTAAGTCTGCAATTGATGACGTAAAAGAACAAGGTAAAAATGGACTTGTAACTGTAGTAGGCACGAAGAAATTCCATTTTATGAGCGACACGAAATGGTTCTTAAAACAAGGATTTGAAGAAGTTGAAAGAATTTCAAGCGGATTTAGTTTATTAGCAATGAAGTTTGACAAAAGTGCAGAAAATCCAAAATTTAATGAATCTGTAAAAAGTGGCGAATGTTCTGATAAAAACGGAATCGTGGTATATTATTCCAACAGATGTCCTTTTGCTGAATTTCACGCTAAAGAATCGTTGGTAGAAACGGCAGCAAACAGAAATCTACCATTGAAAGTAATTAAAATCCAGACTATAGAAGAAGCCCAAAGTGCACCAAGTCCTGCGACCATTTTTAGCCTATTTTTAGACGGAAAGTTTATGACAACTGATTTGAGCGTGTGCATGGACAGTCGATTTGACAAAGTAATTGATGCTTTAAAAAACTAAACCACAATAAACTAAAAACAAATGGGACTAGGGCTGGGTAAATTTAATTTGATTAGTTGCTGTAGTTTTTATGCACTATAGCTAATTGTTTTTTAAAACTAAACTTGTTTTTCTCATTAAATTTTGTTTTCTTTATAGTAATTAGAAATTTTTAAAAAATTACATTATGTTAAAGTCTATTTTAAATTTTGAAGGAGTACAATTATTAAGCAAAGAACAGAAAAAGAATATAACAGGTTCTACAGATGTTTGTGATTATCCTTGTTATGATCCAAAAAAATCTTATCCATGTATCTGCTTCAACTAATTTTAAAGTGAACTATGGTTCGCTTTTCAAGAACATATTTCGCTATTTTTCTAGTATAAGTACATCCCTATAAGGAAGGTTATAAAATATGTAAATATTACATGTTTATATTCTGATAGAAAAATAAATCTTGAGGCTATTTTTTTAATCGACTATAAAATGATTTTTTTATATATTTTAATAGATTTAGCAGTTACAACGCTTTCCCAAAATCTCAAATTACCGTATCTTGCAGCTTCTTAAAAAACACCGTAAATGCAAGACGACAAACTACGTAATTATATAAAAAATGTACTTCAGAATATGCCAGCAGATTGGTTAAACTTAACCACTCACCGACTGGATATCTACGAAGAAAAACTAGCCAAAACACAGTTTTTAGAGCAGTTTGAAAATTTGTATAATAACAACAATGCAACTACTAATGCATTGCGTGCATTACCTACCGCATACGACTATATCCGTTTAGGACACCCTTTATCTTCGGTTTTGGAGTGGACGCTTGCTAAATTGTATCGTACCAACCCAGAAAATATCATTAGTTTTTCGTCGCAAACCATTCCCGTATTGGCGGTACTAAGAGCTAATTTATTAGCCAACAAAAACACGCAAATAGTCTATACGAGTGCATTACCTGCGTCTTTTGATTCCGAAGTACTTAACCATGTGTACGGATATCAGTTTGAGCTAAAAAAAGTTGATAGCCTTGAGGCTATTCCTGAGTTTGACGGTAGCACGGTACTTATTGTTGAACAAGAAGCTATTTGTGATTTTACGATCCCCACCAATGTTGACTTCTATATCAATACTCACCCAGAGCTAGGAAGTTTTGTAGTCGTTAACGGTGAGCAAAACGATGCTTATATTCCAGAAATACAGCATGTACGACGAAGAGAAACGATTGCCATGACGCCTGCGAATTCGTTCAAAGCGTTGAAAGGTCTTATCGATGAACCGTATGATGCTGTCGTTACTGACGTAGCACAAAACAAGGCGAAGGTTACAAAACTTATCAATGAAATTACCAACACCCATACCAAGGCTTTGGTGGGTTCGAGCGGACTTTCAATTCAATATGCCATTGTAATGGGACTCATCGATTATGCTCTTGAAAATCATGCAGGAAAAGACATCAAAATTGTGGTGCCTCCGAACTGTTATGGCGGTACGAACGACCAAGCAAGACGTGTGGCTGCTTGTTTAAACAATGTTGAAGTTGTTGATTTTGCAGTGGATGGAAACAACGATATGGTAGAAAGCATTGATACTGTATTAAGCAACATTGCTGCACAAGATGCCGTTCCTTTTATCATTGCTGAAATTCCGACCAACCCAAGAGTGGAAGTGCCAAATCTTACCGACTTAAGCAATGTTTTACGAAAAAAACGAACCACTCCGAAAGGGGAAACAGCCGTTGAACCTATATTTATTCTAGACCAAACATTTTGTCCGAATGTCCACTTTTTAGGAGATACAGATATCCTTGCCGACGTGAGCACCATTTCTTATGCAAGTGGATCGAAATTCCCAAGTGGCGGAAAATGTACCGCTGGGTATTGTGTTGGAAACCATAAAACCAGTGTGTTCATCGAAAAAATAGAAAAACATTTACATCTTTGCGATAACGAAGCTACGCCCCTTCAGTACGAAATACTGGCAACACAAATGCCATCCATGACACAACGAATTAAAGATGCGTATGCAAATACTCGTGAGTTTGTAAGCTTTATTCAAGAGGTGTTACCCGATGCGAACATTAATTTTGTATCAGAGGAACTAGCAGCACAAGGATTTACCCCATCGGTATTTTCATTAGACCTTCCTACGAAAGGAAACACTGCGGAAGAAAAAGAAGCGTATAAAAGAGCTTTAAACTTAAAATTGATTGATTTAATGATTACTGAAATCCCTGAGGAAAGTAAGTATTGTGTAAGCTACGGACAGTTAAAAGGGTGTTATTGGACGATTCCTGCAACCTCAACACAAGGAACTACCAAAGAAGGTGATAAAGATTATATTGCTCGTGTAGCACTTTCGCCTAATATGGATTTGGAACGTCATAAAAAAGTATTCCTTGATTTTGTAAACAGTATATAAAGCAATAAAACATAATCGAATGAACACTGTGCGAAGTGGAAGTGGTATATAAAGTGCGCTGATAATCGAAGAAAAGATAGCCATGTTCCTACCATTCCTCGCTATGAAGTTGTTTTTCGTCATTACGAGGAGTGATAACGACGAAGTAATCTGTTTATCAAGAACTCATAATGAACAGATTGCTTCGTACTACTCGCAATGACGGTTTTTTGTCTTTGCAAATGGACACTGTGCGAAGTGGAAGTGGTATATAAAGTACGCTGATAATCGAAGAAAAGATAGCAACGTTCCTACCATTCCTCGCTATGACGTCGTGTTTCGTCATTACGAGGAGTGATAACAACGAAGTAATCTCTTTATCAAGAACTCATAATGAACAGATTGCTTCGTGCTACTCGCAATGACGGTTTTTTGTCTTTGCTAATGCACGCTGAACGAAATGGAAGTCGTATATGAAGTACGCTGTTAATCGAAGAAAAGATAACAACGTTCCTGCCATTCCTAGCTATGACGTCGTGTTTCATCATTACGAGGAGTGATAACGACGAAGTAATCTGTTTATCAAGAACTCATAATGAACAGATTGCTTCGTGCTACTCGCAATGACGATTCTTTGTCTTTGCTAATGCACACTGTGCGAAGTGGAAGCCGTATATAAAGTACGCTGATAATCGAAGAAAAGATAGTCACCGTTCCTACCATTCCTCGCTATGACGTCGTGTTTCGTCATTACGAGGAGTGATAACGACGAAGTAATCTGTTTATCAAGAACTCATAATGAATAGATTGTTTCGTGCTACTCGCAATGACGGTTTTTTGTCTTTGCAAATGGACACTGTGCGAAGTGGAAGCCGTATATAAAGTCCGCTGTTAATCGAAGAAAAGATAGCAACGTTCCTACCATTCCTAGCTATGACGTCGTGTTTCGTCATTACAAGGAGTGATAACGACGAAGTAATCTGTTTATCAAGAACTCATAATTAACAGATTGCTTCGTGCTACGCGCAACGACGGTTACTAAGCAAACCTCCAACATGCAATACGGGTTACTTTGTTTCCTTGGTGCATAGGAATGATTTTAAATTCTTTCACTCCTAATTTTTTCCCTGAACTTTGTAAGCTTTCTACATTTTCTTTTTTAGATACCAAACTCGTAAACCATTTACTTGCTTTTGGTAACTGCGAACTTTCGTACAAATAGGTGTGTAAAAACGCTTTTTCTCCGCCTATATACCATAATTCATTGGAATTTCCTGCAAAATTACGGACTGCATTGTTTCCTAAGTTTCTCGATTTTCTTCGGTTCGCTCCCCTCGCCTCTTCTGCCGATTTATAGAATGGCGGATTGCACATCGTGATCGTAAACATATCTTCTTGCCTTATAATACCTTGTAAAATATGGGCTTCATCCTTTTGGTAACGGAGTGTTATTTTTCCCTCTAAATGATTGCTATCAATAATTTTTTGAGCGTTTGAAAGTGATGCAGCGTCAATATCTGACCCTACAAATTGCCAGCCATATACCGCATTTCCTAACAGTGGATAGATACAGCTTGCTCCTATACCAACATCTAACACTTTTATGTTTTTTTCGTCAGCAACCAAATCGGCTAGATGATGTATGTAATCTACTCTTCCAGGTATGGGCGGACATAAATTTTCATCAGAAAAATTCCAATGTTTAATATTGTAGTGAGCTACTAATAATGCCTTATTGAATTCTTTTACTGCTATAGGATTCGAAAAATCAATCGTTTGTTTTCCAAATTTTTCAATAATAAACTTAGAAAGTTTCGGATACTTTGCTACTAATAATGTAAAATCGTATCCTTGGTTATGTATATTTTTAGGGTGTAATCCTTTTTTAGTATTCATTAAAGTGTAATAAGAGCAAACTCTAGTTGCAGTGGGTGTAAGTTTTCTTTCAGAACCTTGATAAAATCGGCTCCATACTCTAAATAAAACTCTGAAAAATTACGTTGGCGTTCTTCTAAACTTTGATTCGGTACTAATTCGTTTTGCAAGGCTACAATTCTTTCAACCAAATCTTTTTGACGTCGTTTTTCTGCACGCAACCATCTTTTTTCGAGGTTTTCCAATCCTTTTAGCTGCTTTCTTTCTTGTGCATTTACCGCTCCAACGAAAGAAACATCTGTTTTTTTTGCGAGTGCACGTAAATCGTCAAACTGTTGTTGTAAAAACTGTTTTTGCTGGGTAAAATCTACCTTAGTCTCACCATTTTCTACTACTTTTTTTGCTAGTAAATCGTCTTGTTTTAAAAACAATTCTTCTTTTGAAACGTTTAGTTTTTCTAACTTTTTTTGTTGTTTTTCTGAAAGTATTTGCGCCGAATTTCTCAATAATAAAATAGGAAACGGAACAGCTACCTTATCAAAATATCCCTTTAATTCCAACCAATACGCTAATTCACCTCCACCACCGATATAACATAAGTTTGGCAAGATTACCTCTTGGTATAGCGGACGCATAATAACATTCGGTGAAAAACATTCAGGCTTACTATGTAAATGATCTAAAATTTCTTCTTTAGTCCAAGAAATATCCGTGTCATTTACTTTATAGATTCCATTTTCAAAAACAATACGTTCACGAATGCTATCGGTAATATAAAACAGGTTTATTTCACGCGGATTTACTTGTATTTTATAGTTTTTTTCGAGTGCTGTAATGGTTTTAGAAACTTCTTTGTACGATGTTTCATGTAACAAATCGTACTCTATATAAGGTATCAATGCTCTTTTTAGCTCCCTTTCGTCGGCATCTAAGATGACCAAACCATACTTTCCGAAAAGCTCATTGGCTATGTATCGAGTTGCATTTGCCAAAGTTTCGTGTTCTAGGTAACCTTTTTTAAATATTTCTTTTATTTCAATTGCATTTCTTGAAGTTCCTAAATGTTCAGAAAATACTTCAAAAACATCTTCAAGTCCTTCGGTAGAAAAACGCCCTACAGGTCCTGTTTGATTCGAATTCCACTGTACTTTTTTTCCTTTGAAATTAAAATAATTAATTTCTTCAAAATCGTGGTCTTCGGTCGCCATCCAATATATAGGTACAAAATTTTCATTCGGATATTGCATCGCTAAATGCTCGCACATATTAATCGTAGAAATAATTTTATACAAAAAATACAATGGCCCGGTAAATAAGTTTAACTGATGCCCTGTAGTGATGGTAAATGTATTTTCTTTAAGTAAGTTCTTTATATTTTGCTGTGTCTCAAAAGACGTTTGTGTGTTGTTGTATTGGTTTCTTAATACCGCAACCAGTTGTTGTCTTTGCGTTGTAGAAATGTTGTTCGCTTTCTTTTCTTCTAGTTGTTTTCCAAAATTTTGTAAACTAGGATAACGATTGTAAAAAGGTTGAATTTTTTCATCGCTATCTAGATAATCTTTCATGGTTTCAGAAAAGAATCCTGTGTCTTTATACGATATATGGGTAACTTTCATTTACTTGCTCTTTCTTTGAAATAATGTGTAAATATAGGGGCGTTCTCCTCCGTACGGATTTACAAATGTGTGGTTAAAACTATCTATTAAAACAAAATCGTTTCCTAGTTTTTCTTGTAACATTGCTGTATTGTAACGTTGTAATTGCAATCCGCAACATTTTTCAGCTCCGTCTAAAGCAAAAACAGCAATAATTACAAATCCGTTAACTTTTACGAGCTTCTTTAATAGACTAAAATAGGCATTTTGTTCTTCTTCTTTTAAAAAGAAGTGTAGTACCGCTCTATCGTTCCAAACATCAACTTCATTAAGCTCTTGTAGTTTGGTTGGCGTCATTAAATCGTCGGTAATAAACCTAACTTTTGAGGCACTTGCTCCCAATCGATTTTGTATATCATTCAATGCTTTTTCTGATAGATCGTTCGCAATTAAACCTGAATATCCATCGGCTACTAATTCGTCGATTATCATAGAAGAACCTACCCCAACGTTTAAGATTTTAGCGTCTCTGGGTACTTTAGCTGTTTTTAGTAATTGAATTGTTTCTTTCGAACGTTCTTCGAACCATCCTAATTTTTCTGTCGGATTTTTTACATAGGCAGCATTCCAGTGTGCTGTATAGTCAATTTCTTCTGGAATGTTACACTCACTCTCTTTTGTAGTCATAGTTCAAAAATAGGAAAATTTAATCCTTTGTCGAAAACTTAACAGACTTCTAACAGATTTTTAACTACATTCTTTTTTTAACCATCTATTTGGGTATTTTTACAGTTAGTAAATTATAATTATGCAATTTAAACATCCTGAGGTTTTATATTTCTTAGCTCTTTTACTCGTTCCTATTTTGGTACACTTGTTCCAATTACAACGATTTGTAAAAGTTCCGTTTACCAATGTTGCTTTTTTACAAAAATTGGTACTGCAAACGCGTAAAAGTTCACGTATAAAAAAATGGTTAATTTTAGCTACTCGTATGTTGTTACTTACGGCTCTAATTTTTGCATTTGCCCAACCTTATTTCAGTAATCAAAGGCTCGACGAAAAGCAACACTTTTTTATTTATTTAGACAACTCTTTAAGCACAAATGCGGTAGGTGAAAAAGGAAATTTATTGCCTGTTGCTACCCAAGAAATTATTGAAAACATTACAGAGAAAACAAGTTATTCTTTACTTACAAACAATCATTTTTACAGTCGTAAAACGGCATCAGAACTAAAGGAAAAACTGCTAAAAACAACAACGACTGCAAAAAAGAGTAATCTTGCTAGTGTATTTTTAAAAATGACTAGCGAGCATAAATCTGCGACTTCTCCAACCAAAAATATTGTCATTTCTGATTTTCAAAACATTAAAAGAGAAGAAATTGATAATGCTCCTGAACATACTTTTTTTGTAAAATTAGTACCTGAGCAAAAAAGCAATATTTCTATTGATAGTGTTTTTGTAGAGGATACTGGCGGTTCTAATATGAGCGTACACGCCATCCTTAAAAATCAAGGAACGACTAAAAACAACATACCAATTGCTATATACAATAACAACAAGTTATTGAATAAACAAACGGTTGCTATTGAAGAAAATGAAACCACAGAAATTACTTTTTCGGTTGTAAAAACTCCTGTGTTTTTGGGTAAAATTGATATTAATTTTAACGACATGTATGCGTTTGATAATTCTTTTTATTTTACCATAAACACGGCTAAAAAAATTAATGTATTGGCAATCGGAGAGTCGAATAGTTTCTTACAACGAATTTATACTGAAGAGGAATTTAATTTTACTTCTTCTTCTGTGCAGAATGTAAATTATAATTTGATAGACAAACAACATCTTATCGTATTAAATGAACTAAAAAACATACCTGAAACACTCTTAAAAAGCCTGGAAAGCTATACAAAAAAAGGGGGAAGTCTTGTAGTAATTCCGAGTAAAGAATCGATACTTTCTTCTTATAATACGTTTTTTAATACGTTGGGGGTTGGAGAATTACTTTCACAAAGAAATGATAGTTTAAAAATTACTTCGATTCATTACAGCCATCCGCTTTTAAAAGATGTTTTCGAAAAAAAAGTGACTAATTTTCAATATCCTTATGTAAAAACCTCATTCAATACTGCCTTTAACAATGCCAGTACTATTGTTTCTTTTGAAAACAAGCAAGGTTTTATTAAACAGATTGATTTACCAAATGCTGCTATGTATTGGGTAGCGGCTCCGCTACAAAAAGACAACAGTAATTTTACGAACTCTCCCTTGATTGTACCTGTTTTTTACAATATCGGAAAACAGGGCTTGCAACTTTCTGAATTGTACTATACCATAAACAAACAAAATACTATTGATATTGACGAGGGGCTGGGTAAGGATGAAGTGTTACGTATTGCTTCTGATAAAGATTCTTTTATTCCTTTACAACAAACTTTTCAAAACAAAACACGTATTACAACTAAAGACCAACCTTTAGTCGCTGGTTTTTATCAAATACAAGAGCAAAATGAGGTGCTTAGAAGTGTTGCTTTTAACTATGATAAAAGTGAAAGTTTGCTAGATTTTTTATCATTTTCTGAGACTGACGGTATAAAGATAGCTACTTCAGTTAAAAATACTTTAGAAAATATTAATAATGAAAACAAAATTCGATGGCTTTGGAAATGGTTTTTGGGCTTGGCTATTGTATCTTTGTTTTTAGAAATTTTGATTTTAAAATTCTTTAAACCATGACAACGCTGCTTAAATCGGCAACCATCATAGATACTTCTAGTCGTTACCACAAACAAACTAAAGATATTTTAATTACGAACGGTTGTATTGCAAAAATTGGCAACAACATTCCTACTAAAGCAAATTACGAAGTATTGGCACTTGATAATCTTCATGTATCTCCAGGTTGGTTTGACACGAGTGTTTCTTTTGGTGAACCTGGTTATGAAGAGCGTGAAACCTTGCAACATGGTGTACAAGTGGCTGCTAAAAGTGGTTTTACCCATGTAGCTGTGAATCCAAACACAAATCCTGTTATTGACAATAAATCAGCCGTTGAATTTTTAATTAATAAAACAAACGGAGCTGCTACTACTGTTCTTCCTATTGGTGCTTTAACTCAACAAAGCAAAGGCGTTGAAATGTCTGAAATGTACGATATGCAACAATCAGGAGCGATTGCTTTTGGCGACTATAACGCCCCTGTTAGCAATGATAATTTGCTAAAAATAGCATTGCTATATGCTCAAAATTTTGACGGTTTGGTATTAAGTTTCCCTAAAAACAATGCAATCGCAGGCGAAGGTGTTGCTAACGAGGGAAAAAACAGTACCCTTTTAGGATTGAAAGGAGTTCCTGCCCTTGCAGAAGAACTTCAAATTTCTCGCGATTTATTTTTACTAGAGTATACTGGAGGTAAACTACATATTCCAACAATTTCAACAGCAAAATCTGTCCAGCTTATAAAAGAAGCAAAAGAAAAGGGGCTCGATGTAACGTGTAGTGTTGCGGTACATAATTTAATTTTAACAGATGATGAACTACATGGTTTTGAAGCTACTAAAAAGGTAACCCCTCCGCTACGTACTGAGGAAGATAAAAAAGCCTTGATACAAGGGGTAAAAGAGGGGGTGATTGATATGATTACTTCTGATCATAATCCTATAGACATCGAACATAAAAAAGTAGAATTTTCTACTGCAAAAGACGGAACTATTGGTTTAGAGAGTGCTTTCGGAGCTTTAAACACCATATTAGATTTAGAGACTATTGTAAGCTGCCTATCTACTAACCCGAGAAAACGCTTCAACGTTGAATTGGTTTCTATAAAAGAAGGCGAAAAGGCCAGTTTAACTATTTTTAATCCGAATCGCAGCTATACTTTCTCTAAGCAACGTATTATTTCTACCTCGAAAAACAGTATCTTTCTAGGAAAGAAACTCAAAGGAAAAACGTACGGTATTTACAACAACAATCAACTAATTTTAAACTCATAAATCATGGAAAACCAAACAGTAAGTCAAGGAAAAACAGCAGCTATCATTAGTCATTTTTGGGTAATAGGACTCATCATCGCATTTGTTTTAAACATGAATAAAAGAAACCCTTTTACTAGTTTTTACATCAGGCAAATGCTCGGTTTAAATATTCTTCAGCTTTTAAATGGTTGGATTATTTACAAGTACTTAGGAAATATTGCTGGATGGATTGTAGGCGTATTATTATTTGTACTTTGGATTATTAGTCTTATTGCCGCTATAAAAGGAGAAAAAAAACTCGTACCCGTTGTTGGAGAGCAATTTCAAAACCTATTTAAAGGAATTTAATACATGAGTTTACAGTATATTGTAAGAGAACCTAAAACCTCAAATGTAAATCCGCCATTATTAATTTTATTACACGGATATGGCAGTAATGAACAAGATTTATTTTCGTTTGCAGAAGAATTACCCGAAGAGTTATTAATTGTAAGTGCGAGAGCTCCTTTCGATATGGGCTATGGCGGTTATGCTTGGTATGCCATCAATTTCGATTCAGTAAATGGAAAGTTTTCAGACTTAACGCAAGCTGCAGCATCGGTTCATACGATTGCTTCATTTATTGATGAAATTAAGGAAAAGTACCACACAAACCCCGATAAAACATTTTTATTAGGATTTAGCCAAGGGGCTATTTTAAGTTATGCCTTAAGTTTTACATATCCTAATAAGGTACAACACGTAGTAGCGTTAAGCGGCTATCTTAATGAAGAGTTATTACCTGCTGAGATAGACCATGCTATAACAACAGAGTATTATATTTCGCATGGAACCGTAGATCAGGTACTTCCAGTAGATTGGGCTCGCAAAGCTCCTGTTTTATTAAATCGTTTAAATCTAAAAAATGAGTATTCAGAATATCCTGTAGGACACGGGGTTGCCCCTCAGAACTTTTATAGTTTTAAAAAGTGGATTGAAGAACGGTTATAGAAAAAACATACATTGTATTACTTACTCATAAAAGCTATAGTAGCATCTAAAAATTACTTTTTTATGTGCTAAAACGAACTACTGTCTGTTGCAAACTCAATTTTCCAACGCTCCCAATCTTCACTAAAATAGTTTAGAATAATGGGTTTATCTAACCTATTTACTTTTGTTTCTTGAATTTGAATATCTCTCGGAAGCGTTAAGGCATACGCTAGCTCTTTTTTATCTAAGAATTTCAGCTTTTCTTGTGGTAAGTTTTCTGTAGATATACTATCCATATCTTTCTTAGACCCTATAACAAATCCCCAGTTTCCAAACGAAGGAATATATACTTGATATGCTTTTTGATATTCAAAAACACTTCCTACTGTGTTGTAAATACACGAAAATGTTCTGTTTGAAAAATAAATTTCTCCTGCCTGTGTTACCGATATTCCTTCAGGTTTTAAACATCTTTTAATTAGTGAATAAAATTCTTTAGAATACAGTCTCGCAATGCTTTCGTTTGCAGGGTCTGGTAAATCGGCTATGATTAAATCGTACTTTTTCTCAGTTCTAAATAAATAATTAAAAGCATCGTTTGCGATTAAGTTTACCTTGCTGTTATTTGCCGCTCCTTCGTTAATGGTAAGCAAATCACTATTCGTTTTAGCTAATTTGAATATCTCTGGGTCGATATCAACTACATCAATACTTTCAACAGTACTATGTTTTAATACTTCTCTACTGGCCAAATTTTCTCCTCCTCCCAAAATCAAGACATTTTTCACCTCTTTTTTATAACACATGGGTACATGAACTAATAATTCGTGGTACCGATGTTCATCTAAAGAAGAGAACTGAATGGCTCTATTCAAGTACAACCGAACATCTTTGTACTTATTTTTTGTTAGCACCATTTTTTGATACACCGTTTGCTTTTCAAAAGCCACTGGATGTTTGTAAATTCTATTTTCCCAAATATTCAATAAACTTCCAGCATATACAATAACGATTAGTAATACTGCGCAAGAAGCCACTCCCCACCAAATAAATTTCTTTTCTAATTTTAACACAAATACCGCTACAATTAATCCTAAGAGAATATTGATAATTCCAAATAATAAAGAGGAATAAAACAAGCCTACAAAGGGCAGCAGTATAAAAGGGAACAGCAAAGTAGCAAAAAGTCCACCTATATAATCGAGTGAAAGTATTAATGATAATTTTTCTTTTACCTGCGTATTTTCAAAAGCAAATGTTAAGAGCGGAACCTCTGCCCCAGTTAAAAGTCCTATTAGAAAAATAATAAACATACTATAAAACTGAAAAGCGGTTGGAGAAACCTTTACGAATAGAAAATACAAAATAGGTACCGATAAGCCTCCGATAAGCCCTAATATGTATTCAAGATAAATAAATGTTTTTAAGGAGTTTTGTGTAAAAAACCTCGAACCATAAGCCCCAATTCCCATAGAAAACAGGTAAACCCCTATGAGAATTGAAAACTGCTTAACACCGTCTCCTAAAAAATAAGAGGCTGTTGCGCTGACCAATAATTCATAAACTATGGAACATAATCCTGCTACTATAACGGTTAAAATCAAGTAGTTTTTAATTTTCATATCAATTTATTTTAAAAAAATCATATATTGCGTACAAGTTTAACGAATTTCAAAAAACTATGAAAAAAACTACTACGATATTTACTATTGCTGTACTTCCTTTTTTAGTTTCTTGTGGTGGAGATGGTGCTCCTAAAATTAAAGATGCCACAGAAGTAACCATTTACGAACCCACAAAAGGAACTGTTACCGAGGTAAATGAAATTGAACCTGGTAATGAATACAAGATTTTAGACGAGCGACTTATTGACAAAAAAGAAGATTCGTATGCAATCGTTCACAACCTCAATGGTACTACAGACACGTTAAGTTTAAGAACCATTGAAAGAGATCATTCTGACGGAACGAGAACATATAGCCCTTTAAGAGGATTGTTATTTTACTCTTTAGCTTCTTCTTATTTTAACAACAGAGTACCTAGCTCTTCTGGTGCGAGAAGTTATTACGCAAACAATGAAGCTTTTCAAAAGTCTCAAGGGTTGCAAAACGAAATGAAATCTTCTGCACGTACAAGAAGAGTAAAATCGCCAGGAGTGCGTTCAAGAGGTTATGGTTCAGGAAAATCTTTCCGTTCGTATGGAGGATAGTAGATTTACTGAAATCAAAAGAATTAAGAAAAAAGATGCTCCACATTCCTTACACTGGTTTATGAAAGAGGAGGTTTTTTCTGAAGAACTGTTTGGTTTTTTTAGTGCCGAAGTGAATAGCTATAAATCTATCGCTTTACAAGCCTATACCTTATTTGAAAAAGCAACGTCTTTGTATCTTGAAAAAGGAAATCTTTTTGGTATTCCTACTGAAATGTTTGACTTGATTACATACACATGGAACCACAAAGAGCAGCACCCTTTTTTAATCGGAAGATTTGATATTAATGGCGGTTTAGACAATTTGATAGCCAAAGTAATTGAATTTAACGCCGATACGTGTTCTACTTTTCCAGAAACCGCTTTGTGGCAAGATTTACAGTTACAACAGTTAAAAGGGAAAACCCACTTTAATGAACTGAAACAAGGTTTGGTAGAAAAACTAAGCGTGTTAAAATCTAAAATCCCTCATGAAAAACCAATTTTTTTAGCTACTTCACTAGGCTATATTGAAGACCAGCTAAATTGCAACATCATCTTAGACGCTGCCCTAGAAGCTGGTTTTACACCAAGATATGCAGACTTACCTGATGTAATTTTTGGAGATGACGGCATATTTTTACAATTTGGGGATGAATACGAACCTGTAGACGTTTTTTTTAAGATGTTTCCTTGGGATTGGATATACAATGAAGAACCCGACCTTTTAAATGATTTATCGTACTTGATTAAAAATAATAAGGTTATGGTGGTAAATCCTCCTTACACCTCATTATGGCAAAACAAACAGTTTCTAACATTTATAACCGATTATTTTCCAAACGAAGTCATTGCAAAAACGTATAACAACCATCCTAACACCGAATCTTGGGTTGAAAAACCTATACTAGGCAGGATTGGCGAAAATATTACCATAAAAAATAAACAAAACACCTATCAAAGCAAAGGAGATTATGAAAATCAAAGTACGATTTACCAAGAGTACCTTCCTTTAGCTAAAGATGTAGAAAATTATTATTATCAAATCGGTATCTTTTTCTCAGATAGGCCTTTGGCTATTAATCTAAGATGTCAAGAGCAACCTATCATTACCGAAGATGCTGAATTTATGTCTCATTATATACTATAACATTATGAAAAAGTTACTAATTATTTTTGGTATTGCTTTCGGAATAGTAAGCTGTACCTCTAAAGTAGATTTAGCAATAGATAATCCTTCAAAAAATCCAATACTTGTATCAATCGATACCTTAACAGTCGAGATTCCTCCTAAAGAAGTAGTTTGGGTCGAAATGGGTAAAGGTCCTAGAAAAATTACCCTGCCTAACGACAGTATCGTAAATTACGATTTTCAAAGATCGGTTTATATGCTAAATCCAACACTTTCTCAATATCTGAAATACGGAGAAGTATATGGATCAAACCCTATGGCTAAATTTAATTATAGACTTAATGATACGGTTAATTTCTACGGTTTTGAGTTTGTTGGAGACTATAAAGTAATAAAAGATTTAGTTAATACAGTGAATTGGGATTACGGCCCACGCGAATCTTTACCATCAATGGTACAGGTTGAAGAGGGTAGCTCTTTTACCACTGTTTATAAACTTATGGATATTAATGAATTTATTGAAGAAATAAATAAAAGAGCACAAGAAACAGCAACTACAGAAGAAAACAAAACAAAGTAAGTTTGAAAAGATTAGGTTATCATGGATTATGGGAAATTAACGATTCCCCATCAGAATTGCTAAAGTTTGAAAAAACGATCAAACCCTTTATGGATGCTGTTGCCGATACGGCAAACTTAACTGTTTTATCTAGAAATTTTAAGCAATTCAGTCCGTATGGAGTTACTGGAGTGTTTTTATTATCAGAAAGTCATTTAAGCATTCATACTTGGCCAGAGCACGGTTATGCTGCATTAGATTTATTTTCTTGTAAAAAATTCAATGCCAGTCTAATAAAAGAACTAATAAAAGAACATTTCGAAACCGAAACTATTGTTTTTACCTCAATTGAGAGAGGGTTGATAGATAGGCTTGAGTTAAAAAGCCAATAAATTACCCTTATGCGAGCATACAGGATATTCAAAAAAATCATGTAAGAATTTCGAGACAATACTCTGATAATTAAACCCGTGGATATCGCCCTTCGATTAAACAAAAAAAGCTCATCAGTTACGATGAGCTTTTTGTAAATCAGTTTAAAATCTGACTGGCGTGTTCTTTTGTTTTTACTTTTGTAATCACATCTTCAATCACGCCATTTTCATCTATTACAAACGTTGTACGATGAATTCCGTCGTACTCTTTACCCATAAATTTTTTAGGTCCCCAAACTCCAAAGGCATTGATTACCTCTTTATTTTCATCAGCCAATAAAGGAAAAGGCAACTCATTTTTATCAATAAAATTTTGCTGACGTTTTGCCGAGTCTGCACTTACCCCTAAAACATCGTATCCTTTAGCTAAAAAAGTATTGTAATTATCGCGTAAGTCGCAAGCTTCGGCTGTACAACCAGGGGTGCTTGCCTTAGGATAGAAAAACAATACGAGCTTTTTTCCTGCATAATCAGAAAGTTTTACAACATTCCCTTTTTCATCTACCGATTCAAAGTTTGGTGCGTTATCTCCTATTTTTAGTGTTGTCATATTATTTGGTTTCAAAGTTAATATGTCAAAGTTACAAAGTTGATTTTGATTATCCATAAAACATACGAAGCTTCTTTGTACCTTTGGTTTTTTCAAATTTTAAAAGCAATGACAAAAGCAGAAAAAGTTCAATTTGTTATCGATACCTTAGAGGAATTATATCCTGAAACCCCTATTCCTTTAGACCATAAAGACCCTTATACACTGCTGATTGCTGTGTTAATGTCTGCCCAAAGTACCGATGCTCGTGTAAATACCATTACACCGTTATTGTTTGAAAAAGCAGATAACCCATACGATATGGTAAAACTTTCTGTTGATGAAATTAGAGAAATAATCAAACCCGTTGGATTATCCCCCATGAAATCAAAAGGAATTTATGGATTGTCAAAAATTTTAATTGAAAAATACGATGGAAAAGTTCCAGCTGATATGAATGCTTTAGAAGAATTACCTGCCGTAGGGCACAAGACAGCTAGTGTGGTAATGTCGCAGGCATTCCATATTCCTGCTTTCCCAGTAGATACCCATATTCATAGATTGATGTATCGTTGGAATTTATCTAACGGAAAAAATGTTACACAAACCGAAAAAGATGCCAAACGCTTATTTCCGAAAGAATTATGGAACAAGTTACACTTGCAAATTATTTATTACGGACGAGAATACTCACCTGCTCGTGGTTGGAAACTAGAAAAAGATCTTATTACCAAAACTATTGGGCGAAAATCGGTTATCGACGATTATATTAAAAGTAAGGCATAAAAAAAGCCTCAACTTAATGTTGAAGCTTTTTCCACTCTTAATTCAAATTCAATTCAATGAGATAGTTTGATTTTGTTTTAACTACTGTTAGCGATTTAGAAAAATTAATCAAAAATTGAATTGTTTCTTGTTTTGGTTTCATTTTATAGTCAGGAGACTTCTCTGAGTAAATTTGCATCATATTATATTCCCTTATTATCACTTATAATCAATGATTTAACGATGCTTTTTTTCAAATATTGTTTAACTCACTAAAATAATTTTATTTTTTTCTATTATTTTTCTCAAATTAATTAAAGCATAACGCATTCTACCTAATGCCGTATTAATACTCACCCCTGTATTTTCTGATATTTCGTTAAAGCTCATATCGTTGTAAATACGCATTTTTAAAACTTCTTTTTGTTCTTCTGGTAGTTCTTCAACCAACCCTTTTACATCATTTAAAATTTGTTCTCTTATAATTTTGGCTTCTGCATTCAAGGTGCCATCACCC
Source organism: Tenacibaculum tangerinum (assembly GCF_029853675.1). Classification (NCBI taxonomy): domain Bacteria; kingdom Pseudomonadati; phylum Bacteroidota; class Flavobacteriia; order Flavobacteriales; family Flavobacteriaceae; genus Tenacibaculum; species Tenacibaculum tangerinum. The sequence goes on along the minus strand of NZ_CP122539.1, from coordinate 3,523,247 downwards.
AATACTGAAAAAATATCAAAATTTTCAATCGTATTGTTAAAAATAGGTATGCGGTTGTTCTTTCTAAAATAATCTATAATCAAGTTATGAGCTATGCGCATAACCCAAGGTAAAAATTTACCTTCCTCGTTATAGCTTCCTTTTTTTAATGTTCGTATTACCTTGATAAAAGTATCTTGAAAAATATCTTCTGTAGTATCTCGATTCTGTACTTTACTATAAATAAAGCTATACAGTCTTTGTTGGTGGCGTTTAATCAATAATTCTAAAGCAAATTCATTACCATTAATGTAGTTCTTTACTAGAACGCTGTCATCTACTGTGTCTCTCATAATAATTACTTTTTAAAGACTAGTAGCCTGCTGGCTATTGTCTTCTTGTTAGGGAAAATTAAGTTACAAAGTAATAATTATGCTATAGGCTCTTTTATTTATTGATTAATAATAAGTTACAAATATTCAATTTTTTATTAATAAATACAAAAAAAACTATAAAAAATAAGAAAATACTATCATTTATTAATCAGAACCATTAGAATTTGGTATTTTTATCGCTTATTTTTTTGAGTATATGAAGACTGATATTTCAACCGTAAATCCAAAGGAAAATATTATTATAAAAGGAGCCAAACTACACAATTTAAAAGATATTGATGTCGTAATTCCTCGTAATAAATTAGTAGTAATTACTGGACTTTCTGGCTCTGGAAAGTCTTCTTTAGCTTTTGATACCTTGTACGCTGAAGGACAACGTCGTTATGTAGAAAGCTTAAGTTCGTATGCACGTCAGTTTCTTGGAAAACTACACAAACCTAAAGTAGATTATATCAAAGGAATCGCTCCTGCCATTGCCATTGAACAAAAAGTAAATTCGACCAACCCACGTTCAACTGTTGGAACTTCTACAGAAATTTACGACTATATCAAGTTATTATTTGCTCGTATTGGCAAAACCTTCTCTCCCATTTCGGGAAATGAAGTAAAAAAACATACTGTTTCTGATGTTATTACTCATGTACAAACTTTTGAAGAGCGAACAAAACTATTATTACTAGCTCCCATACAAATTACTAAAAACAGAGACCTAAAAACGGTGTTACAAGTACTAACACAGCAAGGCTATGCTCGTTTAAAATATCAAGACACCGTATACAGAATTGACGAATTTCCTGTAAAAAATTTCAAAGGAAATGAATTAGAATTGGTTATTGATAGAATTGTTGTAAAACACGAAGAAGATTTTTACAACCGTTTAGCTGATGCAATTCAAACCGCTTTTTTTGAGGGAAAAGGAATTTGTTGCATTGAAAACTTATCAGACAACAGTACTACCGAATTCAGTAATAAGTTCGAATTAGACGGCATTTCATTCTTAGAACCTAATACGCATTTATTCAGTTTTAACAATCCGTACGGAGCCTGTCCTACCTGCGAAGGGTATGGAAATGTAATTGGCATTGATGAAGATTTAGTAATTCCTAATACTGGACTTTCTATTTACGACAATGCTATTTTTCCTTTTAAAACCGATAGCTACAAAAAATATAAAAATGACTTAATTCTGCATGCTGAAGAATTTGGAATTTCTATTCATAAACCCTGGTTTGAACTTTCTGAAGCCCAAAAAGACTTAGTTTGGAACGGTACCAAAAAGTTTAGAGGAATTAACCATCTCTTCAAAAAATTAGAAGAGAAAAGTTATAAAATTCAAAACCGAGTAATGCTATCTCGCTACCGCGGAAAAACAAAATGTACCGAATGTAACGGAAAGCGTTTACGTAAAGAAGCCAACTACGTTAAAGTATATGGTAAAACTATTGATGAGTTGGTAACCTTACCTTTAGATGAATTAGCCGTATTTTTTAACAACATACAATTAAACAAATACGAAGAAAAAATTGGTAAGCGTTTACTAACCGAAATTAACAATCGTCTACAATTTTTAACCGATGTGGGTTTAAGCTACCTAACTTTAAACAGAACGTCTAACACACTATCGGGTGGAGAAAGTCAACGAATTAATTTGGCTACTTCGTTAGGGAGTTCGTTGGTAGGTTCTATGTATATTTTAGATGAACCAAGTATAGGCTTGCATCCAAAAGACACAGAACGTTTAATTGGTGTGTTAAAAAATCTGCGTGACTTGGGTAATACCGTAATTGTAGTAGAACACGATGAAGACATTATGAAAGAGGCCGATTACATTATTGATATTGGTCCTGAAGCTGGTACCTATGGCGGACATGTTGTTGCTGAAGGAACTTTTAACGACATTATACAATCTGACTCTTTAACAGCCAAGTATTTATCGAATAGGTTAACTATTGAAGTTCCTAAAAAAGAAGGACTTCTAAAAATTCAATAGATATTATTGGGGCTAGAGAAAACAATTTACAAAATATCGATGTTTCTTTTCCTCTGAATACATTAACCGTAATTACGGGAGTTTCAGGCAGTGGTAAAAGTACCTTGGTAAAGAAAATATTATATCCTGCAATGCAAAAAAAACTGGTTGGATATGGTGAAAAACTGGGACAACATACCGCTATTACTGGTAGTTTTGAATCGTTAAAGCATGTAGAATTTATTGACCAAAACCCCATCGGTCGTTCTTCTCGCTCAAACCCCGTAACCTATATCAAAGCATACGACGATATTCGTAAATTACTTTCAAATCAAAAATTAGCTAACATACGAAACTACCAACCCAAACATTTCTCTTTTAATGTAGATGGAGGACGTTGTGAAGTTTGTAAAGGAGAAGGTGAAGTTACAATTGAAATGCAATTTATGGCTGATGTACACTTAGAATGTGAAACCTGTAACGGAAAACGCTTTAAAAAAGAGGTTTTAGAAGTAACTTTTGAAGGAAAATCAATTGACGATATTTTGAATATGACTATTGATGATGCCGTTGCTTTTTTTACAGAACATCAACAAACCAAGATAGCTAAGAAATTAAAGCCATTACAAGATGTTGGTTTAGGATATGTACAATTAGGGCAATCGTCTTCTACCCTATCTGGTGGTGAAGCGCAGCGTATAAAACTAGCCTCTTTTTTAGTAAAAGGACATACCAAAGACAAAGCCTTATTTATTTTCGACGAACCTACTACGGGACTGCATTTTCATGATATTAAAAAACTGTTAGCTTCTTTCAATGCACTGATTGAAAGAGGACACTCTATTATTGTGATTGAACACAATATCGAACTCATTAAATGTGCTGATTATATTATTGACCTCGGTTTGGAAGGTGGAAAAAAAGGCGGAAATTTAATTTTTGCAGGTACTCCTGAAGAATTAATTAAAAACAAAAAATCATATACCGCTACGTATTTAAAAGAGAAAATTATTTAATCCTAGAACAATAGCCAAGTATTTGATTTACAATAGTATTCAACGGAATTTCTAACGTTCTTTTTTGAATACCCAGTATGCTTATATCTGGGTAGTCTATTTTATTTATACGATTTATCTTTTATTATTTTGCATTTAGATCCATTGTCTTTTCAAGTAAAATTAATTGAATGAAATGGAAATAATTTTGTATCGAGAAATGATAGCATGGTTATCGATAGCTCTGCTGAACTTAGGCGAAGTACAACTTTTAATTCATTATTATTCTTAAAAATCACTATCATTAACATCTTTTCTTAACGACTTAGATTTTACATAGAATAATCTTTTTCTAAGCTATTTTCTTTTTCCATTAATGAAAAAGAAACAAAAAATCTAGTCTTAACCAGCCTGCACTCAAAAATAATCATCCTCGAACCTAAATTAAAATAACTCACTATCGCTCAAACAGATTTTAATTTTAACGGTTCTTGTGGTGTTATTTTTGGCTTGTCTGCTTATGACAGTGTGCTTTTTAGTATTCTCGTTAATCAAAGTAATTTTGCCTTTCAAAAATAATTCTATAGCTGTCATTGCATTTGCTTGACATTTTTTTTGTCTGAAGTGTCGAAGAGACAGAATAAGAAAAAATTGTTCGTAAATTTTATAATTTGAAATGACCGTAATAAAATGCATACAGCTTACTGCGTATTGCCTAGTGCCTAGTGCCTAGTGCCTAGTGCCAAATAACGAATTCTAATTTATCTACTACGAATTCTAATTAACTCCCAATTCACCTCTATTACTGTGGTAATTTTGACTATATAAAAAACAACAATTATGTGGTCAAACAACAATTATGCATCAGTATTAAAAATGTATTTGGAAAAATACAACAGTCTGAAACTACAAATAAACACAAGCGGATTAATCGCTTCTGTTGAAAAACAAGAAAATGGAAAATGGATTAACGATCGAAATCTTCCTAACATTTTAAATAAACTATCAACCAATCTAAACTTGGGAAAAGATGTAACCATCATCTTACAGCAATAACCGTATATATTAACCTTAAAACAAAAAACTATGAAACAACACATCTTAAAAGTAGGTACAGTAATGGGATTACTACTACTTATCGGAGTATTTTCAAATTGTAACAACACAAAAAAAGACAACAAAAATCAAGAACTGGGAAATATTGCTACCACAGAAGAAACCATTGAAAAACCTGTTGTAGAATACCGAAAACCGGTAGTTTTTATTACTGGTAACGACAAAGGCAATAGTCATTTTTACGATAGCGCCAGAGTTTATTTCAAAGAAAAAAATTACGAAATAATCAATGGTAAGTATTCGGTAGAAGAAATTATTTCTTGGATGAATAAAAACGCTACTAAAAATCCTTACGGAGAAGTTCATATTGTAAACAACAATAACCCGTTTCGAGCAATGAGCTTAGAAACAGTAGTAAACGGAGAAAAAGTAACCGCCGAAACCTTACAAAAAACAATTACTAAAGGCACCTTGCCTTCCGTAAAAAATGAAGCGATTACCGATGATACTAAAATTATTTTTCACACCAATCAATTGGCTGAAAACACCAACTTAGTAAACACGCTAAAAAGCGCTTTTATAACTGAAAACAAAATTCCACAAGTAGTAACTTCACCGTATTACAATATCTTTGGAGGCGAATTTTCAAATCACTATTTAGCACAACCTTACTACGTATTTTATCCAACAGCAAATTCTCCAGGAAAAGTAGACTTATCGAAAGAAATTGCTAAAAAATATCCTGAAGAAAAAGAAATCTCTTGGTACGACGCTCTAAATAATGAAAGAGAGCGTTATGTAGGCGAACCTTATACCATTCAGTTTACTATCCCTGTAAACTTAGAATTAGACTATCACAATTCTGATAACGAAATTCCACAGTTTACAATGCAAGAAGAGATTATGGATTTCATTGCTGGTGAAAAAAGTTTATTGAAGGAAGTTGAAAAAACAAACATTCCTGTAGAAAAATTTAGATGGACATACACCATTAAAAACAGTCAATTAATTATCAAAGGAAAAGCTTCTGCATTATGTGTTTTAAAGCCTTTAATAAAACCTTACGGAGACTTAAAACACGTAAAGCCCGACCCTAACAACAAACGTTTATATGCTATGAAATAAACGATGATAAGAAATTAATAATTGTTGCACAAACGTCATTATGAACTAGGAAACACCTATCTTTCATAGTGACGTTTAATTTAAGTATGTTTGTTACAATGAATTTCCTAAATTACACATATAGCTTACCAACTCGTTTTGTATCGAGAACCCAAAACTATGCGATACAAAATGTTACTTTTTTAATACTCTGCTACTTTTGCTTGGGAACAATTGACGGTACTGCTCAAAACCAACCGTTAAAAAATTATACTCAAAACAACGGTTTACCTAGCCTGCATATAAACAAAAGTATTCAAGACCATACTGGTTACCTTTGGTTGGCTTCTAAGAACGGATTGATTCGCTTCGACGGAGATGAATTTAACACCTATACTACCAAAAATGGATTGATTTCTAACAATATCACGACTGTTGCCACCAGGGAAAACACTCTTTTTATAGGAACTGACAAGGGTTTAAGTATTAAAGATTATCGTGGGTACACGAATTTTGAAGGCAATCATATCAACGCTATCTTAACCACCAAAAACCATACTTTTTTAGGAACTAACAAAGGAATTTTTCGGGTTCGTGAAGAGTACCTCTCTCCGCTTCGCACCAACTTTCAAATTGACCTCAACCGTATAAACGACATTGCTTTTGACGGTAACTTTTATTGGGTGGCTACCAACAAAGCGTTGTGGAAAATTGACGAACTTATCAATCCAAAAGTTTTAAAACGAATTGATACTGATAACTACACCTCAGTATTAATTCATCAAAAAAATATAATTGCGACTACCTACAACAATGGCATACAAGTGGTTTCTAATGATAAGGTAACACCACTAACCACATCGATAAAAAAAATTACTGGAATTAAAAAAATTGACAATCAATTTTGGATTCTTTCGGAAGATGAAGGTATTGAAATACTCGATGCCGGCTTTAACTTTGTTAGAAACATTAACAAATACAACACCCTAGCCACGAATAAAATTACAGATGCTTTTCAAGACAATGAAAAAAACACGTGGATAACGACAAAAAATAACGGTATTTATTTCATTCAAAATAAGAAATCTGAACAAAAAAAGCCTACCATTTCTTTTGAAAACATCGAAGTTGTGTTCTCTTCAATAGATAGTATCGACATCAATAATTACCCTAAAACACTTCAGCTTCCATCAAATAAAAACCATATTTCTTTTTATTACAAAACAATAAATATCAATCGCTTAAACAAGGTAACATATCGCTACAAGTTGAACAATCAAACAAGTCCGTGGAGCACAAAAAATGTTGTCGATTTTGCCTATTTAGCCCCTGGAAACTATACTTTTTCAGCTCAATCGAAAGTTGGAAACATGGAAAGCGCTCCGATTGAGTTTAACTTTTTTATCGATACCCCTATCTACAAGAAAAGCTGGTTTATTTGGTCTGTAATTGGATTCATTTCTTTGATAGTAGCGCTGATTATTTGGTCGTACGTTCGAAGAATCCAAGCCAAGAATAAAGCAAAAGTAGCCAAATTAAAATTAGAGAATCATTTGCTATCACTAGAGCAAAAAGCCCTGCAATTACAAATGAATCCGCACTTTATTTTTAATGTTTTAAACGGAATCAAAGCCTTAGGAAATTCAGGAAAATCATCCGAATTAAACGCCACCATTAGTAAATTTGCCACCCTTTTAAGAGGGGTTTTACAAAACTCTAGACAAGAAGAAATTAGTTTAGCAGAAGAAATAACTACCCTAGAAAATTATATTGAATTAGAACAACAAATCAATTCAAGAACTTTCGAATATGCAATACACACAAAACTCCCTGTAGATCCTGAAGAAGTATTAATTCCACCAATGCTCATACAGCCTTTTGTAGAAAACAGCATAAAACACGGGATTTCATCTACAACAAATGGAAAAATTACTATTGATTTCTTTGTGAAAAATGATTTTTTATATTGCTCTGTGATTGATAATGGTATTGGAATCGAGCAATCAAAAAAACGTACCAAGGTAAGTTCGCATACTTCTGTCGCCTTAAAAGTTACCCAAGAAAGAATACAAAACTTATCAAAAAACTGTACCTTTTCCATTCATGAATTGTATGAAGGAAATAAGGTAACAGGAACGAAAGTACTTTTTAAAATTCCTTTTAAAACTGATTTTTAAACTATGAAAAAACTTACTGCTATTTTAGTCGATGACATGCCAACAGCATTAGAAATGTTGCAAAAAGACCTTACCCAAAGATACCCAGAAATAGAGATTATAGGTACTGCAAAAAGCGTTGTGGAAGCATCTAAACTTTTACGAAAAGAACAACCTGACATCTTATTTTTAGACATTATGTTGGGAGATGGAACTGGATTCGATGTTTTAGAAATTCACCCAAATCTATCTTCAAAAATTATTTTTGTAACGGCTAGTGATGAGTATGCGATTAAGGCTTTTAAATTCGCTGCGATTGATTATGTACTAAAACCCTATTCCGATGAAGATTTAGCGAATGCTATTAGCAAAGCAAAAAATCAAATCCAGCCCGACAAAGAGCAGTTAAGCGTGCTACAACAATCTATCACCAAACCCAATCAACGCCCTAAAAAAATATCGTTACATACTTCTGATAAGATAATGGTTGTAAGTTTAGATGATATCATCCGTTGTCAGTCAGATAATAATTATACCGAGTTTTTTATGAGTGACGGACAAAAAATACTGGTTGGAAAAACGTTAAAGCACTTTTCAGACATGTTAAAAGAATATGATTTTTTACGTGTACATCAAAGTCACCTTATTAACATTCAATATATTAAAGAATTTATAAAATCTGATGGTGGGTATTTGGTTTTGAAAAACAAAACTACGATTCCTGTTTCTGTACGTAAAAAAAATGAAGTCATTACTGTTTTAGAAAAGATATAGCACGCACAATTCTTACGTTTTTGGTAGATTTCTAACACAATTGTTAAATATTTATTAAAAATTTATTTATCTTAGTAATTATAAAACTAAAAATTATGGTTGCACTTAAACCAGAAAAAGGAAGGTTGTTAATTGCAGAACCAGCAATTTTAAATGATAATTCTTTTAAAAGAGCTATCATTTTGCTTACTGAACATACAAAGAAAAGTTCGGTCGGTTTTATTCTAAACAGACCCTTAGACTATGTCCTTAGTGATTTGGTACCTGAGATAGATTGTGACTTTACCATATATCAAGGTGGTCCTGTAGAGCAGGATAATTTATACTTTATTCATAAAGTTCCGCATTTACTTCCTAACAGTGTTGAGGTAGCCAATGGTATTTATTGGGGTGGTAATTTTGAACTTCTAAAAGAGTTATTAAACACCAAGCAACTAAAAGATACTGATATTCGTTTCTTTTTAGGGTATTCGGGTTGGGGTGCCAGTCAGCTAGAAGAAGAGTTGTTAATGAGTTCTTGGTTTATTGCAGAAAACGACTACAAAAATATTTTAACAACCAATAACCAAACGCTTTGGAAAGATAAATTACTGCAAAGAGGAGGTCGATATAAAATTTGGGCAAATGCTCCTAGTGATATTCAAATGAATTAACTTGTAACAATACTCAAATTTAAACTGCTCTTTATTTTTTTAGTAATTTCTGTAGAAAACTCTTTTTTACGATAATTCGTAACCGATTGTATACCCGCAATCGCATTTGTGATAAACACCTCATCTGCTTTCTGAATCTCAAAAGGAGAAATGGTCGTTTCCTCAATCGTATATTCAGGATGTTTTTCTATCATTTCGATAATCTTTTTTCTAATAACCCCTTTAATACATCCTTCTGTTAAAGCTGGAGTTTTGATTGTATTTCCTTTTACTATAAAAATATTTCCGTTAATAGCCTCTACTACTCCTTTTCTCTCATTGAGGAGAATACAATTGTCTAAGTCGTTTTCCTCAGCAAAAACAGCCGCTAGTGTATTTAGCATTCTGTTTGTTGTTTTGATGGTTGAAAGCAATCCTGAATAATTATAAAAATCTTTAAAAACATCTATCCTGTAAACCTCCTTTTCTTCTACTTGCTCTAGTACGCTGGCTTCAATAACATAATCTATTTCGTTGGTAGCAGGAGCATACAAACCTCCATCTTTTCTAAAAACAGTTAACCGTACTCTGTAGGTTGAAGAGGTTGGCAACTCGTGTGTTACTTTAAGAATTTCTTCTTTTAAAAACTCTAGCGTAAACTTCATCGGTATTTTCATACGAAGCATTCGCATAGATGCCATTAATCGGAAGTAATGATCTTCAAAAAAAACAACTTTACCATTCAGTACTTTAATTGTTTCAAAAATAGCATCACCATATTTAAAAGCCCTATTCTTTGTTGAAATTTGTACTTCGCTATCAGAAAGTAACGTTCCATTAAAGTTTACCATTTCTTAAAAATTTTGACTGCAAACTTACAATTTAGGCAAGTATTAACCACAAAAAAACCCGACAAAATTGTCGAGTCTCTCGTTATCGTTAATGTGTTTAAGTACACTAAGCTCCTATGGTGTGTTTTAACTCTTCTATTTGATTTTCCCAAAGCCTTTTTGCTTCTTCTACTTCATCTTCATCTTCAGCAAAATCTGTAACAATTACAGCAACATCTTTTGTTAATGGGTCTACCTGAATTCTAAACTCAAAATAACTATCATCCCCTTCACTCTCTGTCCATTTGAACTTAATACGCTCATCCGATTTTTTAGTTATAATCTTCGCTTCTTCTTCAGAATCATCCCAAAAAAAAGTAATCAGTTTTCCACGTGAATTTACTCGATCTGCAAACCATTCTTCTAAACCTGCTGGAGTCGCAAAATATTGATATAACATACTTGGGGAAGCATGTATTGGAAACTCTAATTCAAATTTAACTTTACTCATTTATTTTTTTGTTTGAGTGCCAATATATAGATTTATTTTTTAAAAAAAAATTTAATTGTTAGTTGCCTAAAACCAAAAAGTAATTATATTTGCACCCGCAATCAGGCGAGGTAGCTCAGTTGGTTAGAGCGCAGGATTCATAACCCTGAGGTCGGCAGTTCAAATCTGCTCCTCGCTACAAAACCCAAATCATTCGATTTGGGTTTTTATTTTTTATCCATTTGTAAACTTTTATAAATGGCTTCTTTTATTTTTTCTTCTGTAATCCAACCGTTATAACTTTTATAGTTCTCAGTGATTACAGCATTGTTTTTTACCTGCTCTAAACTCATGCCTTTCTCTATTTCGGTAGCTACCATAGCTCTGAGGTTTTTTAGCATTTTTACATACACTTCTGCTTCCTTTTTAGAAGTTACATTTCCGTGTCCTGGAATTATTTTGGTGTCGTCGTCGGCAATCCTAATTATTTTTTGTATTCCTTCAATATACCCGTCGATGCTTCCTCCAGAATCTATATCTATATACGGGAATTTTCCCTGAAAATAAGTATCTCCGACATGCAAGACATTGCTGTTTCCAAAATATACCAAAGCGTCACCATCGGTATGTGCATGGTGCACATGAGTAATAAGAATCGGCTCTTCATCAATATAAAACTGCATATCTTCTGAAAAGGTGATAACTGGCAACGCTTCTTTAGGCGAAGCAGGCCTTTCTTTTCCTCTAACCACTTGCACAACACTCATACGTTTGCGTACATTTTTGTGCGATACAATGACCGCTCCTTCTTGTTGAAAATTAGCATTTCCTCCTGTATGATCGCCGTGCCAGTGTGTATTTACTAGGTAACGAATAGGTTTGTCGGTAATCGTTTTTATAGCGGCGCGTATTCTTTCACTTAAAGGAGCAAACTGGTCGTCAATCATAAAAACCTCTTTCTCTCCTATAAAAAGTCCGATATTTCCACCTTGCCCTTTTAAAACATAACAATTTTCTGTCAGTTTTTCAGGAATGATTTTCACCTCTTTTTGTTGAGAAAAAATAGTTACATAAACAAAGGAACAAATAAATAATAATAACACTTTCATAATAACTGAATTTTAATTTGAGAACTTACCGTACAATAAAACACTAACGCACAAGATAATACATTTTGTAGTGAGGCCCTACTTTTTCTACTTCAAAATCCTCTCCTATAGTTTGAAACCCTACATTTTTATAAAATCCCACAGCTTCTTTCCTAGCATTGCACCATAAAGCTTCAACCCCTTGAGTTTTTAAAATTCTTTTTGCTTCTTCTATCAACATTTTCCCTGCTCCCATTCCTCTTACTTCTGGTAGTGTTGCCATTCCTCTTAACTGGTATTGACTTCCTTCAAAATCACCAAAACTATTTTTCATAAAACTTGCAATACCTACCTGCTTGCCCTTGTTGAAAGCGCCTAAATGAAACGTATTGTTATCTTCATCTCCTTGAAATTTGTGAGGTAAATCAATATTTTTTCGCAAAACTGCTAATCGTATCTTATATGTTTCTTGAGCGGATATATTTTTTATTTTTATCATTTTTTAAATTTCTTTAATCCAAAAATACAGAATGAATATACGTTTTAATCCAATATCTAAGGAAGATATTCTTACCATTCTTCCACTCCTAAAAAAAATAAACACAACAACACCGCACGACATCTTAGAAACTAGAGTTTTAGAAATGGTTGATTACTCGAACTACGAATGTGTTGGAGCTTATGACGGAGATAGTTTGATAGGTATTTGCGGACTTTGGTATAGCACCAGACATTATATTGGTAAAAGTGTGGAACCTGACCATGTAATTGTTGATGAAACTTATCGTGGTAAAAATATTGGGAAAGAATTTTTTAAATGGATTTATGAGTATACCCTAGCCAAGGGATGTGAAGCCGTAGAATTAAACACCTATACTGCCAATCGAAAGTCTCATAAATTTTATTACAACGAAGGTTTTGAGATTTACGGTTTTCATTTTCTAAAAATTATAAGAGACGAAAAGTCTTTCTTCTAGAATGCTTCAAATAAGCACAAAAAAGTAATGTAAAACCGTACTTTTTTTACGGTTTTTTTTAATCAATTACATTTTTAAATACCTAAATTTCAGCGAATTATTAAAAAAACTAAAATTATGTTAGAAAAAATTTCAAATTTAGGTATTGCACTAAACAAAAACGAACAAAAAACGATTAATGGTGGAACCAACTGCCGTACTTGTTATGCAAATAACGGTGGAGCATACAACTCTAGCGACCCTAATTGCTGGGAGTGTCCCATACCATACATTCTTTAAAAAATTACAATAACTATTTTTTTGCGGTCTTAGGATCGCTTTTTTATTTTTAACACACTTACTTTTTCATACTACTTTTTGCTCCGCTTTTTAACACTTCAAAGGAAATCTAATATAAAAATAACCTGCTGTTTATAAAACAGAAAATTATTGGTTACCTAATATTTGTTATTAAAGTCAGGATAATAACACTGAAAAACAGAGCATTAATCTAATTTTTTGTTTACATACTGTACGCTACAATTTAACAGATTTACTCTTTTATGGTAAAACCTTACTTTTTTTATGGTTTTTTGTACTTCTGTTCATTAAATTATACTTACCTTTACAGTGCTTAAGAGACGTCTTAAGTTCTTTTTCATAGCAATTTTCCCACTCAATCTTTTGAGTGGGTTCTTTTTTTAAAAAAAGATGATAAATTACAACCAATAATTCATTTGTATTAGTAGAACGTATAATTTTTTTACTATTTTTGATTTATGAAACATCTCGATAAATTACCTGATACCAAATACGTTGACGTTGATGTTGAAACTAGAAAAGTTTCACTTTTCATTAAATACACGGCTATTCTTATGGGGCTTGTCTTTGCTTTCATCCCATTAGCTGAACTCGTTCGTGAATTTGACTATAACCGTATTGAGTATAAAGTTAGTTTTTCAGGTTGCTTCGTTGGTGATGAGCTGAATTCATTCCCTTTACAATTCAAAGAATTGAATTCAAACAAATAACTACGGTTCAGAAACAATCTTAATCATTCGTTTTATTTTAGGAAGGCACATAAACATAAAAAAAGACCATCTTTTCAGATAGCCTTTTTCGTATAGTTATTCGTTGCATTTTAACCTTTAATCTACAATTTCTACGTTAAAAGCATTTAAGCCTTTTTTACCTTGTTCGGTATCGTAACGTACTTTGTCATTCTCTCTAACATCGTCTATCAGTCCTGAATTGTGTACAAAAATGTCTTCTCCTGATTCTGATGATGTAATAAACCCAAATCCTTTTGAGTTGTTAAAAAATTTTACTGTGCCTTCTTGCATCTTGTTTAAGTTTAAATTATTATATATTATTTTGTAAAAGAAGAACCTTTATATAACCTCTATAATGTGACAACACAATTATAAAAAGCTATTATGCTTATAAACACTTAAAAAATAAAGGAATAATGAAATAAAAAAGACAAGAAGAGAATCGACTCAAAAAACTAATTACTGTATACTACTTTGAAATAATTAAGGTGTTCTACTTGAACGGGACAAAGATAGTCTTTTATAATTAATTATTGAGAAATTTACTTCTTTTTAATTTTATGTGTTAGACTTCATGATATGTTACCGGAATATTAAAACCGTTGCTACGATGCAAAATTAGATTTCTAATTCATTTTACAGAAGATTCTTGAGTTACTCAAAGCTTTTAAAATTTTATCGTATTCACTTTCTGAAAGTTATCTTCAAAAAGTAAAATCTCTGTTTATTTTTTAAAAAAAGTCTTTGCAAATCCTAGAAACAGTCTTATATTTGCAACCGCTTTACTGCGGGAGTAGCTCAGTTGGTAGAGCGTCAGCCTTCCAAGCTGAATGTCGCCGGTTCGAACCCGGTCTCCCGCTCTAATTAGAACACAGCAAGCAATTGCAAAAAACTTTACCAATGCGGGAGTAGCTCAGTTGGTAGAGCGTCAGCCTTCCAAGCTGAATGTCGCCGGTTCGAACCCGGTCTCCCGCTCTAAAGTAAGTAAACATCTCCTCTTTAAAAGGGCGAGAATTTTATCCCGAGCGAAGCTGAGGGAAACCCAGTCTCCCGCTCAAAAAATCCGAAATAGTAATTTCGGATTTTTTTATTTATTCAAGCGTAATTTATCTCCGAAGAAAAACAATCCTGCAATAATCAATGCCATGATAGCGATCATTGGTGTATGGTTTGCAACGATATTGGGTCGTAAAATGAGTGTTATCAAATAACCACCGATAGCTCCACCCAAATGTGCTGAATGACCAATATTTCCTGTTTGATTTTTCATACCATAAATTGAGTACAGCAAATACCCTATACCAAAAACATATCCTGGTATCGGAATTGGTATTGGCAGCATGATTAGCTCCATTTGCGGGTACAACATAATCGAAGAAAAAATAACTCCCGATACAGCTCCTGATGCTCCAACGGCACTATAGTAAGGTTCTGTTTTGTGCTGATATAATGAATACATGCTTCCTGCTAGTAAACTTGCAAAATAAATAAGTAAAAAAGGACCTGTTCCGAAGTTCACAATAACCACTTTACCAAACAAATAGAGTGCATACATGTTGAACCCTAAGTGCAACCAATCGACATGCAAAAAACCAGATGTTAGCATTCTGATTTTTTCTCCTCCTAAAATCCTTTGGACTTGAAACTTATAGCGGTCAAAAAAAGCAACGTCGTTAAACCCTTTCATTGACACGAATACATTGGCTACTATTAACCCTATGATAATTTTACTCATAACTTTCTATATATCTACAAACATAAACAAAACTTACCAAAGTAAATCTGGCAAATTCGTATCTCTTCTAACAGGGATGATTGACAATTTAATACGATATTTGTATTTTTAATTTTATGACATGAAATTCTTAGCTTTTATTTTTATTTACCCAATAGTTTGGTTCTTTTCTATATTACCAATGAGGATATTATATATTGTTTCTGACTTCCTTTTTTTCTTAACTATTACATCATTGGATACAGAGTAAAAGTAGTTGAGAATAACTTACGTATGGCATTTCCTGAAAAATCAGATACCGAAATTAAATTACTCACCAAAAAATCACTCCACCACTTTTTTGATTTTATGGTAGAAACCGTGAAAACATTCACTATTTCTAAAAAAGAAATTCAAAAAAGGTTCGTTTATACCAATGTTGAATTGTTGCAGGAACTCGAAAAATCTGGCAAGAGTATTATTTTAATGGGCGCCCACTATGGTAACTGGGAATGGACAATTCATTTAGGTCAACTTATTAATTACAAACCCTATGCTGCCTATACTAAAATTAGAAATTCTTATTTTGAAAAAATTATAAAATCATCACGAAGTAAGTTTGGAGGTCGTTTTATAAGAACCTCAGATACAATTAAAACCATTGCTAAAAACAAGCAAGACAACTTACTATCTTTATACGCTTTGCTAGGAGATCAATCACCTCAACTGCATAAAACGCATTATTGGGGACATTTTTTTAATATGCATGTTCCTGTGATTACAGGTCCTGAAATGCTTGCCAAAAAGTACGATTTTAACGTGGTTTATTTTGACGTTTCTGTGGTTAAACGAGGATATTACGAAGCTACCTTTAAACTCATTACCCAAACTCCTTTAGAATATGAGAATTATGAAATTACCGATATCTTTTTAAAAATGACGGAAGCGCATATTCGTAAAAATCCTGAATATTATTTATGGACACATAAGCGTTTTAAGCATAAAGATAAATACGAGCAATGGAAAGAGAATAGAAAAGCTTCTCAGATATAAAAGAACCATTTTTCTATTTTTAAGCAATGTGAATTCGGTATATCATTGTGTTGATTTTAAGATTTTTAACTCTAAATCTTATTTAAAAACGTCATTCCGACCAAAGGAAAACCGTAAGGTTCAGCGGAGCTAAATCTCATGCAAACAAGTAACTCATAGTATTGAGATGTTTCATCACTCTTACTTCACGCTATCGACATTACATTGTCTCGATTTTTAATAAATTCTATTTCATATTGTATCCCGAACTCACATTAAAACAGTAAATTTTGAGCACAAAAAAACCTCCTCGAGATGAGAAGGTTTTGGGTGAAAGACCGGGTTCACTTCGGCTTGGCTCAGCATAAACTTCTCACCCTTATTCTAGTTCTAAAACAGTAAATTCCAAAAACAAAAAAACCCCCTCGAAATGAGAAGGTTTTGGGTGAAAGACCGGGTTCGAACCGGCGACCTCTGGAACCACAATCCAGCGCTCTAACCAGCTGAGCTACAATCACCATGTAACTTGCGGGTGCAAATATACAAGCTTTTCATATTTTGGCAAAATTTTTTTTTAAATTAATTTGTCTAAATTTTCTACTGCTACATAACGTTCTGACGTAAAGCCCTCTGCATACTCCACTCCTATCAACCTTCCTAAATCTCTAGCTCTATACTCAATGCTATCCGTAAAATTTTTACTCGTTATTGGGGTTTCTGGTTCGTTGCTTTTAGGGTCAAAAAACTGAGAGGAATAGGCCATTACTGACGCTATTTTTTTATCTATAAACCCTGTGACATCGACTACAAAATCGGGTGCTATATTCTTCCATTGTATGTAGTGATATACTTGCTTTGGACGCCATTTTTCTTGTTGAACTCCGTCTAATTTGGTTTCAATTTTTAACAAGCCACTTAAAAAGCAAGCGTCAGACACCAATTGGCTTCCTTTTGGGTGATCGATATGACGATCGTCAATAGCATTGCATAGTACTATTTCTGGCCGATACTTGCGTATCATTTTTATAATTTCTAGTTGATGCGCTTTGTCATTCGTAAAAAAACCATCGGCAAAGCCTAAGTTTTCACGTACTGAAACGCCTAGAATTTCAGCTGCTTTCGCTGCTTCTTGGTCTCGTAGTTCGGCAGAACCTCGTGTGCCCAATTCTCCACGAGTTAAATCAACTATTCCTACTTTTTTTCCGAGCGAGATTTCTTTGGCTATGGTGGCAGCACATCCTAATTCAACATCGTCTGGATGCGCTCCGAAAGCTACTATATCTAATTTCATCTATGGTATTATTGTATCGTTTTTTGCAACGCTTGTTCAATATCTTTAATTAAATCTTTTGTTTCTTCTATTCCTACCGAAAAACGAATCAATCCGTCTTTAATGCCTTGTTTGGCTCTTTCTTCTGGTGAGAGTAAGGCATGTGAGGTTTGTGTAGGACTCAACATCGTACTTTCCACTCCTGCCAAGCTCATAGACGGTTTTATCAAACGTAAATTACGTTGAAAGATCATTGCATCGATTTCTTCTTGCAATTCAAAAGACATCATCCCGCCGAAATACTTCATTTGAGACTTTGCCAAGGTATGATTCTCGTGCGATTTCAATCCTGGATAGTATACCTTAGCAATATGCTGACTTTTTTCTAGGTATTTTGCCATTTTCAACGCATTTTTACTTTGACGTTTTACACGCAAATTCATCGTTTTTAAGCTACGCTCTAGCATCCATACCGTAAAGTCGCTTAAGCTTCCGCCTAAATTTTTTGCTACATTCCATATACGTTGTATGTGTCCTTCGGAAGCAGCTACAGCTCCTGCCAAAATATCGGAATGACCTCCCATGTATTTTGTGGCGGAGTGTATGATAATATCAATTCCGAAATCAACAGGTGTTTGATTGATTGGTGAGGCAAAGGTATTGTCTATCATAGTGATGATTCCGTGCTGTTGTGCCAAATCGCCCACCTCCTTCATATCAACCACTTTTAGTAAGGGATTTGAAGGTGTTTCAATAAAAATTACCCGTGTATTGGGGCGGATTTCTTTTTCAAAATCTTTAATTTTCAAGCTTTTGGTAAACGAATATTCGATTCCGAATTTATCAAACTCTTCGACTACAAAATTATAGGTTCCTCCATACAAGGTTTCTTGCAATACTACATGGTCTCCTTTTTGTAAGAATGCTAATAACGCTGTACTTATTGCCGCCATACCAGAACCAAAAATTAAACTAGCTTCCGTTTTTTCAAGGGCTGCTATTTTTTTACACAAGGCTTCTTGGTTGGGCGTATTAAAATAACGAGGGTATCTTTTTATATCGACTTCGTCAAATTGATAAGAGGTTGCCATATATATGGGTGAAATAGCCCCTTTAAACTGCTCGTCTTTTATCTCGCCTACATGCGTGCAAATGGTATTGATGCCTAATGTGTGCTTGGTATCCATGGTGGTAATCGTTTTTTAAAGCGTAAACTTGATTTTCTTGAACTTTGTTAGCTAAATTACAAAATCTACCTTATACGTTAACAGATTTCCATGTTCCTTTTTTAAATAGCCAAATACCAATAATAGCAATTAAGATTTCTGCGAAGGTTATTGCTAAAAAAACTCCAATAGGACCAAATTCTAACGTAATCGCCATGATGTATGCAAATGGCAATTGGAATAACCAGAAACACACAAAATTAATATAGGTTGGTGTTTTGGTGTCTCCTGAACCGTTAAACGATTGAATAACCACCATTCCGTAAGCATAGGCAATGTAGCCCGCTGCTATAATTTGCAAACACAAAGCGCCATTTTCAACAACTTTTGTGCTTTCAGAAAACCACCCTAAAAAAGTTGGGGCAAAGAATATGTAAATGAGCGAGACAGTTCCCATAAAAAAAGCACAGTATTTACTGGTTAACCAAACGGATTTCTCTGCTCTTTCTGGTTGTTTCGCTCCTAGGTTCTGACCTACCAATGTAGCGGCGGCATTGCTCATTCCCCATGCTGGCATTAGGGTAAACATCATAATTCGAATGGCAATCGTATATCCTGCTAGCACTTCGCTACCAAATTCAGACATAATTCTCATTAAAAATACCCAGCTAGAAGTACCAATAATAAACTGCCCTATACCGCCTAACGATACTTTAATTAAGCTGACCATTACCGAAACTTTGACCACTAAGTCTTTAACCGCTATTTTTACTTTGCCTGCACCAAAAAACAATACGGCTAGTTGCGCTATAACTGCCGTTCCTCTTCCAATGGTTGTTGCGATCGCTGCTCCTTCTACTCCATAAGCTGGTATCGGACCTAATCCAAAAATAAAAATAGGGTCGAGTATGATATTTAATCCGTTCGATAAAATCAAAGTCCACATGGCAATAGATGCATTTCCTGCTCCTCTAAAAATAGCATTGATTAAAAATAGCAACATCACCGTACTATTTCCTCCTAACAATACCCGAGTATACCCATATCCTTCAGCAATTAAATCAGGCTCACCACCCATGAGTACCAATATTTCTTTCGGATATACAATACCGACAATACTAATAAGAATAGAAATAAAAACGCCTAAAAAAATAACTTGTACTGCTGTTTGGTTGGCACCTTCGGGGTCTTTCTCTCCTGTTCTTCGAGCAACCAAAGCGGTTGCCGCCATGCTTAAACCTATGGCTACCGCATATACTAAAGTAAGTACCGATTCGGTTAGTCCTACAGTGGCTACTGCATTTACACTTACTCTCGATACATAAATAATATCTACCAAGGCAAAAATAGATTCCATCAGCATTTCTAAAATCATCGGAATTGCTAATAAAAAAATAGCCTTGCGAATACTTCCTGTCGTAAAATCTTGCTGTCTTCCTAAAACAGCATCTTTAAAAAGTGAAAATATGGTTTGTTTTGAAGTTTGATTGTAATCGGTCATTGTAAAGTTTATAGATATATAAATTGTCTTAACAAAGAGTAAGACCTAACTATTTGTTGCTCAGGCAACACTATTATTTGAAGTGACTTATACAATCATAATGGCGCAAATATGCGAAAATAATTTTAATTAATTTCAATATCTTCGTGCTATGATTCAAGTTGCCATTATAGGAGGCGGTAATGTGGCTAACCATTTAGCCAATGCTTTTAAAAAAGCAAGTGAGGTATCTTTGGTGCAAATGTATGCTCGAAATATTGAGCAAATTGAGCATTTAAAAGAAGTAACCTCTATTACGAACAGTATAGAACTTTTAAGAGAAGCCGATGTGTATATCATTGCGGTTTCTGATGATGCTATTGGCACTCTTTCTAGTAAAATAATACAAAAAAAGGAGTAGTCGTACACACTTCTGGCAGTGTAGCGATGCACGCATTACAAAACTCAGGGCCTAAGGGTGTTTTTTATTTACTACAAAGTTTTTCAAAAGATAAAGAAGTAAATTTTAATGAAATTCCGTTTTGTTTAGAAGCTGAAAATAAGGAGGATTTACAATTATTAGAAACATTAGCTAAATCCATTGGAAAAAACATCTACCATATCAACTCAGAACAACGCAAACAATTACATGTTGCCGCTGTTTTTGTAAACAATTTTACCAATCACATGTATAAAATTGGCGCTGATATTTGTAACGAACATCGAGTTCCTTTTGAAGTGTTACAACCTTTAATTCAAGAAACAGCTCAAAAAATAATTACGTTGAGTCCTGAGGCAGCCCAAACAGGTCCTGCGAAAAGAAATGACCAAAAAACTATTCAAGAACATTTAGCGTTGTTGAATACTGAACAAAAAGAAATTTATAAACTTATTACAAAATCAATCCAAAACCATGGAAAAGAGTTATAAAGAATACTTACCTCAAATAGATACTTTTATTTTTGATGTAGATGGTGTATTGACTAACGGAATTGTAACCGTTTTTCCTGACGGACAACTGGTACGCCAAATGAATATTAAAGATGGATATGCCTTAAAAGCAGCCGTACAAGCTGGTTACAGAGTTTGTATTATTTCTGGTGGAAAAAATGAAGGAGTTCGTACCCGTTTGGAAGGCTTGGGTATTACAGATATTTATTTAGGGGCTCATAACAAAATTCAGCAATTTCATGAATTAGTTGAAAAATACAAACTAAATCCTGAGAATGTAGTATATATGGGGGATGATATTCCTGATTACCCCGTAATGCAACTTGTAGGCATGCCTACTTGCCCTAACGATGCAGCTCGTGAAATACAACAAATTTCAAAATACATTTCTGACAAAACTGGGGGCAACGGGTGTGCTCGTGATGTTATAGAACAAGTACTTCGAGTACAAGGAAAATGGGATAGCAACTTTGATGCACAATACGATTAATCAAATATCAATAAATTCTTCTAATCATGAAAAAACCATTTTTAACCTTACTATTTACCTTTGTTATTCTTTCTGTAAATTCCCAAACTATTTTCGGAACATGGGAAAACCGCAACGAAGAAACCAATAAGGTCGATTCTGTGATAGAAGTGTATGAAAAAGATGGAAAAGCCTACGCTAAAATTATCGAAATAACCGACAAAAATCGTCAGGATGCTATTTGTGATAAATGCGAAGACGCTAACAAAAACAAACCTATCTTAGGAATGAATATTTTAACGGGACTATCTAAAGATGGTAATGAATGGAGCGGAGGAAAGATTTTAGACCCTAAAAATGGAAAAGTTTACGAGTGTTTTATCAAGCTCGTAGGTGAAAACAAGCTTAAAGTTCGAGGTTTTTTAGGTATTTCTTTATTTGGAAGAACCGTATATTGGCACAGAAAAAAGTAAATTTTCTTTTAGGTACTATTGCCGCAAAACAAAAGAATACAAGCGACTAAGACAACTCGACTATAAAATCAGAAGTCGCTCAAAAGCCTGAATTTATAAAGAGCTTTTAAAAAAAACCAAAAATGATGATTAAAATAGAAACTCATACATAGAGTAAAGGGAGCGAATCGCTACAATGAAACGTTGTCTGATAAAAGAGCCAAAGCTACGAGAGATTATATTATATCTAGAGGTATTGTACCAAACAGAATTGAAAGTTCTATAGGGTATGGAGAAAAATACTTAGTAAACAACTGTGCCAACGGCATTCCTTGTACCGAAGAAGAACACCAAGAAAACAGGCGATCAAAATTCATAATACTTAACGAGTATAAAAACAACCCTCGATAAAGAGTCAACCGAACAGTAATATCGTACAACCCAATTCAGTTTTTTAAAATTGAATTGGGTTGTGCACTTAAGTCCATCAACTACTTTTCAATATAATACGATTTACGAATAATTCTTTCGTACACTATCAATTCGAGACAACAGACAAAAAAAATTGTCAACAAATGTAATAACAGCTATAGAATTACTTTTGAAAGGCAAATTGCTTTGATTAACGAGAACCGTCTTAAGCAAACAAGCCAAAAGTAACACCCAAAAAGCCGTTAAAATCAAAATCCGTTTGAGCTACAACGAGTTATTTTTATTTAAGATCCAGGATGACTATTTTTAAGTCCAAGCTAGTTAAGACTCGGTTTTTTGTCTTTTTTTATCCTGAGCGTAGCGAAAGGGTTTTCTTCAATGGAAAAAGAAAAATAGCTTAGAAAAAAATGTCAATGATAGTAATTTTAAGAATGACAATGAATTAGAAATTGTACTTCGGTTAAGCTCAGCAGAATTATTAAGAACCATGCTATCACTTCTTGATACAAAATTGTTTCCATTTCATTAAACTAATTTCACTCGAAGATACGATGGGTATAAATGCGAAATAATAAAACATAAATCGTATAAAAGGTTAAAAACCTTTTATATTCAATATATTTGCACTCCAAAATAATGATATGTTTTCAAAATCTTGTGAATATGGACTTAGAGCAACTATTTTTGTGGCAGAGCAATCTGTCTCAGACACAAAAGTTGGCGTAAAAGCCATTGCCGCCGCCATCGATTCTCCTGAAGCGTTCACAGGAAAAATATTACAAATTTTAACCAAAAACAATATCATAGATTCTATTAAAGGACCCTATGGCGGATTTACAATTGATAAAGATAACCTTAAAAAAATTCGCTTAAGTGATGTGGTTCGTGTATTGGATGGTGATCGAATTTATACTGGTTGCGGACTGGGGCTTAAACAATGTAGCGACAACTCTCCATGCCCTCTCCACTTCAAATTTGTAGAAATTAGAGATAACTTAAGAAAAATGTTAGAAGGCAATACGCTATACGATGTATTATATACAAATGACGAGAAAAACACTTTCTGGCTAAAACGGGAATAAAAAGCTTTCCCTAATATAAGAACACCTCCACATCATTACAAACAGACACTGAGCCTTTCGACTGACACTCCAAATAAACTAAAGTCGAAGTGGAAAGTGACATAAACTCATGAATAAAAGTTACTCATACTATTAAGATTTCTCCCTCTGATTGAAATAACAGTCTTCGAGGATTTCTCCCTCTGATTTAAATGACAGTTTTCGAGGAAAAGATTGCTTCGTACCTCGCAATGACGGGAACCAACAAACAACAACGTCATTACGAACGGACACTGAGCGAAGTCGAAGTGGAAAGTGACGTAATCTCATGAATAAAAATTACTCACAAACACCTACTTTCATTTTGTCTTGATACAAAACGAAACAAAAAATCAAGACTTATTTTTCTTTTCATTGAATTCTACGTTGTATTCCGTATACGAATCCAGACCGTAAACTCTTTGGATTCTCTTGCACTCCATAACCTTGAATTCTACTAAAATAAAAATAGGTGACTTCAAAGATAATGAGAGAAAATTGAAGCCACCGATATATATATAAAAAGAGTAATCAACTAAAAAATAAACTTCGAGATAGTTTATTATATTGATAGTATAAAAATGGGGGGGAATCTTTTTTTGTTTTTTTTCTTATTGCATCCGTGTTTTTCTTTAATGTAATGCAACTTAAGTTAGGTATGATTCGAATAAATGATTTATTAAAACAATAAGATATTGGTAAGCAATAAAAACTATTCACTGCTCTTTTTTCATAAAAGTCGATATAATTAATACAACTAGCTATGTAGTTCAGTATTCTATGTATACTGGTTCTCACTAATTCATAATGATTATAAATGGTGGCTTCAAAAAAAGAGTTGTATCTGAAGCCACCAAATAGTGAAGAAAAGGGAAAACTAAACGAAGAAAAAGTATGTCTAATGGTTTTGTTATCTATGTGTGTATGCCACGTATAATTATTATGAATGGTTTTTGTACGTTTTTTATTAAAAAATGATAGTCGTTTTCTAAGAGTATTGTATTCAGAAATTGTACTGTATTTTCTAATAAATAGAATTACATCGTTATAACATTCCTTTACTGTTTTGGTGTATGCCTTTGTTACATTGAGTAATACCACAAATGCAAAAAGCAAAACTTTAATTGGGTTTGTATGGAACGTTACTTTTTTCATGTTAATAATTTGTTGAACCAAAAATTTAATTGCAGTTTTTGTTACTGTTTTTGATTACTTCAAAATTATGGCTAAAAAAAGCTCATTTTCAAGGCGAAGTGTGTTTGAAGGGGCAAAAATGCATTATGTAGTGGTAATGACGTTGTATTTTTTAAGAAATTTAGGGAATGAAGTGTTTTTGAAATGTGAATTTTACATTAAAAAATAATAAGCTCTGTGTTTTATTAAAGGGAAAATGAAAAAATAAGAGCTTCAATTCAAAATATATTTTTAAAACAATAAATAGTTAAGTTTAATATTTTACATATTGAGACATGTATTGAATTATGATCATCGCATTAAAGCGATTAAAAAAGTTACATGTTATAGAATATACTCTTTATTTTTTTACTATTTTTACTTGTAATTAGGGAGATTACGCAATTATTTAATTAGACTGAATAAAAAAAGTATCCAATACTTCACTAAACATTTTTTACAGAAATTCAGCAAGAAGAAATAATTCGGGCGCATATTTTTACACACTTGTAAACAAATTGATTTATTAATCGTCGCTTTTTTTTACATGATAAGTAATGCATAAAATAACAAGGAAGTTTAAAATTTAAGTCTTCAAAACAAATATGAGAGAGAGTAAAAAAATAGGAATCAATTTTTTTTATGTAATAACTCTTGTAATATTACTGTTGTGTCGCTGTAGTGAAGCTGAAGATAAATCTCTCCCAAAAGAATCAGAATTAAGCTATGTAAAAAATACAGAAGTACAAACTCTTTTGACTAATATTAAGAAAGTAGAACATGTAAGTTTGTCGCAACTAAGACACCATATTCAGCTTTTGGATGGCATAGCCGATGATAAATATAAAGTATTTGTAGAATACTATACATTAAAAGCAGCTTTTTTTAGAGATTACAATCGGAAAAGTTTAGAAGAGTACATTTCAATCTATCCAAAGCTAAAAGATAGAGAACTATACAAGTTAATGATTGAGGTTGATATTTATGCAACTTATTTTTACTATGACAACTCTCTTTACAAAGAAGCAACACATCATGTAAAACAAGCTTTTGAGTATTGCTTTAGAAAAGAGTTACTGCTGGAAAGAACGGCACTTATTTATGGACTTTCTCCAACAACTTTAATAAATACACCCGAAGAAAAGGAACAAGAACTACTTGCAGCAATAAAGGAAATAGAGAATTTAGATTGGAGTTTCTATCACTCTAGAATATGGTATAGCTTAGCTAAAGTGAAGTTTATTTTAGGAGACTATGGAGAATCAAAAAAAATTATTCTAAAATGTATTGAAAATGACAAAAAAATTAATTCTAATTTTTCATTAGCAAGTAACTATATGCTATATGCTTGGATAGATGAAAAAGCAACAAACGACTATAAAGCATTTATAAATCATTTTCTAAAAAGCTTAGAATACAAAAATGAGTATGGGAATAATTCAATAGTTAATTACCGAATGATAGGACACATGTACTTTGAAAATGACAAATTTGAAGATGCCTATAATTACTATCAAAAGTCTGTATATCATTCTCATAAAGATAGTTTTTCATTAAGCCATGATTACGCATACATGGGGTATGCTTATTTTAAAATGAATCCAATTCAAAATTTTAATCAGGCTAACAAATATTATGACTTGGCTATTAGCTACTCTAAAGAGGGAGAAACAGGAAAAAAAATGGCTTATGAGCGTAAAATATGGTCATTGAGAGAATTAGGAAGAACAGAAGAGTCAGAAGCATACGAACTAAAATTTTTACGTGCTAAAAGTATAGCTGATAAAGATTTAACGGACAAAAAGTTTGAAGACTTTCGAGTAAATACCATGTTAGGGCTACGATTAAAGAACTATAGGATTAATACCTTAAGAAAATTAAATGCGTTAAAAGACAATGAGTTAAAAAGTAAAAAATTGGTAGAAAAATTCTTTATAGGTGCCGTTATCATGTCGTTAACACTACTGCTTTTAGTATTTTTCTTACGAACCAGTCTTCGAAAAAATAAAAAATTAAACACTAAATTATCTCACTCTCTTACAGAGATAGAAGAAATGAACTCAAAGTTAGAGTTTAGAAACAATGAGAATTCAAAACTGTTGGAGTTAAATGAAAAAACATTATTTTCTAAAGTATTAAAAATATCAACCTATAAAGATGCTATCAATAGCTTAGCGAAACAAGTAGGACAATTGTTAGACAACGACGAAGTTAAAGCAAGAGATCTTTTAATGATAGAAAAGGGGCTTAAAACATTAATTACGGAAGATGAAATTTGGATTGATTTTCAAGTACAATTTGAAAAAACAAGACCCAATTTCTTTAAAAAACTAAAAGAAATAGCTCCAGATTTAACGGTTAATGAATTAAAACATTGCACGTATATCGTTTCTAAACTACGTATAAAAGATGTTGCAAATCTTACAAACAGATCTCCTCGTAGTGTAGAGACTGCTAGATATAGATTGAAAAAGAAAATTGGTTTACAAAGCGATGATGATTTTTTAGAATTTTTACAAAACTTATAATAGGCTAAGCTTATATAATGTGTTCTTTGAAGTTCCTTTCCCAATTTGACTAAAATTTACGAGTGTAAATAGTACACGCTATCTTAGTGGTGTATGTATAGAGATTGCCATATTTTTTGAATCTAGTTTTAAAACCAGTCAAATTCATTATTCTCAAAAAAGTCTTGTTAGAAAAGCAAAACAACTATTTTAAAGACATTCTAAAAACAAATCATTTCTCTTCTCTTTTTATTCACCATAGAATAATCGTTTGAGAAATTTTTAAAAGAAAAGTGAAATGTTATCATATAGAGTTTATATACAGCTACTAAAAAAGGTATAAAATTAAAATAAGGATTATATGCACGTAAACTATTTGATAAAAGATGACCTTATATTTTTTACTGATTATGGGAAACTGATAAAAAGTAGTACCGCTTATTTAAACAAACTTTAAAAAGCATACATGAAGTGGTTATAAAGTGATTTTTATAACCGAAAAGATTACTTTTTTTTTATTAGTAGTATATATGTAGTGCATAATAATTGTTAAAAATCGTAAATAGACCGTATCTTTGTTATAATATTAATGATATAAAAATCAGATACTTACGATATACAATTATGTTTTATTCACAAAGAGATACCACCATTGTACCAAGAAATATTTACACTCAAATTTTCCTATTAGCACTATTGGTAAATCTGATGGGATGTAGTAATAAAGATAGTGCAAATACAGGAGACTCAAAAAGAAAAGTTACAGAGAATGCACAAGTTGTTATCGATAGTATTGAAGAAGTTCAGTACACCAGTTTGCCAAAAATGCGCCAGTACATTAAAAAGCTAGAAAAATTGAATGACGACAACGCACAAATTTATGCAGACTATTACACCCTAAGAGCGAAGTACCTTTCAAATAACGAATATGCTTCATTGCAAGAATACACGAGTATTTACGATCGTCTTAAAAGACGAAAGCTATACAAATTAATGATAGAAATAGACAAATCAGCTTCTTTTTTTTACAGCAAAATAGGTCGCGACAAAGAGGTGCTAAGCTATGCAGAACGCTCTTTAGAATATGTTTACAAATGCGATTTGTTGGTTGAAAGAACTCTTATCGTATATGCGGTAAATTTCTTTTTTCAGACGATGAGCGTACAAGAAAGAGAATTGGAACTTGAAAAAGAATTAATCAAGCTCGAAAATAAAGAATGGCAAGTACATAAATTAGATTTATGGTACTTACTAGCCAGTACCAAAGAGTATTTAGGAAAATACGAGGAAGCAAAAAAAATTACTGAAATGTGTATTGAGAAGAGTAAAGAAATGAGAAATAATTATTCTTTAGCACGCGGGTATTTGGTTTTGGGTAGGATTGAAGAAAAATCAGGGAACAATCATAATAAAAGTTTACAGTATTTTTTAACAAGTATTGAAGTTGAAAAAATGTATGGCGTTAAAAACAGTAAATTGAATTACTTATATGCGGGTAAACAGTATAGAAAATTAAAGAATTATAGAAAATCGTATGAGTTTTTTAAAAAGCTAGAAAACTATGAAAGAATCGATAGTTCTCGTTTTGCACGAGATCTTGCGTATATGGGCGAGTCTTTTTTTTATATGAATCCTGAAAACAATTATGAAGGGGCAATACGTTATCTAGACAAAGCTATGGAGTATGTAACTATCAAAGATTTTACTTTTCCTTTAGTTATTGAGAAAAAAATTGCAATATTGAAAACTTCTGGGTTTGAGAAAGAGGTAAAAAATCTACAAAATTTATTAAAAACATATCAAAGTTCTAAAGAAAAAAGGAACAATAAAATACCATTTGATGTAAAGCCTGTATTAAAACTTCATTTAAAAAACCATAAGTTAGAACAATTAGAAAACGATAATAAGTTAAAAGAAGCACAATTAGAAAATAAAAACCTGTTAGAAGACTTTTTTATAGGTTCCATCATCATTCTTCTAATCTTGGTAGTTTTGATTTTAATCACTACTAAAAGTTTGTTAAAAAACAAAGTATTAAACGAAGAGCTCTCTCAAACACTTTCTCAAATAGAAATAGTGAACTCTGAGTTAGAAACTAAAAACACAGAGAACTCTAGACTATTAGAGGTAAATGAAAGAACGTTGTTTTCTAAACTTTTAAAAATTTCAATGTATAAAGATACTGTCGATAACGTAAGTAAATATGTTAGTCAGTTAATACAAAACAAAGAAAATGTAAAAGTAAGCGATCTTTTTTGTGTGGAAAAGAAACTTAAAACATTGATAAGTGAAGAAGATATTTGGGTTGATTTTCAAATTCAATTTGAAAAGACAAGACCCGACTTTTTTACAAAACTTAAAGAAATAGCCCCTAAATTAACCATTAATGAGTTAAAACACTGCGCCTATATTACTACAAAGTTAAATGTTAAACAAGTAGCCAGCTTAATAAGCGTATCTCCAAGAAGTGTTGAGACTGCCAGGTATAGAATAAAGAAAAAGTTAGGGTTGGGTAGAGATGAAAGTATTTTTGATTTTTTAGAAAAAATCTAAAAACACCATTTAACACGATTTATGGTTTACTATTTCGCATTTACACCCATTGCTCTTCGAGTAAAATTAGTTGAATGAAATGAAAATAGTTTTGTATCTAGAAGTAATGGTATGGTTCTCGATAGCGCTACTGAGTCTAGCCCAAGTACAATTTTTAATTCATTACCATTCTTAAAAATCACTCGAACTGACAGTATACGAGAAAATCATTCTTAAGTTGTATAACTTCAATCTAAAGGAGTTCGACATACTATAGTTTTGCTTTTATTTTATATGCTAATTAAAATCCTCTGTCTAAAAGAGAGAAACAGTCATTCCGAACGACAGAGAGGAATCTCATCCATATAAGTAACTCCCCAAACTGAGATGTCTCATCACTTATACTTCTCGCTATCGAGATGAAATTGCGTTGATTTTTAGCAAATTCTACTTGATGTTGTATCCCGAACTCACGTGTATTAATAATTTCTTCCGTATAACAACACTTTGTCTTTATCGGTAGACGAAAAGGCAAAAGACATTTTTTTACCGATATACGATTTATTGGGTTTGTATATAAAAAAAGAGGCTGAATTTGGTACTTTTAAATTCCAAGTAGACGACTGCGATAAGGTTCCTGGAAGTATCAATGCAATGTGCCCATGTACATCTCCTTTATAAACGGCCACTACCGCCTTTTTTAAATTCGCATATCCTTGTGCGTTGTTTAGTGTATTTTGATCACTAGCTTTTCCTAACAACGTCCATTTAGAACTGGTTTTTAAGTAGCTATAAATTTCATTGGCTATCAAATGCCTGTTTTTTTCTGTACTGTAAAAATCGTTTACTCCATAGGCTGATTGTAGCGCTTCTGAAACAAATTTATTGCAAGGTGAAATATCGTCTATAGGCTCATTGCATTGCAAAAATTCGTGTAACATATTGGTTAAATCGCTTTTCCAATTTGGATTCAACTCCTGTGCTGTAACAGCATGGCTTGTTAACAATAGCGCTAATATGGCATATATAGTTTTCATATAGTTACTTTTTTATGATGGTTATTTTAATAGTGTTAATGAATGTACAAAATCGTTGTCTTTGCTAAACCAATCTTTTGTTGGTATGTATCCTTTTTTAATAAACTTAACAAGCTCTTGCAACGTATACGATTTTGAGTGTATAGAATTTACTAATTTCAATTCAGCTTTTGTATGGTGTGTACTCATTAGGGCCGCATTGAACACAGTGCGTTCAAATTTTCTACTTCCAATTTCTGTACCATTCGAGTTTTCCCAAATTATATGTAGGTCTGTTTTGTCTAAGAGGTAAGCTACTAATTTCGATTCGTTTTCTTCTAGTACAAGCTCAACGTCTTTTCCTGAACTTATAATTGAAAATAATGTGTTAAAAAATGTAGCGTGCTTTTTAACAGCTTGGGGCTTATTAAAAATATCTCCTGCTTGTTCTTGATTACTATCTTTAACTAATGTGTTAATATCTAGGGCGGTTTTAATAGTCCATAGCGAGTCTTTCGACTGTATTTTTAACTGATTACTACTTTGAAAAAATAAATTGTCTTGACTTTTTCCTAAATACACATCGCCATTAAATAACCTACCATCCATAATATGTATAAGCGTGTTAGAAACCAACCTATTCGTTTTAAATATATTTTCAAAATCTACAGCAGTGCTATTTTCTATAGCCAAATCTTTGGTAAGGTCGCTATTGGTAATTCGTAAAGTTGGAGGTATATAATTAAAAAAGTTTGTGTGTTGTTTAGGGGTAAGATTTACCAAGGTTTTGTTATTCGTATCGTTGTTTGTTGTTAAGAGGTACTCTCTAGTATCTAACGGAATTACCCTTGTATTTGGAACTACGTTGTCTTCTAGTAAACTTTGTACCAAAGCCTCAAAACTTCTATATGCTTTTGTTTTTATTTTACCTTGGTAGGTATTGGATTGTAATGTCTTTATATTTTCGTGAAATTTTTTACCGCTATTAAACCAAGGTTCTTGACCAAAAACTGCGTTAATGGCACTTTGTGGTATTTCTATCCACACTTTTCCTAAAGTATCGGCGGTTTTTTCTAATGCTTGTTTCACCTCATCTTCTTTCTTTATTTTAAAAGCAGTAATTACCTCAAAATCATCATCTTTTAGTATTAGTAAGTTTCTATCAGACACTGCAATGGCTTTTATCGTCTCAAATGTTGGGTATTGTCTTTTTAGCTTTCTTATCGTTGAACCTTTGATAAGATTGGTACTCGTGATATTTTTTCCTTCAGTATTAAAAAATTTATTTCCCCTTTTAAAGAATAGCGTATTGGAAGACAAGTGTACTACTGAATTTCTATAATTTACAAAAGCTCTATTGGAAATCTTCAAAGGTACCTGTTGCACGATAAAGGTGTTGTCTTGGTTTACAACCAATTGTTCTCTATTGGTAAGGCGTAACCTTATGAAATCATAATCAGTAACCCATTCTTTTTGTAATTCTGAAAATTCAAATTCATCCGCCTGATAGGTGTTCACATAAGGTTGAGATAAGTACAGGTATACGTTATTGTTGTTATTAAAACATACATTCCAACATATTGATGGATAATAAGAAGTTTCTAAAATTTGTTTGTTAAACTTATAGGTTGAAACATTTTTCAATCTCTTTATAGGAGATACGATTTGTTGGGTAATCCAATAATTGAACCCTGATTGTATCTGTGAAGCTGTTTCATTGGCTAAATAATTAACTGCCGATTGTGCATTGTTTCTTGTATCAACCGTTACAAGTGCTCTTGTAACATTTTCTGGAAATTTCGATTTCTGTTGTCTTGGGAAACTTTGTATGCTTTGTAAGGGTAGCAATTTTACCTTAAGATTGCTTGCAAACGCTCCTGATGTTACTTGTACATTGGCTCCATTATCTACCAACTTAGATACGGCTTTTTTTGTCGACTCTTTACCGTTTGTAACTGAAGCATCTTCATTTATAGCAACTCCTCCTCCACTGTCATTGTCTGTTCCTTCTTTACCCCCTTTACTCTTTTTACCAATGCCCATTGGGGCTATTTTAAATGAAATTTTTGTTGGGTTTTTTAAAATTTCTAAAATCATTTCTGGGTCGAAATCTAAAAGGCTTAGTATTTTTTCTAAAATCATATCTTCAGAAAAATTACCTACAGTAGGTACTTCAATTCCCAGATTTACTCCTAGTACTTCAAAATCTAAATAAGCACTGTTATAATTCGCATCTAAGCTTAGCTCTGATAACTCAAAACGGTCAATCTTTAAATTTCCTGCTAAAGAAATGGTTGCGTTTTTTGCAAAACTCGTGACATCACCTGTTTGTAATTTTGTGGCAACGGCTCCTCGCAAATAGGCTGTTTCTAAAAAATTATAGTTGATGTTACCAGCTAATTTTATTGCTGAGTTTGATACTTTTTCAGCACTCATATCAGAATTCATCTTAACACCAAGAACATCCATTGCCATTTGACTTCTAAATAAGATATCGTCACAGTTAACCGTTACTTGGTTATTAAACTTTACTACTTTACCTAACGGTCCTTTGGTTTTAGAAGACATGCTAAAACAACCTTTTGTGGTTTCCAACGCTCCTTTTCCTTCCAATACATTCAATACCGTAATTAGGTACAGATTCGCTTCTAAATCTAAATTCCCAAATTTTCCTTTTGCATAATATGCTCCTAAGCTACCTTTTAAATTTAGTAATCGGCTACTTGCTTCGGCATCTGCGGGTGTGCCTACGGTAATGTTGGTATTTAAAGAAATGCGTTTTTCTTCTAAATCTAACCAAACATAGGTACCATATAAGGTGAGTGGCGGAGAGGCAGCAATTAAATAAGCTCCTGGTAAAGGGAATGATAATGAAGGATGAAATCGAATGTTGTTTTGAGTAACCTCAAACCGCATTGACGGAAAGGTTAAGTTGTTTACTTCAAGTTGCAAAAAACCTTCTATTCGAACAGGGTTTGCATAGACATTCATTTTTTCGATACGCGCATTTAACCCAGGAACAATTTCGGCGCTTAAATCATTCATTAAACTTGTATTGGCAAGCAATGCATTGATAATGGCTGTATTGGGTAAATCGATTCGAATTGCCTTCAACATATCTTCCTCTGCTAGGTTGATGGTAATTGTAAACCCAGGAACTATGATGCCTTTTAAATTAGCTTGCGCTTCAAATACAAGCCTTCTACCCGACCCAAACAATAGAACCTCTTTAATGTCTGTAATGGATAATCCATCGGCTTCTTTAGAAAACTCAAGGGTTAGTTTTTTATCTTTTATGAGTTCTTTTATGTTTTCTTTTACTTTCGAGTTTACCTTGCTTTCAAAGGCTGTTTGTAAATCAAATCCGTTAAATTTAGCATCTAAAATGTTCTTGGTATCTGGAGCTATTTCAAAAGTTCCTGCTTGTTCATACAAACCAATAGCTTCTATTTGAACAAATGCATCAATTTTTAAGATTCCTTTTTCAAATCTTGGATTCTTTACTTTTAGATATTTAAAATCTGTATACTGGGCAAGGTTTGTTTCTATTTTCGTTACAATGTTTCGTTCAATTACAGGGGCATTTAACTCAAGTATTTTGAGATTTCCTGAAGCATCGAATTGAATGCTCGCAAAATTGGCGGGGTCTTCTTTGTATACTGCTTTAAAAGAGGCGCTTGTATTTTGAAGGTTGCAGTTTATATCTTCAAACCTAAAATCGAAAGTAAACAATGAAACTTCTTTGTTGGCTACAAATTCATGACATTTTTTTTGAATGGTTTGTTCAAATTGAGATACAACATAGGTTTCAAATGTTGATTTGATGATTTCTTTAAATACCGCTTCTATATGTTCTATTCGCAATCCTCTTTTTGTAATCGATATTGGCATTTTTTTAGCAGCAAAACCTTCAATCCACATCTTTCCTGTAATTTCTTTAGTACGGTAGTTCAATTGAAATTTAGAAAACTGTAGTTTTTGAGAAAGGTTTAACATTAAATTTCCTACTTCTGAAGCACTTAATGTTCTGTTTACCGATTGTAATAATGAATCTTTTGAAGTATTCAAATATCTGTTTACATAGGCTCGTATACTTGCTTCATACGGTAACGATGTATTTGAAATGCTTACCGCTGCCTTTCCGTTTTTTAAAGATGTTTTAAAAAGCAACTCAACCGAAGCTGTTTGCTCAAATTTCTTATTCAATGCAGTAAACCCGATAGGTACATAGGTAACATGCCCAACAATATAATCTTGGCTATACGTCGCTTTGGCGGTAAGAATACTGTCTGCCAACAGTAAATTTTGTAAGTGCTTTTCATTTTCGGTATCGTCAAGAACTTCTTGCAGTCGAGACGCTATTTTTTTTCCAGCCAATTCTCTTAGCTTATCTGAAATAAATTGAGTTTCTTTTTGAATTTCACTCAATGTAAATTCAAATGAATTGGTTTCTTTTTGAATATTAAGTAGGTCGCGAACAATACTACTAGACCCTACATGAAATGAGAATGTAGCGTCAAAATTCTTAGGGTTTAGAGTTATATGGTCTAATTGTAAGCCTAATTCTTTACTTACTTGAAGTCTGTTAAATACTTCTTTTTGTTCTTTAAGAATTGTTTTAAAGTTTGTCCATGGGCTATCTTGTGGAATCGTAATTTGTAGGTTATGAAGGGGGTCATTTTTTCCGTCATACCCTGTACAGGTTAGTGCCGTATTTTGAGCATCTTTTTCTTCTATTGCTAGGTTCGCTATTTCTATTCCTAACGGAATTTCTGAAACGATTTTTTGTAAAGATTGCTTAAGCGAATTAATTTGTGCAGAGTTCATATCTACTCCTGGTATAAATGATGTTCCGCTTAGTGTTGCTTTGTCATCAAACACCTTGGTTTTATAAACTAAATAGAGTTTTCCTGAAATTCCTTTGATTTCTTTGTGCTCTCTTATATATTCAACTGTGTTTTCTGGTAGTTTTACTCGTAACCAACAATCGGGTTTCTTTTCTAAATAATTAGGAATAATATCTATATAGTTGTGAGAGCCTAGAATACCGTCTACGTGTTCTTGCGCTTTTACAACCGCTTTTGTTACTTTTTTGTTAAGTAGGTCTTGAAGTGATTCGTATTCTTTGAGAAGTGCTTTTTCAAAATGTAGTATGTTGTTTGTTACTTGGGCTATTTTTGCTTCTAAGCGTTCGTATTCTTCTATGTAATACGCATTTTTTTGTAAGGTTTGTTCTTTTAAAAATGTTTTGAGTTGCTCTTTGTATACTTCTTCTTCTTTATATTTTTTTAAAGCACCGAGATGAAGCTGCACAACTGCTTCATACTTTAAAATTTCTGCTTGTAATTCTGAAGCTTCTTTAGTTGATATAATTTCATGTAGCAGTTCTTTAGGAACGTCTTTGAGCATGTTTTTAACTATGGTAATGTTAAGTTTGGCTATTTTTGCTTCATAAAAAGCTGTGAGAAACTCCTCTTCTGTTATCTTTTTGTTTTGTGCTAATAGTTTTTTTAATTTAGGTACTACTTCATTCAATACATATATATAATTATATGCTGCCGATGTAAGTACTACTTTTGTATTTGTGGTAAGAATTTCCTCTCTTGCTACTTCAAAGTCTTCTTTTAAGTGTTTTGGCAGTAGTGCCGTTGTTCCTTCAGAAATTACAGTTTCTAACAGTGCTGAAGTGTTTTGTGTTCTTAATGAATCTAGATGTTTGGTAATGTCTTCTAATAATTGTTTTGTTTCTTCTAGTGCTAAATTTTCTTTAGAAAATATCCCTCCAAAACCATGAATACTGTTCAATACTAGTTCGGGTTTGCTATGTGTTTTTAATTGATCTACAAACTGAAAAAGACTCACGATAGCTGCTGCATCATGATGTTCTATTACTTTTTTGGTGGTTGTAGAAAGTCGTTCATCAGAATTATTGTCTACCACATACCCCACCAGTATGAATACTGCGAGAACAATTACCGATAATTTTAGTGCATTAGTCTTCATTGGTTATTTTTATAGTAAATACTTGGGTCTCTCCTATGGCAAGTGCTATTTTTTTCTCAGTTAGGGCTGTACTGTTTTTATTTCTAAGTCGATATACTAAATTAATTTTAGGGAGTTTTTGGGTGCTGATAATTTTATCGGGTAACGCTGCTGTTGACTTCCAGTCGAGTTGTTGGTCTGAAATATAGGATGCACTAAATTCCCAGTTCGATTCGTTTTTACCATGTACGCCATAAATTCCAAAAAAGCTTTTATTGGTCTGATAGCTTTCTCCGTTTTTTTTGTAAAACGGTCCACACGCATAGTAACTATCCATTTTATGCAGCGCATTATTGGTAAGGTTAATAAAACCGTTATGGTACTTTAATTGGGCATTGTTATTTAGCTGTAGCTTCCTCCATACCCCTCCTTTGGGTCTTACCTGAAAAATTACGTAAGCTTGGGGCTGCTGTAGTTCAATTTCACAGTACATAAAATCTTTAGGCGCTCCAATACTTTCTGCTTTTGCGGCATCTTCTTTAGATTTAGCAAAAACCAACATTAACAAAATAGAGGCTCCTAAGGCACATGCCAACAAATCAATAAAGCTAATAAGTGTTCTTGCTTTTTTAAACATCTTAATAATTATTTATTTCTATAAGCTTTTGAATGTTTACGGTATTTTTTAATGCTCTTTTTTTAAATGTTACCGTTAGGTTTTTAAATCCTGTTTCTGTTCCATAGGTATTGGGCAATGTTTCATAGAATCCTGAAAATACTTTTTCTGAATTTTGTGCTGCAGCTCCTTCAATAAGCTTTGCTTTTACACGCACACTTCTTGTAGCCATCGTCGGGTTTTTTCTCAGAATTTGTTTGTTTAGCGTAAATTTTATCTGATTGCTAATCACAGCATCTGATAGTATGCTGTACACCACCATTTGTTCTTCTGGAACAAAATAAACCTGTTCGTCAACAAGTTGTAATGCTTTTAAATCCTGGTCGTAGTTCCAAACTCCCACATTCATGTTTTTCTTAAATAGTTTAAAATCTTGAATCGATTGACATGTAAGAGCAACTTGCCGTATAAAAACCATTTTTCCTTCTGATATCTCATGAGAAAATAGCGAAAGTGAAGTACCGTTAAATTTCTCACCAGATTTCGTACCATTTCCTGAGCTATTTCCTACGTTGACTACAAAAACCAGCATTAATACAATACAGGCTCCTAAGGCACATGCCAACATATCGACACTACTTAAACTAACTCCTTTATTTTGAGCCATTGCTAATCTAAATTTAATTTGTTAGTAGGATCGATAAACAGCTTTAATAAACCTAATAGTAATGTTAATAGTAGGGCAATTAATGTTGTTGAAAATGCAACACCTAGTACTTGTGTGATGGAAGAAATAGAAATCGCTTGGTCTAAACCAGCACCTGACCTAAAAATAATATCCGCATCAGAAAGGGCATTGCTTAAACCTCTAATAGTACCAATAAATCCTATAGCTGTAAGTGAGGAGAAAATCCAATTGTAGTAATTGTAATAACGGCTTGCTATTTCATGATGCTCTTCATTTTTATTAGAAATATTGCGTTTTACAATAAGAATTAATAAGGCTACAAAAAACAGACATATCATTACCAATTGTTCTGGACCTTTTATCCATTCTTTTCTTTGTGTTGCATACTTCACCGCTTTGTCATCAGAAATAGAAAGTAGTATTTGAAAACATACGTCTTTAATTTGCTTGTATTCTTCTTGCGCTTCTAAGTTTGAATTTGGAATGCTATTGGGTACATCAACAAACACCTGTTCTACTCTATAATGGTAAAAAAGCCTATTTAGTACCGCATGAATTTCATCTGTAGAAGAGTCTTCAATTTTTTTATAGGGGTCTTGAGAGGTGTTTTGAAGTAAAAATTCGTCATAAGCATCTAAGGCTCCCTTTTTTTCAGACAAGCTTTGTACAATATGTTTTTTTATTTCATTTCTGGCTTCGGGTGCTAATCCGTTTTGACTTTTTCCTATAGATTGAAGTAAATCAATTAGTAGGTCTAACGATGTTGTGGTTCTTATGTCATTGGTATTGGTAATTTCTTTTTGAAAAAACGTAGACAACAAGTTGCTAACATCAGAAATTTGAAGGTCGTTATCAATAACGTTGGCTGCATTTAATATTCTCCAAGTTAATACAGGAGTGTCGCCTCCTTTCATGGCTGATAATCGTTCTTCAGATTGTAACGCTCCGCTTAAAGATGGATCTTTTTCAAAGGTTTGGACTAAAAAGTTACTCTTCAACATGTGCTTCTCCATGGAATTATAAGCCAAGCCTAGAATACTATAATAACAAATAATACCTACTATAATTCCTGTTAAAATCAAAAACACAGGATGCTTTAAGTTTTTCATTTTTTATTCTTTAAGTTTGATTGTGACTAAATTAAGAATTTATAAAACAAAAAAAAGTACCTATGTGTAAGTAGTTTTACAGGGTAGGTAAAATGTCTCTATATAATAGCAGCGTTTTAAAGTGATACGATGTATGTTTTATTATTTTGCATTTAAACCCATTGTCTCTTCGAGTAAAATTAGTTGAATGAGTGTCGAGAAGTCATAGCATGGTTGTGAATAGCTCTGTTGAGTGTTAGTCGAAAGACTTAGTGTCCGTTCGTAATGACGTTGTTGTTTTTTGATTTTCGTCATTGCGAGGCACGAAGCAATCTTTTCCTTGAAAACTCTCATTTCAATCAGTGGGAGAAATAATCTTAATATTATGAGTTGCTTGTGTTTTTTCTTATTGTTATTCTTTTTCCATTGATGAAAAAGAACCAAAAAATCTAGTCTTACGAAACCTTCACTCGAAAATTATCATCCTCGAAACTAAATGAAAAGAACTCGCTGTCGCTCAAACAGCTTTTCATTTTTGACGTTTCTTGTGGTGTAATTTTCGGTTTGTTTTCTGAGGACGTTTCTAATATGGTGGTTATAAAGAGGTAGAGAAGAGAATGGGTAAACGCCGACCTATTTTTATTTTAGTAGAATTCAAGGTTATGGAGTACAAGAGAATCCAAAGAGTTTACGGTCTGGATTCGAATACGGAATACAACGTAGAATTCAATAAAAAGAAAAATAAGTCTTGATTTTTTGTTTCGTTTTGTATCAAGACAAAATGAAAGTAGGTGTTTGTTAGTAACTCCAATTTATGAGATTACGTCACTTTCCACTTCGACTTCGCTCAGTGTCCGTTCGTAATGACGTTGTTGTTTGTTGGTTTCTGTCATTGCGAGGCACGAAGCAATCTTTTCCTCGAAGACTGTTATTTCAACCATTGGAAGAAATCTTAATAGTATGAGTAACTTTTATTTATGAGGTTACGTCATTTTCCACTTCGACTTTAGTTTATCTTGAGTGTTAGTCGAAAGGCTCAGTGTCTGTTTGTAATGATGTTTTTGTTCTTAAAGAGAAGTAGAAAATAGTAAATCAAATACCGACCTATTTTTATTTTAGTAGAATTCAAGGTTATGGAGTACAAGAGAATCCAAAGAGTTTACGGTCTGGATTCGAATACGGAATACAACGTAGAATTCAATAAAAAGAAAAATAAGTCTTGATTTTTTGTTTCGTTTTGTATCAAGACAAAATGAAAGTAGGTGTTTGTGAATAACTCCAATTTATGAGATTACGTCACTTTCCACTTCGACTTCGCTCAGTGTCCGTTCGTAATGACGTTGTTGTTTTTTGGTTTTCGTCATTGCGAGGCACGAAGCAATCTTTTCCTCGAAAACTATCATTTCAATCAGAGGGAGAAATCTTAATATTATGAGTAACTCTTATTCATAAGGTTATATCACTTCAATGCGTTTCGTTTGTAATGACGTTTTATAACCGTCATTACAAGGAGGTAGAGAAAAAAATGGGTAAACGCCGACCTATTTTTATTTTAGTAGAATTCAAGGTTATGGAGTACAAGAGAATCCAAAGAGTTTACGGTCTGGATTCGAATACGGAATACAACGTAGAATTCAATAAAAAGAAAAATAAGTCTTGATTTTTTGTTTCGTTTTGTATCAAGACAAAATGAAAGTAGGTGTTTGTGAATAACTCCAATTTATGAGATTACGTCACTTTCCACTTCGACTTCGCTCAGTGTCCGTTCGTAATGACATTGTTGTTTGTTGGTTTCTGTCATTGCGAGGCACGAAGCAATCTTTTCCTTGAAAACTGTCATTTCGATCAGAGGGAGAAATCTTAATATTATGAGTTGCTTGTGTTTTTTCTTATTGTTATTCTTTTTCCATTGATGAAAAAGAACCAAAAAATCTAGTCTTACGAAACCTTCACTAGAAAATTATCATCCTCGAAACTAAATGAAAAGAACTCGCTGTCGCTCAAACAGCTTTTCATTTTTGACGTTTCTTGTGGTGTAATTTTCGGTTTGTTTTCTGAGGACGTTTCTAATATTCTGGTTACAAGGAGGTAGAGAAGAGAATGGGTAAACGCCGACCTATTTTTATTTTAGTAGAATTCAAGGTTATGGAGTACAAGAGAATCCAAAGAGTTTACGGTCTGGATTCGAATACGGAATACAACGTAGAATTCAATAAAAAGAAAAATAAGTCTTGATTTTTTGTTTCGTTTTGTATCAAGACAAAATGAAAGTATGCGTTTATGAATAACTCCAATTTATGAGATTACGTCACTTTCCACTTCGACTTTAGTTTATCTTGAGCGTCAGTCGAAAGGCTCAGTGTCCGTTCGTAATGACGTTGTTGTTTTTTGATTTTCGTCATTGCGAGGCACGAAGCAATCTTTTCCTTGAAAACTCTCATTTCAATCAGAGGGAGAAATCTTAATAGTATGAGTAACTTTTAAATACAGCATATTATTTAAAGTCCTTGATTTTTTGGGAGGTTATCAGGAAAGCTTAGAACAACTTTTGTTCCATGCGTTTTATTTTTTAAAAATAAATCAATGACACGCATTTCAATTTTAGTTTTGTTAAGCGAATTGATATCTTTTATTCTTTCTTTGATAAAGAGTGTTCCTAAAGATTTATACGATCTTTTACTATTTATTTTTCTCTTTCTTGATTCTTCCATCCCAATTCCATTATCAATAATCTCAACAACTACTTTATCGTCGCTTCTTAAGAAATTTACCACTAAATTTCTATTGTCTTTTTTTGGAAGCAACCCATGCAAAATTGAATTTTCGATTATTGGTTGAACTACTAGAGACGGAATGAAAATGTTTTCACAATCTAAACTCGCTGAAATATTAAAAGTATAATCAAGACTATTGTCTAAATTTACTTTTTGTAATGCTACATAATGGGTAAGGTATTCTATTTCGTTTTTTAAAGAAACAAATTCAGTACTACTCATATCCAAGGTATATCTAATAAACATCGAATATTGTTTAATATAAGAACATACTGATTCATGGTCTTCTAAAAACATGATACTTTGAATGTTATTTAAAACGTTAAAAATAACATGCGGTTTCATTTGAGACCTTGTTAATTTCAGCTTCACTAATTGAAATTGTGTTCTTTTCTTTAATTTATCTACGTACAAAGACCATGAAAGAATTATTAGTTTGACAATAATTAGCGATAGTACTATAATTAATAAGTGGTCGCGATTGAAAAAACCTGCTTCATTAACATTGTATTGTACTGCTACTGATTGATAATTATTACTGCTTTCTAATTCACTTTTTAGTTCTCGACTGTCTAAAAAATAAGTATTTACATCTATACAATTGGGGGGAATGTTTGTAGTTTTCAAATTAAATGGAGGTATTTGTTTTTTTTTAATGTTGATATAGCGGTTATTTAGTAAGTAAAAAAATATTTTTTTCTTAAAGTTAACTCTAAGAAAATCATCAAAATAATCACGACTTTTTTTTGATAACCTTTTAGAAAATCTAAGAATATCTGAGCTATATTGTTCGATAAAAGTATGAATGGTTGATAATTTAACCCCTACTTTTTGCAGAATTGCAGGTGCTGTTTGTTTATCGTAAGAATAACAACTATTAAAATTAGTTGGTTTTGTAGGTACCAGTAAAGATTGTGTCAATGTATTCTGAACTCTTACGGAATAAGTCATCTTTATTTCAGCATCTAACGATGTAGTTGCTAAAAAAAGGCGTTCACGCAAACCAGTTTTTTTAAAATTAAAATTAATTCTAAGATATACATAAGTGTAATATAATTTGTTAAACATTAGCTACTGGGTAGCTTCCATTAACGCAGCCAAAATAAACTACCAAAAAGACGTGAAGCATCTCATTGAAAATTCATTTCAACTATTTATATTACTCTTTATTATATATATTTGAATCTTTTGGGAGACTTTTTAAGCTATAAACACTTAGTAATTTTCTCTCGATTTTGGATAATTAACAATTGTTTTTTATAGAAGGCAGGTATATAAAAAACGAACTGATAAAAACCTCATCTAATCTATACTGTTGTTAATTATATAACATTTTAAATACTAAAAGATTGTTTTTTATAGAAGTACTTCTACTACTAAAATTCACCTCTCTTAAGTACTATAAACACCCAACAGATTCG
This sequence comes from Tenacibaculum tangerinum, assembly GCF_029853675.1. Taxonomy (NCBI): domain Bacteria; kingdom Pseudomonadati; phylum Bacteroidota; class Flavobacteriia; order Flavobacteriales; family Flavobacteriaceae; genus Tenacibaculum; species Tenacibaculum tangerinum. The sequence continues at coordinate 3,479,908 of NZ_CP122539.1, read as the reverse complement.
CATTGCAAATATAATAATAAAACATACAAAATCTAGCTTTATTACAGTTTATTTACTTAAATATCTATTAATTGACACTTAAACTTGCAAAATTTTAAGAGTTTAGATAAAGATATTCTTCTAGAATACTGAATTTTTAAGCTATTTGATACTCAGATTTAGCTTCTGATATTTGTTTTAAGGTTATGCGTTAAGGAATCTTAATCTTTCTCATAGGTTTATTTACTTAGTAATATTGCTTCTTTTAACGTAATCTTTTTTCCGTCGAAAAACGGTACTATAAACGCATCTTTATATCCTAATTTATTTACTTTTCTTCTTTCTGCTTTTGCTTGTTTTAGCGTAGTAGAAGCACAACAAAAATATTTGTAATAGCTTTCAATATAAAGTACTTCTAAGTTTTTTAAGTTTGGAAATAAATCTTTTCTATTTGGGCTATTTAAAACCCCTACTTGAATTCTATACACTAAACCTGTAGCTACTGTTTTGGTTTCTTCATCCGAAAATTTTACTGTTTCGCTTGTATTCAAATTGTTTGTTTCTTGATATTTAGTTGTTGACTCCTCTTTTTTAACGTCAACTATATAAAAATTAGATCTTCTGTTTACTTGGTGTTCTTCTTCGGTACATTTATTCTGATTGGCATTGCCACAATGGTTTAACAGTTTGTCTTCTCCATAGCCTGTAGCACTTGTTATACGATTGTCACTTATTCCTTTATAAATGATATAATCTCTCGTAGCCTTTGCTCTTTTATCCGATAGGTTTCTGTTAAAATCACTCGTTCCTCTACTATCGGTATGCGACTCTATTTTAATGACTAAGGTTGGGTACTTTCTTAGTACTTGTACTATTTTCTCAAGTTCTACCGCTGCATCTGGACGTATGTTACTTTGTCCATAATCGAAATAAATAGGATTTAAGATGGTAGAAATATCGTTACCCATTTCTAATAAAACATTATTTTTTGCTAAATAAATATCTTTTATAAACTCTCCGTTGTGTACTTCTTTAAGATTAATCTCTTCTTCTTCTGTTTGATAAGAGCTTTTCTCTGCGCGCATAAATACCACTGCATTTGTGGTTACATTACTAAACACATAACTTCCTGCATCATTTGATGTTGTTTCTTGTAGTACGTTATTGTTAATATCTAATAGTTTAACAGTAGCCCTTGAAATAGGAGCTTTTAATTTGACATCTTTTACTTTTCCGCTTATGGTTATAAACTTTGGAATTTCTTTCGCTAGCGACAGCATCGTTACATCAAGAATTTTTGCTTCAATATGTTTTGGAGTAATATTCTTTTCTGTGTGTTGATAGGCTTCCTTATCAGCTGTTATATATCCCATTTCAGATGCTTTTATTTCATCAAATTCATATCCACCGAATGCATTAGTTACTGTTTTACTCACGATGTTGTTCTCTTTATCAAAAAGAGTTATTTGTACTTGATGTAAAGGAAGGTCTGTATCGTAATCTGTTACAATTCCATTCAATTTAAAAAAGTTAGGCACCTGAAAATCTTTCAGCATTTCAAAGCTATAAACATCGTCCATGCCTACATCATTTACCTTATTGGAAGCAAAATAACCTATTCTGTTTTTTCCAATAAGAAATGCAAAATCATCGTAGGTACTGTTTATTTGATTTCCTAAATTATAAGCTCTTTTATACACTTTATCTGCTGTTAATTTTGAAATAAATACATCTAACCCTCCCATACTTTGGGGGCCGTCAGAAGAAAAGTAAAGGCTGCCGTCTATATGGTCTATAAAAGGAAACATTTCATCTCCTAAGGTATTTAATTCAACCATGTTTTCAGGTTCTCCAAAAGTACCGTCTTTAAAAACAGTTACTTTATACAAATCGGTACCTCCTTTTCCTCCTGGTTCGTCCGATATATAATAAAGTGTCTTATTATCTTTACTCAGCGTTGGATGTCCGACAGAGTAGTTTTCATTATTAAAAGGGAATTCTTTTACATTTTTCCATTCACCATCTCTAAACTGAGCTACGTAAACTCCAATGGTAACAACGTCGTCTGATCTTTTTTTTAAGCGACCATTCAAATAGGAATTACGTGTAAAATACATTGTTTTTCCGTCGTTGGTAATGGTAAAAGAGCCTTCGTTATACACTGAGTTAACAAAATCTGAGATGGGCACAAACTTTCCTGATTCTTCTAACTTGTATAGGTCTGTGGTTGTATCACGAATACGTCGCTTTTTCTTACTATCTAAGTCATATCCAGAAACATACAAATCATTTTCCTTTATAAAAGCTGGATACTCAGATAAAACAGTATTCCACTCGAACTGTTGAAACCTGAAAATACCACTATTATCAATAATTTCTGTATACTCATTAACGCCTTCTAAACTCTTGTAGCGCATGCCCTTATATTGGTAATATGTTGCCAATAAGCTGTCTGCCTCTTTATACTGTTTTTGCGTTTTTAATACTTGTCCATACCTATAATCATCTAAAATAGTACGTTTTACAGTAGGAATGCTATAATATTTTTTATACCATTTTGCAGCATCGTCGTACTTTCCATTAAAATAATTTGCACTAGCAAGTCGATGAATGAGTTTCGGGTCTTCTACACCACTTTCAACAACGCTTTCGTAAATTTCAATTGCATTTATGTAATTTAGGTTGTCATACTCAGTATTTGCCTTCTCTATAGCATCTGACTGACCTAAAGCACTACTAGACAATCCTATACATAAAAAAAACACATAAATTATTGTTGTTTGATTATTCATAGTAAATTATTTTCTTTAGAAAAAGCGAGGAGTTAACAATCGAACAGATCTTTTCGATTCAAAATCATAACGTAAAAATATACCATGAGATCCTCCGTTGTAATTACCAAGATTTGTCGTATCTAAGTCATACGAATATCCTATAAGGAAGTTGTCGTTTACTTGGAATCCTGTGATGGCACTCACCGCCAATCCAAACCTATACGATGCCCCTAATGTAAACTTTTCATTGAATAAAAAGTTGGCAGATATATCGGCTACTATAGGCGCTCCGCTAGTCATTTTTGCTAAGAAAGCAGGTTTAAATTTGAGGTCGTCGTTTATATAAAACACATACCCTCCCATTGCGTAATACGTCATTCTTTCTCTTGCCGTCGAAACGGTAGTATCGTCATAATAATCGGTCGTTAAAAAGTCAGGTACCGATACCCCCGCATACCATAAATCATCATAAAGATATAGGCCCGCCCCTATTACAGCGCCTAATCTATTATTTATATTATATTGGAATGAGGGGTCGGTAGTATCATAAATATCTAATTTTGTATAATCTATATTAATTAGTTTTAAGCCTGCCTTAACTCCAAAAGCTAACGAAATGTATTGGTTTAGTTTTACTTTATAGGAATAGTCTGCTACCAAGTTTGATTCTACTGACGGACCAATAGTTTCATGTATGATATCTAGCCCAATTCCCATATTATCATATCGAGAGCTTAGTGGACCATTTACCGTTAAATTAATAGTTTTCGGAGCACCTTCTAGTCCCGTCCATTGTGCTCGATACTGGCTGGTAATGCTCCACATGTCTCTCGAACCAACATACGCGGGGTTGATAATATTTGTGGCATACATGTATTGTGTGTATTGACTATCTTGTTGCGCTTCGACATGGTTCGTTCCTAAAAATAGAAACAGTAGTATCGGGCAAACAACTATGTGCATGTATTTCGTAATTTTATTCATGTGTGTTGGTATTAGTGTTTGTCTAATCGGTTGATAGGTATAGAAAACCTGCTTTTTTGACCCTTCCAGAACTTGTGCTATCATAGGTTAATACATAAAAATAGGTTCCTGAAGGAAGTAAGGTATCACTTCTTCCTTGCGCATAACCTCTAAAGACATTGCCCTCGGTATCGTAGTCTGATGTTTTAAAGACTAGCGTACCCCAACGATTGTAAATCTCTAGCCTATTATTGGGTAGTTTTTCTATACCTTCTATAAAAAAGTAATCGTTTTTACCATCGCCAATGGTAGAAACTGCATTCCAAACAACCACGTTATCTGGAAGCACAATATCTAAATCGGCTCCTGCAATGGTAAATACCGCTAAACCATTAATTGTTTGTCGTGAGGTTACGGTGCGGTTAGCAACGTCTACCGTACCACCTACATCTCGCCACGCATTTGCATCAAAATCCCAACGCGCCATACGAATACCTTCGGGGTTCGCAACTATCTCAATAGGGGTCGTTTTACTCTCATCCCATGAAAGTGTCACATCTAAGGTTTCATTTTCTTGATTGTTATCTAACAACCAGTATTCATCTTCATTCATAAGAATAATGTTCCCTATCCTAAATTCGGCAGGATATGGATTTTCTGGGTCTTTATAAACATATCGGCTTTTATAAAGAGCCGAAGTAAAAGCTGGGGAACTTATACCTGCATACCTATAAAACATTGCGTCTCCAATGGGAAAAGTAAAATTGCTATTTCCTTCTTTGGTAATAAAGCCATCTACAAAACTAAGATCGCTGGTATTGCTTACAAACCCTCCGTTTTGTATGATGAACAAACCGTCGTTATCAATCGTGTTAACAATCCCTTCGGTAAAATCAACTTCTTGGGTTACTTCTATCGTACCCGATAGGTCTATTGCTTTTTCCAAACCTGAGCTGTTGTTAAATAACAAATTAAAAAAGTAGCTAGGTACGGGGCTTGTTATGAGTTGTTGATTCATTCCTTCCATACGAGTAAGCCCCCCTGCAATATAATCTACCACACCATTGTTGGTAAAATCACTGTAAAAAAAAGACTCTCCATCGTTTATAAATTCAGCCCCTGAATTGTTCGTAAAATCGTCTACAACACTAAACTGAGTAGCTGACTTTACCACGATATTACCCGTATTTACCGTTTGACCATATACCGTGCCCGCTATAAGACATGCTAGGCATAATAAGTTTATGGTTGTATTTTTATAGTTTATCATCTTCAATCGTTTTAGTGTTATTTACCAAAAATCATAGGTTTTAACTTACCATTATAGAAGTACTTACCGTGTCGCATGTAATCTTTTTGACATGCAGCTCCAACGATCTGGAAATTTTGAAAATCAAAGAAGTTGGGTATACTTTCAATAAGGGTATAGTTACTAGTCGTTGAGTAGGTATCGTTTGTTTCTACAAGACTAGACATACCATTGGTGCCTACATCGCTACCATCGGTAATGGTACCATTTGGCAGTACTGCTTGGTTATGACCCGCTTCGAAGGCATCTAAACAACCATCGGCGTCTGAGTCGAGTTCAAGATAATCTGGATTGTTCACACCATCTGTATTTACTGGTGTAAGACCATTAGTCGCCACATAGGCATTGTCCAGACCCTGTGCATTGTAAGTTCCAGAAGGGATTATATAATTTTGTGTGGTTTGTGCCTCAATATTATCAGGAATACCATCGTTGTCGGCGTCGAGGTCGAGGTAGTCTGGGATGCCATCTGCATCAGTATCGGCAGGGACACAAAAGGCTATCGAGTAAAGGTAAAAGTTAGAGGGATTAGCTGTGGTAGAAAACCCAAAGTTAAAGTCATTTAGGAACGTATCAGAATCCCAAGCTATGAAACCCGTATTTTTAGTGGCGCCAGTGTTCTCTACATAGTAGGTATTGGTTGTGGCATCGTAGCCACTAACAAAGCCTGCAACAAGATTGCCAACATAGCTAAAAGTACCAAAGGTGGTGCCCGCATGGAAATTATCCCTCGAGGATCCTGGTACAACTGAGCCATGCTCAGCACGCAATTGTAGCGCGTACGTGGAGCTCACGGTGTAACTAGACGTGTCTCCTAATCGTTCTAAATAAGTTGATACATCTGTGGTTTTTACACCGGTATAGCTGATGGTAACACTTCCGGGGGCTAGCCCAAGAGCCGCACTGATGTCTGCCGTTCCGCTTTGATTGACCGTATTGGGGGCTAAGCCCAGGTCTGCCAATGTCAGTTTAGCAGTGAGGCTACAGTTGTTTTCTATGTCATCCAAAATACCATCATTATCATCGTCTATATCACAGATGTCCGTTACATTATCGCCATCGGTATCGGTATTAAATGAGATACTGGCATCGCAGGCGTCGTCACTGGCATCGCGGTAGTCGAAATCTACACTATTTGGTATTGCATTGCCACCATTGGCATTGGTATCGTTGTCGCTGTCTATTAAGGTGAATACAGTACCATCGTGTGCTAAGCCATTAACATCAGTATACAATTGGTCTGTTCCACCCGTTTCGGCAGTATCAAATAAACCATTGGCACCTTCTGTACCCGTAGGTGCTGGAGCCAAACCTTCATTGATATCCAAGACTCCATCCTCGTCACTGTCGGTATCTAAAAAGTCGGGTTGGTCTCCTAATCCATCTGTATTTACTGGTGTAAGACCATTAGTCGCCACATAGGCATTGTCTAGACCCTGTGCATTGTAAGTTCCAGAAGGGACTATATAATTTTGTGTGGTCTGTGCCTCAATGTTATCAGGAATACCGTCGTTGTCGGAGTCGAGGTCTAAACTATTGAGCACATTGTCCGCATCGTAATCCTCCCATGATGTACCATTGTTATAACTCGCGTACTTGGCATCATCAATCAGACCGATATAGTTTGATAAACCGTTTCCCTTTGGTGTTCCATTAATAGGACCTCCTATCCCTCCGTTGTCTGAATGGGCTGGTATTACGGTATATGCCGCCGTAACGGCATCCCTTTTACCGTTCACATATACAGCAACCGTACCATTGTCAAAAACAGCAGCTACATGGTACCAGTTGTTGGTAACCAGTCGAGCAGTAGAGGTAACCTCTACCAATCTATCGGCTGCTGGTACACTGGTATCACCAGTTCGGGCACTTACCACAGGCGTATCGTCATCAAGCCACAACATAAAGCCCTGACCCAATGCACCCTCTTCATAAATGACACGTTGCCCTGTAAGGTCGCCCGGCTTGATCCAGGCCGAGAAGAATATATTTGTAGCCGTGATTTCCATAAATCCTCCGTCAACACTGTAGCGAATAGTTGTAGTACCATTTAGATTAAGGGCATTGCTACCCTCAATGGCATCCGTACTATAAGCTGGAGCATTACCAAATGTGGCAACTGCGTTATTACTACCAAGAGCATCGTCGGTAGTGTTTTCAAAAGTCCAGTTCGCTTGTATAGGCTCGCCAAGTACTTCATCTATATCCAATATCCCATCATTATCATCGTCTATATCGCATACATCGGTTACGCCATCGCCATCGGTATCGATATTAAATGAGATACTGGGATCGCAGGCGTCGTTACTGGCATCGCGGTAGTCGAAGTCTACACTATTTGGTATTGCATTGCTACCATTGGCATTGGTATCGTTGTCGCTGTCTATTAAGGTGAATACAGTGCCATCGTGTGCTAAGCCATTAACATCAGTATACAATTGGTCTGTTCCACCCGTTTCGGCAATATCAAATAAACCATTGGTACCTTCTGTTCCTGAAGGGACTGTAGCCAAGCCTTCGTTAATGTCTAAAGTGCCATCTTTGTCACTATCGGTATCTAAAAAGTCGGGTTTGTCTTCTAACCCATCTGTATTTACTGGTGTAAGACCATTAGTCGCCACATAGGCATTGTCTAGACCCTGTGCATTGTAAGTTCCAGAAGGGACTATATAATTTTGTGTGGTCTGTGCCTCAATGTTATCAGGAATACCGTCGTTGTCGGAATCCAGATCGAGGTCGTTGTTGATACCATCGCCATCAGTGTCAACAATATTAGAACTAACATAAATCTCTCCTGTGATAATAGTGGGTCCACTTACTGCTTGATTGATCACAAAATTATTTGTCGAACTCGCATTTAAGGTTACGGGGTTTACGCTGGCTCCATTATACAATTCCATCGGCTCTAAATCACAGGTGCTACAACGCTTACCGAACATTTGCACTGTGCCGTTTGCTTGAACAACAAGACGGAAGTTAGGATTACCAGATGACCCAATAGGGAAACCCCATATGTTAGGAATTCCACCTAGTCCATAGCTTAGACCGTCTAAAAATCTAACATTTCGGGTAGTACCGAATGCTCCAGAAAATTGAAGTTCATTGGGGCCGCCAAATGTATTAAAATTGGGATGATTAAATAATTGTGTGCCATTAATTGTAAAATTAAACGAGTTATCTACTCTAAACACATCGAGCACTATGGGACCATCAGAAAAACCTGGTAAAGAAAAGTTTACAGGATTACCACCGCCGGTTGAAAATGGGGTTAAATGGATTATATAACTCTCATTCACATCCAGTATCCCATCATTATCATCGTCTATATCGCATGCATCGGTTACGCCATCGCCATCGGTATCGATATTAAATGAGATACTGGGATCGCAGGCGTCGTCACTGGCATCGCGGTAGTCGAAATCTACACTATTTGGTATTGCATTGCCACCATTGGCATTGGTATCGTTGTCGCTGTCTATTAAGGTGAATACAGTACCATCGTGTGCTAAGCCATTAACATCAGTATATAATTGGTCTGTTCCACCCGTTTCGGCAGTATCAAATAAACCATTTGCCCCTTCTGTACCCGTAGGTGCTGGAGCCAAACCTTCATTGATATCCAAGACTCCATCCTCGTCACTGTCGGTATCTAAAAAGTCGGGTTGGTCTCCTAATCCATCTGTATTTACTGGTGTAAGACCATTAGTCGCCACATAGGCATTGTCCAGACCCTGTGCATTGTAAGTTCCAGAAGGGACTATATAATTTTGTGTGGTCTGTGCCTCAATGTTATCAGGAATACCGTCGTTGTCGGAGTCTAGGTCTAAGTAGTCGGGATTACCATCTCCATCGGAATCTTTAGGTACACAGATTCCAATAAAATAATTAGCCTGCCCACCACCCGTTGTAGAAACTGCAAAATCAAAATTAAACAAAACATTGTCTGAACGCCATGTTATTAAGCCTGTGTTTTCGTTGGTAACATTGTTATTCTGTACATAATACGTGTTGGTTGCACTGTCATAGTCTTGTGTAAAACCAGCTATAAGGTTTCCTGTATAAGTAAAAGAACCGAATGTGCTTTCCGCATGGAAATTATCTCTTTGTCCTGCAGGTACAATTTCACCATGACTAAAATCCAATTGAAGTGGGTAGCTTGAAGTGATGCTGAAATTGGGTCTGTCTCCTATTTCAACATAAGTAAGATTGGTTGTGCTAACCCCATCATAACTTATAAAAGCAGTGCCTGCAGGCAAGCCTAAGGCAGTACTAATATCTATATCTGTACCACTTTGGTTCGGGGTATGTGTAGTTAATCCTAAATCGGCTAATGATAAGGTGACTAAATTACAATTTGTTTCAACTGTATCTAATATTCCATCGTTATCGTCGTCGAGGTCGCAAGTGTCTGCAACATTATCACCATCCGTATCTGTGTAGTTAAATAGGGTGGCATCACAACATGGTACAATACCTGTATTTGTGGAAGAACCTACTGCTTGTCCTTGCCCACTGCCATTGTCTGCTGTTCCCCCTGTATTCACAATCGTAGGAACGCCGTCTGCATCTACCCCTGTCGTGTTGTTTACCAAGTTATACAATACGGGCTGATTGTGTGTCCCGCTCGTTGCAGCTACATTACCCCCTTGCAAGGTACCGCCAGCCGTTACCAATTGGCTGTTGGTTACATTATCTCCAGCCTCTATGGCATCTGGACAGCCATCGTTGTCCGAGTCTAGGTCCAGGTGGTTTGGTAATCCATCACCATCGGTATCTAAGGCAGCACTTAAATAAATTTTAAAGTTTGAAATCGACGTCGGTGTAGCTCCTTCGTTAGAAAAGGAAAAATTGGAAACAGGTGCATTAGACCTAAAACCAACATTAGGAAAAGTATAAGTGGTACCTGTATCGTTCCTGAGTCCATAATCAAAGTATTCCACCCCTGCCGGTAAAGAAGCTGCCCCTTCAAAACGTGTGTAAGACACACCATCATTACTGAAGAGTTGTTCAACGTTTCCAGCACCTATAGTACCATCCATAATTAATGTAGTGTATACGCCATAACCCGGTAATGTAGTTATTTGGATGTTTGTTACTGGTCGAAGTGACCCGCTCCAATAATTATCTGCTGCTGCAGCATCTCCTGTATGAATTCCAGTTCCCGATACCAGAATGGTGCCTGCCGGTAATCCGAATAAATTACTTATATCTCTATTTGTCACAGTAGCGTTTACTACACCAAGACCCAAACCTAAATTTGCCGGAGTAAGTATAATTACATCGCCATATTCATCCACATCCAAAACCCCGTCGTTGTCATCGTCTAAATCGCATTGATCTACAACGCCATCGCCATCGGTGTCGGGTTTTACGTCGGATGCCAATACGGTTATGGTGTTAGTTTGTTCTGAGACAAGGCCATCGCTTGCTACAGCGTAATAATCTCCCGCGGTTGTAGGCACATAGTCTTGTGCGGTTGCACCACTAATAAGTACCCCATTTAAATACCAGGAATAGATGGACCAAGGACCATCGCTAACACGTAAGGTTGCCCCACAGATATCACTTATTTTTTCTATTATGGGAATATTGCTAAACCCTGCATAATAACTACTAAAACCAAGATATTGAGTTGCACCAAGGCTGGAAACCTGTATGGGGCTATTACTGCTAAATGCGTAATGACTTCCAAGTGTAATAGGACTAACATTGTAGTAAACCCAATCAGATGTTCCAGGAATAGAAATGGGAGAAACCAAACTAACTGGAGTTCCAGAATTTTCGGTGTATTGCACAGTAGCACCAGCATAGGCCAAAACACGAAATTGAGAGGTTGAAGCGCTAAGATTTAAAGTTCCTATTGTTGCGGAAAAGGGAATATTATCAATATAATTGGAAGCAAATCCGTTTAACCTAGGCACGAAAACCAACCCTTGCCTCATAATGTTACCTGACGATATGGCGTGCAGTGCATATATAGGGTTGGTAGTTTCCACGTACATAGCATTATTAACATTGTTATTACCATCTATTTTTACATAATCGCCATCGTTTAAGGTAACCAATGGCGTAGCTGAGCCATTGAGGTAAACCTCAGTATTGTCTGTTGTAGCAATAAGAAAAACATTATCATAATTCACATCCCTAATTACAAAAGCATGGCGTGACCCGAGATAATCAACAGGGACTATTTGGTCTATTCCTATATCAGATGATGTGTTCGTATTGATTTCATTAACCGATGTAATGTTAAAGCCCCCAACTGCCACTGCAATTTTTCCAGTAGATGATATATTTGCACCTATCATGCCCTCGCGGTTGGCGGCAGTATTGTTAGCGGTTTGGATATTATAAATAACACTCTGCCCTGCATTTAATGAAACTGTTATCGTACCCGAGTGCGTAACCCCTGTAATCTCTGTTGCAGGATCAATTCCGGTTATAGTAATATCCGCATTTTCTGTAGCAAAAATGGAGAGCATATTATTTGTATTATTATTTAGGACATAATTAGACGCACTGGCCCACCTAAAATTTGTACCTAAAGCATAGTTACCCTTTGAAGAGAGTGATCCCCCATGATGTATTCCGCTTTGATTGAGAAATCTATATTCGGCATAAAACAAATCCGCAGAGGTCGCTATGAGCCCTACCCCAGTCATGGGGCTACCAAGTGCTGCACTACTTACAGAAACTGGCAAAGACGTGTTGCCATCTCCAAAATCGATGTAAGTAGGACTGCTATTTGAGATGGTAAAAGGACTACCTGTTATGGGATTTCCAGCGCCATCGGTTACCGCAACGGATATATTAGTTAAAGAAGGCGTAGACAGATAAAGATATTGCTTATAGGTTAGAGGCCCATAAACTGGATTTAGGTAATGCACATTATCCAGTTGAAGGTTATATGGATAAGCGATTTGAAGTAGGTTGGTATTGGAGTCATTGGTTTCCAGCACCCAATCTCCATCTTTACCTGTGATGTTTGTGGAGGCCGCAATGCTTAGTCCAAGTTCTTTTTCGAGATAGGCAACTGCTGCTGCTCCTTTTTCGCCTTTAGCGAATTCACAACCGTAGATGTTTACAGTTGTTGGTTGATAGTTGTACGCTTCGACTCCGCTCAGCGCACGGGTTGATAGTTGACGGTGTACAAATTTGGCGATTTCTTCTTTTTTAAGCCATTGGCCGTTGATGAGGAGTTCTCCTGGGCGACCGTGGGTGAAGAGGTGGAAGCTTTGCGTTTCCCATGGTTTTATGCTATTTTGAATTATAGCTTTTCCCTGTACATCCTGATCTATAAAGTAGGCGGTATTGTGGTTGATTGCTGAGCCATTTTTAGCATTGTAACTCAAGCCGCTGCTCAAGGGGTTATCTGCTGGTATAATATCAATAGATTTAAAATTATATTCAGCCTCATCCAATATCCCATCGTTATCGTCGTCTATATCTACGCTATCAGGAACTAGATCTCCATCTGTGTCTCGGGCATGTAAGGTATTTGTACTTGCTAATAAGAATACAGCCAAGATTAAGCTAGGTAGTATTTTTAAAACCGATGTTTTAATATGCTCAGCATTTAGAGCAGCTTTAAAAACAACAGTACATGTATTTTTGAAAATTTGATGTAACATGGTATCCTATTATCTCTTATTAAAACTTATTCTTAATGTAGTTTAAGGTCACATCTCCTATACGGATGATACTCGTGTTTTGAGTAGCTACATCTGTTACTTGAAGTTTGATCACTATAACAAAGGTGTTACCTGCTATTACGTTTGTTAAGCTAGCAGCAGTAGCAACTGTACTTTCAGCAAAGCCTGTTAAACCTGTTCCAGATATAGCCGCATTGTCTTGTAAAGCAGTAGCATTGCCTTCTTGGAACACATCGGCTTCGAAAGAAGCATCTGCGGTGCCCTCGAAATCAATCACGATAGCATCGGTGGTTGTAGACCAAGCTTGAAAATCTTCTGGTAGTGTGATGCGCAGTACTACGTTAAAATCGTTGTTTCCACCATCGGTTAAAAAATTACGAGCTTCGTAGTAGTTCATAAACGATGGGGCGCCAGAATTAGATGCATTCATCGTTAAATTATTATCTGTTCCATCTGCCTGTAATGCTGCTCCTGCATATTCTGCGCTAAACACGAGTTTTTCAGGTACTAATAAACTCACAGCAGTTACAGCACCTGTTTCGTCTGTATAGCTGAGTTCTTGAAAATCATCGGTTGTGTCTGCTGCTGTACCATTGTCGTTGGTCGTTAACCCAAACGTTGTGATGGTTTCATTTACAGGTACCGCTGTACCGTCTTCATTCGTATAGGTTGCAATTGTTCTAGCTGTACCAGCAGTAACTTCTGCATCGGTATTGCCAACTGCTTGTACCGCCGTAGTTATGGTTTCATTAAGGTTTACTGCTGTACCTTCTTCGTTCGTGTAAACACCTATAGTTCTCGCTGTACCAGCGGTAACTTCTGTATCGGTATTACCAGCACCTTGTGTTGCCGTAGTTACGGTTTCGTTAAGGTTTACAGGTGTACCTTCTTCATTCGTGTAAAAACCTATAGTTCGTGCTGTACCCGCAGTAACTTCTGCATCGGTATTACCAGCACCTTGTGTAGCGGTCGTAATCGTTTCATCAATATCTACCGTTGTGCCATCAGCTTCGGTTACTGTAGCAATCAACTTTCCGTCAATCAAATTGGTTATCGCTACTCCATTGGTATTAATCGTTACATCGGTGCCGTCGTTGTTGGTAAAGGTATAGGTACCATCGCCATTATCCGTTAAATCGGCTTTGGCTACTGTTTGGGTAGTGCCGCTTTCGTTGGTGTAGGTTATCGTACCGTTTGCATTGTCTACTAGATTGGTAACCGTCTCATTGATGTTGGTCACTGTATTGTCTTCACTGGTATAGGTACCCACTGTGCGTGCTGTACCTGCAGTAACTTCTGCATCCGTATTACCAGCACCTTGTGTAGCGGTCGTAATCGTTTCATCAATATCTACCGTAGTACCATCAGCTTCGGTTACTGTAGCAATCAACTTTCCGTCAATCACATTGGTTATCGCTACTCCATTGGTATTAATCGTTACATCGGTACCGTCGTTGTTGGTAAAGGTATAGGTACCATCGCCATTATCCGTCAAATCAGCTTTGGCTACTGTTTGTAACGCTCCTGATTCGTTGGTGTAGGTTATCGTACCGTTTGCATTATCAACTAGATTGGTAACCGTCTCATTGATGTTGGTCACTGTATTGTCTTCACTGGTATAGGTACCCACTGTGCGTGCTGTACCTGCAGTAACTTCTGCATCGGTATTACCAGCACCTTGTGTAGTGGTCGTAATCGTTTCATCAATATCTACCGTAGTACCATCAGCTTCGGTTACCCTAGCAATCAACTTTCCGTCAATCACATTGGTTATCGCTACTCCATTGGTATTAATCGTTACATCGGTACCGTCGTTGTTGGTAAAGGTATAGGTACCATCGCCATTATCCGTCAAATCAGCTTTGGCTACTGTTTGTAACGCTCCTGATTCGTTGGTATAGGTTATCGTACCGTTTGCATTATCAACTAGATTGGTAACCGTCTCATTGATGTTGGTCACTGTATTGTCTTCACTGGTATAGGTACCCACTGTGCGTGCTGTACCTGCAGTAACTTCTGCATCCGTATTACCAGCACCTTGTGTAGCGGTCGTAATCGTTTCATCAATATCTACCGTAGTACCATCAGCTTCGGTTACTGTAGCAATCAACTTTCCGTCAATCACATTGGTTATCGCTACTCCATTGGTATTAATCGTTACATCGGTACCGTCGTTGTTGGTAAAGGTATAGGTACCATCGCCATTATCCGTTAAATCAGCTTTGGCTACTGTTTGTAACGCTCCTGATTCGTTGGTATAGGTTATCGTACCGTTTGCATTATCAACTAGATTGGTAACCGTCTCATTGATGTTGGTCACTGTATTGTCTTCACTGGTATAGGTACCCACTGTGCGTGCTGTACCTGCAGTAACTTCTGCATCGGTATTACCAGCACCTTGTGTAGCGGTCGTAATCGTTTCATCAATATCTACCGTAGTACCATCAGCTTCGGTTACTGTAGCAATCAACTTTCCGTCAATCACATTGGTTATCGCTACTCCATTGGTATTAATCGTTACATCGGTGCCGTCGTTGTTGGTAAAGGTATAGGTACCATCGCCATTATCCGTTAAATCGGCTTTGGCTACTGTTTGTAACGCTCCTGATTCGTTGGTATAGGTTATCGTACCGTTTGCATTATCAACTAGATTGGTAACCGTCTCATTGATGTTGGTCACTGTGCCGTTTTCACTAGTATACGTACCTACTGTTCGTGCTGTACCCGCAGTAACTTCTGCATCGGTATTACCAGCACCTTGTGTAGCGGTCGTAATCGTTTCATCAATATCTACCGTAGTACCATCAGCTTCGGTTACTGTAGCAATCAACTTTCCGTCAATCACATTGGTTATCGCTACTCCATTGGTATTAATCGTTACATCGGTACCGTCGTTGTTGGTAAAGGTATAGGTACCATCGCCATTATCCGTTAAATCGGCTTTGGCTACTGTTTGGGTAGTGCCGCTTTCGTTGGTGTAGGTTATCGTACCGTTTGCATTGTCTACTAGATTGGTAACCGTCTCATTGATGTTGGTCACTGTGCCGTTTTCACTAGTATACGTACCTACTGTTCGTGCTGTACCCGCAGTAACTTCTGCATCGGTATTACCAGCACCTTGTGTAGCGGTCGTAATCGTTTCATCAATATCTACCGTAGTACCATCAGCTTCGGTTACTGTAGCAATCAACTTTCCGTCAATCAAATTGGTTATCGCTACTCCATTGGTATTAATCGTTACATCGGTACCGTCGTTGTTGGTAAAGGTATAGGTACCATCGCCATTATCCGTCAAATCAGCTTTGGCTACTGTTTGGGTAGTCCCGCTTTCGTTGGTATAGGTTATCGTACCGTTTGCATTGTCTACTAGATTGGTAACCGTCTCATTGATGTTGGTTACTGTATTGTCTTCACTAATATAGGTACCTACTGTGCGTGCTGTACCTGCAGTAACTTCTGCATCGGTATTACCAGCACCTTGTGTAGCGGTCGTAATCGTTTCATCAATATCTACCGTAGTACCATCAGCTTCGGTTACTGTAGCAATCAACTTTCCGTCAATCAAATTGGTAATCGCTACTCCATTGGTATTAATCGTTACATCGGTACCGTCGTTGTTGGTAAAGGTATAGGTACCATCGCCATTATCCGTCAAATCGGCTTTGGCTACTGTTTGTAACGCTCCTGATTCGTTGGTATAGGTTATCGTACCGTTTGCATTATCAACTAGATTGGTAACCGTCTCATTGATGTTGGTCACTGTATTGTCTTCACTGGTATAGGTACCCACTGTGCGTGCTGTACCTGCAGTAACTTCTGCATCGGTATTACCAGCACCTTGTGTAGCGGTCGTAATCGTTTCATCAATATCTACCGTAGTACCATCAGCTTCGGTTACTGTAGCAATCAACTTTCCGTCAATCACATTGGTTATCGCTACTCCATTGGTATTAATCGTTACATCGGTACCGTCGTTGTTGGTAAAGGTATAGGTACCATCGCCATTATCCGTTAAATCGGCTTTGGCTACTGTTTGGGTAGTGCCACTTTCGTTGGTGTAGGTTATCGTACCGTTTGCATTGTCTACTAGATTGGTAACCGTCTCATTGATGTTGGTCACTGTATTGTCTTCACTGGTATAGGTACCCACTGTGCGTGCTGTACCGGCAGTAACTTCTGCATCGGTATTACCAGCACCTTGTGTAGCGGTCGTAATCGTTTCATCAATATCTACCGTAGTACCATCAGCTTCGGTTACTGTAGCAATCAACTTTCCGTCAATCACATTGGTTATCGCTACTCCATTGGTATTAATCGTTACATCGGTACCGTCGTTGTTGGTAAAGGTATAGGTACCATCGCCATTATCCGTTAAATCGGCTTTGGCTACTGTTTGGGTAGTGCCGCTTTCGTTGGTGTAGGTTATCGTACCGTTTGCATTGTCTACTAGATTGGTAACCGTCTCATTGATGTTGGTTACTGTATTGTCTTCACTGGTATAGGTACCCACTGTGCGTGCTGTACCTGCAGTAACTTCTGCATCGGTATTACCAGCACCTTGTGTAGCGGTCGTGATCGTTTCATCAATATCTACCGTAGTACCATCAGCTTCGGTTACCCTAGCTATCAACTTTCCGTCAATCACATTGGTTATCGCTACTCCATTGGTATTAATCGTTACATCGGTGCCGTCGTTGTTGGTAAAGGTATAGGTACCATCGCCATTATCCGTTAAATCGGCTTTGGCTACTGTTTGGGTAGTGCCGCTTTCGTTGGTGTAGGTTATCGTACCGTTTGCATTGTCTACTAGATTGGTAACCGTCTCATTGATGTTGGTCACTGTATTGTCTTCACTGGTATAGGTACCTACTGTTCGTGCTGTACCCGCAGTAACTTCTGCATCGGTATTACCAGCACCTTGTGTAGCGGTCGTAATCGTTTCATCAATATCTACCGTAGTACCATCAGCTTCGGTTACTGTAGCAATCAACTTTCCGTCAATCACATTGGTTATCGCTACTCCATTGGTATTAATCGTTACATCGGTACCGTCGTTGTTGGTAAAGGTATAGGTACCATCGCCATTATCCGTTAAATCAGCTTTGGCTACTGTTTGTAACGCTCCTGATTCGTTGGTATAGGTTATCGTACCGTTTGCATTATCAACTAGATTGGTAACCGTCTCATTGATGTTGGTCACTGTATTGTCTTCACTGGTATAGGTACCCACTGTGCGTGCTGTACCTGCAGTAACTTCTGCATCGGTATTACCAGCACCTTGTGTAGCGGTCGTAATCGTTTCATCAATATCTACCGTAGTACCATCGGCTTCGGTTACTGTAGCAATCAACTTTCCGTCAATCACATTGGTTATCGCTACTCCATTGGTATTAATCGTTACATCGGTGCCGTCGTTGTTGGTAAAGGTATAGGTACCATCGCCATTATCCGTTAAATCGGCTTTGGCTACTGTTTGTAACGCTCCTGATTCGTTGGTATAGGTTATCGTACCGTTTGCATTATCAACTAGATTGGTAACCGTCTCATTGATGTTGGTCACTGTGCCGTTTTCACTAGTATACGTACCTACTGTTCGTGCTGTACCCGCAGTAACTTCTGCATCGGTATTACCAGCACCTTGTGTAGCGGTCGTAATCGTTTCATCAATATCTACCGTAGTACCATCAGCTTCGGTTACTGTAGCAATCAACTTTCCGTCAATCACATTGGTTATCGCTACTCCATTGGTATTAATCGTTACATCGGTACCGTCGTTGTTGGTAAAGGTATAGGTACCATCGCCATTATCCGTTAAATCGGCTTTGGCTACTGTTTGGGTAGTGCCGCTTTCGTTGGTGTAGGTTATCGTACCGTTTGCATTGTCTACTAGATTGGTAACCGTCTCATTGATGTTGGTCACTGTGCCGTTTTCACTAGTATACGTACCTACTGTTCGTGCTGTACCCGCAGTAACTTCTGCATCGGTATTACCAGCACCTTGTGTAGCGGTCGTAATCGTTTCATCAATATCTACCGTAGTACCATCAGCTTCGGTTACTGTAGCAATCAACTTTCCGTCAATCAAATTGGTTATCGCTACTCCATTGGTATTAATCGTTACATCGGTACCGTCGTTGTTGGTAAAGGTATAGGTACCATCGCCATTATCCGTCAAATCAGCTTTGGCTACTGTTTGGGTAGTCCCGCTTTCGTTGGTATAGGTTATCGTACCGTTTGCATTGTCTACTAGATTGGTAACCGTCTCATTGATGTTGGTTACTGTATTGTCTTCACTAATATAGGTACCTACTGTGCGTGCTGTACCTGCAGTAACTTCTGCATCGGTATTACCAGCACCTTGTGTAGCGGTCGTAATCGTTTCATCAATATCTACCGTAGTACCATCAGCTTCGGTTACTGTAGCAATCAACTTTCCGTCAATCAAATTGGTAATCGCTACTCCATTGGTATTAATCGTTACATCGGTACCGTCGTTGTTGGTAAAGGTATAGGTACCATCGCCATTATCCGTCAAATCGGCTTTGGCTACTGTTTGTAACGCTCCTGATTCGTTGGTATAGGTTATCGTACCGTTTGCATTATCAACTAGATTGGTAACCGTCTCATTGATGTTGGTCACTGTATTGTCTTCACTGGTATAGGTACCCACTGTGCGTGCTGTACCTGCAGTAACTTCTGCATCCGTATTACCAGCACCTTGTGTAGCGGTCGTAATCGTTTCATCAATATCTACCGTAGTACCATCAGCTTCGGTTACTGTAGCAATCAACTTTCCGTCAATCACATTGGTTATCGCTACTCCATTGGTATTAATCGTTACATCGGTACCGTCGTTGTTGGTAAAGGTATAGGTACCATCGCCATTATCCGTTAAATCGGCTTTGGCTACTGTTTGGGTAGTGCCACTTTCGTTGGTGTAGGTTATCGTACCGTTTGCATTGTCTACTAGATTGGTAACCGTCTCATTGATGTTGGTCACTGTATTGTCTTCACTGGTATAGGTACCCACTGTGCGTGCTGTACCGGCAGTAACTTCTGCATCGGTATTACCAGCACCTTGTGTAGCGGTCGTAATCGTTTCATCAATATCTACCGTAGTACCATCAGCTTCGGTTACTGTAGCAATCAACTTTCCGTCAATCACATTGGTTATCGCTACTCCATTGGTATTAATCGTTACATCGGTACCGTCGTTGTTGGTAAAGGTATAGGTACCATCGCCATTATCCGTTAAATCGGCTTTGGCTACTGTTTGGGTAGTGCCGCTTTCGTTGGTGTAGGTTATCGTACCGTTTGCATTGTCTACTAGATTGGTAACCGTCTCATTGATGTTGGTTACTGTATTGTCTTCACTGGTATAGGTACCCACTGTGCGTGCTGTACCTGCAGTAACTTCTGCATCGGTATTACCAGCACCTTGTGTAGCGGTCGTGATCGTTTCATCAATATCTACCGTAGTACCATCAGCTTCGGTTACCCTAGCTATCAACTTTCCGTCAATCACATTGGTTATCGCTACTCCATTGGTATTAATCGTTACATCGGTGCCGTCGTTGTTGGTAAAGGTATAGGTACCATCGCCATTATCCGTTAAATCGGCTTTGGCTACTGTTTGGGTAGTGCCGCTTTCGTTGGTGTAGGTTATCGTACCGTTTGCATTGTCTACTAGATTGGTAACCGTCTCATTGATGTTGGTCACTGTATTGTCTTCACTGGTATAGGTACCTACTGTGCGTGCTGTACCCGCAGTAACTTCTGCATCGGTATTACCAGCACCTTGTGTAGCGGTCGTAATCGTTTCATCTATCTCTTCAAAAGTGCCATCGGCTTGGGTTACTGTAGCAATCAACTTTCCGTCAATCAAATTGGTTATCGCTACTCCATTGGTATTAATCGTTACATCGGTACCGTCGTTGTTGGTAAAGGTATAGGTACCATCGCCATTATCCGTTAAATCAGCTTTGGCTACTGTTTGTAACGCTCCTGACTCGTTGGTATAGGTTATCGTACCGTTTGCATTATCAACTAGATTGGTAACCGTCTCATTGATGTTGGTCACTGTGCCGTTTTCACTAGTATACGTACCTACTGTGCGTGCTGTACCCGCAGTAACTTCTACATCGGTATTACCAGCACCTTGTGTAGCGGTCGTAATCGTTTCATCTATCTCTTCAAAAGTGCCATCGGCTTGGGTTACTGTAGCAATCAACTTTCCGTCAATCAAATTGGTTATCGCTACTCCATTGGTATTAATCGTTACATCGGTACCGTCGTTGTTGGTAAAGGTATAGGTACCATCGCCATTATCCGTCAAATCAGCTTTGGCTACTGTTTGGGTAGTGCCGCTTTCGTTGGTGTAGGTTATCGTACCGTCGGAATTATCAATAAGGTTAGTGACAGTCTCGGCATTGTCGATTAAGGTGTTGATGTCTAAGACCGTATCGATTCCGTCTTCATCTTTATAGGTAATGGTACCTGCGGCTGCATCTTGAGCAATCGTAGTTAAGGTTTCTTGTGCATCAATCACTGCTCCTAAGTTTACTTGTGTAAGAGCGCCGTTCTCATCGGTATAGTCTAGGTTGACACCGTCGGCATTCATCGCCAAGGTAGTTAACGTCTCGGCATTGTCGATTAAAGTGTTGATGTCTAGGACCGTATCGATTCCGTCTTCATCTTTATAGGTGATGGTACCTGCGGCTGCATCTTGAGCGATCGTAGTTAAGGTTTCTTGTGCATCAATCACTGCCCCTAAGTTTACTTGTGTAAGAGCGCCGTTCTCATCGGTATAGTCTAGGTTGACACCGTCGGCATTCATCGCCAAGGTAGTTAACGTCTCGGCATTGTCGATTAAGGTGTTGATGTCTAAGACCGTATCGATTCCGTCTTCATCTTTATAGGTAATGGTACCTGCGGCTGCATCTTGAGCAATCGTAGTTAAGGTTTCTTGTGCATCAATCACTGCTCCTAAGTTTACTTGTGTAAGAGCGCCGTTCTCATCGGTATAGTCTAGGTTGACACCGTCGGCATTCATCGCCAAGGTAGTTAACGTCTCGGCATTGTCGATTAAAGTGTTGATGTCTAAGACTGTATCGATTCCGTCTTCATCTTTATAGGTAATGGTGCCTGCGGCTGCATCTTGAGCGATCGTAGTTAAGGTTTCTTGTGCATCAATCACTGCTCCTAAGTTTACTTGTGTAAGAGCGCCGTTCTCATCGGTATAGTCTAGGTTGACACCGTCGGCATTCATCGCCAAGGTGGTTAACGTCTCGGCATTGTCGATTAAGGTGTTGATGTCTAAGACCGTATCGATTCCGTCTTCATCTTTATAGGTAATGGTACCTGCAGCTGCATCTTGAGCAATCGTAGTTAAGGTTTCTTGTGCATCAATCACTGCTCCTAAGTTTACTTGTGTAAGAGCGCCGTTCTCATCGGTATAGTCTAGGTTGACACCGTCGGCATTCATCGCCAAGGTAGTTAACGTCTCGGCATTGTCGATTAAGGTGTTGATGTCTAAGACCGTATCGATTCCGTCTTCATCTTTATAGGTAATGGTACCTGCGGCTGCATCTTGAGCAATCGTAGTTAAGGTTTCTTGGAGGCGTACTAATGTGCCCACATCTAGTATAGTGTTGCCGCCAACTTCATCAATATAAGAGATTGTTCCTGCCGTATTATCTATTGAGATAGTTGTTAGGGTTTCGTTGGCTGCTACAATATTGTTGATGTTGTTAATCACATCTTGTACGGTAACGTTGGTATCTGCGACACCGTCTCCATCGATATCTATAGTATTGTCGTCTACCAACACATTGTTCGTTACAGCGGTTGTATTGATGGTGGTGGATACTCCGTTTTCATCAGTATAAGTCATGGTACCATCTCCATTGTCAACTAAGGTTGTGAGCGTTTCAGAAGTATTGATAATCGTACCAAGATCTATGACGGTGGGTGTGCCATCTTCATCGGTATAGGTTAATTCTTCAGTGGTAGCATTGTACTCTAAAGTGGTTAGGGTTTCGTTCGCTGCTATAATGTTGTTGATGTTGTTAATCACATCTTGTATTGTAACATTGGTATCGTTAATACCATCGCCATCGATATCTATAGTATTGTCGTCTACCAACACATTGTTCGTTACAGCGGTTGTATTGATGATGGTGGGTACTCCGTTTTCATCAGTATACGTCATGGTACCATCTCCATTGTCAACTAAGGTGGTGAGCGTTTCAGAAGTATTGATAATCGTACCAAGGTCTATGACAGTGGGCGTGCCATCTTCATCGGTATAGGTTAATTCTTCGGTGGTAGCATTGTACTCTAAAGTGGTTAGGGTTTCATTGCCTGTTATAATGTTGTTGATGTTGTTAATCACATCTTGTATTGTAACATTGGTATCGTTAATACCATCGCCATCAATATCTATAGTATTGTCGTCTACCAACACATTGTTCGTTACAGCGGTTGTATTGATGGTGGTGGGTACTCCGTTTTCATCAGTATACGTCATGGTACCATCGCCATTGTCAACTAAGGTGGTGAGCGTTTCAGAAGTATTGATAATCGTACCAAGATCTATGACGGTGGGTGTGCCATCTTCATCGGTATAGGTTAATTCTTCAGTGGTAGCATTGTACTCTAAAGTGGTTAGGGTTTCTTGCACCTTTACTAAGGCAGCTACATCTAATGTATTGGAGTTACCTTCTTCATCTACATAGGTAATCGTTCCTAACGTATTGTCTATCGAGATACTCGTCAACGTTTCATGTGCAGCTATGATAGAGGTAATATCTATAACCGTATCATTTCCTTCTTCATCTGTATAGGTTATGGCACCTGCTGCATCATCTTTTGAAATGCTAGTTAATGTTTGAAAATTAGAAATCAAAGAGGTCAAGTCTATACTAGTATTAAGACCGTTTTCATCTTTGTATGTCAAAACACCTGTGATAGAATCAAATGAAATGTTTGTCAGTGTTTCACTGAGAACTGCATCACTTGCGTTTATAAAGCGTTGCCAAGAAGTACCATCCCAATAGTAAAATCCTGGAGTTATATCTGCAATAGTTGTAGTATTGTAAACCAATAAGCTTACGACATTCCCGCTAGTTATAGTAATCGTATCGACAGAACTTTTTAGGGCTACTCTTGGAATCAACACCCCTCTATTACTTGAAACTATATCTAGTTGTGCTGAATTATCGGGAGCTGGTGTTCCTACACCTACTTGAGCTTCTGTTGTTATTGTAATAAACAACCCAATAATAATTGATAGAATGGTAATTTTTTTCATAATTGACTGTGTTATATCAAAAATGAATTTACTTACTAATTATTTTTTTTAAGAGATAGAATTTACTAAAGGCTAGAATAAATAATCTTTCGGTAATATTTCTTTTTTAACGGTTATTTTACAATTTCTTAAAGTTTCTAATAAAAAAGCTTCTTTCTCTTATAAACTCATGCTTTTAAGTCGCTGAAAATCAAAATGCTTTAAACTACTAGCAACTGATGTATTGTAAATGAGACGTGAATTGGAGTAGTTTTCTATAGAAAGAATTAGGAGTTAACATAGCCAACACATTATAGTAGTATTTTTAATTTTTATATGAAATCCAAATAATTAAAAGAAAAGATTTTTTGCCCTGTATTTCTATACAGGTTATCGTAAGATTCAACAGAACTAAATAAGATAATTTAGCGTGAGTTCGGAATACAAAATCAAATTGAGTTTACTTAAAATCAACACCATTTCATCTTGATAGCGTGAAGTATGAACGATGAGACATCTCAACACTATGAATTACTTGTTTACACGAGATTTAGCTCTGCTAAACTTTATAATTTCTTCTTTCAAATCACAATGCATCAAAGGTAAAATAAATGTCTTATCTTAGTGGGCTCTAAAATAAAAAGCTATATACAAATAAAGGAGTATAGTAATTTATTTAATTTTGTAACTCTTTTTGCTTTGGAGGATTATTAGTTTTATCGTGATATGCAAAAAATAACCGCAGTAATAGTTGATGATCAAATAAAAAGTGTTAACCTTTTAAAACACTTTATCGAATTATATTGTAGTACAATAGAAATTGTTGGCACTGCTTTAGACGTTGAAGATGGTATTGCTATTATCAACGAAAAGCAGCCCAGAGTTATCTTTCTTGACATACTGCTTGGAGATAGAACTTCTTTTGAAATTTTAGAGAAAAAAAATTACGACGAAGTAAAAGTAGTGTTTGTAACTGCCTATCATGAATATGCTATAAAAACATTTCAGTACAATACCGTAGATTACCTTCTTAAACCATTTTCTATTAGTGATTTGAAAAGGGTAGAAAGCAAGTTGAATCAAGATATTATTGAGAATAAAATTACTTTACCAGAGCAAGTTGCTTCAACTGCACATGGGCTAAGAAATTCTCATGATATTAAATTTATTGCCGTTTCAAGTTCAAATAGAATTGATTTCATTAAATTTCATGAATTGATATACTTAAAATCCGAAAGAAGCTACACCACTTTTTACCTTTCTAATAATAGTAATATTATAGCCTCCTTAAACATAGGCTCGTACGAGGAAGTTCTTGAAAGAAATTCCTTTTATAGAATACACAAAAGCTATATTGTTAATTTAAATTATATCAAATCAATTGACAAGGCTGACGGAGCCAAATGTATTATGGATGACGATAGCTCCTTGCCTATTTCTAGAAGAAAACTTAAAGGGCTAATTGATTTATTCAAAAACGACTAAAACTACAGTCTAATAAAAAACTAAGATTAGTTATTTCTTGAACATTAATTATCAAAATAACAGATGATAATATTCTAACGCTCTTACTCATTTTGTATAAAATTTATCATGGTTTAATATGCGTTATTTTTTTCTGAATTATTCCATACGCTTTTATCTTATTGAATTATCAAAAACAACCTTCTACATAAATACTTCTAGAGTAGTTAAAAAAGTTCTCCTATTGTTGAGAATATAAAACCTATTACAAACAGCTTGTAAAAAAAAGACTCTCATTTTTCCCTCGGTATATAAGGTATATAATGAGAGTCATAGAAAAACCAAACGTTCAACTGAATGAACAATTCAGCTTATCCCCTTATTGTGTGATTAAAGGTAAATAATCGTAGATAAAAGTACTTAATTAATGGTTAATGCAACTGTAAGATTTGACGAACGTAGGCTTTTACTTAACTATCGGTTTGAAAACAAAATTTAATGTCTTTATTTATGATTCGAAGTAATCGTAATTTTTGAGTTGGTAATCAAACTATTGAATTTTACTGAATACCTCTTTTTAGAGTATCACAATTTTTTGCCCAACTACAACTTTTGGGATTGCCCCCAAATAATCACAAACTGCACGCACCAAAAACCTACAAAAACAAAAAAGCCTTACTATTTCAAGTAAGGCTTTATGTGATCGCGACAGGATTCGAACCTGTGACCGTCTGCTTAGAAGGCAGATGCTCTATCCAGCTGAGCTACGCGACCATTGTGTCGGGGTGGCAGGATTCGAACCTGCGACCTCCTGCTCCCAAAGCAGGCGCGATGACCGGGCTACGCTACACCCCGAAAATGGTTTACTCGTAGTGTAGTTTATCTCGAACAAAGTTGAGAGACTACACCTTGAATGGTGTTATAAACAATTTTTGCGGAGAGACCGGGATTCGAACCCGGGCATCCCGAAGGATGACAGCTTAGCAGGCTGCTGCATTACCACTCTGCCACCTCTCCTTAATTCTTACCGAAGCATGAACTAAAAATTGCGAGTGCAAATGTATAACTATATATACGTTTCTACAAACTTTTTTACTAAAAAAAACATCTATTCTGGATACTCAACTCGTAAGTGATAGATATTCATCAACTTATTCTTAATAATTTTTTTAATTTTCTCTATCTCTCTAAAAGTAATATCTGAATTTATAAATTGGTTTTCATTCTTTTGCTTGTCTACAATTTTATCAATTAGCATGTCTATTGATTGTGCCGTTGGATTTTTTAAACTCTTAGAAGCTGCTTCCGACGCATCACACATCATTAAAATAGCCGTTTCTTTTGAAAAAGGAATAGGTCCTTGATATTGAAATTTACGTATATCAACATCTGGATTGTTTTCTTTTTCTAACATATAAAAATAATATGTTACGCTTGTTCCATGGTGTGTACGAATAAAATCAATGATTCTATCTGGTAATTTGTTCTTTTTGGCTAATTCAATTCCGTTAATTACATGATCTAAAATAATACGTGCACTATCTACGGGCAATAAATCGTTATGCGGGTTTACCCCTGTAGATTGATTTTCGGTAAAATACATAGGATTTATCATTTTACCAATATCATGATACAATGCTCCTGTTCGTACCAACATTGAATTTGCTCCTATTTCATTGGCTGCGGCTTCTGCCAAATTAGCTACTTGCATAGAATGTTGAAAAGTTCCTGGTGCTTTTTCGTTTAAATCTCTTAACAATTTTGAATTTGTATTAGAAAGTTCTAGCAAAGTTACATCAGACACCAATCCGAAGAGTTTCTCGTAAAAGTAGATAAAAAATACTGCTAGAAACGACAACAGACCATTAGCTGCAAATAATCCAAAATACATCCAATTTATCTTATCTGCATTTCCTTCTTTTAAAATAGAGAAAGCAAAATAAGTTACCATATAAATAAGCGTAATTTGCCCAATAGATATAAACAAGCTGGCTCGTTTATACAATTCAGATACTGAAAGTATCGTTACTATTCCAGCAATGATATGTAGGTAAATAAACTCAAAACTATTGGGTACGATAAATCCCAATAATAGTACTGTAAGTACATGCGTAAACAGGCCTAATCGTGCATTAAAAAACGCTTTGAGTACAATTGGCAAAATACTTAATGGTACAACATATAAGTAGTCTGAATTGTATTTTACTACCATGGTTTGTACCAAAATCATCAAAAAAACATTGAAGAAAATAAACGTTACTTTATTATTGTCATTAAATATCTCAAATCGATATTTCTGTAAAAACAGCAATAGCATTAGTAAAGCTAATGAGACTAAAATAGTATATCCAAAAACAATCCAATTATAATTAGACTTTGTCCAAATTCTAGAACTTGAAGCTACTTCATACGATTTTAAAACATTGTATTTTTTTCCTTCTACAATATCTCCTTTCAAAATAATTAGTTCTCCTTTCGAAACCTTTCCTTTCGCATAAGAAATGCTTTGTAGGCGCTCGTTTAACTCTTTCTCGCTATACTCATTATCGTAGGTAACATTAGGGCGAATGTTACTAGACAGGTAGTTTACCAGCAAGCGTTGTTTGTAATACTCGAGTTCTTTCGTATTGGCTCTTAAAAAACTTAAAATATCTTTCGACTGTAATAGCTTTGAAAATGGAACATCATCTATCGAATTGCCTTTTCTCAGTATAATTACCTCTCCTTTTTTTGCTTTTTTGTTACTTACATCATCTAAAAAACCATACAAGTATATCTTATTAATAAGTGTTTCTCCTTTTTTTATGATATCTCTTACAGCACTTGTTGATAAAGAGTCTAAATTAGTAACTTCATTTACAAACGAAGTGGTAACATCTGGCTTTACCGACGTATCTACAACAAAGTATTTTTTTGAACTCGATTCTAATTCTTTTTTTTCTTCAGCAAGCTCTTCTGGAGTTTTTTGTATCGCAAAATCGAAAGGAGCATATAAATTATCATACTGCCAAGGTTTTCCTTGTGGAAAATCGTACTTAAACTGTCCTCCTTTCGGAAATAGATATACAATTGCAGTTACTGTAATTAAAAACAATAGTGCTTTATAAATTATCGTATTATTCTTATACAGTTTGTTGATAAAATCGTTCATTTTTAATATTTATAAAATGTAAATATAACCTTTATCTATTATTTGAGTACTTATTATAAAATGGTTATTTTCGCAAAACAAATCGTAACACAATTTACCCAATATATGAGACCTGTTATAACAAAGTATATGCAAAACACTAAACAGCTTTGGTGTTTTGATCGTATTTTGTAGTTTATTGGGACTAATAAAATTTAACAAATAGTAACACATGAAAGAAGTAGTAATAGTATCGGTTGCAAGAACTCCAATAGGTAGTTTTTTAGGAACATTATCAACTACACCTGCACCAAAATTAGGTGCTGTAGCCATCAAAGGTGCTTTAGAAAAAATTAACTTAAAACCAGCAATGGTTGAGGAGGTTTTTATGGGAAATGTAGTTTCAGCAGGTTTAGGTCAAGCACCAGCACGACAAGCTGCTATTTTTGCAGGAATACCAGATACTGTGCCTTGTACTACGGTAAACAAAGTTTGTTCGTCAGGAATGAAAGCTATTATGTTAGCTGCACAAACTATTGCTTTGGGTGATGCCGAAATCGTTGTAGCGGGTGGTATGGAAAACATGAGTATGATTCCTCATTACCAACATGCTAGAACAGGTACTAAATTCGGACCAGTTAAAATGGAAGATGGAATGCAAAAAGACGGATTGGTAGATGCTTACGAGCAAGTAGCTATGGGTGTTTGTGCTGATGAGTGTGCTGTAACATATGAGTTCTCTAGAGAAGATCAAGATGCGTTTGCTATCGAATCATATAACCGCTCTTCAAAAGCTTGGAGCGAAGGTAAATTTGCAGATGAAGTTGTACCTGTTAAAATACCTCAACGCCGTGGTGAGCCTATTATTTTTTCTGAAGATGAAGAGTATAAGAATGTAAAAATGGAGAAAATTCCAGCTTTACGCCCTGCCTTTACAAAGGAAGGAACTGTTACCGCTGCGAATGCCTCTACTATAAATGACGGAGGAGCTGCCTTGGTATTAATGTCTGCAGAAAAAGCTGCTGAATTAGGATTGACTCCTTTGGCTAAAATTAGAGGTTATGCAGATGCTGCTCATGAACCAAAGTGGTTTACAACAGCTCCTGCTAAAGCATTACCAAAAGCCTTAGCGAAAGCTGGAGTTGCTATTGATGAGGTTGATTATTTTGAGTTAAACGAAGCGTTTTCTGTAGTCGG
Organism: Tenacibaculum tangerinum; assembly: GCF_029853675.1. Classification (NCBI taxonomy): domain Bacteria; kingdom Pseudomonadati; phylum Bacteroidota; class Flavobacteriia; order Flavobacteriales; family Flavobacteriaceae; genus Tenacibaculum; species Tenacibaculum tangerinum. The sequence continues at coordinate 3,450,150 of NZ_CP122539.1, read as the reverse complement.
ATTGGCAAATATGAAAATCTTAGGATTGTCTGCCGATAAAGTAAATGTCAATGGTGGCGCGGTTTCATTAGGACATCCATTAGGGGTTTCTGGTGCTAGAATTATCATTGCTTTAACTTCAATTTTAAAACAGAACAACGCTAAAATTGGTGCTGCTGGAATATGTAACGGTGGTGGTGGTGCAAGTGCCATGGTAATTGAAAGAGTGTAATTGTTTTTAAAAAAACTAGTTAACAAAGATGCACTTTGGAATTTGTAATTTAAGTATTGTTCCTCTTCGACTAACTCCTTCTGATACTTCAGAAATGGTGAATCAAGTTATTTTTGGTGAACACTTCGAGGTTATAGAGAAATCTAAAAAATGGAGTAAAATCCGTTTAGCTTTTGATGGCTATGAAGGATACATAGATAACAAACAATACGAGGAAATTTCAGAGGAAGCGCATATACTTTTATCAAAAGAGAAAAAGCATTATGCAGGTGAGTTAATTGATTTTATTACCGACAATCATAACAATCTAACCACAATTCCTATGGGAGCTCGTCTTCCTTTTTTTAAACACAACAAAATAACTATTAATAACAGTAATTTTTTCTATGATGGTAAAGTGTATGCTAGTAAATTAAAGAAATCTGCCATTATAGAAACTGCCTTTTTATTCTTAAATGCTCCTTACTTATGGGGAGGGAAATCTCCTTTTGGTATTGATTGCTCTGGTTTTACCCAAACTGTGTATAAACTATGTGGATACAACTTACTTCGCGATGCGAAACAACAAGCCTCTCAGGGTGAAGTATTAAGCTTTATAGAAGAAAGTGAACCTGGCGATTTGGCCTTTTTTGATAATGAGGAGGGAGTTATTACGCATGTCGGAATTATTATGAATGACTACAACATTATACATGCTCACGGAAAAGTTAGAATTGATAAACTAGACCATAGCGGTATTTACAATGTCGATACACAACAACACACCCATAAACTTAGAGTTATTAAACGTTTGGTTTAGCCAAAACTGCTTTAATTTTATAACAAAAAAAACCGAAACTTTGAAAGTTTCGGTTTTTTTTATAACTGAATAATTGCTTATTTCATCGAGTTGTATAATTCTCTGTATTCAGAAGCTTTTTCAGAATTTTCTAATACTTCGTATAAATTCATTAACGTTTTTACAGTATCTACATTTCTATTTAAACTATCTGCTTTCTCTAAAAATGGTATTGCTTCTCTGTATACTTCTTTTTGCTTGGCTGCTAACTCATCGTACTTTTTAAAGTTTGATAAGTTTTTATTCATTTCGTCTACAATCGCTTTTTCTTGGTTTAAAACCACCACTGCTAAATTCATATACGCATCTGCATAATCAGGTTTCAACTCAATCGCTTTCGTGTAGTACTTTTTAGCATCATCCATTCTTCCTTGATTAAAGTTTACTACACCTAAGTTATAGTATAACGAAGCGTTTTCAGGATCTAATGCTACAGCTTCGCTCATTAATTCTCCAAACTTATCCATTTCATCCATTTCAACATACAACTGAGCTTCATTTAAAATCAAATTTAAGTCTTTCGGATCTGATTTGCGAGCTTCTTTAAAAGCTGCAATAGCTTCGTCAGTTTTTCCTTGTTCTTTTAAAATTAACGCTATGTTTTTAACTATGGTAGCTGTTTTAGATTCTGTAGTTTTAATTTCTGGCTTTACATAACTCCCTGATTTTACCATTAAGTCTCTTCTGGCTTTGTCGTTACCAAAATTTTCTAATTTACCAGTAGCTTTATCAGTTGCCACGTATTGTTTTTCAATTCCTGTATAACCTACTTCTTGTAATTCTCTATAATATCCAATCGCCTTATCGTAGTCTTTCGCTTGAGTTGCAGAAATGGCTGCATTGTAAGCATAAGAAGTATCTTTTGGACTTAAGACATAAGTTAAATAAAAATTATCTGCCGCTTTTTGATAATCTTTATTTTTGTTATACAAGTCAATTGCCTTTTGTGAAACCTCTTGAATCATTTGATTCAAAATAGGTTGTGCTTCATTTACATACTTATTTCCTTTCATTGCCAACAAAGTATTGAATGACTTTCCTGCCTCTTCATACTTTTTTTGAGCTGCCAACGCTTTACCTTTTAAGAAGTAAAATTTAGACTTATATTTATCTTCACCACTCGCCAATACAGAACTCTCAATTGAATTAAGAGTGCTTAATGCTGTAGTAAACTCTTGTTTTTTTATGGCCTTCTCTGCAAGTTTAAGTTCCGACTTTTGAGCCATTGCCCCTAGCGACATTAATCCTAAAGAAAGGGCTAAGATTTGTTTTTTCATTTTTAGTTATGATTTATTTATTGTTGTTCTTGACTTTCGTTCGTATCATTTTCAATTTCCGTGCCATTTTCATCTTCGTCTCTTTCATGCATAACTTTTGCTACTGCAGCAATATCATCATTATCTTTAATATTAATTAACTTAACTCCTTGGGTTGCTCTACCCATTACTCTTAAGTCTTCTACTGCCATTCTTATGGTTAAACCTGATTTATTTATAATCATCAAGTCGTTAGAATCATCGACATTTTTAATAGCAACTAAGTTACCTGTTTTTTCTGAAATATTCAATGTTTTAACACCTTTACCTCCACGGTTAGTAATACGATAATCGTCTAAACTTGAGCGTTTTCCATATCCCTTTTCAGAAACTACCAAGATATCGCTTTCTGAATCATTTACAGCAACCATGCCTATTACCTCATCGTTATCATGACCTAAGGTGATACCACGAACCCCAGATGCCGTTCTACCCATAGGTCGTGTTTTTTCTTCTTCGAAACGAATTGCTTTTCCTGATTTAAGTGCTAACATTACTTGGCTATCACCAGTAGTTAATTTAGCTTCTAACAGCTCATCTCCTTCTTTAATTGTAATGGCATTGATTCCATTAGCTCTTGGACGAGAATATTGTTCTAAAGGTGTTTTTTTAACCTGACCTCGTTTTGTAGCCATAATTACATAGTGATTGTTAATGTAATCTTCATCCTTCAAATCACCTGTTACTAAGAATGCTTTTACCTTATCATCTTGCTCGATATTGATTAAATTCTGTATGGCTCTTCCTTTGGTATTCTTTCCTCCTTCGGGAACTTCGTACACACGCATCCAAAATACTTTTCCTTTTTGAGTAAAGAATAACATATACTGGTGGTTTGTACCTACAAATAGGTGCTCTAAGAAATCTTCGTTGCGGGTAGTTGCTCCTTTTTGTCCACGTCCTCCTCTATTTTGAACCTTGTACTCATCTAAGTTGGTACGCTTTACATAACCCGCATGCGAGATAGTTACTACTACTTCAGAGTTTGGTATCATATCTTCAATACGCATATCTCCTCCTGCATATTCAATTACTGATCGGCGCTCATCTCCATACTTCTCTTTGATGTGCAGTAACTCATCTTTAATAATTTGGTAACGTCTCGGTTCATTAGCAAGGATATCTTTTAAATCGGCAATAGTTTTAATGATTTCATCATACTCTGCACGTAACTTATCTTGCTCTAGTCCTGTTAACTGACGTAAACGCATTTCAACAATAGCACGTGCTTGAAGTTCTGTTAATTCAAAACGTTCCATCAATTTTTCACGAGCCTCATCAGCGTTCTCAGAACCTCTTATAATAGCAATTACTTCATCAATGTTATCTGAGGCGATAATCAATCCCTCTAAGATATGTGCACGAGCTTCTGCTTTCTTTAATTCAAACTCTGTTCTGCGAACAATTACTTCGTGTCTGTGTGCTACGAAATGATGTATTAATTGCTTTAAATTTAGCTGTTCAGGACGCCCATTTACTAGTGCAATATTGTTTACACTAAACGATGTTTGTAGTTGGGTATACTTAAACAGTTTATTCAATACAATATTAGGAATTGCATCACGCTTTAATACATATACGATACGCATTCCTTTACGATCAGATTCATCACGAATACTTGCAATACCCTCTAATTTCTTTTCATTAACCAAGTCGGCAGTTTTCTTAATCATTTCTGCTTTATTTACTTGGTAAGGAATCTCAGTTACTATAATACACTCACGTCCCTTCACTTCTTCAATAGTAGCTTTAGCACGCATTACAATACGTCCTCTACCTGTATGAAAAGCATCTCTTACACCATCGTATCCATAAATAATTCCTCCAGTAGGAAAATCAGGTGCTTTGATGTGCTGCATTAGCTCATCAATTTCAATATCACGATTATCGATATAGGCAACAGTACCATTAACAACTTCAGTTAAGTTATGTGGCGCCATGTTTGTTGCCATACCCACTGCAATTCCTGATGCTCCGTTAACTAATAAGTTAGGAATACGTGTTGGTAGAACGGTTGGTTCTTGTAGTGTATCATCAAAATTCAACTTATGATCTACGGTATCCTTTTCAATATCAGACAACATTTCTTCTGATATTTTCTGCATGCGCACCTCTGTATAACGCATTGCTGCGGGGCTATCACCGTCTACCGAACCAAAGTTTCCTTGTCCGTCAACCATCATATAACGCATACTCCAATCTTGTGCCATACGCACCATAGAGTCGTACACAGATGTATCTCCATGTGGGTGATACTTACCTAATACTTCCCCTACAACTCTTGCAGATTTTTTATAGGCACCAGTAGCTTTAATTCCTAATTCATGCATTCCATATAAAACTCTTCTATGTACTGGTTTTAAACCGTCTCTTACATCTGGTAACGCTCTCGATACTATTACCGACATTGAGTAATCAATGTATGCCGACTTCATTTGCTCTTCAATGTTGATAGGGATCAACTTTTCGCCATCTGCCATATATTTTCTTTTAAAATATTAGTATTTATTTTCGTCAAAAAAGTGAATTTTACACTCGATAAAACTCACTTTTAAAATGCTTTCAAATTCTCTACATTTTCTAAAACATTGCAAGATACTACAACCCTCAGTTTTACACAAAAAATATGCAACTAGTTTTACTGTTATTTATTAACAATTTAACGGGTTTTTAAACAAAAAAAGGCTTTTTTAAGAACGTTAGAATCGGCTATTTATCGTATTAATATTTCATGATTTTTTTTATACGATTATAAAGCCCTCTGCATTAGCAGATAGTATTTATGGTTTACGTAGGCAAAAGATAAAAAACACCTTTTTATACAAGTAAATCATCTGACTAATTAGAATCATTTAAAGTTTACAATATAAGAATATGTCACACATACATTTTTTGAATCTATCGTTATGTAACAAAGTGCATCAAGACCTGAATTGAGAGCAATTACTTATGAAAATATGGATTAACCGAAAGACAAAAATCTAAAATTAAGCACTACATCAACAAGAAAATTACGTATACTTGACAAGTACTGTAAAACTAACAAAATGGAAATTGTAAAAACTATCTTATCATTTTTAAAACCAGAACTAGTAGAGCTCATACTCAAAGAATCGAATATTCAAGAGGTTCCAAAAGGAACCGAAATTTTAAGAGAAGAACAATATGTAAAAGTATTGCCCATTGTTGTTGAAGGACTTGTTAAAGTGTATTCTCGTTTTGATGAAAAAGAATTACTCCTTTATTATATCGAACCCTCTCAGAGTTGCGTAATGTCATTTTATGCCGCATTAAAAAATACACCAAGTAAGGTATTTGCACAAACAGAAAAAGACTCTAAAATAATTTTAATCCCAGTTAGCTATTTACCTACTTGGTTAAGAGAGTATCCTGGTTTAAATGAACTTTTTTACGAACAATTTAACTTGAGGTATACCGAACTTTTAGACACCATTAGTCATTTACTTTTAGATAAAATGGATAAAAGGTTATATGAGCATTTAAAGAGAAAAACTGAACTTATAAACAATAAATCAATAAAAATAAGTCATAGCCAATTAGCAAACGAATTAGGTACGGCGAGAGAAGTAGTTTCGAGAGTAATGAAAAAACTTGAGATTGACGGTAAAGTCAATCAAAAAGCTGGTGTCATAAAAATTATTGAATAGTAGTGACTACAGTCACTGCACAAGACCTTAATTACATATATCTTTGAAGTAGATTAATATATAAAAAGTCATATCATGAAAAAAAATATGGGATCAACAGACAAGATAATTAGACTAATAATCGCTGCGGTTATTGTAATTCTTTATTTTACAGGAACAATTTCTGGCATCTTAGGAACGGTACTTTTAATACTGGCTGGAGTATTTGTTTTAACTAGTTTGGTTGGGTTCTGCCCGCTCTATTCTCCTTTTGGAATCAATACTTGCTCTGTTAAAAAATAACACCAATGAATTTAAAATCGCTTATACTATTTTTATTCAGTTTAGTGCTCTTATGGTCTTGTACGGAGGAGAATGACACCCCCATTAGCAATAATATACAAATAGAAAATAATCTTAAGAATGGAGTTTGGAAAATTACCAGTTTTATAGATTCTGGCACCGACAAAACCATTGATTTTTTAGGCTATAATTTTACATTCGACAGTTCGGGCGTACTATATGCAACCAATGAAGCAAATAATTATCAAGGTACTTGGAGTATTACAAATAGCAACAGCAATGACGACAGTCAGGAGGATTTAGATTTTAATATCAACTTTAATCTTACAAATAATTTTGTAGAGTTGAATGAAGATTGGGACTTTGTATCTCATTCATCAACAAAAATCGCACTTATTAACATTAGTGGTGGAGACGGTGACACAGACTACTTAACTTTTGAAAAAAAATAAAGTCCTTATAAAAATTCTACATAAAAAACACAAACAGTTTGTCATTGCATACAAGCCTTTTTAGTAAGAGCCAGGTGTTTTATTATAAATACTATTTCATGTTTTTAAAATGGAAATAGGTTATTTATTCTAAAAAAAGTTAACAGGTTCCCCCCCAGAAAAAAACCTAAAGCTTAGCACCTGGCTATATTGTAGAACCCCTCTATGAGTAACGATAAAATTAGATAGTGTACCCTATTACAATAGTTAATTTTTCAATTACAAAACTGAAAAATAAAAAACAGCAATACCTCCCACAACTAGTGGATTGATTTCTTAGACAAGAAAAGTAAATTCATATAATTTTTTATGATAAAAATACCTTAAAAAGATGATAAAATTCATTTTTTTAAGTTGGAGTATGAACTATATTTACCGAAAATAAAGTTGAACAATTCATAGATGAAAAAACACGTCGTAATTTTAGAAGCTAGAGGTGGATCTGACAAAGGCCCCTATGGATTTAGAAAAGATTCTAAACCAATTATTGATTCCTTTAAAAAAAGAGGATGGTCAGCAGAAATTATCTTTTATCGAGATGAAGATAGAGGAGAAATTTATCGCTACATACATGAAAAAGCCGATGCCTATATTAGTAGAGTAAATCCAGGTAACTTACCCGATGAAACAGGCTACTTCCAAATGCTAAAAGAACTTGTTTCTAATGGAATTGAGGGGCTTCCTCATCCTGATGCTATGGTAGCCTATGGTGCCAAAAATTCAGTTGAAAAACTTAAAGGAACCGATATTGTACCCGAAGATGTATATGCTTATTACGATTTTGATACGCTTAAAGAAAACCTTCCTAAAAGTTTAGCAAAGGGCGTACGAGTAATCAAACAAAATAGAGGATCTACTGGTGAGGGAATTTGGAGAGTTGAAGTTATAGAAAAAGACAAATACAAAGGAAAAATTCCTTTAGATGCAAAACTAAAATTAACTGAAGCTAAAGACAATCATACCGAAGAAAAATCACTTCAAGATTTTCTTGAATTTTGTATTCAATACCTTGAGGGACCCAATGGAATGCTCTTAGATATGCCCTTTTTAGATAGAATTATCGAAGGAGAAATAAGGGTGTTAATGTTAAGAAACAAGGTTGTAAACGTAGTACATAAAAAACCAGCACAAACCAAAGATGCTTTTTCGGCTACTCTTTTCTCTGGGGCTAAATATCGTTATGATAAACCAGATAAATGGCCAGAACTTGTAAAACTAGTAGAAGGAATGGTACCTACCATGCAAAAAAGACTTGGTAATTACGACTTACCCTTAATCTGGACAGCAGACTTCATTTTAGATACTGATAAGAAAACAGGTAATGATAAATATGTTTTAGGAGAAATTAACGCATCTTGTGTAGGTTTTACCACCTCTCTTGAGTTGAGTGAAGACATTGCTGATGAAGTTCTTGCTTTACTCGATGCTGAATCGGCTGTTAACAATCGGTGGGCTGCCTTTACAAGATAATCAGTAAATGATTTTTAAACGATTCCTATATCATATATTTCGAGGAATCAATCCAATTTATAGGCACTTTCAGAAAACAGATTGTTTTCTGAGATTTAAGAAAAATCGGTATTCGAATTTTACAAATTTAATCCCGATTTTTGATTTTAGTGGCTTTTTTGAGTTTCTTCAAGGTAAAATTTTAGGAAAAAGATCCGACAAGACATACCTCTCTCATTAACCTTATTTTTGGGCTTTAAAATTAGGCTGTTTTTTTGTCTATTTCTCTCGCTTTTCTACGACCAATTTCAAGTGCGTTCCCTGTGTGTATTCCAAAGAAAATCCAAAGAATCTCATTTTTTTTAGTTTTAGCCTTTATCTTTTTTAAATGATAATGTTCTTTATCCTTACCAAAAGACCCTTCTAATCTTGTAGCTCTTTCTTTGGAAATAATAGCTCTAAGTTTCTGTTTTTCTTTGTGGTTTTTAGATTTTTTCCCCTTAGGAATAAAGTCTGTTTGTATAGCTTTAGAACTACAGTATTTTCTGTTTTTATTGGTGGCATAAATTTTATCTGCTCCAGCTATTTTTACTTTCTTTCGAGTTAATCCTTGCACTTTTTGAACCGTTTGTATAAAACGATTTCCCTCGTGAAAAGCATTAAAATTGATGTGTTCTATAAAACTAATCCCGTCTATTTGAACTTTGTTCACTTTTGCTCCAAATTCAACAGGTTTTACTTCTTTTCCCCTGACAATAGGACGAATATAATCCTTATGAATACTCACAATTCTATCCTTTATTTTCTCTCCTGTATCAAAGTGATGCTTTTGTTGCTCGTAAATCTTTTGAATTGTAGTTATTCTCTTATAATATTGTGGGGTAAACTCTAGGTTAGAATGGATTTGTAGTTCTTTTTTAAAATTGATAAACTTCAATAGTAATTTTAATAATGCTCTAGTTAATGAGATTCGTTTTGATTTGGTTTTTCTTCGCATTTTACTAAACCCTTGATACCGTTTCTTCCATTTCAAATACTTACTTCGAATCATTTTAACTCCTAACACTGAGCAGGTTTTTTGTAGTTGTTTATAAAGCCAATGCACAGACTGCCAAAGTAATTTTTGAATGCTAGGATAAGATAGTTCACTCTCATAACAAGTTGCATCCATAACTATTTGATTGGCGCTCTCTATTTGACCTTTCCAAAAAGAAAAAAGAACTTTTTCAACTGAACTAATCTCTAATTTCTCTGATAATTCACAACGTATTTGACTTACTATTTTATAATTGGTCAAACGTTCAAATCCTAGTTCAATATCACAAAAAAATTGATAATCAAGATTAGAATTTAATTGCTCTATTAATTTCTTATCTGAACAATTAGCGTAATGCTTCAAAAACATTAAACCAAGCCTCCCTTTAGGACTAAAAAGATAGTTTCGCCCTGTTGATTGTTCGTGGATACCAAAAGTATTTACCAAATCATCCCAAGGAATAGCAGCATGGATTTTGCCTAAATCTCCCTCTAAAAAACGTGCATAATGAGCATCATAATTCTCGCTTAGGGGAAAAAATTGAAATACGGTGTTGCATTTCAGAAATTCTTCGTATTTTCATAATTAAGTAATGTGAAAACCCCGTTTTTTGCCTTTTTAGGTGATTTTCGGGGTTTGTTTTGAAGATAAGGTACAACAAATCCCCTGTAAAAACAAGGGATTTCTATTTTATGAAAGTGCCTTTATAATATCAATCAAAGAACAAACCCCGCTAGTGCGGGGTTTTATAATTGTATATCGTTCTTCAAATTATTGTAACTTCATATCGGTACTTTCAAAAATTTTATCGGCAGAACCTGCAATAAAACCAGAATATAATTCGCCATTGTGCATTGGGTGACGGAACGCAAACTCATAGTAGCAAGAAGTAATCTCTTTAGTAGTTTCTTGAAATGCTACCGGAATTCGATCTGCCAGTACACTCGATTGCTCTAATAGTTGCTCTGGAGTTCCTTTAATTTCACCACCCGAAGTATTCATTTTAAATCCGTTTTCTTTTAAAAATTCATTTACCTCTTGTAACGAATCAAACGTATCTAACTTGTTTACATCTACCGTAAAGTGGTTAGAGCAGAATCCGTTTACATACAACCAAGCAGCATACTCGCTCTCAGCCTGTAACTTTTCATACACTTCAAAACTTGGTTGTTCCCACAAACGACCTTTAAACACCAATTCAGCAGGGTTTAGATCTTCTTCCGATAATCCGTCAATTAAACGCTTAACCGTAGCTTGTAATTCATCAGAAAACTCGTTTGTTTTTAACTGACTAATAAACACACGTGGTGCATTTTTATCTGTGGTATGTTCAAAATGTTTTGCATATAATTTCTTAGCCTCAAAAGTATACTCTCCACATTCTTCGTAACCCGCTTCAATAAACGGAGTCGCTAAAACATCGATGTTTACACGCGCATCATCGTAGGTTCTAAAAGCAACATGATCGTTATACACTGTGTTCCCTTTATTGGTAAATAAATCTTTTATTTTTTGTGCAGAAGGAGTACGCTCGGTGTACTCATTCCATAACTTATCAAATATTTGCGTTGTAGTCATATATTAGTATTTTTACGCAAATCTAAATCATATTCCTTAAAAAAAAGAAATATAATAATTAGTTTTACACTCTGAATAATTATTTTGTGTTAAAAACAACAAAAGACAACCCTAAAAAAGTCAAACAAACAGTTCATAATCCATAAATCAAGAAATGAATAATCAATTTGATTATATAGACAAGCAAATACTTTCAAAATTACGCTCAGACGCTCGTAAAGCCTATTCGCAAATAGCAGAAGAATTGAAGGTTTCAAACTCGTTAATTCATCAGCGCATTAAAAAATTAACCGCAGAAGGAGTAATTAAGAATGCAGAGTTTGTTTTAGAGGAAAAAAGCTTAGGTTATAAAACCAAATCGTATACAGGTATTCGGCTTCAAGAAGCTCGTTTTGCAAAAGAGGTAATGCTTGAATTGAAAAAAATTCCTGAAATAACCGAATGTAATTTTGTTTCTGGTTATTATGCTATTTTTGTTTTAATCTTTGCTAGAGACAATGAACATTTACAAAAAATATTATACGACAACGTACATTTAATTAAAGGAGTGGCAGGAACCGATACGTTTATTTGTTTCGACACCTGCTTTAAACGTCATATACCAATAGAATAATTAACAACACGACTCACCTTTTTAGGTATTTAAGATAATGACACAAACAACATCACTAGAAACATTCAAAAAATCATTAACTGGCGAATTATTTTTTGACGACTTACATAAAAACATCTATGCGACCGATGCGTCGGTATATCGTAAAATTCCGTTAGCAGTTGCCTACCCAAAAAACATACAAGATATTCAGCTATTAATTGATTTTGCTACTAAAAATAAGATTACCCTAATTCCTCGTACTGCTGGAACTTCGTTAGCAGGACAGTGTGTGGGAGACGGTATTGTAGTAGACGTTTCGAAGCACTTTACCAACATATTGGCTTTTGACGAAATTAAGAAAACCATTACGGTAGAACCAGGAATTATTCGCGACGATTTAAACCGTTTCTTAAAACCCTTCGGCTTGTTTTTTGGTCCGAATACCTCAACTTCTAACCGTTGTATGATTGGCGGTATGGTGGGAAATAATTCTTCAGGAAGTACGTCAATTCGTTACGGAGTTACCCGCGATAAAGTACTTGCCATTCAAGGATTGCTAAGTGATGGTAGTGAAGTTACCTTTGCTGAAATGACCTCAGCAGAATTTCATCAAAAGAAAATAGAAAATTCGTTAGAAGGAACGATTTATCGTGCTGTGTATGCCGAACTTTCTCAAGAAGCCATTCAACAAGAAATCAAAAAGGAATTTCCGAAGGAAAGCATTCACCGAAGAAATACGGGCTATGCTGTTGATGAATTTTTAAGCTCTGATTTGTTTGGTGGAACAGCGCCTACTATCAATCCAGCAAAATTTTTATCAGGAAGTGAAGGAACTCTGGTGTTTTCAACAGCGATTACGATTCAGTTAGACGACCTACCCCCTGCGCACAGCATTATGGTATGTCCGCATTTTACCAGTGTAAACGAAAGCTTAAAAGCTACGGTAACCACTATGGAACATACGCTGTATGCCTGTGAGTTGATGGATAAAGTAATTTTAGATTGTACTAAAAACAACCGCGAACAAGCAAAAAACCGTTTCTTTTTACAGGGTGACCCCGAGGCGGTATTAATGCTAGAAGTTTCGGCAGATACTATGGAAGAAGCAGCGGTGTTAGCCGACAAACTCATTGAAGATTTAAAAGCGAATAACTTCGGATATCATTATCCAAAAGTATACGGAGAAGACATCGCTAAAGTGCATGAGCTACGAAAAGCTGGTTTAGGTTTGTTAGGAAACATTGTTGGAGATGATAAAGCTGTAGCTTGTATTGAAGATACTGCCGTAGCCTTAGAAGATTTACCTGCCTATATTGAGGAATTCACTAAAATTATGGACAAATACCAGCAACGAGCCGTATATTATGCACATGCAGGAGCTGGTGAGCTACATTTACGTCCTATTTTGAATTTAAAGAAAAAAGAAGATGTTGTACTCTTCAGAAAGATAACTACTGAAACTGCCGAGTTGGTCAAAAAATATCAAGGGTCGTTTAGTGGGGAGCATGGTGATGGTATTGTTCGTGCAGAGTTTATTCCGTTAATGATTGGTGATAAAAACTACCAACTATTACGAAGAATAAAAAAAGCATTTGACCCAAACAATGTATTTAACAAAGGGAAAATTACCGATGCTTTTCCGATGGATGAAAACTTACGATATGAGGTTGACAGAAACGAACCTGTTATTGAAACGCTTCAAGATTTTTCTGATAGTGAAGGTATTTTAAAACTAGCTGAAAAATGCAACGGTTCGGGCGATTGTCGTAAATCTCCTGAAGCAGGTGGAACCCTGTGTCCGAGTTACCGAGCTACTCGAAACGAAAAAGAAACGACCCGTGCTAGAGCTAATACTTTACGGGAGGTACTTACCAATAACACTGCTAAAAACAAGTTCGACTCTAAAGAGTTAAAAGAAATTCTCGACCTTTGTTTAAGCTGTAAAGCGTGTGCTAGTGAATGTCCGAGTAATGTAGATATTGCTTCGATGAAAGCAGAGTTCTTATACCAATATCAAGAAACAAACGGCTATTCTTTCCGCAGTAAATTGTTTGCTAACAATGCTAAGTATAATAAATTAGGAAGTAAGTTTCCTGTACTAACAAATTTCTTTACCAATACTACGTTGGCTAAAAAGGTTATGGGAGTTGCTACCCAACGTTCAGTTCCGAAGTTAGCAAAACAACCGTTGCGTGATTGGTTAAAAAAACATGAATCGAAAAATTCGAAAAGAACCCTGTATTTATTCAACGATGAATTTACCAACTACTACGATGCTGAAATAGGAAAAGATGCCGTTGTTGTATTGGAAAAATTAGGATATAACGTAAAAACAGTAACCCACGAAGAAAGCGGACGTAGTTATATATCGAAAGGGTTTTTAAAGGAAGCGAAAGAAATTGCGAATAAAAATATAAGCACTTTTAAGGAATTAATCTCTGAAGAAACCCCACTGATTGGAATAGAGCCTTCTGCTATTTTAACTTTTAGAGACGAGTACTTGCGAATCGCAGATGACAAAGAAGCTGCAAAGAAAATTGCTGAGAACTGTTTTACTATAGAAGAGTTTTTGGCTACCGAGCATAGCCAAGGAAATATTGATGAGCAATTATTTACTACCAAAGCGAAAACCTTAAAAATTCATGGGCATTGCCATCAAAAAGCCTTATCGAGTACCCACGCTGCTTTTGCGATGTTGAATATGCCTAAAAATTATAAAGTAACCATTATGAATACGGGTTGTTGTGGTATGGCAGGTTCATTTGGATACGAAAAAGAGCACTATGACGTAAGTATGCAGGTGGGTGAAGACACCTTGTTTCCGAAGGTTAGAAACTGTGCAGCTGATACAGAAATAGTAGCTGCTGGTACGAGTTGTCGCCATCAAATTTATGACGGAACAAAACGTTTGGCGAAACACCCTGTAACAATTTTAAAAGAAGCTTTACTATAAATAATTGATTTTCATCTCTTTATTTTGTACTTTTAAGAATATTAATTCTTAAAACGTACTATTATGACAAGTAACAAAATCATCTTTAATAATGCGTTGTTAATTTTTGCAGGCATTGTTAGCTTCTTTCTAATCATGAAGATTTTTGAATTGGAAAATATTTCTGAACTGCGTTTTTTAAACTTTGCTTTTGTTCTTTATGGCATAAACAGAGCTATTAAAATGAATATTGTTGAGAATCATGAAACATCATATTTCATTAATTTTTTAGTAGGCACAGGAACTTCTATGATTGCTGTTGTTTTGACTATTTTTAGCCTGATTATTTATGTAGACTTTATTGATTCTAGCTTTATGATCGTGCTTGAAAAATCTTCTTTTTGGGGACAAAATTTAAGTTTACCTCTAGTAGTATTTGCATTAGCCATTGAGGGGATTGCTTCTTCAGTAATTTGTTCGTTTATTTTAATGCAGTATTATAAAAACCATAAGATTTCAAATACAATGGTAACTTAATGAGTTTTAGGTAAGAAAACCTCTGTCATCATACAACGGGCACTTCCACCACCATAGGTTTCTATAGTTTTCAGAGGAGTGTGAAGTATTTTACTGTGTTTTTTTAGGACTTCAATTTGGTTGGTCTTTAACGAATGAAACGCAGAAGAACTCATTACTACATAGCTTTCATCATCCAGTCCTGTAACCTGTAACATATTTCCTGCAAACTGACTCACTTGTGTTTCAGAAATGGCAACAATTTCTTTTCCGTCAGACTTCAAGTGTTTTACTAGATTTTTCTTTTCCTTTTTATCGTCTATAGCGTCTAAACATACCACTGCAAATGTTTCTGCAACACACATCATTACATTGGTATGATAAATAGGAACTCTTTTTCCCTCAGCTGTTTGATTCGCAGTAAAAATAACAGGCGTGTATTCAAAATCCTCACAAAACTCTATAAACAATTCTTCATCTGTTCGAGGAGACAAGGCACAATAGGCTTTTCTGTGCTGCCTATCTAACACCATACTTCCTGTTCCTTCTAAAAAAACCGCTTCCTCTTCTGCCTCTGAATAGTCTATTACATTTTCGATTGCAAATCCTTTTTCCTCTAGTACTTCTAGCACGTCTTCCCTGCGCTCTAAACGACGATTTTCTGCAAACATGGGGTAGATAGCCACATCGCCATTTTCGTGAAAGGAAATCCAATTATTTGAAAAAATTGCATCGGGAGTATCGGGTTCTTTCCTATCTTCAACCACTACAACCTCTACTCCAACAGCCTCTAATTTCTGCACAAAAACATCAAATTCTTCTTGTGCTTTCGCATTGATTGATGCTGGTACAATTCCTGACAATTCTTGCTGATAATAATTATTTACGGCTGTTTCCTCATTCATCCTAAAGTTTACAGGACGAACCATTAAGATGGTATTTGTCGTTTGTTGCATGCTGCGAAGGTAAAGTAAAATTCGATATCTTTATAAGGCATTAATTTAACAATGCTTTAACCAATATGAGCTATGAAATCATGGTTTCTACAATTAATTTTGAAACAAAAAAATACTCATGACTAAGAAACTAATCCTACTATTCTTATTTCCATTCACTATTTATTCTCAAACAAAGATTACTGAGACAGAAAAATATAAACAAGTATGTTTAATTTGGGGGTTAATGAAATACCACCATCCCGACGTAAGTAGAGGAATATATAACTGGGACTTAGAATTAATATCTTTATTAAACTCTATAGAGGATATTGTAGAACAAGAAGAATTAAATAAAGAACTAAATTATTTCATTACTAAATATGATAATTCAGCTACAGAATTTAAAAATATCTCTATTAATATTGATTCAGAAAAAATTTTTAAAAAGAATTTTAAGTATGATTGGATAGATGAGTTTGCTTTTAACCAAGAAATAAAAACAAGACTCGTAAAATTAAAAAACAATAGTAATATAGGAGATTATTATGCTTCTTCAAGTAAGTTAACTAAAATGATTTCGTTTGAGAATGAAAAGGGTTTTCTTAACTTCAATCCCCTATTGAAAAATCACAGACTACTGGAATTATATAGTTTTTGGAATATTATTCAATATTGGGATGTAAATAAATATTTAACCGATATAAACTGGATCGATAACTTAGATGAATTAATTAAAAGTTTTATAAATGATAAGAGTATTAAAGAATATGAAGTTTCGAAACTACATATGTTAGCTATGTTAAATGATTCGCATTCATACAAAACATCCATGTACTTTTACGAAACATTATTCAGGTATTCTCCTTCTTTTGGTGTAAAAGTAATTAATGACTCATTGCTTGTCACATCCGTATACAATGAAACACTAACAGAAAAAAACAATATTGATTTAGGAGAAATTATCGTAAAGATTAACGATACGAGCATATCAGACTACATAAACACTAATTTTTCGAAACTGATATCTACCTCTAATGATACATATTTAAGATACAGGCTAAATCATCTCATATTAAGAAGCAGTGTAGACTCTCTAAGAGTTCATTCTTTAGATATAAATGGTAATCTGAAAGAAAAGAAATTGAAATTATACAAATCCTTCAAGCGAGAAAACTATAAAAGTCTAATTCAACCAGAAAAAACAAATTGGAAAAAAATTACCGCGAAAATAACTTACATAAACCTAGCTAACATAACTTCTAAAGAATTTGCTAAAATCTTAAAACAAAATAAAACCGATGATGGTATTATATTAGATTTAAGAAATTATCCAAGAAACCTTAAACTTAATGATTTTTCTAAACATTTTTATCCCGAAAAAAAGAGTTTATCAAAGTATTACTTCCTTTAGTAAAAAAACCGTCTTTAGGAGAATATCCCGCTTCTGCACCTTTAAGATTTATTTCAAATCCATTCAAAATAGGAAAAAAGAACTCTAATTACTTTAAAGGCAAAATTATATTGCTTGTAAATAGACAAACAGGAAGTATGGCTGAATACTTTGGCATGGCAATACAACAAGCCCCAAATTGCATTACTATAGGAGAGCAAACTATGGGAGCAGTGATGAATATTACATCGGCTATATTGCCTGATAAACAAGAATTTTATTTCACTGGTGCTGGTGCCTTTTATCCAAATGGAGAGAGGGTACAAAGAAAAGGATTGCATATCGATTACTTCATAAAAGAAAACACAAAAAATTACGATTCTCAGTTATATATAGATAAAGCAGTAAAAATCATAAAAAGCGATAATTAAATTCCCCCAATACAAACATACTGTACATTAAAAAAACACTTAAGAATTTCGAGGCAAACTCTAGTAATTCAAACCTTTGATATCATCTGCGATTGAATGAATACGCCTCTTAGAACTAACGCATAATAATTAGTTACGGCTGTTTTCTCGTTCATCCTAAAGTTCGCAGGACGAACCATTAAGATGGTGTTTGTTGTTTGTCGCAGTATACGACAGTCTAAAGAATTTATAATTTTAACAATAACCGTTTGCGATAAAAATCAAGTACATTTGTTTCAATTTCTTTACTTGCAAAGGCTTTGTATAAATATGAATAACAATTTTAACACCATACTTCAGGAATATTTTGGAAACCTTAACCCCGAAGAATTAACTATCCTGCTTTCATATTTTAGGGAAGAAACACTTTGTAAAGATGATTTTTTTACAAAAACGGACTCCTTTTGTAATCGATTGAGTTTGGTGAAATCTGGGTTGCTTAGAATTTATACGTTCTCAGATGGAAAAGAAATTACGCAATGGATTTCAACCCCTAACTATTTTGTAACTGAAATTTCGAGTTTCTTTTTTAACCAACCCAACCGTTGGAACATACAAGCATTAACCGATGTAAAACTGCTAACCCTCACTAAAGAAAGCTACACACAGTTGTGCAAGGACTTTCCGAAATGGAATGACATTGAAAAACAATTTATTGCCAAATGCTTTGCAATGTTAGAAAATAGGGTTTTCTCTCACTTATCGATGACTGCCGAAGAACGATATCAACTGTTTTTTGAGCAAAACAAAGTGTTATTTAATGAAGTTCCTTTACAATACATCGCCTCTATTTTAGGAATGACTCCTGAAACTTTAAGTAGAATACGTAAACGCCAACTTTCTAATTCTTGATTTATATCAAGTAAGTTTTCTTTTTATTTAGTCAATTTTGTCTTGTGAGTGTAACCTATAAAACTAGACAGAAATCATGACTAAAAAAATCAGTGCTCAAATTAACATCAATGCAACTCCCGAAAAAGTTTGGAGCGTGTTAACCAATATACATTCGTATCCTGAATGGAATCCGTTTATCACAAAAATAGAAGGAATACTTGCCATTGGTAAAACGATTAAAATTACGGTTCGCCCAGAAGGTTCTTCTACAATGACTTTTAAACCTACTATTCTAACTTACACTGAAAACAAAATTCTTTTATGGCAAGGAAAACTCCTCGTTAAAGGGCTTTTCGATGGCAAGCACAAATTTGAGTTGATAGACAATGAGAATGGAAGTACTACCTTTATTCAAAGTGAAATTTTTACGGGAATATTGGTAGGTATTTTTGATTTAACGAATACTGAAAAAGGGTTTGAAAAGATGAATGTAGCCTTAAAAAAAAGATGTGAAAACTCCTGATGACTAGATTCAAGATAATTTTTAAATCCAGTATTTCGCTTCGATTGTACGTTATTTTACCCCTCCTTTTAGATTGATAAAAGTAGTGTTATTCAATTGTTGTTCTAAAAAACCAATCGCTCGTTGGCTACGTACTCCTGATTTGCAATATACCACTACAGGTTTACTTGTATCTACTTCTTGAAATCGTTTTGAAAGGTTTCCTAGCGGAATATGCTGCCCACCAATATGATGTTGTTCTCGCTCCCAATCTTCACGAATATCCAATAGATTATAAGACGATAAATTGTTTTGTAGTTCTTGGAACGTTATTTCGTGAGTAGCGGTTTTTATTCCGCAGAAAAAGTCATAATCGCTGTTTAACTCAGCAACTTCAGCGTTTTTAGTTTTTTTAAATTTTAAGATCATTTGACGCATACTTAGCGTATCGTACATCAATAATTTATTCGCTAACACCTCTCCTATTCCACAAATAATCTTAATAGCTTCGTTAGCTTGTAAACTTCCTATAATTCCAGGTAACACTCCTAAAACCCCTATTTGAGAGCAATTAGGTGATTCCTCTGGTTTGGGAGGGATTGGATATAAACATCGATAGGTGGCACTTTTTTGATAATTGAACACACTTACCTGCCCTTCAAACTTAAAAATAGCACCATACACCAACGGCTTTTGAGTGAGTACTGCCGCATCGTTCGTTAAATACCGTGTAGCGAAATTATCACTTCCATCTACAATGATATCGTATTTCTCAAATAAAGAAATAGCATTGTGACGGGTTAACTTCTCGTTGTACACATAAAATTGAACAAACGGATTTAATTCTGACAAACGCTTTGCTGCTGTATGTGCTTTTGATTTTTCTATATCGCTAATCGTATATAGTACCTGACGTTGTAAATTACTTTGACTAACTACATCATCATCTACAATTCCAATCGTACCCACACCTGCTGCTGCCAAATATTGTAACACGGGACAACCCAAACCACCAGCACCAACGACTAATACTTTGGATTGTTTTAACTTCAACTGTCCCTCCTCTCCTATTTTATCGAGAATTAGGTGACGGTTATATTGTTGTTTTTCTTCGTTTGTTAATTCGCTTGTTGACATTTGACTATTGGTAACTAGTCTTTACAAATCCATTTTCTATATGATTAAGTATACGCTATTAGTTGTTAAGTATACTCAATAGTTTCCTATTGGTTAGGTTTGGCAAAAAACGTTATATCATTTTTATTTTCTCCGTTACTTTTTCTAACACTTCAAAAGCTGTTTCTGCCATCTTATTACCCCTGAAATCTAAGAGCGGATTAACTTCCACAAACTCTAAGCATACTACTTTTTTACTGGCAACTAACCCCTTTATAATGTTTATAATTTCATATTGATCAAATCCTTTTGGCACGGGCGTTCCTGTTCCGTAAGAAATCATATCACAGTCCATTGAATCTACATCGAACGAGATATAAATAACATCACAATCAGAGAGTTTCTCCAGCGCTTCATTTACACAAACTTCTACGCCTCTATACCGAACTTCGTCAACCCTGTAGTTTTTCATTCCATATTTTTCCATCTGCTTGTCTTCAGGTTCTTCGGTATCTCGAACTCCAAAAAACACTACATCTTCTGGTAGTACTTTTTGACCAAGAGTTGCTACATTTTTCATTCGGTCCCATAAATCGGAAGTTATTCTATCTACCTGATTCACTTGACTCTCTAGATTATCATCGGCAATAGCTGCAGCCAATGGCATACCATGAATATTTCCTGAAGGCGACGTGTAAGGTGAATGTAAATCTCCGTGGGCATCAATCCAAACTACTCCAACTCTTTTGGTAGGGTAAGCTGCTTTAACACCGCTAATGGTTCCAAGTGCAGAAGAATGGTCTCCAGACAACACAATGGGAAATTTTCCTTCTTGTAAATTTACTTTTACATGATTGCTTAAACGCTTACATTGAGTTAACACACTATCAATTCTCTTTGCAAATGAGTTGTTAACTTTATTGTAAATAGACTCATTCTCTGTAATTACATCTTCATATTCATAAGAATCAAAGTAATTACTTTTTTGATTTATTGCTGCAATTTCAATAGCATCAATTCCCATATCAGAGCCACGAGTTCCTGCTCCGATATCAGACCTATTTTTTATTATTTTAATTTCTTTCATCAGTAGGTATTTTAAATAAAAAATGTCATTTAGAAATTAAATGACATTTTTTAATGTTTTTATCTTTTCTCTAATGGTACGAACTCTCTTAGATTCTCACCTATATACACTTGTCGCGGGCGACCAATTGGTTCTTTACGCAAACGCATCTCTCTCCATTGTGCAATCCAGCCTGGTAAACGTCCTAATGCAAACATTACGGTAAACATTTCTACTGGAATTCCCATCGCTCTATAGATAATTCCTGAGTAGAAGTCTACATTCGGATATAATTTTCTTTCTACGAAGTACGGATCGTTTAATGCCTCTTGCTCTAATCCTTTTGCAACATCTAAAATTGGGTCTTCAACTCCCAAGTCGTTCAATACTTCGTCTGCTGCTTTTTTAATAATTCTAGCTCTTGGGTCAAAGTTTTTATATACACGGTGTCCGAAGCCCATTAAGCGGAAAGGATCGTTTTTATCTTTGGCTTTTGCCATATACTTCTTCGTATCTCCTCCGTCTTCTCTAATTGCTTCTAACATTTCTAAAACTGCTTGGTTAGCTCCTCCATGTAGTGGACCCCATAAAGCAGAAATACCAGCTGATAACGATGCGAATAACCCTGCGTGAGATGAACCTACAATACGTACTGTTGAGGTAGAACAGTTTTGCTCATGATCTGCGTGTAAGATTAATAATTTATCTAAGGCATTAATCATGATAGGATTTAATTCATACTCATCATTCGGTTTTTGGAACATCATGGTTAAGATATTTTCTACGTATCCTAACTTGCGAGAACCATAGTGTAATGGTAATCCTTGTTTTTTACGTAGTGTCCAAGCTACCAATACTGGAAACTTACCCATAATTTTAACAATAGCTTTGTACATGTCTTCCTCAGAATTAACATTTACAGAAGATGGATTGAAAGCTGTTAAAGCTGATGTTAATGATGACAATACGCCCATTGGATGTGCATTCTTAGGAAAAGCATCGATGATTTTTTTAATGTCATCGTCTACAATTGCTTCATCTAAAATATCTCTATAAAATTTATCTAACTGTTCTTGCGTTGGTAATTCTCCAAAAATTAGTAAGTACGCAACTTCTAAAAAGTCTGCTTTTTCTGCTAACTCTTCAATTGAATATCCTCGATATCTTAGCACACCTTCTTCTCCATTCAAAAATGTGATAGCACTTTCACATGAACCTGTATTCTTGTAACCTGGATCGATGGTTATAATTCCATCCGTAGCTCCTCTCAAGGTTTTTATATCTATTGCGGTTTCATTTTCTGTTCCTTTTACTAAAGGAAACTCATACGTGTTTTCGCCAATTTGTAATTTTGCTATATCTGACATTTTCTTACTAAAATTTTTATGATTGAAGTGAGTTGCGAAGATACCATTTTTTGAAGTATTTTGAAAGAGTGACCTCATAGATTTTTGATATAAAAAAATAATTATTTCCTATATGTAAATCTTTTAAAAAGTACAATTATACTTCCGTAAAAAAAACTTAGGAACAAGTTGGGTAAAACTGTAATTCTATTACCGAATTATAGATGGCGGTGCATTTAACGGATTAGAGGAAGTAAGCAAATTACACACTGCATATTAATAAACTGAGAAAACAATAGTATAATTGTAAGTACAAGAAATAGTATTTTCATGTATTAATTTTGTGTAGATTAAAAAAAGATTGTTAATCTTATTTATTACAAATCAAACCCTAAATTTAATTGTAGCATCAGTGGGAAAAAACCATGGCGTTCATTTATATCAAAATAGTAAATTGGTCCCATATCAAATAACAAATGAAAGTTTTTACCGTACTTTCGTTGAATTCCCCAAGTAGGGCCTATCGCAACATCTAAACCATCGGTTCCGTTAGAATTTCCAAACAACGATTCTCCCCTGGTTAAAACCCTTGCTGAGATAAAATTCCCTGAGTTATTTGTGATATTTAACCCTTTGCTCTTACGCTTTTCAAAATTATAAAACCATTTGTGTTGGATGTCTAAAAATGGATTGAATGAGGTAATCAATCCAGAACTTCCACCTACACTGGTATGTGGGTAACTTCCACTATAACCGATACCTGTACCTATAGATAAAGTTGATGTATTTCCAGTTGGCATTTCGTATTCTACTCCTGGATTTAAAAAATTAAGCCTCCAAACACTTTCGGTTTGTTCTTCTTGAGAAAGTAGTGTAATCGTACTAAAAATAAGAAATAGAACTGCTATTTTTTTCATAGTTATTGTATTAATTTATACGTTGACTGCTACTATTAATAACAATAAGAACTTGTATTACCCTACTTTTATTTTACTTATTTTAATTAAAATGAATGACTCTACTATTTTTTATTTTTAACCCCCCTTTTTCTTATGATAAAGTTATATGAAAGGAAATTATTGAGAAGTGGCATTATAGTTCTCGATAGCTCTGTTGTGCCTAGCCGAAGTAGTGTTTTTAATTCATTATCGCTCTTAAAAATCAATCGAACTGACAGTACATGGAAATAGTATTCGCAAAAAAGAAAACACCCGAAGCTTTGAGTCAATTATTAAAAAAACTACTTAGAATGATTGATTTTTGTACTAAAAAGAAAATATCAGATAAGAAACTGTCTTACCTGATATTTATATTATTTCTAATCCTGTTAAAACTGTATTAGTTTTTTGGAACAGGTTATTTCAATTGAACTACTGTTGTACTTTAAACGCTTTTTTTTGCGGATAATAAGCTACATCAGCCAATTCTTCTTCAATACGTAACAATTGATTGTATTTTGCCATACGATCAGAACGTGAAGCAGAACCTGTTTTAATTTGTCCGCAGTTTAATGCTACAGCCAAATCAGCAATGGTATTATCTTCCGTTTCTCCAGAACGGTGACTCATTACTGAGGTATATCCAGCATTTTGAGCCATGTTAACGGCTGCAATGGTTTCTGTTAACGTACCTATTTGGTTTACTTTAATTAAAATTGAGTTGGCAATACCATTTTCAATTCCTCTTGATAAGCGTTCAACATTGGTTACGAATAAATCGTCTCCTACTAATTGAACTTTATCTCCAACTTTATCGGTTAATAATTTCCATCCATCCCAATCATTCTCATCCATTCCATCTTCGATAGAGATAATAGGATATTTTTCGCATAACTCTGCTAGGTAAGTTGCTTGCTCTTCAGAAGTTCTCACAGCTCCTTTGTCTCCTTCAAACTTGGCATAGTCGTACTTTCCGTCTACATAAAACTCTGCCGAAGCACAATCTAACGCTATCATTACCTCTTCTCCAAAAGTATACCCTGCATTTTTGGTTGCTAATGCAATGGTTTCAATAGCATCTTCTGTTCCTTCTAAAGTAGGTGCAAATCCACCTTCATCACCTACAGCAGTAGATAAATTACGGTCGTGTAACACCTTCTTTAAGTTGTGAAAAATTTCAGAACCTATTTGCATTGCTTCTGTAAAGTTCTTTGCCTTTACTGGCATTATCATAAATTCTTGAAATGCAATAGGTGCATCAGAGTGAGAACCACCGTTGATAATGTTCATCATAGGAACTGGCAGTGTGTTTGCTGAAACTCCTCCTACATAACGGTATAATGGTAATCCTAGTTCATTTGCAGCTGCCTTTGCTACTGCCAAAGAAACTCCTAAAATTGCATTGGCTCCTAATTTAGATTTGTTAGGTGTTCCATCTAAATCAATCATTAGTTGGTCTATTGCATTTTGTTCAAAAACCGATACTCCTAATAATTCTTGTGCAATTAATGTATTTACATTTTCTATGGCTTTTAATACTCCTTTACCCATGTAGTCATTACCACCATCGCGTAACTCAACTGCTTCATGCTCTCCTGTAGAAGCTCCTGAGGGTACCGCAGCTCTTCCTAAAATACCATTTTCGGTAATTACATCTACCTCTACTGTAGGGTTTCCTCTTGAATCAAAAATTTGACGTGCGTGAATGTTAATTATAATACTCATAGTTGTTTATTTTTAATATATAAATCCGTGGATGATACGCCCACGAGAATCAAATTATTTTCTTTGCTAAATTACTTATTTGTCTTGTTTTTTAGTGATTAAAACAGAATAAGTTACGAAAACGTTTACGCTTCAACCTTCGCTTTTTTAATGTTTTCTATGAATTGATCAAATAGGTATTCTGCATCGTGTGGTCCTGGACTTGCTTCGGGATGATACTGTACAGAAAATACATTTTTAGATTTCATTCTAATACCTGCAACCGTATTATCGTTCAAATGCACGTGTGTAATTTCAACATCTGGATGCGCTTCTGTTTCCTCTCTGTTAATAGCAAATCCATGGTTTTGAGAAGTGATTTCTCCTTTTCCTGTCAATAAGTTTTTTACAGGGTGGTTAATTCCACGATGTCCGTTATGCATTTTATAGGTAGAAATACCATTTGCCAAGGCTATTACCTGATGTCCTAGACAAATTCCGAATAACGGTAAGTTTCTTTTAATAATTTCTTTTGCTGTATTTTGGGCTTCTTCTAGAGGTTCTGGATCTCCAGGTCCGTTAGAAATAAAATATCCGTCTGGATTGAAATCGCTCATTTGCTCAAAACTTGCATTGTATGGGTACACTTTTATATAAGCACCTCTCTTTACTAAATTTCGCAAGATATTTTTCTTGATTCCTATATCTAAAGCTGATATTTTGATTGGGGCATTTTCATCACCCACAAAATAAGGTTCTTTTGTCGATACTTTTGAAGCCAACTCTAAACCTTCCATATTTGGTATATCGGCTAGCTGTTTTTTTAAATCTTCTATCTTATCTACTTCAGTAGAAATAATGGCGTTCATGGCTCCATTATCTCTAATATACGATACTAGAGCACGGGTATCGACATCAGAAATGGCCACCAAATTGTGCTCTTTAAACCAATCGAATAAATTCCCATCAGAGTCTACACGAGAATGTGTAAAGCTAAAGTTACGACAGATTAATCCTGAAATTTTTATTCCGTCTGATTCTACTTCTTCGTCATTTACCCCATAGTTACCAATATGTGCATTGGTGGTTACCATTAACTGACCAAAGTATGATGGGTCGGTAAAAATTTCTTGGTATCCTGTCATACCTGTATTAAAACAAATTTCTCCTGTTGCGGTTCCTTCTATTCCAATTGATTTACCATAGAAAATAGTTCCGTCTGCTAATAGAACTAATGCTTTTTTACGCGTTTGATATTTCATGTGCTTGTTGTATATTGCTTTAAAGCGGTCACATGTAACCTTAGATATTTAAAATAATTGTATTAATGTTATTTGATATGTATTTTAAATATGTCGGTTTCATTTAGTGTGTTGTGTTATTTGTTTGCAAAAATATATAAAAAAAGGGATAAACATTAAATGTTCATCCCTTTGATATAATTTATAAAAATTTTCATTTTTATTCTTCTTCTTGTGAAGTTTGAGTTTCAACAGCTGCTGCTTCAGTTTTCTTCGCTCCACCACGACGGCTACGGCGAGTACTCTTTTTAGCTTTGTTTCCTTTCGGATTGTATAACTCGTTGTAATCAACTAATTCTACCATTGCCATTGGAGCGTTGTCTCCTTGACGGTTTCCTAATTTGATGATACGTACATATCCTCCTGGTCTGTCTGCTACTTTTACAGAAATCTCTTTAAATAATTCTGTAACAGCTTCTTTGCTACGTAAGTAACTAAATACTACACGACGGTTGTGGGTTGTATCGTCTTTAGATTTTGTAATTAAAGGCTCTACAAACTTACGCAAAGCTTTCGCTTTAGCCTCAGTAGTATTAATTCGCTTGTGCTCGATTAAAGAACAAGCCATGTTAGATAACATCGCTTTTCTGTGCGCTGTTTTTCTCCCTAAATGATTAAATTTTTTTCCGTGTCTCATGACATTTGGTTTTAGCTCTCATCTTGCTACTACCCTAGTTTAGGGGAGCAAAATATGAAAGGTTAATCTTTATCTAATTTGTATTTACTTAAATCCATTCCAAAACTTAGTCCTTTGTTAGCCACTAACTCATCTAATTCAGTTAATGATTTTTTACCAAAGTTTCTAAACTTCATTAAATCGCTTTTGTTAAATGATACTAAGTCTCCTAAAGTATCTACTTCTGCAGCTTTTAAACAGTTTAAAGCACGAACTGATAAATCCATATCAACTAATTTCGTCTTTAATAACTGACGCATGTGTAATGATTCTTCATCGTATGTTTCAGTTTGTGCGATTTCATCTGCTTCTAAAGTGATACGCTCGTCAGAGAATAACATAAAGTGGTGGATTAAAATCTTAGCTGCTTCTGTTAAGGCATCTTTTGGGTTGATAGAACCGTCAGTATCGATATCGAAAACTAATTTTTCGTAATCGGTCTTTTGCTCTACACGGAAATTTTCAACAGCGTATTTTACATTCTTTATAGGAGTGTAAATAGAATCTGTAAAAATGGTTCCTAAAGGTGCACCAGCTCTTTTATTTTCTTCTGCTGGTACAAAACCTCTACCTTTTTCAATGGTAATTTCAGCATTCAACTTTACTGATTTATCCATGTTACAAATTACTAAATCTGGATTTAGCACTTGAAAACCTGAGATAAACTTTTGCAAGTCACCAGCTGTTAATTGCTCTTGTCCTGATACTGCTATAGAAACTGTTTCTCTATCAGATTCTTCTATTTGTTTCTTAAAACGTACTTGTTTTAAGTTTAAGATGATTTCTGTTACATCTTCTACAACACCCTCGATTGTTGAAAATTCATGATCAACCCCGTCGATACGTAATGATGTAATTGCAAATCCTTCTAAAGAAGATAATAATACTCTTCGTAAGGCGTTCCCTACGGTTAATCCAAAACCTGGTTCAAGAGGTCTGAATTCGAATCTTCCTGAAAAATCAGTAGATTCAATCATTATTACTTTATCAGGCTTTTGAAAATTTAAAATTGCCATATATTTTTCTTCGTTTTAATTGTTATTCAGTTGCGCGGTTTATAAGTGTGAAGAAATACGAATGAACCCTTTGGCTGAATACCAATATGATTAATTTATTATTTAGAGTATAATTCTACGATTAACTGCTCTTTAATATTCTCAGGAATTTGTAATCTTTCTGGTACTTTTATAAAAGTTCCTGATTTCTGATCTGAATTCCAAGTTAACCACTCGTATACACTGCTGTTTGCAGCTAATGCATTTTCAATAGCTTCTAACGACTTCGACTTTTCTCTTACTGCTACTACATCTCCTTCTCTTAAACTATAAGATGGAATATTTACGATATCTCCATTCACAGTGATGTGACGGTGAGATACTAACTGACGTGCAGCTCTACGTGAATTCGCAATACCTAAACGGTATACTACGTTATCTAAACGAGATTCACATAATTGTAATAAGATTTCACCTGTTACTCCTTGAGAAGCTGATGCTTTTTTGAAAAGGTTACGGAACTGACGCTCTAAAATACCATAAGTGTATTTTGCTTTTTGCTTTTCCATTAACTGAACTGCGTATTCAGATTTTTTACCTCTTCTCTTACCTACTCCGTGTTGTCCTGGAGGGTAATTTCTTTTTTCGAAGTTCTTGTCGTCTCCGAAGATTGCTTCGCCAAACTTACGAGCAATTTTAGTTTTTGGTCCTGTATATCTTGCCATTTCTAATTAAAATTAGTAGGGATTATGAATTAAGGCGTACTCCTTCGATAATCTTTGAATCCTACTGTGTTAAAATACTTATTTTTTTTGCGCACAAAAGTACGCTAAAATAAAGTATAAGTTGAAAATGAATTCAACTTATACTCTTCTTCTTTTAGGTGGACGACATCCGTTGTGAGGAATAGGAGTAACATCAATGATTTCTGTTACCTCAATACCTGAATTGTGGATAGATCTGATTGCAGATTCTCTACCGTTCCCTGGTCCTTTAACATACACTTTTACTTTACGTAAACCTGCTTCTTTAGCAACGTTTGCACAATCTTCTGCTGCTAATTGAGCTGCGTAAGGAGTGTTCTTTTTAGAACCTCTAAAGCCCATTTTTCCTGCAGATGACCAAGAAATTACGTCACCTTTTTTGTTTGTTAAAGAAATAATAATATTGTTGAAAGAGGCAGTTACGTGAGCTTCACCAACTGATTCTATTACAACTTTACGTTTTTTTGTTACTTTAGACTTTGCCATAATTCTTTACTATTAGTAAAAAATAATCAATGATTATTTTTTCTTGTTAGCTACAGTTTTTCTCTTACCTTTTCTTGTACGAGAGTTATTCTTTGTTCTTTGTCCACGTAATGGTAAACCAAGTCTGTGACGAATACCTCTTTGACATCCGATGTCCATTAAACGTTTAATGCTTAATTGAACTTCAGAACGCAACTCACCTTCAATTTTGTAAGTTCCAACTTGCTCACGAATTGCTGCAATTTGATCATCGGTCCAATCTTGAACTTTGATGCTTTCATCTATGTTAGCAGCTTCTAAAATCTCTTTAGCTCTGCTTCTTCCTATACCAAAGATATATGTTAAAGCGATAACACCTCTTTTATTCTTTGGAATATCTATACCTGCGATTCTTGCCATATAATTTAGTTTTTAGCTGTTAGCTTTTAGTTGTTAGAATCCTAAACATTGCTATTTCAGACAGATTCATCTAACTACTAATTACTAATGACTAGTGTCTTTTTATTATCCTTGTCGTTGTTTAAATCTAGGATTTTTCTTATTTATTACGTATAATCTGCCTTTTCTGCGTACTATTTTGCACTCGGCACTTCTTTTCTTAATTGATGCTCTTACTTTCATCTTTTTTAGTTTAAAAGTTTAAAAGTTTAAAGATTAAAAGGAAACTCATTTACAACTTTCTTCTCTATAACTTTACAACTTAGTGTGTTAGTATCTGTAAGTAATTCTTGCCTTTGATAAATCATACGGACTCATTTCTAACTTTACCTTATCTCCTGGTAATAGTTTGATGTAATGCATACGCATTTTTCCTGAAATGTGAGCCGTAACAATATGTCCGTTCTCTAATTCTACTCGAAACATTGCATTTGATAATGCTTCTGTTATAGTTCCGTCTTGTTGAATTGCTGGTTGTTTAGCCATATTATTTTAATGATTTTCTATTACTGTTACCTGTTTTCATCAAACCGTCGTAACGACTATTTAATAAGTACGAATTAATTTGCTGAATGGTATCTATAGCAACTCCTACCATAATAATCAATGATGTTCCTCCATAAAACATTGCCCAGTTTTGAGTTACCCCAAACTTTACAATAATAGCTGGTAAAATAGATAACGCTGCTAAAAATATAGATCCTGGTAGTGTAATTTTTGACAATACTGAATCTAAATAATTGGCTGTTTCTTCACCTGGCTTATATCCTGGAACAAAACCATTACTTCTTTTTAAGTCCTCAGCCATTTTATTCGTTGGAATCGTAATCGCTGTGTAGAAGTAACTAAATACAATGATTAGTAACGCAAATATTACATTGTACCATAAACCGTTCATATCAGTTAAACTATTAAATGCTGGATATTTTTGCCCTAATGCTATTGGTAAAAACATAATAGCTTGTGCAAAGATAATTGGCATTACACCTGCTGCATTCAATTTTAATGGAATGTACTGGCGTGCACCATCAACATCTTTAATGTTTGTAACGGCTGTACGACGTGCATATTGAACAGCAACTTTACGTACTGCGGTAACTAATAATACGGTTAACAAGATTACTACAAACCAAACTATTAATTCGATTAAAATCATCATAATTCCTCCAGCACCAGCAGTTTGCTTAGAAACTAATTCTTGAATAAATGCTGCTGGAAAGTTTGCAATAATACCAACAGTAATTAATAATGATATTCCATTACCAACTCCTTTATCAGTAATACGCTCTCCTAACCACATGGCAAAAATTGTTCCTGCACTTAAAAGAATGATAGATGATATCCAAAATGTTGCTCCTGTTACTAAGAATGCTTCTTGCGGTAAACCCATTTGATTTTGAATTACTCCAATATAGGTTGGTGCTTGAAACAAGGTTATAGCAATCGTAAGCCATCTTGTTATTTGCGTAATCTTCTTACGTCCACTTTCTCCATCTTTTTGTAATTTTTGCAAATAAGGTACCGCAATACCCATTAATTGAACTACAATTGATGCAGAAATATAAGGCATTATACCAAGTGCCATTACCGACGCTCTAGCAAATGCCCCACCTGTAAATGCGTTTAATAAACCTAAAAGCCCACCGTCAGTACTGTCTTTTAATGCCGATAACTGTGTAGGGTCAATTCCTGGTAAAGGAACTGCAGCCATAAAGCGGTATACAGCGATTAAACCTAGGGTTAAAAGTAATTTTTCTTTTAACTCTTCAATCTTCCAAATGTCTTTTAAAGTATTTATAAAATTCATCATTTACAATTCTTATAATGTTACTGCTTCACCTCCAGCTGCTTCAATAGCTGCTTTTGCTGATGCTGTAAATTTGTGTACAGTTATATTTAATTTAGCTTTTAACTCTCCACCACCTAATATTTTTACTAGGTCGTTTTTACGAGCCAATCTGTTTTCTACTAAAACATCTAAATTAACTGTATCTGTTATTTTTCCGTTATCTACTAATGCTTGTAACTTATCTAAATTCACGCCAACATATTCTTTACGATTAATGTTAGTGAAACCGAATTTAGGTACACGTCTTTGAAGTGGCATTTGTCCTCCTTCAAATCCTATTTTACGAGAATAACCAGAACGAGATTTAGCTCCCTTGTGTCCTCTTGTAGAGGTACCTCCGTGACCAGAACCTTCTCCACGAGCGATTCTTTTACCGCTTTTTGTAGATCCTGCTGCTGGTTTTAAGTTATGTAAACTCATCTTTATATTGTCTTATTTAATTTCTTCTACAGAAACTAAGTGTGAAACTTTACTTACCATACCCAAAATTGTAGCTGATGCTTCATGTTCTACAGTTTGGTTCATCTTACGTAAACCTAACGCCTCTAACGTTCTTTTTTGATTTTTAAGGCGACCGATTTGACTTTTTACTTGTGTAACTCTAATTTTACTCATCGTCTTAAATTTTAACCGTTAAAAACTTTCTCTAAAGATATACCTCTTTGCTTAGCAATAGTTGCTGCACTACGTAATTGTAATAACGCATCAAAAGTTGCTTTTACTACGTTGTGAGGATTTGATGATCCTTGAGATTTTGATAATACGTCTTTAATACCAACAGCTTCTAATACTAAACGTACAGCACCCCCGGCAATAACCCCGGTACCGTGTGAAGCTGGCTTGATGAATACTTTCGCTCCACCAAATTTACCTTTTTGTTCGTGTGGTAATGTTCCTTCTAAGATTGGAATACGTACTAAATTTTTCTTTGCGTCTTCTACTGCTTTTGCAATTGCTGAAGAAACATCTTTAGACTTTCCTAATCCGTGACCTACAACACCGTTACCATCTCCAACTACTACGATTGCAGAGAAACCGAATGCTCTACCCCCTTTAGTTACTTTGGTAACACGTTGTACACCTACTAATTTATCTACAAGCTCTAATCCGCTTGGTTTTACTCTTTCTACGTTTTTATATCCTAACATAATATAATTTCTTAAAATTTTAAACCAGCTTCTCTTGCAGCGTCTGCCAATACTTTCACTCTACCGTGGTATAAATACCCGTTACGATCGAAAGCAACAGTATCTACACCTGCTTTAGCTGCTTTTTCAGCAATTGCTTTTCCTACTGCTGTAGCTGCTTCTGCTTTAGAACTTGATGTAATTTCTTTATCTCTTGATGATGCAGCTGCTAATGTTACACCAGCAACGTCATCAATTAACTGAGCATAGATTTCTTTGTTACTTCTAAAAACTGATAATCTTGGTTTTTCAGCTGTACCTGTAACTATTTTTCTAATTCTATGCTTAATTCGTTGTCTTCTTTCAAGCTTTGATAATGCCATAATAATTTCTCTTATTTATTATGCAGATTTACCTGCTTTTCTTCTTAATACTTCTCCTACAAACTTAATTCCTTTTCCTTTGTAAGGTTCTGGCTTACGGAATGAACGAATTTTTGCTGCAACTTGACCTACTAATTGTTTGTCAAATGAAGTTAACTTTACGATTGGATTCTTACCTTTTTCAGATACGGTTTCAACCTTAACTTCTGGAGCTAAATCTAAAATAATGTTATGAGAGAAACCTAAGGCTAAATCTAATTTTTGTCCTTGGTTAGATGCTCTATAACCAACACCTACTAACTCTAACTCTTTAGTAAAACCTTTACTTACACCTTCAACCATGTTATTGATTAAAGCACGATACAAACCGTGTGCAGCTCTATGATCTTTACTTTCTGATGGTCTTTCTAAAGTGATCGTACCATCTTCAACTTTTACAGTAATTCCAGATTTAATTTCTTGAGTTAACTCTCCTAATTTACCTTTTACTGTAACCACATTGTCGTTTACTTTTACTTCAACACCTTGTGGCAATGCGATTGGATTTTTTCCTATTCTACTCATCTTACAAAATGTTTTTAGTAAACGTAACACAATACTTCTCCACCAACGTTCTCTTGTCTTGCTTTTTTGTTTGTCATTACACCTTTCGATGTAGAAACAATTGCAATACCTAATCCGTTTAATACTCTTGGCATTTCTTTAGCGCCAACGTATCTACGTAAACCTGGTGTTGAAATTCTTTGAATTTTTCTGATTACTGATTCTTTCGTATCACGATCGTATTTTAACGCTATCTTAATAGTTCCTTGAACTTTATCTTCATTGAACTGATAACTTAAAATGTAACCTTGATCGAACAAAATCTTCGTCATTTCCTTCTTCAATTTTGAAGCAGGAACTTCAACTACTCTGTGATTTGCTGCAATAGCATTTCTCACTCGAGTAAGAAAATCCGCGATTGGATCTGTATACATAGTTAATTAAATTGCGGTTTTGGTTTTTAGTAATTTCTGTTGTACCTACGGCGAATCCGTAATTACTAAACCTGAAACCAGTTAATACTTATTTTTCTTGTTTTTTACCTGATTATCTTACCCTTACAAATTGGCAGCAAACTTTTTAGCTTTTTACCATTATTTTTTGGGCGTAATTACCCCATAAAAAACAGAGTGCAAATATACATAAACTTTTTAAAAATCAAACGTTTTTAGTGATTATCCTTTTTAGTATCAAAATATTACGTTTTGTTAAGCTTATTTTTGTCTAAAAAAGTGTGTCTATTCACTAATTAACGTTTTTTTGAACAAAAAAAGGCGTATAACTTTGTTTTGTTACACACCTTTGTTTTTGTATTTAAAGAGCTATTTTACCAGCTTGCTTTCTTTACTCCTGGAATTAATCCTTGGTTAGCCATTTCACGGAAAGTAACACGTGAAATTCCGAACTGACGCATATATCCTTTTGGACGTCCAGTTAATTTACAACGATTGTGTAATCTAACTGGTGATGCGTTTTTTGGTAACTTTTGTAATGCTTCATAGTCTCCAGCTTCTTTTAAAGCTTTTCTCTTTTCAGCGTACTTAGCAACCGTTTTAGCTCTTTTGCGCTCACGCGCTTTCATTGATTCTTTAGCCATCTTATTAATTCTTTTTAAATGGTAATCCTAATTCTCCTAATAATGACTTTGCTTCTTTATCAGTGCTAGCAGATGTTACAAATGTAATATCCATACCACTAATTTTTTTCACTTGGTCAATATTAATCTCTGGGTAGATGATTTGTTCGGTAATACCTAAGTTGTAATTACCTCTACCATCAAAACCATTTGCTTTGATTCCGTTAAAGTCTCTTACACGTGGCAAAGAGGCAGTTACCAATCTATCTAAAAATTCGTACATTTTATCTCCTCTTAACGTAACTTTTGCTCCGATTGGCATTCCTTTACGTAATTTGAAGTTTGCAACGTCTTTTTTAGAAATGGTAGATACTGCTTTTTGACCTGTAATTGTTGTTAACTCATCAATTGCATATTCTATTAACTTCTTATCTGCTATAGCTGCGCCTACCCCTTTGCTTACAACGATTTTTTGTAATTTAGGTACTTGCATTACATTGCTATAACCAAACTCATCAGTAAGAGCTTTGATAACTCTGCTCTTGTACTCTTCTTTTAATCTTGGTACGTAACTCATTGTTATATTGCTTTATCTGATTTTTTTGACACTCTTACTTTTTTATCTCCTTCCATTTTATATCCAACTCTTACTGCTTCTCCATTTTCGGTTAAAGCTACGTTTGATATGTGTAATGGTGCTTCTTTCTTTACAATTCCTCCTTGTGGATTTGTAGCGCTTGGTTTAGTGTGTTTAGACACCATGTTTACACCTTCTACTACTACTCTATCCTTATCTTTAAGAATTTGTAACACTTTTCCTTCAGATCCTTTGTGATCTCCTGCTATAACTTTAACAGTATCTCCTGATTTAATTTTAAATTTTTTCATTTTAAAATTTGATTTTATAACACCTCAGGTGCTAATGATACTATTTTCATAAATTGTTTCTCACGTAATTCACGAGCCACAGGTCCGAATACACGAGTTCCTCTCATTTCCTCTGCAGGATTTAAAAGTACACAAGCATTATCATCAAATCTGATATACGATCCGTCTTTACGTCTAACTTCTTTCTTAGTACGAACAACAACTGCACGAGATACTTGACCTTTCTTTACAGTTCCGTTTGGAGTTGCAGATTTTACCGATACTACGATTTTATCTCCAACGCTAGCGTAACGCTTTTTTGTTCCTCCTAAAACTCTTATCACTAAAACTTCTTTTGCTCCAGTGTTATCTGCGACTTTTAATCTTGATTCTGTCTGTAACATATTATTTAGCTCTTTCTAGGATTTCTACTAATCTCCAACGTTTAGATTTACTCATAGGACGCGTTTCCATGATCCTTACAGTATCACCTTCGTTGCAATCGTTATTCTCGTCATGTGCAACGTACTTCTTCGTTTTTAATACGAACTTTCCGTACATTGGGTGTTTTACTCTTTTTACCTCGCTAACTACGATAGATTTCTCCATTTTGTTGCTAGATACTACACCGATTCTCTCTTTTCTAAGATTTCTTTTTTCCATCTTTAAAACTGACTAGAATTATTGTAATTCTCTTTTAGTTAACTCTGTAGCAATTCTTGCCACAGTTTTTCTTAAGCTACGTAACTCTAATGGGTTTTCCAATGGAGTTATGGCGTGAGCCATCTTAAGATCAGTATAATTTTTCTTCAACGCCCCTAGCTTTTCTTGTAAGTCAGCTGTTGATAATTCTTTAATTTCTGATTGTTTCATGATCTAATTAGAATTAAGCGTTATAATCAAAATCTCTTGCTATTACAAACTTCGTTTTTACAGGAAGTTTTTGCGCTGCTAAACGTAGTGCTTCTTTTGCTATGTGCATTGGCACTCCACCAACTTCAAACAAAATTCTACCTGGTTTCACAACAGCAACAAAATGATCGGGTGCCCCTTTACCTTTACCCATACGTACCTCTAATGGTTTCTTAGTGATAGGTTTGTCTGGGAAAATTTTAATCCAAAGTTGCCCTTCTCTTTTCATATAACGAGTTGCCGCAATACGAGCTGCCTCAATTTGACGAGAGGTAAGTAAGTTCTGGTCTAATGATTTGATACCAAACATTCCGTTAGAAAGTTGAGTACCTCTACCAGAATTACCATTCATATTTCCTTTCGCCTTCTGTACCTTACGGTATTTTACTCTTTTTGGCTGTAACATTTTTAATTTCTTTTAAAAATTATTTTCTTCTGCGAGGTTGACGTTTACCATTACCACCACCTTTGTTTCCACTACCTTTTTGCTTCGATAGTCCAACTAATGGAGATAATTCACGTTTTCCATAAACCTCACCTTTCATAATCCATACTTTCACACCGATTCTTCCGTATGTAGTATGTGCTTCAACAAGTGCATAATCGATATCTGCTCTGAAGGTAGAAAGAGGAATTCTTCCTTCTTTGTAATGCTCAGAACGTGCCATTTCAGCTCCGTTTAAACGACCTGATAATTGCACTTTTATTCCTTCTGCATTCATTCTCATTGCAGCAGCGATTGCCATTTTAGTAGCTCGCTTGTAAGAAATTCTGTTTTCGATTTGACGTGCAATACTTGATGCAACTAATCTTGCATCTAATTCTGGACGTTTAATTTCGAAAATATTAATTTGAACTTCTTTACCAGTAATTTTCTTAAGCTCTTCTTTTAACTTGTCTACCTCTTGACCTCCTTTACCAATAATGATACCTGGACGTGCTGTAGTGATAGTAACGGTTACAAGTTTTAAAGTACGCTCAATAATAATTCTTGATACACTTGCCTTTGATAATCTAGCATATAAATACTTTCTTATCTTATCATCTTCAGCAATCTTATCTCCGTAGTCATTTCCACCGTACCAGTTAGATTCCCATCCTCTGATAATTCCTAAACGATTTCCTATTGGATTTGTCTTTTGTCCCATTTCTACTTTGATTAATTACTGTTGTTTTTAGTTCCTAACTCTAAAGTTACGTGATTAGAACGCTTACGAATTCTGTGTGCACGCCCTTGCGGAGCTGGTCTTAACCTTTTTAACATACCTGCGCTATCAACACAAATTGATTTTATGTATAATCCAGCATCTTCGATACTTGCATCTTCATTTTTAGCTTGCCAGTTAGCAATTGCTGATAATAATAACTTTTCTAAGTTACGTGATGCTTCTTTTGGACTGAATTTTAAGATTTGTAAAGCTTTTTCAACTTCTACTCCTCTTACTAAATCTGCTACCAAGCGCATTTTTCTTGGTGATGTAGGACAATTAGTTAATTTAGCGAAAGCTCTCGACTTTCTAGCTTCTTTTAACTGTGTTGCCATGTTATGTTTACGACTTCCCATAATTTCCTACTATTTTTTACCTTTATTTTTTGCACCTGCGTGCCCTCTAAACGAGCGTGTTGGTGAAAATTCGCCTAATTTATGACCTACCATGTTTTCAGTAACGTAAACTGGTACAAACTGACGTCCGTTATGAACTGCAATTGTTTGTCCTACGAAATCAGGAGTAATCATACTTGCTCTAGACCAAGTTTTGATAACTGACTTACTACCTGCTTCTACGTTAGCTAACACTTTTTTCTCTAACTTATAGTGAACGTAAGGTCCTTTTTTTAATGATCTTGCCATGGTTTATTATTTCTTTCTACGTTCTACGATATACTTATTACTAGCTTTGGTCTTTGATCTAGTCTTATATCCTTTCGCAGGAATACCGTTTCTAGATCTTGGATGCCCTCCAGAAGAACGTCCTTCACCACCTCCCATTGGGTGATCAACTGGGTTCATTCTTACTGCATTTGTTCTTGGTCTTCTTCCTAACCATCTACTTCTACCTGCTTTACCTGAAACTAATAATTGGTGGTCTGAGTTAGACACTACTCCAATAGTAGCCATACAAGTTAATAAGATCAATCTTGTTTCTCCAGAAGGTAATTTAACTGTTGCATATTTACCTTCTTTTGCAACTAACTGAGCAAAAGCTCCAGCAGAACGAGCCATCACAGCTCCTTGACCTGGGTGTAATTCAATACAAGAAATTGTAGTACCTAAAGGAATTTGACTTAAGCTCATTGCATTTCCAACTTCTGGACTTGCTTCCTTTCCTGAAATGATTGTTTGCCCTACTTTTAATCCGTTTTGTGCTATCACATAACGCTTTTCACCATCAGCATAACTAACTAAAGCAATAAATGCAGTACGATTTGGATCGTACTCGATAGTTTTTACTGTTGCAGGAACACCTTGCTTATCTCTTTTAAAATCGATAATACGGTATTTTTGTTTATGACCTCCACCAATGTTACGTGTAGTCATTCTACCCTGGTTGTTTCGACCTCCAGATCGTTTTTTCGAAGCTAATAAAGATTTCTCCGGCTTATCAGTAGTAATGGTGTCGAACCCATTTACAACTCTAAAACGCTGACCTGGTGTTATTGGTTTTAATTTTCTAACTGACATTCTGTCTTTTCTTAAAGATTGTTATAAAAATCAATAGTTTCTCCTTCAGCTAACTGAACGATCGCTTTCTTGTATCCACTTGTTAATCCAGTTACTAAACCTTTTTTGGTGTATTTAGTTTTTCTTTGTGCTGGATAATTCATTGTTTTTACAGATTCAATCGCTACACCGTAAGCAGCTTCAACAGCTCCTTTGATCTCTAATTTGTTAGCTTTTTTGTTTACAACAAATGCATAACGGTTGTTTAACTCGCTATCATTTGTAGCTTTTTCTGTAATAATAGGTTTAATTAAAATACTCATCTTGTTCCCTATTTACTTAAATTAGACTCAATTCCTTCTAGAGAGCTTTCAGAAATAACTACTTTGTTAGCATTTAAAACGCTGTATGTGTTAATTCCTGAAGCATCTACTACTTTAGAACCTTTTAAGTTACGAGATGATAAGTAAACATTTTTACTTTCTTCACCTAATACGAATAAAGACTTTTTAGTGTCTAATTCTAAAGCTTTTAATACATTGATAAATTCTTTAGTTTTTGGTGCTTCAAAATTAAAGTCTTCTACCACTACTAAATTATTATCTTTTGCTTGCATACTTAAAGCCGACTTACGTGCTAAACGCTTTAAGTTTTTATTTAACTTAAAAGAATAGTTTCTTGGTCTTGGACCGAACATACGTCCTCCACCTCTAAAAACACCAGACTTGATACTACCTGCACGTGCAGTACCTGTTCCTTTTTGTTTTTTTATCTTTCTTGTACTACCAGCAATCTCAGCTCTTTCTTTCGATTTATGAGTACCTTGTCTTTGATTTGCCAAATACTGCTTTACATCTAAATAAATTGCGTGATCATTTGGCTCAATTCCGAATACCTCGCTAGAAAGTTCAACTTTTCTACCAGTATCTTTTCCTGTAATATCTAATACTGCTACTTTCATTATTTCTCGATAGTTACATAAGAGTTTTTGTGACCAGGAATTGCTCCTTTTACAACGATAAGATTCTTATCGGCAACCACTTTTAAAACTCTTAAATTTTGAACTTTTACTTTGTCTCCACCCATACGACCTGCCATGCGCATTCCTTTGAATACTCTTGCAGGGTATGATGCTGCACCAATTGAACCAGGAGCTCTTAAACGGTTATGTTGACCGTGAGTTGCTTGTCCAACCCCACCAAAACCGTGGCGTTTTACAACACCTTGAAATCCTTTACCTTTAGAAACACCCGATACATCAACGAATTCTCCTTCAGTAAATAATTCAACAGTAATAGAGTCCCCTAATTGGTACTCTCCTTCAAATTCTTGAAATTCAACGACCTTTCTTTTAGCAGAGGTACCAGCTTTTTTAAAGTGACCATCTAAAGCTTTGTTAGAGCTTTTTGCTTTTTTGTCATCGAAACCAAGTTGTAACGCGTTATAGCCGTCAACCTCTTCGGTTCTGACTTGGGTAACAACGCAAGGACCCGCTTCGATTACAGTACAAGGAATGTTCTTCCCGTTCTCATCGAATAAGCTGGTCATTCCTACTTTTCTTCCTATTAACCCAGACATATTTGTTAATTTTCAGACGAATAGATATTTTTTTATCCAGCGCGTCTATTAATAAAATAATTATTTGAAACAAATGTTTCTTAATTCCCTTTAAGTTTCTCAAAAAAAAAGAGCGAAAACGCCTTCACTCTCTGAATTTGTTTTTACCGTTTTTCCTTCGCGAAACCCTCAGGACATGTGATTTCTGAATACTTTTCAGAAATTTCAACACTCCGAAACTAAAATTTCGGTGTGCAAAAGTATAAAAAACTTTCGGCTTAACAAAATTAAACCGAAAGTTATTGATTTACTTATACTTTAATCTCAACTTCAACTCCACTTGGTAACTCCAACTTCATTAAAGCATCAATAGTTTTTGAAGAAGAACTATAGATATCTAATA
Organism: Tenacibaculum tangerinum; assembly: GCF_029853675.1. Taxonomy (NCBI): domain Bacteria; kingdom Pseudomonadati; phylum Bacteroidota; class Flavobacteriia; order Flavobacteriales; family Flavobacteriaceae; genus Tenacibaculum; species Tenacibaculum tangerinum. The sequence continues at coordinate 3,408,896 of NZ_CP122539.1, read as the reverse complement.
ATCTTTTGTAAGCAGATAATTGAAATTGCTCTCTTGATTTTTTGTTTACGTGTGGTGAACGTAAAACGGTAAAAATCTTTTTATTTGTTGGTAAAGGAATTGGTCCGTTTACTACAGCACCAGTACTCTTTACTGTCTTTACGATTTTCTCAGCAGACTTGTCTACTAAATTATAATCATAAGACTTTAACTTTATTCTAATTTTTTGACTCATCTTAATTAACCTTTAGCGTTTGCGATTACTTCTTCAGCAATGTTACTTGGAGTTTCTGCATAGTGAGAAAATTCCATTGTAGAAGTTGCTCTACCTGAAGACAATGTTCTTAATGCTGTAACATATCCGAACATTTCTGATAATGGAACGATTGCTTTTACTACTTTAGATCCAGCACGGTCGCTCATATCGTTTACTTGACCACGTCTTCTGTTTAAATCTCCAACGATGTCTCCCATATTTTCTTCTGGAGTTAACACCTCTAATTTCATCATTGGTTCCATGATTACAGCTCTTGCAGCTTTTGCAGCAGCTTTGTAACCCATTTTAGCAGCCAATTCGAATGATAACTGATCAGAATCTACAGGGTGGAATGAACCATCCTTTAAAGTAACCTTCATCGCATCCATTTCGTATCCTGCTAATGGGCCATTTTTCATGGCTTCCTTGAATCCTTTTTCTACAGAAGGAACAAATTCCTTAGGAATGTTACCACCTTTAATAATAGACTCAAACTGTAATCCTGTTACACCTTCATCAGCTGGTTCCATAGTAAATACAATGTCAGCAAACTTACCACGTCCACCAGATTGTTTCTTGTAAACCTCTCTGTGATCTGCAGCAGCAGTAATAGCTTCTTTGTACTCTACTTGTGGTTGTCCTTGATTTACTTCAACCTTAAACTCACGCTTTAAACGGTCTACAATAATATCTAAGTGTAACTCACCCATTCCTGAAATTACCGTTTGACCTGAAGCTTCGTCTGTTTTTACAGTAAATGTTGGATCTTCTTCAGCTAATTTTGCTAAAGCCATACCTAACTTATCTACATCGGCCTTCGTTTTAGGCTCTACAGCAATACCGATTACTGGATCTGGGAAATCCATAGATTCTAAAACGATTGGATGCTTTTCATCAGATAAAGTATCTCCTGTTTTAATATCTTTAAATCCTACGGCAGCCCCGATATCACCTGCTTCGATAAAATCAATTGCATTTTGCTTGTTAGAGTGCATTTGGTAGATACGTGAAATACGCTCTTTTTTTCCAGAACGGTTGTTCAACACATAAGAACCTGCATCTAAACGACCAGAATACGCACGGAAGAATGCTAAACGACCTACGAAAGGATCGGTAGCAATTTTAAACGCTAAAGCAGAAAATGGTGCTTTTGCATCTGGCTTACGAGTTTCTTCTTCACCTGTATCAGGATTCGTACCTACGATATTTTCTCTATCCACAGGAGAAGGTAAATAACGACATACAGCATCTAATAAGAACTGTACTCCTTTATTCTTAAATGAAGAACCACATATCATTGGAATGATAGACATATCCATTACAGCAGCTCTTAGCGCAGCATGCACTTCTTCTTCTGTAATTGAATCTTCATCTTCCATATATTTCTCTAATAAGTTTTCGTCATAAGCAGCAACCTCCTCGATTAACTTACCACGTAACTCATGAGCTTCTTCTTTTAATTCTTCTGGAATATCTACAATATCAAATGTTGATCCGTAGTTATCATCATGCCATACAATAGCACGGTTTTTAACTAAATCAACAATTCCTTTAAAGTCTGCTTCCTCACCAATATTGATAACGATTGGCACTGCGTTAGACTTTAACATATCTTTTACTTGCTGACAAACTGCTAAAAAGTTCGCTCCTTGACGGTCCATTTTGTTAACAAAACCGATACGAGGCACTTTATAGTTATCAGCTAAACGCCAGTTAGTTTCAGATTGCGGCTCCACTCCATCAACCGCAGAGAATAAGAACACCAATCCGTCTAATACACGTAACGAACGGTTTACCTCTACAGTAAAGTCAACGTGCCCTGGAGTATCAATAATATTAAAGTGGTACCCTTTCGCATCAGCAGTAGGTTGTCCGTTTTCTGTTGGGAATTGCCATGTACAAGTAGTTGCTGCTGAAGTAATAGTAATACCTCTTTCTGCTTCTTGCTCCATCCAGTCCATTGTAGACGCTCCATCGTGAACTTCTCCAATTTTATGAGATACTCCTGTATAGAAAAGAATACGCTCTGTTGTTGTTGTTTTACCAGCATCAATATGAGCAGCAATACCAATATTTCTTGTATATTTTAAATCTCTTGCCATTTCTTATTAAAATCTAAAGTGTGAGAATGCTTTGTTTGCTTCAGCCATCTTATGAGTATCAACTCTCTTTTTAACAGCAGCTCCTTCTTCTTTAGCAGCAGCTAAAATCTCAGCGGCTAAACGCTGTGCCATTGTCTTTTCATTACGCTTTCGCGCATAAGAAATCATCCATTTAATCGCCATAGACACCTTACGGTCTGGACGAATTTGCATTGGAATTTGGAATGTTGCTCCACCCACACGGCGAGAACGTACTTCTACGTGAGGCATCACGTTAGATAAACCATCTTTCCACACTTCTAAAGCTGACTTTTCTTCGTCAGTTTTCTTTTCATTTACGATATCCATTGCATCGTAAAACACTTTGAACGCTACAGATTTCTTACCGTCCCACATTAAGTTATTCACAAAACGTGTAACTAATTGATCGTTGAATCTTGGATCCGGTAACAAAACTCTTTTTTTAGCTCTTCTTTTCCTCATGTCTTTACATTAAAAAAGTTACTAATTATTTTTTACTTTTTGTCTTTAGGGCGTTTTGCACCGTACTTAGACCTGCGTTGGGTTCTACCCTCAACACCTGCAGTATCTAATGCTCCACGTACCACGTGATATTTAACACCTGGTAAATCTTTTACCCTTCCACCTCTAACTAATACTATCGAGTGCTCTTGCAAGTTGTGCCCCTCACCTGGGATATACGCGTTGATTTCGTTACCATTTGTTAAACGCACCCTTGCTACCTTACGCATTGCTGAGTTAGGTTTTTTAGGTGTAGTGGTATACACACGCGTACAAACACCACGTCTTTGTGGACATGCTTGTAAAGCAGCCGATTTACTCTTCTTAGTTATTTTGGTTCTTCCTTTACGAACTAATTGTTGAATAGTTGGCATACTAAATTATTACTTGTTTTTAATTTGTACTTAAATCTCTAATTTTTAAGAGGCTGCAAATGTACGATAATTTTCCTATTATTCAAATATCAAGGAATTATTTTATAAAACATTCTTCACGCAGCGTTGTGCAAATTTAAACCAATCAACATTTACAGCTAGTGTTCTAATAAGTATTATTAAAACACTACCATAAAACAGATAAAGTATAATTTACTTCTGAGCTTTTTAGAATATTTTAACAAATACCTTGTTTTTTTAAGTTTTATTTATGACTTTTGACTCAATTAATTCAAATAATCACATGATGAAAACAAAGTTTAATGGAATTTTAACGCTATTCCTAGCGTTGATTGTGCAAATATCCTTTGCGCAAGAAAAAACGATTTCAGGTACGGTTTCTGACGAAACAGGACCTTTACCTGGAGTTAATGTATTAAAAAAAGGAACAAATACAGGTACAGAATCAGATTTTGATGGAAAATTTTCTATCAATGCAAAGGCTGGAGATGTTCTTATTTTTAGTTTTGTTGGGATGAAAACCCAAGAAAAAATAGTTGGTGCTTCTAACACAATGAACATCACTATGACTAACGACAACGTTCTTGACGAAGTTGTTGTAACAGCTCTTGGTATTAAGAGAGAGAAAAAGAGTTTAGGTTTTGCTCAACAATCTGTAGACAGCGAACAGCTGACTCAAACGAGAGAAGTTGACATTAACAACTCTATTGCAGGTAGAGTTGCTGGGGTACAATTAATAGGTGCTCCTTCTTCTGGTTTTGGTAATGCCTTGATTCGTTTGAGAGGTGAACAAGATCTACTATATGTTGTTGACGGTATTAAAGTAGAAAGTTCTGCTGACATCAATACCGATGACATAGAAGATTTAAGTGTACTTAAAGGTAGTGCTGCAACAGCATTATATGGTCCTATTGGTAAAAACGGTGTTGTTATTATTACAACTAAGAAAGCTAAGAGCGGAAAAACATCCGTAGTTTTAGACCAATCTGTACAGGTATCTAATGTATACATTCTTCCAGATTACCAAAATCAATACGGTGGTGGATATACACAACAATTTGGTGTTTTAAATGGTCAAAACATTCCTAACTATGCTGCTGATGAGTCTTGGGGACCAAGATTAGATGGTACTTTAGTTAGACACTGGGATAGTTGGATACCAGGATCTTCTGAATATGGAAAGTTAAGACCATGGTCTCCTAGTGAAAATGATGTTGAAGATTTTTTCAACACTGGTCTTTCTACAAATACCTCTTTAACCTTTTCTAAAGGTGGCGAAGACTACAATATTAAAGCTTCTTTAAGAAACTTTGACGTTGATGGTGTTATGCCAAACTCAAGTAGAGATTTAAGACAGGTTGGTTTGAGTGCTAGTTTTGATATTAGTGATAAGTTCGAAGTGTATGCTAATGCGAACTACCAGTACAGAACTACTGTGAACGATCCTATTGGAGGTTATGGAAGTGTAGCATCTAACTTCAACCAATGGTGGCAAAGACAATTAGATTTTAAGCGTTTAAGAAACAGCTACAATCAAAATGGTCAGTTCTATACTTGGAACATAAGAAGTACCAGTAACATTAATCCTCTATATTGGGATTCTCCTTATTTTGAAACAGATCAAAATCTTAAAAATCAAACAAAAAATGCCACTTTTGGTAATATTGGATTAAACTTCGACGCTACTGATGATTTAAAGTTTAACGTTGAATTAAGAAGAACTGTGAATTCATACAGAAGCGATTCGAGAGTTGCTTTTGGCGGTTTAAATCAAACGTCTTATACTGAAAGAGACGAAACCATAAGCACTACAGAGTTTTTTGCCGCTGCTACTTACCAAAAAGATTTAAGTGAAAGTCTTGATTTAACCGCTACTGCAGGTACTGAATTAAGACAATGGCAAAGAAGATATATTGAAGGAGCTACTGTAGGTGGTTTAACGATACCTGGCATTTACACTGTTGCCTCTTCTAAAGACAGACCTGAATATACGAACAGAGAGTGGAACGAGAAAAACAGAGGACTTTTTGCTACGGCATCTCTTGGGTTTAACGATATGTTATACTTAGACGGTTCTGTGAGAAGTGACTGGAACTCTAAAGCTAATCGCGATAATAATAGAAAAATTACGTATGGAGGTTCTGCGAGTTTCCTATTCCATAAGTTAATTGATAGTGAAGCTTTTTCTTTTGGTAAAGTAAGAGTAGGATATGCAGAAGCTCCAGATTTCCCTGGATTAAACAGATTAGATCAAACGTATATTACAGGAGCTTCTTACAACGGAACTGTACCTTTTTACTCTACAGCTAACCAAGCAAATCCATTGATTGAAGGAGGTAAAAGAACAGAACTTGAGGTTGGTACTGAATTACAGTTTTTTGCTAATCGCTTGCGTTTAGATTTCACATACTTTGACAGAAAGGATGAGCAAATACCTATTGATATTCCATTGTCTCCTGCTACAGGTTATACTTCATCAGCAATTAACTCTGGAAAGTTTACTTCTACAGGTTTTGAAGTATCTCTTGGTGCTACCCCTGTTAAGAACGAAAATTTCACATGGGATGTAGGAATTAACTTTGCTACTTTAAAGAGAGTAGTAGACGAATTGTATATTGACCCAGTAACTGGAGAAGAAATTACTTCTCAAACCTTAGCTAACTCATGGAGAGGTTTACAATTACAAGCTAGAAAAGGTGAAGAGTGGGGTGCTTTTTATGGTAGAAAAATTACTAGAGATGACAATGGCAATATGTTATTAGATAGTCAAGGTAGAATTCAGTTCGAACAAAACCAATATTTGGGTAATTTGTTACCTGACTTCACCGGTGGTTTTAACAACTCATTTTCTTACAAGGGCATCAATCTATCTTTCAACATTGATTTCCAAAAAGGAGGTAAATTCTTCTCTGTAACACAAATGTTTGGTCACTACTCAGGATTGTTAACTCCTACTGTTGGAGACAACGCTTTAGGAAACCCCGTTAGAGATGATGTAAGCGGAGTTAATGTTCCTGCTCCTACCCCAGACGATCCAAACGCTACTAACCCTAATGTGATTTATGGAGACAGTACAGCCAATGCAAATACTGGAGGGGTGTTAGTAGAAGGAGTTGATTCAACTAGTGGACAGCCAATTTCATATTATGTAGAATCTCAAACTTATTGGAACAGATTATTCGCACTTCACGAAAGATGGATTTACGATGCTTCTTACGTTAAGTTAAGACAAATTTCACTAGGCTATGACTTACCTGCTAAAATTTTCACAAATACTTTTGTTGAAGGTATTTCTGTAAACGCTTTTGCAAACAATGTTTGGCTAATTTACTCTGACGTAGAGGGTGTTGATCCTTCAGAGATAGAAAACACTAATGGTGGATCTGGTATTGGTCAAGGATATAGATGGGCTGAAGGTGGACAATTACCTAGTAGTAGAACATTTGGTATGAATATCAAGGTTAAATTTTAATTAAAATAGCATTTTAACAATGAAAAAATTAATATTAAAGGGATTTGCAGTTACAGCAATTATTGCGTCGTTAGTCAGCTGTGAATCATATGATTTCGGGTCAACAAGTGATAACTTGAATAACCCTTCAGATCCTTTACCACCATCTTTATTAACTGGTGCACAAGGGTCATTAAGCGGAGCTTTGAGCTTAAATTCGACAGCTACACCTTCTTTATATGTACAACATTTATCGCAAACACAATATACAGAAGAATCGAGATATCAAACAATTAACTTTAATTGGAATATTACTGGAAGTGGTGCTGACCCAACAAAACCTGAAGCCACAGTGAGTTTATATAACAAACCCTTACAGGCATTAAAAACTATTATTGACATCAACTCAGACCCTACTACTAAAGAAGCTATGGCTGCTTATGGTTCTAACAATAACCAAATAGCGGTTGCTAAAATAATGTGGGCTTATTATTTTCAATGGATGACAGATCGTTGGGGTATGTTACCTTACACAGAAGCTTTCGGTGGGGTTCAACAACCTTATCCTAAGTATGATAGTCAGGAATCTATTTACAAAGACTTATTTGATAAAATTGATGAAGCGGTAGCTCAAATGGACGGCGGTAGTGGTCCTGATGGTGATATTATTTTTAACGGAAACATGTCTCAATGGAAAAAGTTTGCCAATACTTTAAAAATGAACATGGCTATTCGTTTAGCAAAAGTGTATCCTAGCCCAACTGGTTATGCAGCAACAAAGTTTAATGAAGCCATGGGTGGTGCAATCTCATCTGTGAGTGAAAATATTATGTATCCATGTATCGATAACGATTCTTTTGACAACCCTTATCAAGACGATTACGTTGATGCAGGTAGAACAGATGAATGCTTAAGTGATGTTCTAGTTGATAAAATGTTAGCTACTAACGACCCACGTCTACCTATGTTTGGTGAACCAGCAGAATCTTCAGGTACTTTTGTAGGTTTGCAATACGGTTGGGCAGATGCCGGTTCTATACCTAACGCCGATGTTTCTTTTATGAATAATGATTTGATTCTTGAAAGTACTACTTCATTACCAATGTTTACCTATGCTCAAATTGCTTTCAATAAAGCTGAAGCTGTTTTGTTAGGATGGATTCCTGGTAATGCTCAAACTTATTACGAAGAAGCTATTCTAGCTTCTATGGAACAATGGGAAGTAGAACCTATCAGAATAGATGAAATTCCTCAACCTGATGGAACGATTCTGGAGGTGGAAGTAGATGTATATGATGAATATTTAAACCGTCCAGAAGTTACCTTCGACGCAGCTAATGCAATGAATCAAATTGCTGAACAAAAGTGGTTAGCTTTGTTTTATCAACCCTACGAAGCATGGGCTGAGTGGAGAAGGTTAGACTATCCTGTTTTAACACCTGCGGTAGATGCATTAACTGGTAATAGCATACCTGTAAGACATGCCTATCCTAGTAATGAACCTACTCAAAACAAAGTAGGTTATGATGCAGCCGTTGCTGCACAAGGTACAGACGACCTTTTCACTAAATTATGGTGGGACAAATAATATAATTAAATTTAGAAAATAACTATCTAAAAGCCTCATGGATTTAAACCCATGAGGCTTTTTTATGTTAAAAAATTGTTTATTTAAGATTTATTTAAGATTTTAGCGGTTAATTAATTCAAATAATTACATAATGAGAACAAAGTTTAATGGAATTTTAACGCTATTCCTAGCGTTGGTTGTGCAAATATCCTTTGCGCAAGAAAAAACGATTTCAGGTACTGTTTCAGATCAATCTGGTCCATTACCGGGGGTTACCATACTAAAAAAAGGTACTACTCAGGGTACTGAAACCGATTTTGATGGAAATTACACTATTCAAGCAAAAACTGGAGATGTCTTAGTTTTTAGTTTTGTTGGAATGAAATCGACTGAAAGAACTGTCGGGTCTTCTAATCAAATGAATGTTGTTTTAGAGACAGATAACTTACTAGAAGAAGTCGTTGTTGTAGGTTATGGTACAACGACTAAAAAGGCTTATGCTGGTACAGCATCTGTGGTTAAAGCTGAAAACATTGAAGCTAAATCATTTTCAAATGTATCTCAAGCTTTAATTGGTGAGGTAGCGGGTGTAAATGTAATAAACACTTCTGGGCAACCTGGTACCGTTGGTACAGTGCGTATTCGTGGTTATGGTTCTGTAAACGGTAACCGTAATCCTTTATATGTTGTAGATGGGGTACCCTATGGTAACAGTTTGAACTCTATCAATCCAGCAGATATTGAGAGTACAACTATCTTAAAAGATGCAACAGCAACTGCTATTTATGGTTCACGTGGAGCCAACGGTGTTGTTTTAATTACAACTAAAAAAGGTAGTAAAAGCAATTCTTACATTGAAGTTGATGTAAAAACTGGGGTTAATGATCAATTAATTCCTCGATATGATGTAATCACTTCTCCAGAAGAGTATATTGGTTATGTTTGGGAAGGTATAAAAAATAAAGCTGCAATTGATGGTAGACCTGACCCTATTGGTTTTGCTAATGACAATCTTTTTACAGGTAACTATGTTGCTCCTGGTTATAACATGTGGAACGTTACTAGTGGTGCAGATTTAATAGACCCACAAACTAGTGAAGTATTACCTGGAGTTACAAGAAAATACACACCTAAAAGATATGCTGACTTAGCTTTTAATCCTGCTATTAGAACTGAGGCTAATGCTCGTTTTGGTGGAGGTAGCGAAAACACTACTTACTTTGCCTCTTTTGGTTATTTAGATGACAATGGTTATGCTCTCAATACAGGTTTTCAAAGATACTCTACACGTTTAAACCTTACTACAGATATTAAACCTTGGTTAAAAGTGAGTTCTAATATTGGTTATAATTTCTCTGAAAGATTAGCAAACGGACAAATTGTAGGTTCAGAAAATGTTTTTGAATTTGCTGATAAAATGGCTCCTATCTTCCCTGTCTTTTTAAGAGATGATAACGGACAGTTAGTTCCAGATCCTTTTTACGGAGGTTATCAGTACGATTATGGTTCTCTTTCAGGATTTAGAGATAGACCAAATGCAAATGGACTAAACCCAATTGGTTCTGCTAATTACGATGTAAACAGAAGAAATGCTCATGCAATCGATGGTAATTTTTCTTTTGAAATTAAATTTACAGATTACTTAAAAGCAGAAGTTAGGTACGGTGCTCAATACACTACAAGACAAAACAAAAACTACACTAATAAGTTTTATGGAGGTGGTCAGTCTACTGGAGGTGACTTATTTGTTACAGATGAAACTTTCTTAACTCAAAATTTTTTACAGCTATTAAGGTTCAATAAAAACTGGAGTAATCATTCATTAGAGGTGTTGGCTGCACATGAATCTACTGAGTACACAGCAACCGATGCTACTCAATGGAAAGGTTTACAAGTTAGTCCTTTTAATTTAGATTTAAACAACTTTCAGAGTGAACTAGCGCTTCCTACTGGTTTTAGAGAAGGATATACTATCGAATCGTACTTTGCACAAGCTAATTATAACTATATGCAAAAATACTTTTTAACTGGTTCTGTAAGAACTGATGGTTCTTCTCGTTTCTTAAAAGATAAGTGGGGAGTATTTGGTTCTGTTGGTGCTGCTTGGATTTTAAGTAACGAAAACTTCTTAAGTAATAATAATTTATTCCGTTTCTTAAAACTTAAAGCTTCCTATGGTGTTACTGGTGATCAAGCTGGTGTTGGGTTTTACTCTGGCGCAGATGACTTTATTTTAGGTAACCTTTCTGGTAATATTTCAATTTCTCCTGATGGTAATGGTAATGCTGATTTGACTTGGGAAACTTCAAGACAATTTCAGGTAGGTACTGAATTTACCTTAGGTAACTTCTTAGATGGTACTGTTGACTATTATCAAAAGAGAACTGATAACTTGATTTTTGATAGAAGGGTTGGTCCTTCGCAAGGTATTGCTATCATCACAGTAAATGATGGAGAACTGCTAAACGCTGGTTTAGAATTTCAATTAACAGGACACTTAATCAAAAAAGAAAGATTTGCACTAGATTTATCTGTTAACGGTGAGGTTGCAAGTAATGAAATCACAAGAATGCCTGTTGACCCTGCCACAGGAGCAGAAAAGTATTTAGATAATTCAAATGGAAATTACGGATATTCTGTTGGTAGGTCTATCTATGATTTTTACATGAGAGAGTGGGCTGGGGTTGACCCTGCCGATGGTGCTCCAATGTGGTATCAATATTATGATGACAAAAATGACAATGGAGTTTTAGATGCTGGAGAGGCTGGTTTTGCTATTCCTGATGATAACGGTAACAACACAAATCAAACAGGTTCAATAGTAGAATATGAGCAAAGAGTACCAGATGCTAATATCAAAAAAGCCGTTACTAAAACATATTCAAACGCAACTGAGGTATACGCTAACAAATCATTAATTCCAGATGTTAGAGGTGCCTTTAGATTAGCTGCTAGATTAGGAGATTTCAACTTATCTTCTCAGTTTACGTATAGTTTAGGTGGTTATGCTTATGATGGACAGTATGCTGAATTAATGGCTGACCGTTTTGGTGCAGTTGGTAATAATTTTCACAAAGACATAGTTAATAGATGGAGAAACCCTGGGGATATTACTGATGTGCCTAGATTGGCTGATGGTACAGACCAAAATTCAACTTCTGGTTCTACAAGATTTTTAACTAGTACAGATTATCTTGCTTTAAATAATATCAGTTTAGGATACACCATTCCTGCTCGATTTATCGAAAACTCAGGTGTTGACATGGTGAATATCTCACTTACTGGAGATAATTTATACATGAATACTGCTCGTGAAGGTTTCTTGCCCAACACAAGAGAATCAGGAAACTCAGGAAGAAGATTATATGCACCTATGTCTACCCTTACTTTAGGTGTTAGAGTTAAATTTTAAAACAATATTTACAATGAGAAATAATATAATAAAATTAAGTTTACTATCTTCCTTACTTTTTTTAGGGTATGGTTGTGGTGATGATTTTTTAGATGATCCTATAAAAGAAGGAACTGAAACTTTATCTTCAGTTCAGCTGGAAGAAGCTATAGCTATTGACCCTGAAGTAACTAATGCTTTGATGACGGGTGTTTATTCTTTAACATTCCAGACAGAAACTGGGGGTACTGGTGGACATGATGATTTTGGTCAAAAAGCATATGATATTTTTGGAGACATGCTATCTGGTGATATGGCTTTGAGTCAAAGTGTATACGGATGGTATAGAGCCAGCATTACTGAATTTCAAGGACCTAGTGATTTCACTTTTCTTGACAATTATCAAGTTTGGAGATACTACTACAGAATAATAAGAGCTTGTAATCAGGTTATCGATGGTTTAGGTGGAATGGACGTTATTCCTGAGAGTGATGAAAATAAATACATCATGGGTCAAGCAAAAACATTGAGAGCTCACTCTTATTTTTACTTAACCCAATTCTTTCAGAAAGAATACAATCCTTCTGAGTTGATATTGCCTATCTATAGAAATTCAACAGAAAAGAATGGTCCAAAAGTAAGTGCTGAAGAAATCTATACTTTAATCGAAGGTGATTTGAAAGATGCTATTACTTTACTTGAAGGTTTTAATAGATCAAACAAAACAGAAATAAATCAAGATATTGCTCACGCTGTATACGCCTATGTGTTGGCAGCTAAAGGAGAATATGGTGATGCATACACACATGCTGCTGCTGTTGTAAATGGAGGAGCCTATACTTTAATGCAAGGTGGAGAATTAACAGGAGGTTTTAATAACTTAGCCACATCAGGGTGGATGTGGGGTGTTGATTTGAATACTGAAATTGGATTAGGTTTAATATCATGGTGGGGACAAATGGACTATTATAGTTATAGCTATCCAGCCTTTGGTGATTTTAAATCTATTGATCAGTCTTTATTTGATGCCATACCTGCTGATGATGTTAGAAAAGGTCAGTTTTTTAATAATACTTCTTTTGGTGAACACTTAATGCCATTGTTTAAGTTTTATGATGAAAACAGACAGAGATATGGAGCTTCACAAACTGTACAAGCAGACTATGTTTACATGCGTGTAGCTGAAATGCACTTATTGGCTGCCGAAGCTGCTGCAAAATCTGGCGCTGAGGGTACTGCTAAAACTATGTTGAAAAACTTTGTAGCAACAAGAGTTCCTGATGCTTCTTATATAGATGCACTGGGTGGTCAGTCTTTATTAGATGAAATTTACTTACAAACTCGTATAGAATTATGGGGAGAAGGTAAGAGCTACTTAGCTATGAAGCGTAATAAAGCTACAATTACCAGAGGTTCTAATCACCTTTCTTTTGTAGGTGTACCGATACAGTATAATGATGAGAGATTGACTTTTGAAATTCCAGAATCTGAAATTCAAAACAATCCTTTTGTCTCAGATCAAAACCAATAAAGATATTAGAAACACTATTTCTAATTATCAGAAATAGTGTTTTTTCTACTTTGATTAATAACTAACATAAAGTTAATAATTATGAAAAATATAAAATTATTATTTCTAGCTATCGTTGCTAGTTTTTCTTTAAGTAGCTGTGATGATGAAGTTGAACCTTTAAATACAAATTATGTAACGTTCGGTAAGCCATCTTACTCTACTAGTGTAGATGTTGGTGCTACTACTACCTATGATATTACTGTATATACGGCAAACATTACAAGTTCTGATAGAACTTTTGGAGTTTCTGTAGATATGGATGCAACTAATGCCGATGCTGGTTCCTATAGTGTACCTAGCTCTGTAACAATTCCTGCAAATCAAAATGAAGGAACTTTGTCTGTTCAGCTATCTGATGTTAATTTAGGCATTAGTGTAAACAAATTAGTTTTAAATTTTGATGGTGAAGAGGGACTTTCTAATGGTGGATCTACCACTATTGGTTATATTCAAAATTGTAATGAAGTATCAGGAACATTAGATATTGTTTTTGATGGATATGGTAGTGAAACTAGCTGGGAAATATTAGACTCTGAAGGTGGTGTTGTAGCCTCTGCTGATGTAGAAACCTATAGCGATGGTCAGGCTACTGCTTCTGTACCTATAACTTTGTGTGCTGGTAGAACATTTACCTTTACCATTAAAGATAGTTATGGAGACGGTTTAAGTTATCCTGCAAACGGAACTTACACTCTTACTATTGGCGGTTCAGTTAAAGCTTCTGGAGGAGGAGACTTTGGCTCTTCAGAATCAACAGATTTTGACACAAATTAATACTAAAATTGTTTAAAAGTAAAACTTATACCACCTCTTCACGAGGTGGTTTTTTTATCTCATAAAATCAACTACATTTGCAGCATGGAACAAAACACAAACATTTTTGGTATTAGAGCAATTATTGAAGCTATAGAAAGTGGTGCATCAATTAACAAAGTATATCTTCAAAAAGGCTTACGAGGAGAGCTGTTTTTTCAATTGGATAAACTTCTTAAGAAAAATAAAATATCAACCAGTGTCGTTCCTACTGAGAAATTAGATCGCTTGTCTAAACATAACAACCATCAAGGTGCTGTTGCTAAGATCTCTCCTATTGAGTTTTATGATTTAGAAAGCTTAATTGAAGAAGCATTAGAATCAGACAGTACTCCTTTATTCCTATTACTTGATCAAATATCAGACGTAAGAAACTTTGGTGCTATTATACGAACTGCCGAATGTACAGGTGTAAATGGAATTATCATTCAAAAAAGTGGTAGTGCTCCTGTAAATGCTGAAACGATTAAAACATCTGCTGGTGCTGCCTTTAAAGTACCTATTTGCAAAGTAGACCATATTAAAGATGCTATTTTTCAACTGAAAGCTGCTGACATTAAATTAGCTGCGGCTACTGAAAAAACCGAAGATTCTGTTTTCGATGTTGATTTTAATCAACCTATTGCTATTGTAATGGGTTCTGAACACAAAGGAGTAAGTAACTCAGTACTAAAAATGGCAGATTACAAAGCTAAACTGCCATTGTTAGGTGAAATTGAATCACTGAATGTTTCTGTAGCTTGCGGTGCATTTTTGTATGAAACTGTTAGACAACGTTTACTGTAGAAAGCAAAAAACTTTTTATTCTTCTTCTTTATAAATGTAATTGTATTTGATTTCTTGTAACTCGATCTCTTCTTCTAATACAGGTGGAATATAGTTTCCTTCGTCATCAAACATAGTGTCGAACGCTGTTTGAGAGAACTCAAACTTTTCTTGTACGATTCCTTTTTTTCGATAAAAGAGTGCTAAAGCAAAACCCGTTAGTAATCCAGACAAATGCCCTTCCCATGACATGCCTTCTTTAATTGGAAATACATACCATATCATACTTCCATATAAAAAAATAGTGATAAAAGAAACTGCCACCAATCGGTAATTTTTCTTTATAATTCCACTAAAAAGTACAAAGCTAAAAAGTAAATACACAATTCCGCTTGCACCGATATGATAGGATTCACGAGCAATTATCCAAGTTAATAATCCGGTTATAATACCTCCATAAATTAAAACTTTGAATGACATTTCTTTATAAAAGTAAAAAAGACACGCTGATAATACAAATAAGGGAACTGAATTATTAAAAAGATGCTTGGTATCACTATGAATAAAAGGAGAGAAAAAAACACCTTTTAAACCACTAAAATTTCTTGGAAAGACTCCAAATTTGTTAAAATTCCATCCAAATTTAATCTCCAACCAATATATAAACCATATTGCAAAAACAAATAGCAAGGGTAGCGTGAAAATAGAGGGAGAAAATTTTAAGTGTTGATCTGTATTCATAATTTTTTAAACTAACAAAAATAAATCCAAAATGATATTTCTGAAGTTCTGTCATAAATCTTTACTACTTTTACCATATGAATCAACCTTTGGCAGAAAGAATTCGCCCAAAAAACTTAAGCGATTATATTAGTCAGCAACATTTAGTAGGCGAAAATGGAATTTTAACCAATCATATAAAACAAGGAATTATTCCTTCCTTAATTTTATGGGGACCTCCAGGAATTGGTAAAACCACTTTAGCAACTATTATTGCGAACGAGTCTGGTCGCCCATTTTACACCTTAAGTGCCATTAGTTCTGGGGTAAAAGATGTTCGTGAAGTAATTGAAAAGGCAAAGAAAAGTGGTGGATTATTTACACAGAAAAATCCTATTTTATTTATTGATGAAATTCATCGTTTTAGCAAGTCACAACAAGACTCTTTATTAGGTGCTGTAGAGAAAGGATGGGTTACTTTAATAGGTGCTACCACAGAAAACCCTAGTTTTGAAGTAATCCCTGCCCTACTCTCTCGCTGCCAAGTATACATTTTAAATTCTTTTGATAAAAACGATCTAATTGCATTATTACATCGTGCTATAGAAAAAGATGAAATCATTTCTCAGAAAAAAATTAATTTAAAAGAAACAGATGCGTTACTTCAAGTATCTGGTGGCGACGCACGAAAACTTTTAAATATTTTTGAATTGTTAGTCGCTGCAGAGGATGAAGTAGAAATTACAAATGAATTGGTATTAGCTAAAATTCAGAAAAACACGGTTCGGTATGACAAAACTGGTGAACAGCATTACGACATTATTTCTGCTTTTATAAAATCTATCAGAGGTAGCGACCCAAACGGGGCGGTATATTGGTTGGCGAGAATGATTGAAGGTGGCGAAGATGTTAAGTTTATTGCTCGTAGAATGTTAATTGCTGCTTCAGAAGATATTGGTAATGCAAACCCTACAGCATTGATTTTAGCCAACAATACCTTTCAAGCAGTTTCGGTAATTGGCTACCCAGAATCTAGGATTATTTTAAGTCAGTGTGCGGTATATTTAGCAAATTCTCCTAAGAGCAATGCCTCTTATATGGCTATTGGAGAGGCACAAAATTTAGTAAAAAAAACAGGAGATTTATCAGTTCCTTTGCACTTGAGGAATGCGCCTACAAAATTGATGAAAGATTTAGATTATGGAAAAGAGTACCTCTATTCTCATAACTACGCTGGTAATTTTGTAAATCAAGAGTTTTTACCCGATGAAATCAAAAACACCAAACTTTACGAACCTGGTAATAACGCTAGAGAAAACCAATTTAGAGAATTACTAAAACAGCGTTGGAAAGATAAATACAAGTATTAAAAAGAGAGCCTACTTAGCTCTCCTTTTCAATTCTCATTTTAAAATTTCACTTGATATTCTTTAGTAATTTTACTGTCATTCTCATAATACTCAGCAAACCAAGAAGTGCCATTTTGATATAAAATCCCATTTTTATTTTTAAGAATAAAAACATTTTTTACACTCGTTTTTAGTACAACAAAAACAACTACTGGTTTCATATTAACCAACTGAAATCCATTAGGTATCGACTGTGCATATAAGACGTTTAATTTATCTTCTTTTTCAACAATCTCTACAGGCCCATTTTTAATAATCGCTGTTGTAGGCACCTCAACCACTTTCACTGGAGTTGCTGTAACTATAGTTGTCTCTTCTGCTTTTGGAATGTATTTATAACCTAGCCCTTGCACCGACTTAAAAGCATTCCGAATAGCTTCGTGATATGCCTTTTTATACTCTTTTTCTTTGCTCTTTCCTACTTGCGATGTATACACTACATTATTATGGCAATCTCTCAATTCAATGATACTCTTCGTGGTGAACATATTAGAATTATCTTTTACTGTTCCTGTTAAAGCTAAACATCTGTTATTTGCTAATTCATCAGGAAGTTCTTCCTCATCTAAAAAAGCGGTAAACCCGTATTTGTTAAATAAAAATTTTGTTAATGAACTTGTTAAGTATTTATTCTTTTCTTTAACAAAATCAAATTTAATCGGAACAATTACATATTTATAATTATTGATATTTTTTTGCGCAAAACTTGCAGTAGTTACGAAGAACACTATTAAAAGTACTTTTTTCATTTTTATATCTTGATTCTATATGATTTCCTTTTTATAAACTTATAAATATTTTTTTAAATCGGTTAAGTGAGCTATGCTTAGCACTTCATTATTCTGTATTTCATTAGTAAAATGTATCGCATTTAACCCAGAATTGAGTGCTCCTACGATATCTGCCTCATAACTATCTCCTACCATAACAGACTCGTGGGCTTGGGCATCTGCTACTTTTAGAGCATATTCAAAGACCAAACGATTAGGTTTTTTTACTCCCACAGATTCAGAGGTTATAATTTGCTTAAAAAACTGACGAATACCTGATTTTTTCAGCTTCAAATTTTGAACTTCTTCAAAACCATTGGTAATAATGTGCAACTGATATTTACCTTCTAAATAATTCAAAACCTCTAAAGCATCCTTAAATAAATAATTAAAATTAGGTAAGTAATCTATATAATCTGTTGATATTTTATCGATTAAATCATCAGAAATAGTATAATTTAAACAATCAAAAGTTTCTTTAAGTCTGCTATAACGCAACGCATTTTTTTCAATTTTATCTTCTCTATACAACCTCCAGTACTTTAAGTTTACAGGAAGATAAACTTCTAAAAAATCATCTATTACAATAGGTATATTTTGTTCGTCAAATATTCGTTTAAACGTTAATTTAGAGTTTCTATCAAAATCCCACAGCGTGTGATCTAAATCAAAAAATATATGTTTTACTGCTGTATTATCTCTAATCATTTGCTACTATTTTAAGCATTGAATTATACACTCTATTCCACCCTCTCCATCTCAAATAGTTACTCAAACTTTCATTATGAAATACGGTTATAAAAGTTCCGTTTACTGCCTTTACCTCGTTCTTTAAATCGCGAATCTTTCCTAAAGATTGCTTGGGTGTTAACTTCATATAATCTCTTAATGATGAATCCATTAAAGCAAATGGAAAAATTTTTAACGGTGTTTGAATTTCAAAATCCAAATCGTAAAAATAAAAAGGAGTACACGTACTTGCCCTAAAGCCCGCATGACTTGCATAGCCCATTGAGTAATCTTCTTCTATTTCTAAATCTATTAGTTGTTGATACGTTTCTGGTATAGAAACCCTTAAATAATGTTGTCTCGAACGTGTAATTGGCATATTAGTTATTGCCTCTAAGCGTTCTTTTTCCTTTTTTAGCATTGTAGCATCATTCATGGTGTAATATGAAGGGTGCAAACCAACACGTGCATAATCAACCATATCTTTTATAAGTAATTTAAACTTCGTTTTTGAAGCAGATACGTTGGTATCAAAAGTGGTATAATCACCAATTAAAAAAAGAAAATAGTTTTTATTTTGTATGCTTTTTGTAACTCTATTGCTTTTTGAAATGTATCAAAAGGATCTTTTTTAAAGTTGAACAACACCGCAAAACGATCCCACATCGTAAAAATTTTAAATTGAGAGGCATCTTTTAAAAAACCTCCAATAGTTCTTACAAAACTTTTGTACTTATAAGCATAAGCGTTATCTACATCTATGGTAGATATGTATTGATAGTTCCGCTGTGGGCAATCAAAATCAGGAAACTTTTGTTGTAAAGTTTCTAAAAACTTAAATGCCCAAACATCTACTAAGGGTTTTTCTAAAAATCCATTTTGATATGCAATACTGTTGGTAGCAGCAAACCTACCGTGTTTGTCTTTTATATGAGGCATGTATTCTTCATACCTTGAGATTAAGAAAAAACTAGCCGCAAAAATATCAAATGGAATTTCAGAGGCTTCTATAGTTGCAAAAAAACAGGGAACTCCATCCCACTTTTGAATGGTTATTTCTACGTCTTTAACTCCTTGTTGAAAAAGCAACTCATTACTTTGAATAAAAAATTCTTTTCCCAACGGCACATTGGTATATGAAAACTTAGGCCCGTTATACGCTACAAACTCTTCTATTTTACTAGTAAAATTAATAGTAATCTGTAATATTCGAGTAAAAATATGTTTAAAAATATAACGTACTCTAGGAGTAACTTTATGGGTGTAAATAAGTATCATAAAACAGTTTATACTAGTCGAGCTTAAAACGACTATAAAATTCCTTCATCTGCAAAGCTAAAATACGCTTTTTCAGTAATTATTAAATGATCTAGCAGTTTTATATCTAAGGTGATTGCTGCTTGTTTAATTTTCTTAGTAAGTTCTATGTCAGATGTGCTTGCCAATAATTTTCCTGAAGGATGATTATGACAAACGACAACACCTATTGCCGATAGTTCTAATGCCCTTTTAAACAAGAGTCTTACATCTACTAGTGTTGCCGTAAAACCTCCTTTACTTAATTGGTATTTTGCCAATACTTTATTTGAATTATTAAGATACAATGCCCAAAACTCTTCATGCGCTAAATCACCTATAAGTGGTTGCATAATTTTTGCGACATCGGTAGAACTTCTAATTTTAGAAATACTCATTCGCTCTTCAAACTGCCTTCTTTTACCAAATTCTAAAGCTGTGATAATGGCTATTGCCTTAGCCTCTCCGATGCCTTTAAATCTCATTAATTCTTCTACCGATAGTTTGGCTAGCGTATTCAAATCGTTATTTACCGATAATAAAATACGCTTCGCTAAGGCTACAGCACTTTCTTGTCTGTTTCCTGAACCGATTAAAATTGCCACCAGTTCTGCATCAGACAACGCAGTTTTACCTTTAAAAAGTAGTTTTTCTCTAGGCCTATCATCTAATGCCCACGATTTTATAGGAATTTTTTTCATAGCTTTTTTTTAATTTATAAATATAAAGCATTTTTTGCACAAACAAAAGAAGCACAGTATCTTTGCATCCTATCTTTTTTAATTTTTAATATGAAGATTATTATAGCCGGGGCTGGAGACGTTGGTTTTCATTTGGCTAAACTCCTTTCTTACGAATCACAAGATACCTATGTGATTGACGTTGATGGCGAAAAATTAGAATATCTACACAACCATTTAGATGTTATAACTAAGAAAGGTGATGCTACCTCAATAAAGCTCTTGAAAGAAATAGGCATCAGTTCAGCAGATTTATTACTTGCCGTAACCGAGAGTCCAAATACAAATTTTACGGTATCTGTTATTGGAAAAGCCTTAGGAGTTAAGAAAACCATTGCGCGAATTAGCAATCCTGAATTTTTAGACAATCCCTGTATCAATTTTAAAGATTACGGAGTAGATTTTATGATTTCTCCAGAAGAGTTAGCTGCTGAAGAAATTAAATCGTTACTCAACCAATCTTCTTTTAACGATACCGTTGCCTTTGAAAATGGTATTTTTAACGTTATGGGAACCACACTCGGATATAAATCTCCCATTCTCGATCTAACCGTTAGAGAAGCAAAGGAAAAATACTCTTTGGTTGATTTTATTACCATAGCTATAAAACGTGAAGGAACCTCGCAAACGATTATTCCGAGAGGAGAAACCGAATATAAAATTAACGATCAGGTATATTTTTCAGTACCAAAATACAGTATCGATAAATTGTACCCAATTATAGGGAAAGAGTATGTAGACATCACTAACGTAATGATTTTAGGAGGAAGTCGTGTTGGAAGAAAAACTGCTAGAAAACTTTGTAAAGATAATTTTAAAGTAAAACTTATTGAAAAAGATAAAGACAAAGCCTTACAACTTGCCGAAGACCTTCGAAATACATTGGTTATTTATGGTGACGGAAGAGATTTAGAACTTCTCGAAGAAGAAAATATTCGAGAAATGGATGCTTTCGTAGCTGTTACTGGTGATTCTGAAACCAATATCATGTCTTGCTTGGTAGCAAAATCGAAAGGAGTAAAGAAAACAGTAGCTCTGGTTGAGAATATGGACTATATCAATATTTCTCAAACCATTGGTATCGATACGCTTATCAATAAAAAATTAATTGCTGCAAGCAATATTTTTAAACATATTAGAAAAGGTGAAATCGTTGCCTTGGCTAATTTACATAATGTAGATGCTGAAGTATATGAATTTGAAGTAAACCCAGGAGCCAAAGTAACCCGAAAAATAATCAGGGAATTACGCTTTCCTAGAGAAGCAATTATTGGCGGGGTAATTAGAGATGGAGAAGCACTAATGTCTTATGGCGACTTTCAGTTACAAAGTGGCGATAAGGCTATTGTATTTTGTTTACCCGAAGCCATTAATACCGTAGAAGATTTATTCAAATAATGGAAAATCTTAATAGTAAGTTAGTATATCGTTTTTTAGGAATAACAGCCATTCTAAATGGCTTATTCATGTGGCTTGCCTTACCTTTTAGCTTTTATTATGACGAATCTGCGAAGTTAGGAATTTTAAATGCTGGAATTATTACCATAGCCATTGGTACTTTACTGTACTTTTTTAACAAGCCTGTACATAAAAATATTTATAAAAAAGAAGGATATCTTATAGTTACCCTCGGCTGGCTTACTTTGTCTTTTACTGGGATGCTCCCCTATTTACTTACAGGATCTATCCCAAATATTACCAATGCCTTTTTTGAAACCATTTCTGGCTACTCAACCACAGGATCTTCCATTTTAACCGATATTGAATCTATGCCGAAGGGAATCTTATTCTGGCGTAGCTGTACACACTGGATTGGCGGTATGGGAATTATTGTACTTACCATTGCTATTTTACCTTTGCTAGGTATCGGAGGAATGCAGCTTTTTATGGCCGAAGCACCAGGGCCTTCAGCAGATAAATTACACCCAAGAATTACCGACACGGCAAAACGCTTGTGGCTAATTTACGTACTGTTAACAGCCGTTGAGTTCTTACTGCTAAAAGTAGCGGGTATGACTTGGTTCGATGCCATTAACCATGCTATGGCGACTGTAAGCACAGGTGGTTTTTCTACAAAAAATGCCAGTGTTGCACATTGGAACGGATCTCCGTTAATTCAGTACATCATTATATTTTTTATGTTCATCGCAGGAACCAATTTTGTACTTACTTACTTTGCCCTAAAAGGAAAAGTTAGAAAAGTAATGCAAAGCGAAGAATTTAAGTATTATTTCTTCGGAATTATTGGAATTTCTGCCATAGTTGCTCTGATGATTATCTTCTTTCAAGACCCTAATTTACAAAGCAGCATAAACCATCCAGAAGTTTGGGGAAAAGTAGAAAGTGCTATAAGACATTCTTTATTTTCTGTAATATCTGTAATTACAACTACTGGATTTGTAACTGCCGATTTTACGATGTGGAGCTTTTTTGTAACCGCTATTTTCTTTTCTTTATTTTTCTTAGGGGGTTCGGCAGGATCGACTTCTGGTGGAGTAAAAATAGTACGCCATATTATCATGCTAAAAAATAGCTTTTTAGAATTTAAAAAAACGCTACATCCCAATGCTATTATTCCCGTTAGGTATGACGGCAAAGCAGTAAGTCAAACCATTGTTTTTAATATCTTATCTTTCTTCATACTATACATGTTTATTTTTATTTTGGGTTCAGTAGTTTTAGGTCTTTTAGGTTTAGATATACAATCTGCTTTAGGCGCCTGTGCCTCTTCGCTAGGTAATATTGGACCCGCTATAGGCAGTGTGAGTCCTGTAGACAATTTTAATCATTTATCAATAGGAGCAAAATGGTTTTGTTCTTTTTTAATGCTTATTGGTCGTTTAGAATTGTTTACAGTATTAATTCTATTAACTCCTTTCTTTTGGAGAAAAAATTAAAAAGTATACGTAACTTCTATACACCTTTTCTGTTTTTTAAAATTGTAGTAGTATCTATTCACATAAAACTCACAATTCACAATTCACAATTCATAATTCATAATTCATAATTCATAATTTAAAATTCATAATTCATAATTCATAATTCATAATTTAAAACTTAAAACTCTATAAAATGTTTAAGTAACTCTTTATACCTAAAAAAAAAACGCTCAAGTCTTTTTAAAGCGCACTCACACCTATTTAAGTTAAAATGCAACTCTTTTTCGTTACATTTGAAAATAAGAAAACAATTAATTTTCAACACAAAGAGTATCTAAAGCAATAATTTTAACATCATTTTAACATCATTTTGTCATATTGTTTTTTTTACTACCTTGTTGAAGTCAAATATTAACTACTAAAACTTTTTATTTATGGATCCATTTGTAGGTCAAATTACGTTATTCGGAGGGAATTTTGCTCCAAGAGGTTGGGCATTTTGCGACGGACAATTATTAGCCATTTCTCAAAATACTGCACTATTTTCAATTTTAGGAACTACCTATGGTGGAGACGGAAGAACTACTTTTGCTTTACCCGACTTACGTGGTAGAGCTCCTATAGGACCTAGAAGGGGCCCTGGTTTAAGTCTTTATCGTTTAGGACAAAGAGGTGGGCAAGAAACGCACATCTTGAATATTAATGAGATGCCTAGTCATAATCACTCTGTACAAGCTAGCTCAAGCCATTTAACACTTAGTACTGATAATGCAGTTAACGAAACTCCTGCGGCAGGCGATGTACCCGCTGTATCTAATTATCCTTCTGGAATAACATCTCAAAAGGTTAAAAGTTTTGGTCCTCCCAACAATACTGTAAATGGTCAAAGTATACCCTCCAACACCAATGTATTAAACAACGGTGGTAATTTAGCTCATAATAACATGCAACCCTATTTAGCGGTTAATTATATTATTGCTTTGTTTGGTGTTTTTCCTTCAAGGGATTAAATAAAAGAATAAGGCAGTTCAAAATTGGACTGTCTTATTAAATTTTAGAGGGTATTCATTGTAAGCAATGAATGTTGTTCTTTTACATTTTTACTGTCTCTAAGTTACATAAACAATAATTAAACTTTAATCATATTCTATTATGAAAAAAATTACTTTTTTATTGAGTGGATTATTTCTTCTTTTTTCTGCTCAACAGTTAAGTTCCCAAACAATTTTTGATTGGGAAACAGCAACTGATAATGGTGCTAATATTACTCAAGTTGTTAATGGTATAACTGCAACGGTTACTAATTCATCAGGAAACATTGATATAATAGCCGTTGGAGGTTTTGCTGGTTCTTCAGGTATTATTGTTTTTAATCCTACTGCAAACGAAGACTCTTCAATGACGGTATCTTTTTCCCAAGCTGTAAATTTAGAAAGTGTATTTGGGTTCGATGCTGATGGCGCTGGTGGATCCACATGGACTTTCACACCAACAGGAGGAAGTAATTCTCCTGTGTCAGAGCCAATTTCAGCAAGTACTGGAAAGACAGTTAATTTAAATTGGACCAATGTCACTTCTTTGACAATCACTAGTACTCTATCAGTTGAATCGTTTGCGCTAGATAATATTACTCTTGCTGCTCCAAACACAGCTCCTGTAATAGCCGCAACAACTGCTGGTCAAACGGTAAATGATAACAGTACCATTACTCCTTTTTCAAACATTACTACCACAGATGCTGATGCAGATAATTTATCTGCAATCATTACGTTAGACGATAATACAAAAGGAGTACTCACAGGTACGGGTCTTTCGGGTACTGGTCCTTATACAATTGCAAGCACTACTCCTGCCAATTTACAAACAACGCTAAGAGCTTTATCTTTTAATCCTACTAATAACAGATCAGCTACTTCAGAAACCACTACGTTTACAGTAGAGGTAAGTGATGGTACCGATACGGCTACAGACAACACCACTACTGTAATTTCAAATGCTGTTGCACCAGTAAGTAGTAATATGAGTGCTCCCGCTAATGGGACCTATGTGGCAGGACAAAATTTAGATTTCACGGTTGAATATAACGAAAATATAACTGTAAATACCACAGGCGGAACGCCTATAATAGCCATCACTATTGGAAGTACTATACGTTTAGCAGATTACTTTAGTGGAAGCGAAACCAATGCTTTAGTTTTTAGATATACCGTACAAGCTGGCGATTCAGATACCGACGGTATTGACGTTATTGCATTAAGTACCGAAGGAGGTACTATAAAAGATGCTGGAGGAAAAGATGCCAACCTAACTTTGAACAGTATAGCTTCTACAGCTGCTGTTTTAGTAGACGCTGTTGCGCCTACTGTAACAAGTGTTAACGTACCCGCCAACGGTAATTACCTTACAGGTCAAAACTTAGATTTTACCGTTAGCTTTGACGAAAATATAACTGTGAATACCACAGGTGGAACGCCTAAAATAGATATTGGTATTGGAACTACTCCGCGTCAAGCATTATACCAAAGTGGCAGTGGAACCAGTACGTTACTTTTTAGTTATACCGTACAAACTGGTGACTCAGACACCAACGGTATCGAAGTTGCTTTGTTAGGTTTAAATGGCGGTACTTTAAAAGATGCTGCTTTAAACGATGCGAACCTAACATTAAACAACGTGGGTAATACTAGCAATGTTTTAGTGGGTATACAAACCGTTACTTGGTTAGGGGCTGCTAACAACGATTGGCATACGGCTTCTAACTGGAACCCGAATATCGTTCCACCAACCAATGCAGATATTGTTATTCCTGCTGGGTTAATGAATTATCCAACGGCTACATCAGCAGTAACTTTTAATACACTAACACTAAATAGTGGGGCTTCTTTTGTACCACAAAGCACCGTAACAGGTACCGTAACTTATAAACGAAATTTACCTACAACCAACTGGTATTTAGTTTCTTCTCCTGTTTCGGGTGAAACCCTACAAGATATTATTGCCAACCATACCCTAGCTACTGGAGTTGGAGGTAATTTAGGACTCGCTCCTTATAGTAATATTACTGGTCCTGCATGGTTGTATGTACAAAGTAGTAGTACTGGAATTTTAGCTGAAGGAGGAGGATATTCGGTTAAATTAGCAACTCCTGGAGAGCTTTCATTTACTGGTACGGCAAATACTAGTAATGTTAATAAAGCAATCAGTACAGGTAGTAGAACAAATTATAATTTAGTTGGTAATCCTTATACAGCCTATATCAACTCTGCTAGTTTTACCTCAGCTAATACATCACTACTTACGAGTGAAACTATTTGGTTATGGGACGGTACGCAATACATTACCAAAAATGCGGCAGACCCTATAGAAATTGCACCAGGACAAGCATTCTTTGTAGAAGCTGCTGCAAACAATAACGTTACATTCTCTTCTGCTAATCAAAGTCATCAAAATGCTGACACGTTCATGCGACAAGAACCCAATCCTTCAATTGAATTATTGGTTGATAATAACGATATAAAAAGAGCTACCAAAGTTTTTTATATTTCAGGAAAAACTACGGGATACGATAGAAGTTATGATTCGAAAATGTTTGGAGAAGACTCTTCTAAATTAGCTGTATTTACAGAATTACTAACCGATAATAAAGGAGAGCAATTAGCTATTCAAACCTTACCAAATACCAATTTTGAAAGTATGGTTATTCCTGTAGGAATAAAGGCAAAAAGTGGTGAAGAAGTAACTTTTTCTGTACATACTAAAAATTTACCCGAAAACTTACAGGTGTATTTAGAAGATAGAAGCAACAACGTGTTTACAAACTTATCAGAAGAAACTTATACGGTTACTCCTACAAGCAACACAGGTAACTTAGGACAATTTTACTTACACACCAGTGCTAAACAACCTACAGGCAACGTAGCTCCTTCTTTAGAAAATATTAGTATGTACAGTACGACGACTAATGAAATTACTATTGTAGGACTACAAGGAAATGCGAAGGTTGGCATCTACTCTGTTTTAGGTAAAGAAGTTTTACATACCACAGTAAACTCAAACGGTGTAAGCACAATTAGCTTACCAAAGGTAGCTACTGGAGTGTATATTGTTAAGTTAAATTCTGAGCTAGGAGAGATTTCTAAAAAAGTGATTTTAAAATAAGTACCTAAAAACTGATAAGTCATGAAAAAAAATATAAAAAACACAGACGGAAGTACCAACGATATTACTCGTAAAGAAGCGCTTAAAAAAATAGGTAGCTACGGTAAATATGCCGCATTAACTGCCTTAGGTACATACATGATTCTAAATCCTAAAAAAGCACAAGCACAAAGCCCTGAAACCCCAGGTAAAGACTTTTAGGCATAAATTATTTTATTAACAAAAAGCACTGTTTCTTTAAAACAGTGCTTTTTTATTGTTTCAGAAAATAACTTCTAAAAAAAATGATCTCCCATTTTACTTTTCAAGGCACTTGCTTTTATCTAATACCATTTACGAATCATTTTTTTCGTTTACTGTCAATTCGAGATAACAGACAAAAAATGTCAAGCAAATGCAAAAACAGCTATAGAATTATTTTTGAAAGGCAAAATTAATTTTGATTAACTAGATTACTAAAAAGCACCTCGTCGTATGCAGACAAGCCAAAAATAACACCACAAGAACCGTTAAAATTCAAATCTATTTGAGCGATAGAGAGCTATTTTAATTTAGGTTCGAGGATGATTATTTTTGAGTGTAGGTTGGTTAAGACTAGATTTTTTGTCTTGTTTTATTCTGAGCGTAGTTGAAAAGTTTTCATGAATGGAAAAAGAAAAAAAGAGTATTCTATGTAAAATATAAGTCGTTGAGAAAAGATATCAATGATAGTGATTTTTAAGAATGATAATCAATTAAAGATTGTACTTCTACTAGGCTCAGCAGAGCTATCGAGAACCATGCTATCACCTCTTGATACAAAATTATTTCTATTTCATTCAACTAATTTTACTCGAAGAGACAATGTATATAAATGCGAAATAATAAAACATAAATCGTACTACATAACATTAATGCAATATAAAAACTTTAAATCAAGCACTTTTTTTTGTATTTTGTACACCAAAAAAATTCAAAATGAAAAATGACTACTATTCAATAGTGCTTTTGATGGTGCTTTTCACTGCGAAAGGACTCTTCGCTCAAGAAATTTACAATGCTGACTTTTCAAACAATGGAGATGGATTTGCCGACCATACGACGTCAAATCCTCCTGCTGCGGGTCCTATAAGCATTGGACCTTTCGGGGCAACCACAAACCAATGGTTTGTATCATATAGCACTACACCTGCTACAGATGGTACAACGAACTCTTTTAAAGTAAATGATGGTGCTCTAATATCTGATGACTGGGGTGGACAGGGTATATTTACGAGTCAATCTATTGACATTTCTGCTATTTCGGTAATTAGTATTTCTGCTATTGGAACAAACATCGGAGCCAACGATGATTCTTTTACGTATTTTTACATTCTCGATGGAGGAACGAGAGTTGAAACAACAGTTGAATCGACTGTTAATGGCGACCCCGTCAATTATAACATCTATAACCTAGATGTTGCTACCAATAACACGATACAAGTAGGTTTTGAGTTTAATGAAAATGGTGACGGAAATGGCTATAGTATTGCCTCTTTTACTGTTTCTGAAACTGCAAATCCCTCAGTTGGATTTGACGCTGCTTCGAGTTCAGAAAATGAAACAAATACTACTTTTAATAAATTAATTCCTATAACTTTTTCTAATTATTCTTCCGATGTAACCATAGGTATTTCTGTAAATGGTTCGAGTACAGCCGAGACAAACGATTATACATTAAACACCTCTTCTTTAACTTTTACTGGTAATGGCACTCAAAATGTCTCTTTAGCCATTCATAGCGATACAGATTTTGAAAGTGAAACGATTGTTTTAGATATAACAGTAACTTCGGGTACTGCTAATATTACCATTCAGCAGCATAGCATTACAATTTACGATGATGATATACCGATTGTTATTAATGAAATAAATGCAGACCCTGATGCTAATAATGGAGATGCCAATGGAGATGGAACTGTTAATACCTCTCAAGATGAATTTGTTGAAATATATAATAGCAGTGGTATTGACATCGACCTATCTAACTGGGTATTGGCAGATGCTGTTAGTGATAGACATCGTTTCGCTAACGGAACCATTTTACCTGCTAATGAAGCGATTGTTGTTTTTGGAGGAGGTAACCCCATAACTATACCTGGTTTAGTTCAAGTAGCTTCCTCAGGGCTGTTAGGACTTAACAATGGTGGTGATGCTGTTATTATTAAAAATAACTCTGGTAGCATCATTTTAACAGAAACATACAGCTCATCTGCTGGAAATAATCAATCCATTGCGAGAAATGACGACCTTACGGGTTCTTTTGTACAACATTCAACAATAACATCAAATCCTGTATTATTTTCCCCTGGTAGAGATAATACCAACAACACTCCTTTTTCATCAACAGTAAAATGGACTGGAATTACAGATAGTAACTGGGAAACGGCTACCAACTGGATAGACAATACATTGCCCTTAACAACAAGTGATATTGTTATTCCAAACAATGTGACAAATTACCCTACTGCTTCATCAGCAATAACGTTCAACTCCTTAACCATTCATAGTGGGGCTTCCTTTTTACCACAAAGTACAGTTACTGGTACTGTTACCTATAAACGTAATTTACCTACAACCAACTGGTATTTAGTTTCTTCTCCTGCTTCGGGTGAAACCATGGAAGATATGATTACCAACCATACCCTAGCTTCTGGAGCTGGAGGTAATTTAGGACTTGCTCCTTATAGTAATATTACTGGTCCTGCGTGGTTGTATGTACAAAGTGGTAGTACTGGAATTTTAGATAAAGGAAGAGGATATTCGGTTAAATTTGCTACTCCTGGAGAGCTTTCATTTACAGGTACGGCAAATACTACTAATGTTAGTATAGCTGTCAACACAGGTGATAGAACGAATTATAATTTACTTGGTAATCCTTATACAGCCTATATCAACTCTGCTAGTTTTACCTCAGCTAATACATCACTACTTACGAGTGAAACTATATGGTTATGGGACGGTACACAATACATTACCAAAAATGCAGCAGACCCTATAGAAATTGCACCAGGACAAGCATTCTTTGTAGAAGCTGCTGCAAGCAATAGCGTTACATTCTCTTCTGCTAATCAAAGTCATCAAAATGCTGACACGTTCATGCGACAAGAACCCAATCCTTCAATTGAATTATTTGTTGATAATAACGATATAAAAAGAGCTACCAAAGTTTTTTATATTTCAGGAAAAACTACGGGATACGATAAAAGTTATGATTCGAAAATGTTTGGAGAAGACTCTTCTAAATTAGCTGTATTTACAGAATTACTAACCGATAATAAAGGAGAGCAATTAGCTATTCAAACCTTACCAAATACCAATTTTGAAAGTATGGTTATTCCTGTAGGAATAAAGGCAAAAAGTGGTGAAGAAGTAACTTTTTCTGTACATACTAAAAATTTACCCGAAAACTTACAGGTGTATTTAGAAGATAGAAGCAACAACGTGTTTACAAACTTATCAGAAGAAACTTATACGGTTACTCCTACAAACAACACAGGTAACTTAGGACAATTTTACTTACACACTAGTGCTAAACAACCTACAGGCAACGTAGCTCCTTCTTTACAAAATATTAGTATGTACAGTACGACGACTAATGAAATTACTATTGTAGGACTACAAGTAAATGCGAAGGTTCGCATTTACTCTGTTTTAGGTAAAGAAGTTTTACATACCACAGTAAACTCAAACGGTGTAAGCACAATTAGCTTACCAAAACTAGCTACTGGAGTGTATATCGTTAAATTAAACTCTATTTTAGGAGAAGTTTCTAAAAAAGTTATCTTAAAATAAGTAACTAAGAAAGCCAAAAAACAAACTTCTAAAATTAAAAACTAAATTTTAAAAATTGTTGAATATTTCTACTAAAAAAACTCAATAATTCTATCGAGGTTTTTTAACTTTAAAGTCTTATGAAGACTAAAATTATCAGACGAGATATTGAAGGCAAAAGTATTGTTTGGTTTGAAGACACTAATCAATACATTATTGTTGAACCATTGGTAGCAGAAATCCTTTTGCTATTACATAATAAGACAAACAAACAAGAAATAATTACACATTTATTTAATCAAGTTAACATTCCTTATCAACAAGCTGCTAATCTTGTTACTGATATTGAAACCTTACTGATATCATCTAACAACCGATCAATCTCTGAATCAACTTCAATAGACAAACCCAATAATTTTGAAATTATTAAATATTACGTTGTTAATAACATCGTATTCAAAGTGAGTTATGCTACAGGCAAAGAAGCTTTTTTAATACATCCAAAATTTGCACATTTAGAAGTTGAAAAAAGCACTAAAACACACCATCATTTTGAAGTATATAGTAATGCTAATGCTATTTCTTTTACGGTTGATGGAGTAATAATCGGAACGTGGAATTTGAAAGAAACACATTATTTTCAAGGAAAGTTTTCTATGGAATTAGTGCAAAAAATACATCATAAAAGTGAAGATGAATGGATGGGAGTTTTCCATGCCTCGGCAGTGAGTAATGGTACCAATGCTATTTTATGTTTGGGTGATTCTGGTAACGGGAAAAGTACTTCTTTGGCACTATTACAAGCCAATGGTTTTACCTGTTTGGCTGATGATTTTGTTCCTATTGATGCTACAAATAAAAAGATATATAGCTTTCCTGCCGCTATTTCTATTAAGAAAAACAGCATTAAAACCTTGCTCCCCTTTTACCCTAACCTTGAAACAGCCAAAGAATACAATTTTAAAAACCTGAATAAAATTGTTCGATTCTTACCTCCAAACACCAACAACTTTTCACAGCAAAATCCGTGTAAAGCGTTGCTATTTATAAAGTATGAACCCGATTCCGATTTAAAAATTGATAAAATATCAAAGCTCCATGCCTTCCAACAATTGGTACCCGATTCTTGGTTATCACCTAGCCGAGAAAATGCCGAAATTTTCTTAGATTGGTTCGATAAGCTACCCTGTTATCAGCTGACCTATTCTGATAATGAAAAAATGATTACAACGGTAAAAAAATCTTCACAGATGAATTATAAAGAGACCCTGCTATTTGTTGGAAAATGTTTAACAATTACTCACGAAATACACAATCGCGTATTGGTTGAAGAAAAAATAAAAGCTAATTTAGTAGATTGGGATGCGGTTGTAAAACTTAGTACCGCTCATTATGTTTTTCCTGCTCTGTACTGCAACTTCAAACGTGTGAATTTTTTAGCCTATCTGCCTACAGATTTAGTTGAGTATATGAAACATATTACCGATTTAAACAGAGAACGCAATCAACAGATTATTGAGCAAGCCAAAGAAATTAATGAACTATTGCGCTCTAACAACATCACTCCTGTTTTTCTAAAAGGAACTGGTAATTTATTAGAAGGACTCTATGAGGATATTGCCGAACGTATGGTAGGTGATATCGATTTTATTGTTTCTCAAGAAGAATACCAGCCTACAATTCAAATTTTAAATGATAATAACTATGTAAAAGTTATTGAATCTGAATATGATTTTCCTTCTTTCAAGCACCATCCTAGACTTCAAAAGAAAGAAAAAATAGCTGCTGTAGAAATACACAAAGAACTTTTGATCGAAAAATATGCAGACGAGTTTAATTATGAGTTTGTATCAAAAGATTCAATTCACAGCGATTCTATTAATTTTTTAAGTTACCAAAATCAACTTAGTTTATCTATCATTGCTAAGCAAATAAATGATGATGGACAGTTCTATAATAACATATCTCTGAGAAATGCTTATGATGTTTTTTTACTTTCAAAAAAAGTGAATCCCTTAGAAGCTATTAGCAATTACAATAAACTATTTATTCCTTTAAATAATTTTTTAGCCATCACAAGATTTACTTTAAACTCTGAAACTGTTACATTCAAAACTGATAGACATAGTTCAAAAGCTATTACTTTGTTTAATAAAGGACTGATAAAACCATCTAAAAAAACAATTACTAGAAAGAAGCTTTTTTTACAAAAAAGAATCAACATCATTTCTAAAGCTTTCTCAAACAAAGAAATAAGAACTTGGTTATTCAAAAGAATATCAGATAGAGAATGGATAC
Organism: Tenacibaculum tangerinum; assembly: GCF_029853675.1. Lineage (NCBI taxonomy): Bacteria > Pseudomonadati > Bacteroidota > Flavobacteriia > Flavobacteriales > Flavobacteriaceae > Tenacibaculum > Tenacibaculum tangerinum. The sequence goes on along the minus strand of NZ_CP122539.1, from coordinate 3,375,288 downwards.
GTCAAAAATTAATTCAACTTGGTTTAAAAAAACTTAAATTAACCCTTTAACCTCATCAAAATCTAAGCCTCCATAATTACCAGAGCTCATCAGTAATAAAACCGTATTTTCAAGGTGTTGACTAAATAAAAACTCTTTGAATTCTTGCGGATTGGTGTAAATAATCAAATCATCATGTTCAAATGCCTCGGCTATTTGTGCTTTTGAGACGGCTTCTAATTGCTTTATTTTTACCGCATGCGGAGAATAAAACACCACCGCTATATCTGCTTTGTCTAAAGCTCCTTTGTATTCTGATAAAAAATCAGCATTTAAACTCGAATAGGTATGTAACTCTAAACATGTTAGTAACCTTCTATTTGAATACTGATTTTTAACCGCTACCGTCGTCGCAGCTACTTTTGAAGGTGAATGCGCAAAATCTTTAAACACTACTGATGACGAATTTTCAGCTATCTTTTCTAAACGTTTGCTAGCTCCTTTAAAACTAGCTATTGCCTCATAAAAGGCATCTTCATCAACCCCCATGTGCTGGCAAATCCATTTAGCTCCTGCTAAGTTTTGCAAATTATGTTCTCCAAAAATTTCCAATGGTAAATCACCTTCAGGAGTTTCTAAGTAAGTAATTCCATTATCAATAAAATAAGTAGGTGTTTTGTAGGGATACTTCTTTATCGGGTGATTTGATTTTTCCACAATCTCTTTCAGTACCTTATCTTCTTCATTATATACCATAATACCCCCATTTGTCAAAGAATCAGTAAAAATTGAAAACTGCTCAACATAATTTTCAAACGTTGGAAACACATTGATATGATCCCAAGCAATTCCACTCAATAAGGCAATATTGGGTTGATACAAATGAAACTTCGGACGCATATCTATCGGAGAACTCAAATACTCGTCTCCTTCTAAAACCATAAATTCATTGTCATTAGTAAGATGCACCATCGTATCAAAACCTTCTAGCTGTGCTCCTACCATATAATCTACCTGCATATCGTGGTAATTCAGCACATGTAAAATCATAGACGTAATGGTTGTTTTTCCATGAGAACCCCCTATAACCACACGAGTTTTGTCTTTAGACTGTTTGTACAAAAATTCAGGATATGAATAAATTGTAACACCTAACTCTTGTGCTTTTAACAATTCAGGATTGTCTTTTTTAGCATGCATTCCTAAAATTACAGCATCTAAATCGGTTGTTATTTTTTCTGGAAACCAACCAAAGGCATCGGGCAACAAGTTTTTATTCGCTAATCGAGTTTTAGACGGATCGTGAATCGTGTCATCACTTCCTGTTACTTGGTATCCTTTTTGTTGTAATGCGATTGCTAAGTTATGCATTGCGCTACCGCCGATGGCTATAAAGTGAATTTTCATTGTGCTGTTATCTGAGATATAGGCATCAAAAATACAAAACCAAGCGAGAATTTTAAGTATCTTTAAATCGAAACTCTTTTAAATGGTCTTGTTCACTCATTCAAATAGCGACTTTACGATATTTAGCTTGTAAAAAACAACTATTTTTTAGTGCTTCGTATGAATAAATAACTAAAATTATGAAAAAAACAACCCCGATTCTATTAATGATTTTATTTTCGTCACTGACGTATGCTCAAGAAAACTATAACAATTTATGGGAAAAAGTTCGTCAGTTAGAGTCAGAAAACTTGACCAAATCAGCCTTACAAGTGGTCAACACTATTTATACCAAGGCCGAAAAAAGCAACAATGCTCCTCAAATTATAAAATCGTTATTGTACAAGAGTAAATATTCTTTAATTTTAGAAGAAGATGCTCAGTTACAAATTATACATAATTTTAAACAGCATATTAACAAAAGTGATTTTCCTTCAAAAAACATACTAGAAAGTATGTTAGCCAACCTTTACTGGCAATACTTTAATCAAAACAGATGGAAGTTTTACGATCGTACAAAAACACAACAGAAAGTTGCTGTAGATGATTTTAGAACTTGGGATTTAAACACCCTTTTTACTGAAATTCATAAGCATTATCAGCAATCTCTAGAGAACGAATTACAACTAAAAGCAACTAACGTTCGCACTTTTAAAGACATTATTTATACTGAAGTAGACTCTGAAAAGTACCGCCCTACCTTATTTGACTTTTTAGCGCATAATGCCTTAGAATTTTATGAAACTCCCGAAACCAACATTACTAAGCCTAATTATCAATTTAAAATTAACGACACTTCCTACCTAACTAGCGCTAAGAACTTTTCTACCTTAAACCTTAACACTAAAGATGAGACATCCTTACAGTTTAATGCACTAAAAATCTACCAAAAACTAATCAGTTTTCATATAAAAAACAACCATCTTAAGGCACTTACCGATGTAGATATTCAACGATTACAATTTGTAAATAAACACGCAACTTTTAATAACAAAGAAGAGGTATTGTTACAAACACTAAAAACATCGGTTAGTAATTTAAAAAACAACGAAGTTAGCGGATTGTACCGTTATGAAATAGCGAGCGTTTATCTTAAACAAGCCAATTTATATACAGCTGAAAAAAATGAAGACTTTCGTTTTAAAAACAAAGAAGCCCTTGCTATTTGTAATAAAATAATGGAGCAGTTTCCTAAAAGTTTTGCTGCCGAAAAAGCGAACATTTTACAACAACAAATTACAGCTACATCGCTGAGTATTGTTTCTGAAAAAATTGTTCCTATTCAAGCGCATTCTAGGCTATTAATTACCTATAACAATATTGATAAATTATACTTCTCAGCTTATAAAATTGACCATAAACAATTAGAAGAGCTTCAAAATATGTATCGAGAAGTAAACCGTTTTAACTTTATAAAAAAACTTACAAAAGTTACTTCATGGAATAGCAGCTTACGAAACGAAAACGATTATTTACCACATACTACTGAGGTGGTAGTTCCAAAACTTCCACAAGGAAATTATATACTTGTAGCACATCAAAACCCTACGTTTAATAGCACCTCTTTATATGGCACAACCAGTGTACAAGTAACCAATTTAACCTTAATTGAAAATGATAGCAAAGGGGTAAAAACCTATCAAGTACTCGATAGAAACACAGGAGAGCCTATTAAAAATGCTGAATTGTTGTTACAAAATAAGAAACACAGGTATGGACAATCGATTCGCAAAAAATTAACAACCGACGAAAACGGATTTGCTTATTTTAAAAGTAACACCAGTTACAGCAATGTATACGTTACCGTTACCACCAAAAATGATGCCGCTGTATTTGGCAATTATTACCTAAACAAATATCAAAAACCAGCTACCAAAACCGCAAACAACGAATATACAAGCATAAAACCTTTTGTTTTTACAGATAGAAGTATTTACAGACCTGGGCAAACGGTATATTTTAAAACTATTTTTATTCAAAAACAAGGAGAAAAAACCATTCCTTTTACCAATGAACCTGTACAAATAACCTTACACGACGTAAATGGTGAAGCTGTAAAAACACTCGATATACAACTAAACGAATACGGCTCTGGATCTGGAGAAATTATAATTCCAAATACAGGATTGACGGGTGAATATTGGTTCTCTATTGATGAAAGTGAAACACAGGAAAGTAAATTTTACGACTCTGTAGATTTTGATTTTGAAAGAGAAGAGTATATCGCTCGCATTTCGGTAGAAGAATACAAACGCCCTAAGTTTAAAACTGAATTCAACCCCATTACAAAAACGTATAAATTAAACGATAGTATTACCATAAACGGATTAGCAAAAGCCTATGCTGGGTCAACAATTACAAATGCCAAAGTAGTGTATCGCGTATACCGTAAAGTAAAGTATCCGATTTGGTGGTACTGGCGTAGACCTCAATTTACTTCAGAAGCGCAAGAAATTACGCATGGTGAGTTATTCACTGATACGCAAGGCAACTTTTCAATCACGTTCAAAGCCTTACCCGATGAAAGTGTAAACAGAGAAAACTTACCTGTTTTTGAATATGAAGTTTCTGCCGATGTAACCGATGTGAATGGAGAGACCCGTTCGGCAACCACCGTTGTAAAAGTAGGTTATCACGCCCTACTTGCCAACATACAAATTCCATCAACCATTCAAAAATCAGAAAAGGAAACTACCATTAAAATTTCAAGCAACAACTTAAACGGTGAGTTTGTTGGGGCAAAAGGAGTTGTTAAAATTCACAAACTACAAGCACCTAAAAATCCGCTACGTAAAAGACCTTGGGAAACTCCAGACTATCAAGATATTTCAGAAACAGAATTTAGAAAACTATTTCCTCATGACGCCTATACTTCTGAAGAAGAAAATACAGAAAATTGGAAAAAAGGAGCCTTGGTTTTTGAGCAACACTTTGATACTCAAAAGTCGAAAGAAATTGTACTCGACAACTATAAAAAATGGATTTCTGGAAAGTATCTAATCACTTTAGAATCAGAAGATCAATTCGGACAAAAAGTAACCGACAAAGCACTTTTTACAGTAAGTGATATTACCGAGAAAAAAGTAGTAGATAAACAACTGTTTTCTTATAAAACGAACAAAACAAGTTACAAACCTAATGATATTGTAGAATTGCATGTTGGTTCTGCTTCAAAAGACATGACTATAGTCCTTCAAGTAGAAAAAAACTATACCATTCTAAACACCAAACTCATTCATGTAAGCAACAACCTGAAAACAATTAAAATCCCCGTTACAAAAGAGGATGTTGGTGGATTCGTTGTAAAATACTACTTTGTAAAGTACAATAGTTTTGTAAGTGGTACCATTCCTATTTCGGTTGCAAACGAACAAGAAACCATTGCTATTGAAACTCATACATTTAGAGATAAATTACAACCTGGAACTCAAGAAACATGGAGTTTTACCATTAAAAACGACCATAGCAATAAGGTTACTGCCGAAGTACTCGCAAGTATGTACGACGTTTCTCTAGATGAATTCAAACCAAATCATTGGGAGTTTACCCCTATTGAAACCCTAACATATTCTCCATACGGAAGTAGCGCTAACGCATACCAAAGTTTTGGAAACGAACATTTTAGAATTTCAAATACTGCACACCCCTCTTCATTTAGAACACAACGATATGACCAATTAAATTGGTTTGGATTCTACTTCGGAAGAAATAGAAATATGTATCCAAAAGCTTTAGCAATGAGCACTAGAATAGCTCCTTCTCCAGAAAGAGAAATCGCCGTTGAAGAAGAAGCTACTCTAGGTGCTCCAGCAAATTTATTAGATGAAATGGTTGTAACTGCTTATGGTGTTCAAAAAGCAGAAGAAGAAAAAGAAGAAAAAGTTTCTTTAGACGGAGTACAAATTCGTAAAAACCTACAAGAAACAGCATTCTTCTATCCACACTTACAAACAGATGAAAACGGAAATGTAACCTTTAGTTTTACGACTCCAGAAGCCTTAACACGTTGGAAATTACAATTACTAGCACACACCAAAGAATTGCAATCGGCAAGCAAAACACTCACGACTGTAACTCAAAAAGAATTGATGGTTATTCCGAATGCTCCGAGATTTTTAAGAGAAGGCGACCAAATAACTTTTAGTACTAAAATTGCAAACATCGCTGATAAAAACTTACAAGGAACAGCACAACTTACACTAACCGATGCGATTACTGGAGAAGAAATCAACTTGTTAAACAACTCTTCTAAAAACCAGTCTTTTTCTGTTGACGCTAACGGAAATACCAATGTGTCTTGGCACCTTTCTATTCCCGATAGCTACCAAGCAATTCAATATAAAATTGTTGCAAAAGCAGGAGCTTTTTCTGACGGAGAACAAAACGTATTGCCTGTTTTATCGAACCGAATGTTGGTTACAGAAACCTTGCCGCTTTGGGTTCGTTCTAATCAATCTAAAACATTTACATTGGATAAGTTAAAAAATCAGACTTCGACTACGCTCAATCACCATAAACTTACATTAGAAGTAACCTCCAATCCAGCTTGGTATGCCGTACAAGCCTTACCGTATTTAATGGAGTATCCGTATGAATGTAGCGAACAAACCTTTGCCCGTTATTATGCAAACGCACTGGCGAGTCATATCGTAAATTCAAACCCGAGAATTCAAGAAGTTTTCAATACTTGGAAATCTTCAGATGCTTTGCTGAGCAACTTAGAAAAAAATCAAGAATTAAAATCGTTGCTCATTCAAGAAACTCCATGGTTGCGTGATGCGCAGTCAGAAACCGAGCAAAAGAAACGTATTGCCTTGTTATTTGATATGAACACCATGCAAAATGCACAACAAAACACCATGAACAAACTGCTACAAATGCAATTAAATAATGGTGGTTTCCCTTGGTTTAAAGGCAATGATTATCCCAACATATACATTACAAACCATATTGCTACTGGTTTCGGGCATTTACAAAAGTTAGGCATCACTTTTAACACTGAAGCTACTACAGCACTCATAAAAAAATCAGTGCATTTTTTAGATGCTGAAATTGAGGATATGTACAAAAGACTACTAAAAAATGCTGAACGTATTAAGGCTGAAAAAGGACAAAAAGAATACACCAAGTATTTAGAGAAAAACCACCTAAACTATTTCATCATTCAATATCTATACATGCGTTCTTTTTATAATCATATCGATATTAGCAGTTCATTTAAAACCGCTGTAGCTTATTATAAAAACCAAACAACCACCTATTGGAAAGAATTTAATTTATATGGAAAAGGACAAATTGCCTTACAACAATTTAGAAGCGGTAACACAGCTGTGGCTACCAAAATTTTAAATTCTTTAAGAGAAAACAGTATTACTTCTGATGAGTTAGGAATGTACTGGAAAGAAAATCAACCTAGTTGGTACTGGCATCAAGCGCCTATTGAAACACAATCGTTATTAATTGAAGCCTTTTCAGAAATTGAAAATGATACCAAAACTGTTGACAACCTAAAAATATGGTTGTTAAAAAATAAACAAACCAACCGTTGGAAAACTACCAAAGCTACCACCGAAGCTGTGTATGCCTTATTATTACAAGGTAGTGATTGGATTTCGGTAACCGATATGGTCGCTGTAACCGTCGGAACAAAAACTATCAGTCCAACCAAATTAGAAAATACAAAAATCGAAGCAGGTACTGGTTATTTTAAAACATCATGGAGTGGTGCTGAAATTACAAGTGATATGAGTACCGTTAACATTACTAAAAAAGGAAAAGGTATCGCTTGGGGTGGTTTGTATTGGCAGTATTTTGAAGATTTAGATAAAATTACCTCAGCAAAAACGCCACTACAATTAAGTAAAAAACTATTTAAAAAAGTAAACACTCATACGGGTAAAGAACTTCAAGAACTCACTGAGAACACACCACTAAAAGTAGGCGATTTGCTTACTGTTAGAATTGAACTTCGTCTCTGACAGAGACATGGAATTTGTACACATGAAAGATATGAGAGCAAGTGGAGTTGAGCCTATTAATACACTATCACAATACAAAAGACAAGATGGTGTAGGTTATTATGAAAGTATCAAAGATGCTGCAACAAATTTCTTTTTTGACTATCTACCGAAAGGAGTGTATGTATTTGAATACGATGTTCGAGTAAATAATGCAGGGAGTTTTAGCAATGGTATTACCACAATACAGAGTATGTATGCTCCTGAGTTTACCAGTCATTCAAAAGGAAAAAGATTAGTAATTAAATAAAAAAAGTTATCTTAGCGAGCAGATAACATTAAATTAAAAATTATGAAAAAATTATTTTTATTTATTGGTTTTGTAACCATATCATTTTTTACAGCTAACGCTCAAGATATTTCAAAAAATGCGCTTGGTCTTCGCTTTGGCGATAATGACGGCTTTGGTGCCGAAGTCTCTTACCAACGTAGATTGAGCGATAACAACCGTTTAGAGATTGATTTAGGTCTTAGAAATGGTAAGAATTATGATGGGTTTAAAGCAACAGCATTATACCAATGGGTGTGGAACTTAGAAAACCGTTTTAACTGGTACGCTGGCGTTGGTGGTGGTTTAGGGTTTTGGAGTTTTAAAGACCAAACATCAAATGGTATAACAATAGAAGGAGGATCTGAAACATTTGTGTTTGCTTCAGGTGTAGTTGGAATCGAGTATAATTTTGACATTCCATTAATCCTATCTTTAGACTTTAGACCAGAAATTGGATTCAATGATTCTTATGACGGGTTTAACTCTGACTTTGGTTTAGGTATCCGTTACCAATTCTAAAAAAGTAATACTACATATAATCAAAGCCTTCAAAATAATTTTGGAGGCTTTTTTTTATACCCTTACTACACCACTTAAAAACACCTTTTTTAAACACCTTAATGTTTTGTTGAAAACACTACTATGTTTTACTCAAAACACTACTACGTTTTTACAAAAAGACTACTATGCTTTGTTTATAAACACCATTATGGCAGTAGTGAAGAAAGTGAAACTGTCGACAAAGTAACTGCGAGCAACATAAAAAGTGTCCATACTATTTTTAAACCTGATAAACTGATTAAAGATGCCTTAAAGCCTGCTACTTTTGAAGAGAAAAGTCTAAACAAAGGTAAGTCTGGGATACAATATCAAATTGAATTCACTAAAAATCAATAGTGTGTCATATCGATAAAACGAAGTATTGGTAACATAATCTCATGAATAAGAGTTACTCATAACTTAAAGATTTCTCCTTCCAGTCGAAATACCCCTTTTAAAGATAAAATCTTAAAATCAACACTGATACCTAACTCACGTTAAACACCTAAAAACCCTTGCTATTATTGAAAAAATAACTATTCAATATCTTTGGGAGGATACTTATCTAGTACCTTTTCTATTATTTTTTGATAATATACAATTTTTTGTTCTGGTGTTATTTTTTCTCGTAAATCAGCTGTAGCAATTCCTTGCCAGATAAGTTGATTGTTCTTGCTCTCTACAAAATCAATGGTAAGTTGCTGATTTATTTTCCTACTTTCAATAGGAATACCACCAGAAATACCGAAACCAACATTTGCTCCCCCACTTCCTATACCCACACCTATGGTATTTCTATTAAGAGATTCTCGTTCTTCAGCGAAAATATTCACATACATAGCTGGTGTTTCAGACAATTGCATTCCCTTTGCTTCTAAGGCTAGTTTTACCTCGTGGGTTACTCTTTTTACATCTAATGCTGTTAAACCTTTACCTACATCTTCAAAAAAGTTAAAGGTTTTGTATTCGCTAAAATCTGTTGTACTATCATAGTCATACACTACCTTAGAAGAAGAACAGCCTATACAAAGCAATAGCAAAAGAAGCGTACCATATTTCATAAATATTTTTTTACATATTAAACACCAAACTACACCTTATAAAAATACAAAAAGCCTCGTACAAACGAGACTTTTTCTTGGTTTAGTTAGTTGATTTTTATTGAACTGCTTTTAACGCATCAATATTTCCATATCCAAACTGTGAATGTTTGTTCGGATAAAAATCAGAAGATTCTTTCATTTTTTGTAACACTTGTGCTCTAGACCAGCTTGGGTGCTTTGCCCACACCAATGCGGCAATTCCTGCTGTAGTTGCTGTAGCTACTGACGATCCTCCCACATAATCTGACTTTCCATCGTAATAACTTAGTACAGGTACTTTATTACTCGTACCATTAGTTCGTTGCATTTGTATAGTGAAATCAATTTTTGACCCCGTATGGCATACATCACATTTGCTGTATTGTCCTTCTCGAACACCCGTGGCAGCTACCGTTTCACTCATATTTGCAGGAAAAATAACACCGTACCAAGTAGTAAAAGAAGTAGAAGTACCCCCTGCGGCAATAATCATTTTTCCTCTGTTGTACGCATATTTTACGGCATCTTCAACACGCCCAATACTAAACGGAGAACCGATAGACATTGAAATAACTCTTACATCACTTCTATTACCCAATGCAGTTAATGCTTCGGCAACCCCACGCTTTTCATGATAATCGTCAATTACTACATTTTCTACGGCGCGATACGAAACTAAATTCGCATTGTAAGCTACTCCTACTGGCAAATTATTGTTATTTCTAGGTGCAGTAGCCGCAGAAGCCATGCTTGTTCCGTGTCCGCATTTATCGTTCACGCCATCATAATTATTAGACCATGACCACCAAGAATCTACAAACGTTCCGTATTTCTGAACAGTTCTTCCAGAAGAATATCCATCATTAAAATACTGATTCATCCATCGTTGTTGAGGCGACAGTCCTGTATCAATAACTGCTACGGTAACACCTGCTCCTGTACTATAGTTCCACGCCTGTGGTATGTTATGCGCATCGAATGACCAAGGTACTCTAGCACCTGGTGTTATCGTTCGATAGTCGTTTGAGTTTAACGTGGTCGCTTCGTAACCACAACCAGAAGAACTAGAAGAGTCTGACTTTGCTTGTGCTTCTGACGTTAAAAATTGATATCCTGCTGGTTCTATATACCGTACTCTACTATCGTTTAACAATACTTGTATCGTTTCTTTTTGAGTCACTTTTACGTCAATAACATTAATATTTTCGTCTTCATATAATTCAATACTTCCCTTACTAGAAGTTGGTTCAAAACTTTTTACCAAAGCAATAAGCTCATTTTTTATCGAATTTGTTTCTTCACTTTTGGCATAATTGTTTTCGTCGCTACCATATCCAATAGTTAGAATATTATCTCCAAGACTTACGGCGCTCCAAATGGTATGCGCATCTTGCGACATCCAATCAAAATCTCCTGTTTGTTCTAGAGAAGTAGTAATTTTTGCGTTGATTTCTTTCTGTGTAAGTAAGTTTTGTTCTTGTTGTATTTCTACTGCTTCATCAGGTTGAGAACATGAAATCATAGCAAAAACAATTGTTAAACTTAAAAGTGTTTTTTTCATTTTTGAAGGGTTTAAAGGTTATTTTAAAACTTTCCGAATATAGTAAAATTTTAATATAATTTTAATATTTTAAATAATTTTAGATGTATTTAATTACCGTTTCACTAAAAAAAACAACTAAAAGCCAACAAAAAAAGGAGCTTGAGGCTCCTTTTTTTATTCAGTTTTCTATATAATTACTCCATCGTAACTCTGGTGGGGGTATCTTTTCCTTCAATAATACTTTCAGTTCCTCTTGCGACTGCTTTTATAGTTTCTGTTAATACAGTCATATTTAAAGTTGCTACTTCGTCTGTTACTTTATGATAGTCTGCATCGATATCAATAGGTGTTGTTGAAAACGTGTGAGAAGGTACTCCTAAACGTGCTAACGAAGCATTGTCTGAACGTAAAAAAAGGTTGAACCTCGGGTATGGGTCTGGAAACACTTCATACCCTGACCCTTCCAAGTTCTTCTGAATTATTTTTCCAAAGTCCGATTTATCAAAGCCTGTTAGCCATGACGTTTTAGGCCCTGTTTTGGGTTGTTTTCCTATCAATTCTAAATTAATACCAGCTACAAATTTACTAGCGTCAATTCCTTTTCCAAAGTATTCAGAACCTACCAAGCCCATTTCTTCGGCAGTAAAACATACAAACAAAATACTACGCTCATTGGTTCTTTTTTTTGCATAATATTCGGCTAATGATAATACTCCTGCGACTCCGGAAGCATCGTCATTTGCTCCGTTAAAAATTCGATCACCATTCCCTGATTTCTTTACGCCTAAATGATCGTGATGCGCAGACACAATAACAAATTCGTTTTTTTTAGAACTTCCTTCTAGCAAGCCTATGATATTGCTCATTGGTATACCTTTGTATTCAAAATTTTGACGATAGGTAGTTAAGGTATCAAAGGTTTTTAGCCCTATTCTTTTGTATTCATTTTCTATATACTGAGTTGCTTTTTCCATCCCTTCAGTTCCTGGTCTCCTTCCTTCCATTTCATCCGAAGCGAGAGTGTATACATGTTTTCTTACTAAAACTGAATCTATGAACACTTGGCTGCTTTCCTTTTTCTGCATTACCGCAACAGCATTCGTAGCAACTTTGTTACCAGTGCTTTTTACTTGTTTGCACGATACTAAAATTGATACACTTAGCAATGCTAATGGGTATAAATTTTTTTTCATTCGTTATTTATTTAAAAGCCTAAATATAGCCAATTTAATTTCTTAATTTTGTCGAAAATTTTTAAGGATGGCTTTAACTGATATTCCAAACATAAAATATGCTAATTCAAACAATTTTTTCTTACTCGCGGGTCCTTGTGCCATTGAGGGAGAAGATATGGCAATGCGAATTGCTGAAAAAGCAATTACTATTACCGATAAATTAGAAATTCCTTATGTATTTAAAGGAAGTTTTAAAAAAGCGAATCGCAGTAGAATTGATAGTTTTACGGGTATTGGTGATGAAAAAGCGTTAAAAATTTTACGTAAAGTTTCTGAGACATTTCATATACCTACAGTAACTGATATTCATGAGGTTGCTGATGCTGAAAAAGCGGCTCAATATGTAGATGTATTGCAAATTCCTGCTTTTTTAGTTCGTCAAACCGATTTGGTCGTAGCTGCTGCTAAAACGGGTAAAGTTGTCAACCTAAAAAAAGGACAGTTTATGAGTCCAGAAGCCATGCAGCATGCCGTAAAAAAAGTACACGATGCCGGCAACCAACAAGCGTGGATCACTGATCGAGGAACCATGTTTGGCTACCAAGATATGATTGTTGATTTCCGCGGAATTCCTACCATGCGCCAATACGCTCCTACGGTATTAGATGTAACCCATTCGTTACAACAACCAAATCAATCTAGTGGTGTTACAGGTGGTAGACCAGACATGATTGAAACCATTGCTCGTGCGGGTGTCGTAAACCATGTAGATGGATTGTTTATCGAAACTCATTTTGACCCTGCCAATGCCAAAAGTGATGGTGCAAATATGTTACATCTCGATTATTTAGAAGGTTTATTAAGCAACTTGGTTGCCATTAGAAAAACGATTACGAATTTATAGGCACAGTTTTTGTTTCATGTCATTGTTTTTAACTCCTATATGAAACAGCTTCTTTTTTTATTCTTTTTAGTAACTGGTAGTGTTAGTGCACAAGACTTTTCTTTAATTGAAGAGAAAGTAAATAATTACCCACAATTCAAAAAAGTAGCACGGCTAACTCAGCAAATAGCGAAAGATTTTAATACCGAAGAACAGCAGGTACAAGCAGCATTTTATTGGCTTGCGTATAATATACAATACGATTTACATGCCTATTATCATCCTACACAAAAACGAATTTATTTTAGCTACAGAAACGAGCAAGAAAAGTTAGAAAAACAGCAAGCAATAAAAGACAGTATTGTAAACCAAACTTTAACAACTCGAAAAGCCATTTGCGAAGGATACGCACAAACTTTTGCTAAAATATGCTCCATGCTTCAAATTGAAAATGAAGTTATAAGAGGCCATATTAGAAATTCATCTCGTGATATTGGCAATGCCAAACCCAATGCTAATCACGCTTGGAATGCTGTAAAACTGCATGGTAAATGGATATACATTGATGCTACTTGGGCAGCGGGGGTTGTTAACAATAATAGGTGGCATTCCTTATTTAACGCTTACTATTATAACATTCCAAAAGAAAAGTATTTTAAAACCCATTTTCCTGAAGAAAAACGCTGGCAACTCAGGGTTGGAAGAACGAATAAAGTGGAATTTTACAGTCAACCTATTTATAATGCGCCCTTTTTACAATCTGACTTGGTATTAATTTCTCCTAAAAAAGGAATTCTAAACGGAAACAAAACGATTGAAATACGTATTAAAAATTTGAAGCCAAGTCAAAAAGTAACTTTAGGGTATAGTGGATATCGATATGCTGTGAAGCCCGACAAACTAGTTACCCATAACCATAGTACTATAATTACATCAACGCCTCGTAAAAACAGCAATCGATTATTTTTGATAATCGATAAAGAAGTAATGCTTGAGTTTTTGATTCGGTAATTATTTTTTATCTTTAGTTTTCAATTAAAACACGCCATGAAAAAAAGCTTATTTGTTATTGTTCTCTTTTATAACCTCTCTTTCTCTCAAAATCTAGAAAAAAATAGTTCATTAAACTATCATGTTAAAGTAAATTCTACCAAAGAGCTAACTCAACTAATCAATCATAATTTCAACACAGACATAGACAAAGCAAGATTTCTTTTTTCTTGGCTTACTTCTAACATACGATTTTATTCAAACTCAAATAACTCAACCCTCAAAGATCCAGAACTTATCGTTTACTATAATAAGGATGATTTAAAAAGGAGAAGAAAAATGATTAATGATGCTATTGCTGAAAAAGCAATTTCATCAAAAGAAGGAGTATGCATAGATATTGCTATTATATTTAAAAAAGTTTGTGATTTATTACATATTGAAAACGAGTTAATCAAAGGATATACTAAAATGTCAGCCACCGACATCGGTATAAAACCAAAATTTAAAAATCATGCTTGGAATGCCGTTAAGATTGATAATGATTGGGTTTTAATTGATGCTACTTACGGAATTAAATTTGATTCTAACTTACTGAAACAAGTGCCTAATTTCAATTATTTCAATATTGCTAAAGACAAAATTAAACTAACACATTACCCAAGTGATAAAAAGTGGCGTGACTTTCTTGAACAAACCGATTTGAACTCTTTTAGTCACTTACCCATGGTTTGGACACCTTTTTTAGAAAGCAATGCTAAGATAGTGTCTCCTATCAATGGTAAATTAAACAACCCTAAAAATATTTTTATCACTTTAAAAAACTTAGAATCTAATACTGATATTACTTATAAATACAAACAAGATAAACATGCCAAGAATCCTTCAGTAACGAACAGTGGGACTTATACAAATATTGCTATTGATAAAATTAAACCAGGAGTACTCACGTTATACTTTAATAATAAATCTGCTTTGTCATACATTATAGCTGCAAAATAAATTACGAAAGCACTATTTTTTCCAAAAACCTTTATGATGGTGTTTTGTCACTTCTTGTATAACTTGCAGTAGTATTTTTTCGTCAATTTCTTCTACTGAGCTATAGCGAAGTGATTTAACAACTGTTCTTCCTTCTGAAACCAAAAAAGCATCAAAATCTTGTAAAATGCCTTTTGCCCAAAATCCTACATCAACAAATCCTTTTTTATGAGATGCGTTTAGGTAACATAATGGTTTTCCGTGACTATAATACACAGGAATTTTCCATTTGTATTGTAGCTCTAAATTCTGAAAACTGCTTTCTATCAACACTTGCAAATGCAGTAAAATAGACCTGTATGGTTCTGGTTGTTCGAGTATATAGGCTTCGGCTGGCTTCATCATTTCAAAAATACAATAAACTACGTCGATGCAAGCATACTGGGTATTCAAAAAATATTTGACGTGATTTAGGGATCTTATTGTATTGATTTTAAAAAATTTACCTTTAAAATCCATTTAAAAATATCATTTCGCCTGGAAGGAGAAATCTTTACGTTATGAGTAACTCTTATTCATGAGATTAGGTCACTCATACTTCATGCAATCACCCTGCTATTAAAATTTTATTTGGTAGTTTCATAAAATTACTTTTACTTTGTTTTTCAAAGTTCTTTAAAAATGAGTTCAGAAGAGTATTTAAAAGACATATCAGAAATTAAAAATTTAATGAACAGATCTTCTCGGTTTATTTCACTGAGTGGATTGTCTGGTATTTTAGCAGGGATATATGCACTAATTGGAGCGGCGTATGCCTATTGGTTGGTAAACAACAGTTCTAATGGTTATTTACTGTTGGACGGAAAGGTTTTCCGAATAGTTATTTTTGTTTTATTGTTGGTAGGTTTTTTAAGTATTGCTACTGCTATCTTTTTAACGACTAGAAAGGCTAAAAAGAATGGAGAAAAAATCTGGGATGCTACCACCAGAAGATTACTTTTAAATTTTCTTATTCCGTTAGTTGCTGGTGCCATTTATATCATCATCATTTTAGGACATCAAAAATACGGACAAACAGGTGCTTTGATGTTGCTTTTTTATGGATTGGCGTTGATTAATGCATCAAAATATACGGTGGGAGACATCAGGTATTTAGGGTATACTGAGGTTGTATTAGGACTTCTTGCTGCGATGCTACCGGGGTACGGTTTTTGGTTTTGGGTAATCGGTTTTGGCGTAATGCATATTGTGTATGGCACAGTTATGTATTTTAAATATGACAGAAAGTAACCGTACTTTCGTACTTTATAATTCATCTTTTTTTGAAAAACATTATTCTAAATATTAACAAAGCTTTTGACCATAGGATTCGACTGGGAATTATGTCGGTGCTCATGGTAAATGAATATGCCGAATTTACAACGCTTAAAGAGTTGCTCGGGGCTACAGATGGCAACTTGGCAAGTCATACAAAAGCCTTAGAAAAAGTAGATTTTATTAGAGTAGAAAAACAATTCATAGGTAGAAAACCAAACACAAGATACTACGCTACCGAACTCGGCAAACAAGAGTTTAAAAAACATATAGACGCTCTTGAAAAACTAATTAAGAATACATAACACTAATTTTTTTATCATTAAACTTTGAAATTCAAAGTTCTTTTAAACAACAAACTATGGAAACATCAAACAAACAAAATGGAAAACTCGGAAAGTGGGTAAAAACATCGATTACTGCTAGAATGTTAATGATTGGGGTTTTAATTCTCATCTTATTAATTCCTTTATCTTTTATTGAAAGCTTAATCATGGAGCGTATGAACCGACAGCAAGAAGTGGTACAAGAAATCAATCAAAAATGGGGAAAAGAGGTATTACTCTATGGACCTATTTTAAAAGTTCCTTATAAAACCTATAAAGAAAAGTTTGTAAAGAATCAAAAAACAAAAGAAACGCAAACCGAAATAGAAGAGAAAATTAACTACGCTTACTTTTTTCCGAAGGAACTGAATATTAAATCTACCATTAATCCTGAAGAAAAAAAGCGTGGCATTTATAAAACGGCTGTATATAGCAGTAAAATTGATATTGAAGGAAGCTTTCCAACACCTGATTTTAGCGAAAAAGATATTGAAGAAAAAGATATTCTTTGGAACAAAGCACGCTTGATTATAAAAACCTCAAATTTAAAGGGAGTGAATAATTTGGTGGAGATTAAATTTCATAAAAACACCTATGCGTTTACATCTAAATATGAAGATGATCACAGCAATGAAAAAGCCTACTACAATTACTTAAACCTTCATAAATTAGAAAGTACGTTTTTGAATGAAGAAGATCTTCCTAAAAAATCAGACACCAACTTTCATCTGTCGCTAAGTATCAACGGTAGCAAACAAATTCGTTTTATACCTATTGGTAAAGAAACAACGGTTCATATCAATTCCAACTGGAAAACTGCCAATTTTATTGGAGAGTATTTGCCTTTTAATTCCGACAAAATCTCTGATACTGGTTTTAATGCTAAATGGAAAATATTGGATATCAACCGACCCTTTTCACAACAGTCTTTTAACGGAATTCCGAATTTAAAAGACTATGCTTTCGGTGTAAACTTTATGATTCCTGTAGATGAATATCAAAAAAGTGAACGCTCGGCTAAATACGGATTTTTGGTCATCGGACTTACTTTCTTAATTTTCTTTCTAATTCAAACTATGAGTAAAATTTCGATTCATCCCTTTCAATATTTAATGATTGGTGTTGCCTTAACGATGTTTTATACGCTGCTGATTTCGATTTCTGAACACAGTAGTTTTTTAAAAGCGTATGTAATTGCTTCTGTTGCCGTCGTAGCCCTGATTACAATGTATTCCAAATCGATTTTAAAGGGTTTTAAATTCCCAGTATTCATTGGAACTTCACTCAGCATACTATATGCTTTTATTTTCGTGATTATTCAACTGGAGAATTATGCGTTGCTCGTGGGTAGTGTAGGACTGTTTATCATTCTTGCTTCAGTAATGTATGCATCCCGAAAAATAGATTGGCAAAATGACTAATGAGGATTGAGAACGATGCCAAACATCCTATGGTATAACAGCTATGCATATTTAAAAAAATGACAGAAATAAGCCTACCTTATCACTTAATAGTTCCAAGTTTGATTTCAATGCTGATTTTGGGCATACTACTTTTGAAAAGAAAAAAATATTTTCGAAAGGTAAAAATAAATGGTTTTGGATAAGCACCACGATATTTTTTGGAGTTTATTTTCTGATAGTAACTACAGCAGCTTATACTGACATTTCATCGGAGCTAGCCCTACAAAAATTTGATCTTAATGGGGATGGAATTTTTAACAAAAGTGAGTTTACACCTGAACTGAAAGATGCGATGCAAATAGTGATTTCTGATACAGGACGTAATTTCTCATTTATCACTGGGCTAATATTTTCTGGAATTATAGCACTCTTTGTTTTTAGTAGTGGAAAAATAATTGAATCTATAAAACTGAAAATAAGAAAAAACATACAGTAATTTGTAAGAGCTATTACTGCGGATTCAACCACTTTCGAATCCGCAGTAGTTACCCAAACATTTTAGTTAAAGGACTATTAACCTACATATTTGATAATTGATCGTTACACGCGAATGATTACAAAAAATCGCCATGAAATTCAACCGAAAATACTTCCTACTCTTTCTCTTTCTTCTTTTGCTAGAAATGTAATAGCCCAAACTTCAGGATTTACACGACATACTTTGGGTGACTTTTTAGTAGTTATCTTACTCTTTTACTTGGTAAAAGCATTCTTTAACTTCTCCAACAAAACCATTGGCATTTCGGTACTTATTTTTGCTTATGTTGTAGAGTTTTTACAATTCGTACCTCTTTTAGAGTTTCTCGGACTACAAAAGAATCGATTGGCAGCAATGCTATTGGGTACTACTTTTAGTATGGGCGATTTAGTAGCGTATAGCCTCGGAGTAGGGACTGCCCTTCTTTTAGAAAAAAATTAAGTTTGTAAGTTATCTTCTAATCTTGCGTAAAATGTCTTCAAGTCCATTTAGTTTTAACTCGTACACTAACTCTAGCATAGTTCCCAATTTACCATTCGGAAATCCTTTGTTTTTATACCAAACAATATAATACTCAGGAATATCGATTAAATAGGTTCCTTTGTATTTACCAAAAGGCATTTTCATGTTTGCCGTATCGATTAAAAATTGTTTGTTATTCATCATAGTAATACGATTAATGGTTTATTATTTCGCATTTAGGCTTATTGTCTCTTCAAGTAAAAGTAGTTACATGAAATGAAGATTGTACTTCCGCCAGGCTCAGCAGCGCTATCGAGAAGTGATAGCATATTTCTCAGTACGGCCGAAGTACAATTTTTAATTTATTATCATTCTTATAAACCACTATGTTTAACATCTTTTCTTAACGAGTTAGTTTTTACATTGAACACTTTTTATAAGCCATTTTTCTTTTTCCATTGATGAAAAAGAAACAAAAAATCTAGTCTTAACCACCCTACACTCAAAAATAATCATCCTCGAACCTAAATTAAAATAACTCGCTGTAGCTCAAACAGATTTTAATTTTAACGGCTCTTGCGGTGTTATTTTTGGCTTGTCTGCTTAGGACGAGGTACTTTTAATAGTCTCATTAATCAAAGTAATTTGCCTTTCAAAAATAATTATATCGCTATCATTGCATTTGTTGACTTTTTTTTGTGTTTTGTCTAGAACTCGAAGTACACGAAAAAATCATTCGTCAGTTGTATATTCCCTTTTATAATTTTATAATGACGCTAATAAAACGCCATCTTTATGTTTTACCCTAATTTCAAACTACAAAGGTTATAAGAAGTTCGATATGGTATGTATGGATTGTAAACAACTAACAAACCTACTCTTTTCCGTCTACATAATTTTGCAGATAGGCATACCGTTCGGTTAGTTTTCCCGTAGCTGTTGTCATTTGCGAGCGTGCTAAAATTCCGTCTTTGTCGTTGTTAAAAAACGCAGGAACTACATGCTCTAAGAACATATTTCCAAAACCTTCACTAGCGTCTTTTGGCAACTCACAAGGTAAGTTATCAACCGCCATTACGGTAATGGCATTTTCATCTTTAAAGTCGATTTCTGATGCTGTTTCTGGGTTATAACCGTAAATAGGATCTGCAATTGTTGAGGCTCGGAGGGTACTAGCCACGGGTCCGTTGATATCGCATGAAATATCGGCTACATATTTTATTCTAAATTCAGGGTGCTTTGCATCGTCATGAGTAAATAAATAAGGAGCACCATCGCCATAAAAATGTCCGGCTATAAAAAAGTCGGTTTGTTTTGCATACGGCATAAAATTACTCTCGTACCCTGTTGGATCTTTGTAAAATTCATACTTATCTCCTACTTTACCATCTGTACGTTTCGCATATTCCATCACATCGGCTATGCAATATACAGGTTCGGTAAACTCTGTAGTTAAGTACAGCGCATCGCTTACTTGTTTTATGTTTAAGTGATCTAAAATTTCTTTCGCCCCATAGGTTACTTTTCCTGTACCGGTTAGTAAAATTTTAATATTCGGTATCGTAATTTTATCCAATTCCGCCTTCACGGCATCTAAATCAGCTAAGGTTTCTACCTTTGGCAAGGTATATATTCCTTCACGCAATCCTAAGGCTCGAAAACCGTTGTAAGCACCTACCAATCCGGCATAGCGACCAAAACCAATTAAACGCGCGCCATTTTCTTTTATAATAGTTTCATGGTCGTACAACTCGATATTTTTTGCCAACAGGGCTTGTAACAATTTTCTATTGTAGGGTTGTTTTTTGATGGTATGGCTAAAAAAGAAATACTTTTTATTAGGAATGAGGTTTTCTACTGGAACTTCTTTTACTCCTAACAACACATCGCAATTTGAAACATCGTTCGTTACTTCGAATCCTGCTTTTTTATATGCTTCGTCAGAAAAAACTCGGATATCAGAACTCTCTACCACGATTTCAGCCTGAGGAAACTGCTGTTGAAATGCTTGCAGTTTTTCTGGAGAAAATACGACTCTTTTATCGGGTGGGTTCTTGCGTTCTTTTATAATTCCGAATTTCATTGGTTACTTGTATTAAATTTAAACAATTTTGCCATTAATGTTACAGGTTATAACACCAGCAGCGAAAATACTTGTTTTAAAATGATTGTACAAGTCACCTTAAGTAGATTTTTAAGTAAGTTATTACTGCTAATTGTCAGCAAGATCATAACAATCAATTCGAATTTGTCTTAGGTTCCCATCATATATATGTTTTATAATAAGATGGGATTCCCAAATAAATTCAGAATGACGCGAATTTATAATTATACATACTATTTTAGATTTTTGTTTGTTTCAATCGTTGAAATGTCAGTTCGAGTATTTTTTGCTAAGTGCTAACGAAGCTAAAAAATGTATCGAGAACAGTATGCAGCAATAAAGAGCTCTTCTCGATACAAAATTATTCTTCATTTCATTTCTAATAATTTTACTCGAAGTGACAAACGTAGTTACACGAAGTCAATAGTCAACCTGAGCTTATTTCAGGTTCTCATCCTACATATTTTATATAACATGATTAGAGATTTTAAAATGAATTCGAAATGAGACAAATATTGTAATAATGACAGCAATAAAAGGAACTCTAAAAAAGAGCAACTGAATTGTAGTATTTGTTTATATTTGCATCCGCTAGTTTTTGTACTTCTTAACAAAGAATTGCGAATTAAATTGCACAGTATTGTAAGTACTATTTGGTATATTCTTTGCAGGAATACAAGTAGCATCTTTGACATATTGGGGACGACTGGTTTTGACAGCAAGACGAGTGAAAATGTAAGCATGCCGAGGAGTGAAATGACGACTCGTTAAACTTATTTCAACTTTATAAACGGCGAAGATAACTACGCTTTAGCTGCTTAATCTGAATTACAGTAAGATTACAAGCCACGTCCCGCTAGGCGGGAAAGCTAAATGTCCACGAAAAGCCTTGGTTTACGGCGTTTCACTTTTGGGCATCGTAAAAGTAAACATAGAAAACTTAGGGCTTCGATAGGTTTTCGAAATTAAAGAAGCTACGCTAAAAGTAGGTAGTTCTGAATCAGCTTTTAGTCGACAATTAATTCAAAACTAAGCATGTAGAAAGCTTTTGAGCTGCTTGTTTGGACCCGAGTTCGATTCTCGGCGTCTCCACAAATAAAAAACGCAACCCATTTGGTTGCGTTTTTATTTTATCTACAAAGTTCAATTTTTCCTTTCTATCTAAATCCATGATTTAACTAAAGTATATGTTCATAACATTGGTCATCTTATAATAGTAATTAACTCAAACATTTTTTTAAGAAAGGAACAGAAGTCAGTAGTAATTTTTATTAGCACCATATATGAAATAAAAAAGACTTACGATTTCTAAAATCTCAGCAGGATTCAAAACCTATGACCGTCTGCTTATAAGGCAGATATTATTAAACCAAATAAAACCAAACAAAAACACAAACCCTTATAAATAAAGGTGTTTAAAAAATATAAAATTTTACAGAATCAGATAAAAACAAAAATAGCGGGCAAAAAACGGGCAATTTTTTAGTGTCTTTGTATAAACAAAAAGTACTATGGCAACCGTAAAAATTATACTAGACAAAAAGAAAAGTAATCAAAGACAAGATGGCTCATTCCCTATAAAACTTAAAGTCCAAAAAGAAGGAAAGCATCTTCCGATTAATTCAAAAAAATATGCTTTAATAGAACAATGGGATGAGGATAAGTTCAATAAAAAATTCAAAAACTACAAAAGAGAAAATAACAAGCTTAGAAAAAAACTCGTCATTGCTGAAACATTAATCCAAGATTATGAAAACGAAATACATTCTTAGAATATTAAACAATTACGTGACTTTATTGCTCAACAAATTTTAGATAATAAATCTGAAACTCGTGATAAAAAAATCAAAGAAAAAGGCGGTATACTTTTAATGACTCCTAAAGGTATTAAAACCATTAAGCTTTTTGAATATGGTAATACTTTGGTCGAACACTATGAAAATTTAAAACTCTATGGTAGAGCTAAATCCTACAAGCAAGCTCTTAGCGCATTTAAAAAATACACGAATTGTAAAGAAGACATCACTTTTGTAGAAATCACTGGAAAAGTCTTGGAGCAATGGAAAGTAAACATGATGAATAAACCTATGAAAGACACTTCGTACAATGCTTATTTAAAAGGCTTGCGTGCAGTAATCAATCATGGCATTAAAGATCATAAACTTCCAAAAGATGGAAATTATGGATTTCAGTATTTTACGGTGGGTACGCCTCAACCAACACAAAAAAGAGCTATTCATTTAGAACAAATCAAAGCTTTATTTGAATATCTTTTAGAAAAAGATACTTCTTTATGGCACTCTCAACAACAGGCTATTTTTATGTTCAATACCAATGGTATTAATTTTCGAGATTTAGCTTATTTAAGAATGAATCAGATTATTGGAGATTTTGACCGTATAAAATATACAAGAGCTAAAAACCATAAAAATTTTGATATTGTCATTGCAGGTAAATCAAAGGAAATATTACAATACTATTCACAAGGAAAAAAACTAAACTCTAACGAACTGGTCTTCCCTATTCTACTACAACAAATTTTAGGATTAGGCAAAAAAGAGGTTACTCTTTATGAAAGTCGTAGTGATGTTTTTAACAATAACCTCAAAAAAATTGCATCCTTGGCTGGAATTGACACTAATCTTACTAGCTATGTTCTTAGACATTCTTTCGCTACTGCTTTAAAACACTCAGGAACAAACATTTCATATATCTCCGAAGCTTTAGGTCATGATTCTTCTAAAACAACACAAGTATATTTAGATAGCTTTGAAACTGAGGACAATGATAATATTACTAGATCTGTGGCTTTTTAAAAACATTTATTTGACGTTTAAACACATTTTATTTACACTTTAATTACATTTTATCGTACATTTACCCAAAACTTAATATGCCCTTTAACCCAAACTATACAATTACGTTAGAAATAGCTATGGATTTAGCTAAAATAGAGGAAGGTAAAAAACAGTTTGAAACTACCCCTGTAAGTGCTAAATTATTAAGTTCTTTAAGAAAATCAGCACGACTTGTTGCTACACATTATTCTACTCAAATTGAAGGAAACCGACTAACAATGGAAGAAGTAACTCAAGTAGTAGATAAAAATATCGGCGGTTTACCAGGGAGAGAAAGAGACGAAAAAGAAGTTAGGAATTATTATTTGGCATTAGAATACGTAGATGCTAATTATACTAAAATCTTAACTGAGAAAATTTTGCAAACTATACACGGTTTAGTTTTATATGGTAAAAAGAAACCTACTTTATATAGAGATGGTCAAAATGTAATAAAAGACGGTTTTTCAAATGCTATAGTTTATATGCCTCCAGAAGCATCTGATGTTTCTATGATGATGCAGGATTTAATAGTTTGGATTAATGATAAATTACAAGAAGAAAAAATTCCTGTACCAATTATAGCTGCCTTGGCTCATTATCAATTTGCCACAATTCATCCTTATTATGATGGTAATGGACGTACTGCTCGTTTACTTACAAACTATATACTTCATCATGGAGGATATGGATTAAAGGGAATTTACTCCTTGGAAGAATATTATGCTAAACACATTCATGGATATTATGATGCTTTAGCAGTGGAAGATATTCCTAATTATTATATGGGCCGTGAACAAGCCGATTTAACTGATTTCCTCGAATATTTTACAAAAGGAATGGCTATTGCTTTTACCAATATTATAGAGAATTCTAAAAAACAGAATCCTGTTATATCAAATGATAATTCCAAACTATTAAGAGAATTATCTGCTAAACAGCGAATGTCTTTAGGTCTATTTTTGCAACAAAAAGAAATTACTACTAATGATTTAGCGATTCATTTAGGTGTTTCTAAAAGAAGTGCTGCCATTTTGATAAAAAAATGGTTAGGAAGTGATTTTCTTATAATTGGTAACTCCTCAAAAAAAGCTAGAACATATTTACTTCATCATAAATGGGAAAAATTAATTTAAATCAATCATCACAATTATTGTAATCAAAATTGTAAATTACGAGTTTTAAGATATATGAAGAAAGCTAATTATATAATTGAAGAAATTATAGATCAATATACTATTGAAGACAACAATAAACCTTGGATAATAGGGTTTAGTGGAGGAAAAGACTCTACAGTTATGTTAACATTAGTCTGGCTAGGACTATTAAAAATAAAGAATGAAATTAATGAAAAATTCCTAAAACGTGAAGTTTGGGTCGTTTGTAATGATACTCTAGTTGAAAATCCAATAATCACAAATTATGTCAATGGTATCTTAGAAAAAATTAAAGAAGCTACGCTAAAAGTAGGTAGTTCTGAATCAGCTTTTAGTCGACAATTAATTCAAAACTAAGCATGTAGAAAGCTTTTGAGCTGCTTGTTTGGACCCGAGTTCGATTCTCGGCGTCTCCACATAAAACCTCTGTAATTAATTGTTTTACAGAGGTTTTTAAATTTTACTGCCTTTTCAAGTTACGATATTAAAATTATTTTTTTCTGAATATATCAATCCAAAAATGATATAGATTAAGCTCCGAAGAATCTTCTCTAAGAACCTTAGAGGAAAGTAAAACTTGAATACTTTCCTTTTCTAAAAATTTTAGTTTTTCTTGCTCCGACCAAGTAGGCATTAACTCTAGTATCCAAGAATTTATTTTATCTAACCAATCTTCAAAATTACCTCTTTCAACATACCCTAAAATCCCACAATAACTAAGTCCTTTACCGTGTTTTTGATACTTAAACCTCTCAATCCCTCCATTAGGATTTCCAGAGGGGGTTTTACCTACAACATATTCTTTTTCCCTATTAACTGAAGGAGAAGGAAGTCTTTTTGCTTCCATTATAAAAACAGGCTCATAATTTAAACCTTCTTCCAATATCGAATAATGCAAATCAGGAATACCTTTTGTCTTGTGATATAAATCTCTATATTGTTCCCCCACACGAATCGGAATACCAATTTTATTAATTTGAAACTGATTTTGATTTGCGAATAGAAGGGTTAATTCATCTTCATTAAGGTTAAAATTTTGATGTTTATTTAGAGCTGCTTTAAAACTAAAAGGAGTAGAACTGATAGAATCAATAACTTTTTGAATTAATCTACTTTTAGGATAACTATGATTTGCACTACTATGATAGCTTTCATTTCTTTTATCTACAATCATATTAATAACCCATTTTAGTTAAATCAAAGATTGATTTATCCGCATCTCTATATGCCGAAAGAGACATCCAATATCTATATTGATTAGGTTTAATAATGATAATTGTATCTTTTATATTATAAAGCCTAATGATTCTTTTAGAACTAAGGTGCTTTGTTATTTCAAATTCAGTTAAAGATTGTAAGTATTCCACTTGATTAGTAGTAAAAGAAACTTCTTTATTATCATCATCATATTCAAATACACACATCAAATAAGCACCTCCTAAAAATGAATTAACTTTAGATAATCGAAATTGGTTATCTTTTTCTTGATAAAGCAGATTTAAAATCTTTGAGAATTCGTTACCATAACTTAAAATTACACTTTGAATTTCATTTTTTGAAATTCTCTGAACCGCCTTAGATTTCTCTCCATTTCTTAAGAAAAATTGAAAATAATTATTTACATCGCTAATTATTTTAATATCAAACTCATTCAACAAACTCTGTAATTCATAAAAAAAAGGCACCCTCAGCAAATCATCTTTTTTGAAAGATGTGTTTTTGTAAACTAAAGCTTTTCCACTTGTTGCTAAAAGAAAAAATTTTATAAACTCTTCGTTAGACACAAAAAAATCTTTAATTATTTCCAATTCGTTTAATCTATCTTCTTTACCTGAAATACAAATTACTTCATTTGAAAATGGAATCTTTTTTTTATTCAAGGCAAATGGAAGAGAAATATTTTCTTTTACTAAAAAGTTAGGTGGGTGAAATTTAGTATTCTCTAAATTTTTAAAAGACTTTTTATAAAGCTCATTTGAAAATGAATCGTCAATATAATCAGAATGAAAAGCTTCATTGTTCAAACTTTTAGCACCACCTTCTCCTTCAAAGGCGACTAAACCATTATTTTCTAAAAAATCTAAAAGAGTATCTTTTTTTGTTAATTTGTCAACTATAACAGAAACTCTTCCTCCACCAACTAAGTTAGCTTTCCAAATAAACGGATTATTTATTGCTTGATTTCTCGAAATGTAATTCAAGTCAGCATCGTCAATCTCAAATAAAATCCTTTCTCTATTTACTTTCGTTCTTCTAAAAATAGCATGTAAAATATTCTTGGTAGTTTCTGGTACAGTATTTTTTGTGAACAAAGCAATCGTATCTACATCGGCACCATTATCCCATAAACTTTTATTTCTTGCTAGTGGAGTAAAATCAAATATCTGTGCTACATTAAATATAGAAAAGAAAAGCTTTTTAAAATCAAAAGATGTAGGATTATACAAAAAACTTGAAGCCTTTAGTATCAAACATTGTAGCCCATCTTCCTTTAACATTCCAGTCGATTTCCACAAAAACTTCAAAGCTATTTGGTTAGAAGGTATTTTCGTTCTTTTGTTGTTATAATTTATATCCCAAAAATCTTTCCTGCCTTCAATTTTCTTACCACTCCTGGCAAACGGAGGGTTACCTACGATTAATGAAAATTTAAGTGATTTAACTTTATTAAAATTCTCTATTTGTCTTGAATACTCTTTTAATTTTTCTTCTTCTTTTGGGAGAATTAGTTCATCTATAAAAAAATCAGTGTATAGTATATTATTTTTAGTTAAATCAACAAATTTTAATTCAGAAATTACTTGCATAGGACTTAAAGTATCACAAAGAGCTAAACACAAACTAAAAGCAGTTAACTTCGTTGCTTGTTCTTCTTTATCGACCCCATAAATGCAAGATAAAAGTTTGTTCAAATCAGAAGGTTTAGGTTTTTTTGCATATTGTTCTGAAGCTTCCACCACTGAACTAATCTTTTATATGCTAAAACAAGAAAAATTCCAGACCCACATGCAGGATCTAAAACCTTATAATTAGACAATTCTACTTTGTTATAATCTTTAAGAGGCATAGACTCATCTACTAATAGTTGAGCAAGATGAGAAGGTGTGTAAAAAATCCCCTCCTTCTGCTTTTTATTCTTTTGAGTTAAATTAACATCAGAATCCCCAGCTAAGAATTCTTCATAAATTCTACTTATCAATTCTACAGGAATATAGCTAAACTCATAAAATCTTATTAACTCAAAAACATTATTATTGATTTCCTCTGGTCTCTTATAAGCTTTAAGTGCTTCAGACAAACAAGACAGGTTCATTGTCTTTATAATTTCTTTTTCATCTTCCGACCATTCAAATAAATTACCATTTAAATCCTTTTGTAAATCTTCTAATAAATCTACTAATTTATTTTTCTCTAAAACCTCTACAAAATCTTGAGCGTTATCGTACTTTCTTACATATTTTTTATTGAAAGGACTATTACCTTTTTCATCTTTTCTTTCTTCTAAATACTTAATCATTATCGATTGGATAATGACTTTTTTAATTATTTTATTCTGAGAAACATTCTTAAAGCTAGAACTTTGTTTAATTATTTCCTTAATCCATTCTATTAAAATATCATAAGCAGAAGTATTAAACTTGAACTTATTTTTGTTTTCTATTTCTTCCCAAAATGCCCCCGTTTTAATCTTTACAGCAAACTGTTCATTATATAATTGATGTACATTTGAAACAATTTCTAAATCAGCAAGGTATACAGGAGTATTATTTTTTTTTATATGCTGAGTACAATCAAGAATTTTAATTTCGGTATCATAAAAAGCACACGCTATGGGAACACTACCATTACTCCATATTTTTTTTTGAATATCCGTTAAATCGTTTTGATTGAAGAGTTGATTTGTAAAATCATACAAATAAACTTGAGGTTTAAACCTATCAAGCTCTTTCCTGAAAAAAACTGCATCCGCATTAAAAATCTTTGCTTTTTCTAAATGAATTTTTAACTCTAAGTCATCTACTGAATTTAAATCTTGACACAAAAAAAGGCAATCATTTTTCTCTTGGTCAAAACCAAGAACTTTAAAACCTTTGTCTAATTTTTGTGATATATTCATTTGCGGTTAAAAGTACGATTAATCTGCAAAAATAATTTAATTAAAATTAAAAAAATTGTCAATAAAAATATTATTCATTCAAATTTTTCAATGGATTTCATAAGGTTTTCCTTTTGACAAGTTTGAACAATCCTTCGTATTGTTTTTAATTAAAAAATGATTTAATATCTCCTTGCCCCACCTAACCATTGCAAATAATCGCTACAAACAACCAGTTGTTATGGTGTAGGTATGTTAAAGTATTGTCAAAATTCACCCATGGTTTTAAAAAAATACTATTTTAGTACCGCTATAAAGAAAAAGTATACAACCCATAAATTGCAAATACTACTTTATACCTTAATAAGTAGTCAGTCCGTATCCTTTTTTTAAAAATTAGCACACACGTAGTATATACGGTGCTTGACAATATGTAACCTTTTGTTATGTAAACAC
The DNA here is from genome assembly GCF_029853675.1 of Tenacibaculum tangerinum. Lineage (NCBI taxonomy): Bacteria > Pseudomonadati > Bacteroidota > Flavobacteriia > Flavobacteriales > Flavobacteriaceae > Tenacibaculum > Tenacibaculum tangerinum. The sequence continues at coordinate 3,345,688 of NZ_CP122539.1, read as the reverse complement.
ACCCTAGCCGTACGTGTAATTGAAAAAGTAACGTAATTTAAAAATTGATATTATGAAGTATTATTTAACAGAAAACAGACTCACAGAAGAAACCAACTATGTAGCACGTGTGCTCACCACACGTACCATTAACCAAGACGAGCTTATCGAAAAGATGCTAAGCAAACGTAATTTGGTAAGCAAAACCGATATCGTAGCCGTACTCAATTCGTATTACGAAGAAATTATTGAGTCGATAGAAGAAGGCGACAATATTAACTTACCCCTCGTAAACATTGGGTATTCGATTTCGGGAGTCTTTGAAACAGAAGAAGACAGTTTTAATGCCGACATTCATAAGCTGCATGTAAACTTAAACGGAGGAAAGTTAATTAACGAAATAAAAGAAAGTATTCCGTTACAAAAAATAACGGCGCCTTTAACCAATACCTTTATTACGAATTGTAAAGATATTACCAGCAAAACTACCAATACTACGATTACCTCTAATGGACTATTTGAGCTTAACGGAGTGCGCTTAAAGATAGATGGCGATCAAGAAGAGGTAGGCTTGTATTTTGTTGCTCCCGACGGCACCGAAACCAAAGTGCAGTACTTGGCTCAAAACAGTTTTAAAAAAGTAATTGGGCAAGCACCCGTCTTAGCAGCTGGTGCGTATAAAATTCGTATTAAAACACAAGCCACAAACACTTCTGGACTCTTTTTAAAAGATATCCGTATATCAGACGCTACGTTTACCGTAACAGCCGCCTAATCTATACCGCTTATAAAAAGTAATTCATACCGTTTATAATTTGAAATGACGGTGCTAAAACCTCATAAATAGTCTTATTTATGAGGTTTTCTTATGGTAAAAAGAGTATTTCATACAACATAAAGAGGCTATGAGCAACATTCCCCTTATAAGGGGAACGACACCCCAATGAGGCATGGGGTACTACTCCCCTTATAATTGGGGTGACACCCCAATGAGCGATGGGGTGTTATTCAAATGAACTAAAAACCAAGAATGTGTGGTATTGAAAGAACGAAGTATACCGAGATGAGACCTCTCGATACTATGGGGTATTTGCTTCAATGAGTTTTAAATCATACTACGATTAACAAATAATTTTTTCGTGTACCGTCGATTGGTTATTAAGAATGGTAATGCATTAAAAATTTACTTCTACAAAACAAAAAAATCTCAACTACCCCGTTGAGATTTTTTATTTCGATTTCCCTTTATACTTATATTTTTTTTGCTCCTCCTCTAATTAGTGAAATAATAAACAACACTAAAAATACGAAAAATAAGATTTTAGCAATTCCTGTTGCTGCTCCAGCGATTCCAGTAAATCCTAAAACTCCAGCTATAATAGCCACTACTACAAAAATAATTGTCCAACGTAACATATATATAAATTTAAAGTTAATATTACAATTGTGTAATTTTTACACCTTGTAAAATTATAGCGATTGTAACAATTAGTTTAGCTCTAAAGAAAAATATGTTTGCTCATATATATTTTTTCAGTTAAGCTAAAAAAAATAGTTTTCGAGCTAACTTACATCGTTTATTAGAATTATATTACCCTGTTTATAAATTCGTATGTACCATGATAAATATTCATATTGAAGACGACAACCAAGATGCCATAATTACGAGCTTTGCCGAAACGCTCAATATACCAATCGATTCAAAATCAAGCAATTTCTCTAAGCTGTGTTTTCCTGAATCTTTGGGTAATGGTTGTATACAACAGCACAATTATAAATCAGGAGTTTCTGTACTCGACGTTCGTTTGAAGCTCAAAGAAGAAATGAGCCTGCTATTTGAGCAAGGGGTATCGCATCCGCTAAAAATAATAATTAATAAAAAAGCACGTCTTAAGCATCAATTTCATGATAACAAAGATGCCGCATATTTAAACGAGCAAGGTTCTGTTGCCCTTGCCAGTATTGCAAAGCAAAATCATACCATATTTTTACCTAAAAACCAGTACATCTCGTTACTTAGCATTCGAATTGATCGTAAAAGTTTTGAAAGCTATCTTGAAAATCATTTAGAGGAAATGGACAAAAATTTGTCGACCCTATTAAGAGATGTCAATGGGGTGAACCCGTATTTTCATGAAGGCTATTACAATTACCAAACATCAGAAATTTTAGACAAGTACTTTAATAGTAATTTCAGCAATATTGTAGAGACGTTGTATTTAGAAGGATTAACCTACCAACTCATTAGCTTGCAATTTGAGGCCATATCTACCAACTCAAAACTATCTGACGATCAAAAACGCATGTCGAAAACCCTTCAAGAAAAGATTTTAAAAGCTGCGAGAATTATAAAATCTGACATTGCGCACTTTACTACTGTAGCAAACTTAAGCGATGAAATTAATTTAAGCGTAAAAAAAACACAACAAGGGTTTAATGAATTGTTTGGAATGTCGGTGTTAGAATATGTAACAAATTACCGAGTTGAAAAAACCAAAGAACTCTTGTTAGAAACTGATTTAACGATTTCAGAAATTAGCTATCAATTAGGTATTTCTTCTCCTGGCTATTTGTCTAAAATATTTAAGCGAACAGTAGGAGTATCTCCTTTAGAATACCGCAAAGTAAAATAACGTCGCAAATGTTCAATACTAAATACCTAATGTTATACTATTTGCAGCAATAGTCATAGTTAGTTTACACATCCATTTCTACCTTTACATCGTTAAAAAACAACTTATAATAAGAAGTCGTTTACAATGCCTTTTAGTAGCATCGTTTCTTTTTTAAGTGTTATGTTATTAATTAGGTTGTAAGATAATTCCCCCCTTGTCAATACCTAGGTTTATATTTAGGTAGTTTATATTTGACGAAACCATTCTTTTTCGAAAGAATGGTTTCAATTTATATCCCCTATTTATCTTCTTCTCATTATTGCTCCATTTGTATCAAAAAACCATCAACCCCAACTTTTATCTAAATGAGTTAAGCATTTACGTAATTGAGTTCAATTAAAATTTAGTGTTGACCTACTTTTGCTCCACCAATTACTAATTAAACAGTTTACTTATGGGAGTCTTAGCGAAAGATAACAGACAGCTATTGTACATTTACTCTTCTAAATCTGTATTCGGAAAAGAAATGTTAGCCTATGCTAATAGTATCGACAAACGCATACAAGCTATTGATATTTGTGAGGAAAGCATTTCTCAAACAGTATGGCTAGAAATTGCCGAAATGGTAGGAGTTACACTAGGCGAACTTTTTTCTCCTGAACACCCAGATGCTAAGAACGTGGGAGATGTGAGTGATTTTATTGTAGAAGATTGGTTAAAAATCATTGAGCATACTCCTAGCCTATTACAACATCCGATTGCTATTAATTGCAACAAAGCTGTGAGCATTAAACAAAAATCGGATATGATGATTTTTTCTGAAGAATTAAATAATTAAACCTTTCAGTACGATTTGGTAAAACAGCATGTGTTTAGCACAACTTTTTGGTTGGTTTACAAATTATAAATATAATAGGTGTGTAGCATGTGCGTTACATTATAACAAACAACTTTAAATGAGCTAACTTTTAATTTTAATGAGCAAAATAAACGTTTTGTTGCTGCCTACCTTTGACAACTATATATAAACAAACTTTTTCACAAAGCACAGTCGTTACTATGTGAAAAAAATTATGAACACTAATAACAAATAAGAACCATGAAAAAATTTATTTTATTATTTGCAATAGTTTCAATTGCACTTGTAAGTTGTGACGTTGAACAGAAAAAAGAAATGAAGTTACCTGATGTAGATGTGGATGTGGATACAGAGGCAGGCCAATTACCTACTTTCGATGTTGATTGGGCAGACGTAGACTTAAAAACCACCACTAAAACCGTAAAAGTACCAAAAGTAGTGGTAGTAATGGAAGAGGTTGAAGTTGAAGTACCTTACATAGATGTTGATATGCCTGATGCGGGTGAAAAAGAAGAGCGTAATTTAGTAGTTGAAGCTGAAGTGATTGAAACAGAACACGATTTAAAAATTCAAAAAGTATATGCAAACAACAAAAATTTAGTTGTGGTAGCTACTCTTGAAGAACTAAGTCAAACTTTAGGTGATAAAAAACTAAGAGTTTCAGATCAATTAACTCTAAATGCTCCTGAAGATTTAAACGTAAAATATTACATCGTTGGCGAGAAACCGAACAGAATATTTAACAGTGCTCACAAGTACTTTTCTTCTATGAACGATGTTGAGCAAAAATTAAAAGATTATAGTGTAATTTACTCTAAGTAATACATTTACATCCATACAAAAAACCTTACAAGCAAGTTGTTACAAAACACTTGCTTGTTTTTTTTACACAAAAGTTACCACTTCGCACCTGCAGTCATCCGTTCACTATTCAGCCCAATTGTAGAGATTTAAAACCGTATTGTGCTATTGTTTTTCTAGAATAACAATTAAATTTGTTGAATTAGCTTAATCTTACACCTATGTCTTTTTCTCGAATTCAAGAAAAATTAAAAATATTAGCAGATGCCGCCAAGTACGATGTTTCGTGCTCTTCAAGCGGTAGTAAACGCGCTAACAAAAATAAGGGTTTGGGTGATTCTTCGGGCATGGGAATTTGCCACACCTATACCGAGGATGGAAGATGTGTTTCTTTATTAAAAATATTATTAACCAACTTTTGCATTTACGACTGTGCTTATTGCGTAACTAGGAAGAGTAACGACATAAAAAGAGCGGCATTTACGGTACAAGAAGTCGTAGACCTTACGATTAATTTTTACCGCAGAAATTATATTGAAGGCTTGTTTTTAAGTTCGGGTATTTTTAAAAATGCCGATTATACCATGGAACGCCTGGTTGCCATTGCTAAAAAATTACGATTAGAAGAAAACTTTAACGGTTATATTCACTTAAAATCCATTCCTGGTGCTTCTGACGAATTGATGCGAGAAGCAGGGTTGTATGCTGATAGACTGAGTGTAAATATCGAAATTCCTACAAAATCTGGATTAAAGTTATTGGCTCCTGATAAAAATCACCACGATTTTATAAAACCAATGACGAAGGTTAAAAATGAAATTATAAAGTACAAATCTGAAAAGAAACTAATTAAAAGTACTCCTAAATACGCTCCTGGTGGTCAGAGTACACAAATGATTATTGGTGCGAGTGGCGAAAGTGATTTTCAGATCATGGCAACCTCTAATCACTTTTACAAAAATTACAATTTAAAGCGTGTGTACTATTCTGGATATGTGCCTATAAGTTATGATAATAGGTTGCCTCAAATTGGCACAGAAGTGCCTATGCTTAGAGAAAATCGACTTTATCAAACCGATTGGCTGATGCGTTTTTACGGTTTTGAGTTCAATGAAATTTTAAATACGCAGCATCAAAACTTAGATTTAGATGTAGACCCTAAACTCAGTTGGGCTTTGCGCAACATTCATTTGTTTCCTGTAAATATTAATACGGCAGACAAACGCTTGTTACTACGTGTACCCGGGCTTGGGCTTACTTCGGTAAATAAAATTGTAAACGCTAGAAAATTTAGACAACTAAATTTCGAACATCTTAAAAAATTAGGCGTGGCGCTTAACAGGGCTAAATATTTTATAGAATGTGCTTCTATGTATGGGTACACACATCAAAACCTAACCCCACTGCAAATAAAAACCAACATTCTTAACAACTCTACAAGTAAGTTTCGCAAAACTATAAGCCCTCAACTAACGTTATTCAGTTAATGCAAGCAACAACCCTTATATATGATGGTAGCTTCGATGGTTTCTTAAGTTGTGTTTTTACTTGTTACGAAAAAAAGCTCAGCGAAGTATCCATTCAAAAAAAAATACACGTACAGCATACGGTGTTTGGCAACTTCGATGAAGTTCTTACCCATAAAGAGTATGCTGATAGGGTTTGGAATGGACTAAAAAATAAATTAACCTATGTGGGTTTGAATCAAATTTACTATGCTTTTTTAAGTGAACAGCCTCAGGTAGAAGATGTGCTTTTGGCATATATTCGTCAAGTATTTTCTTCAAAAAAAACATAGAAAAAGATTATTCAAACGATACCGTTTTAAAAATTGCGAAACTTAGAAAAAGTGTAGGACGAGAAAAACACAGAATGGAAGCTTTTGTACGGTTTAAACTTACGAAAGACAACATTTATTTTGCCAATATTGAACCCGATTTTAATGTACTTCCTTTAATTGCCAAGCATTTTAAAAGCAGGTATGCCGACCAAAAGTGGCTGATTTATGACATAAAAAGAAAGTATGGTCTTTTTTATAATTTAGATAGCGTTGAAATTATAGAACTTGAATTCGATAAAAGTTTTGACTTTAGTAAAACGTCTGATAAAATTTTTACTGTAGAAGAGTTAGAGTTTCAACAACTTTGGAAAGATTATTTTAAAAGCACGAACATTGCATCTCGTAAAAACACAAAGTTACACACGCAACATGTACCGAAACGTTACTGGAAATATTTAAGCGAAAAGCAATAAAAAAAAACAGCTTAATAAAGCTGTTTTTACCCCTAATAAAAAAATTCAGAAAACTGTACATTACATACAATTCTCTGCTACTACTATACTTTTACTGTTTTCTGTTCGGTAGTATCCCAATAATACGCATCGCTAATTACTACTTTTAAAGCCACTATACAGTCGGTCTCTCTACCATTCTCATACCACTGTGCATCTTGCTCATCCCACAGTGCATCTATAACTTTCTTTTCATCATAATGCATACCATCTCCGCTTATAGACAAGTATTCTTCATCGGTATTGTTAGCAAATATCAACAGTACCTTACCTCCTTCTCGTATGTTCTTGTAATGCTCTGAATGTTTGTCTGACAAAAACCAAATAGCCCCTTCATCTTCTATCGTTTTTACGGTCATTGGGCACACAGAAGGATTCGACATATCTAAAGAGCTAACCAACATACATGTTGGGTTATTAATTAAAATACTTTGAATTTTTTCTACAGCATTGCTACCAGCCAAGTCATCAATTTTTTCCATACTATTGAGTTTTAACTGACACAAAATTGAAAAAAAGCTTTTTTCTATTTAACTCAATCCATTTTTAGATGTGCTCATTCGACTCAACCCACATAACGCACTTTATATGAGCTAAATATATTTTTTTTTAAGTCAATTACTCACTTTCTATTTATAGAGATTTGCACTGTGAGTGATGGTTCATTCACATAACCGTATTATTAATCTTAAAATCAAAATTATCATGGGAATTTTTTCAGAAAGTACAGAAAACAAGTTTAACGATTTATTAGAAAAGGCATACGATGCAGAAAAGGGATTTAAAAAAGCTGCTGAAAATGTAGAAAATTCTTCCCTACAAAGATTCTTTAATCAAAAGGCTGAAGAGCGTCAAGTTTTCAGATCTGAATTAAGAAATGAATTGAGATCTAATGGTTTGGAAATTAATGAAGAAGATGGTAGTGTAGCTGGTACTATTCACAGAGCTTGGATGGATACCAAAGCTTTCTTTTCTTTCGACAACGAAGAATCGATGTTAGAGGAAGTAAGAAACGGTGAAAAAGCAGCATTAGAAGATTATGAAGATCTTTTAGAAGACAACAACTTGCCTACAAGTACAGTAAACGTTTTGCGTAAGCAGCGAAATGCTATTGAAAGCAGTTACAATAGAGCAGACTATTTAGAAGATATTAGATAGAAACGCCTCTATAGTTATGTGGTTGATTTACAAAAAGCTATCGGTTGATAGCTTTTTCTTTTGAATTTACTTCTTTGAGTAATAAGCCCTTTTTTATCTCTCTCCAAAACCATATTTCTGCTTCGGTACTTGTTTCTGTAAAATTTTCAAGCAGTAATAAGTTTTGCTTAAATTGTTCTATTTCTTGTTCTGTAACAAAACTTCTATTTATGGGTTGGTACAACATTCCCCATTCCTTATAAAGTCTTTTTTTTGTAAAACTTGTTCCAACTATTTTAACTTCGGAATGTCTTTCATCTTTTTTTATTAATTCAAACAAGTGCAATACATCTGCCTCATCTCCTTCTAAAATTTGATAAAACTTATGATTGTAAAACAACAAACATCCAGAAATTTTTAACGTATCATTGTTTACTTTACTGTTATATAAGATGTCTTGAATGTCTTTATCACTAATAGTACCGAGTGCTTTAGATGTGTAAGTTAGTTGATATATCATAGTTATAGTTAAGCAAATTAAAATTACACACACTCGTATAAAAAAAGAAATAAAAAAAGAAAATTATCTCTTTTTTGTTATACAAATAATGTATTTTTAACTTTAAATTTTTTTTATTGTTGTAAGTTAACCCTAATTTTCTGAATTATGAGGATTTATTTAAAATTTGATGCTAATGCAGTATTAAAAAACTTACTAGTGCAACAATTAAATACTCTTAATTTAGAATATACGTTACACAATACTCAGGAAATTATTTTTAATAAAGAACTTTCTCTTGCCGAAAAAACACATGTTCAAGAGTTATTAGAACCCTTCAATATTTATATAACGAACGACTTAAAATTAAATATTATACAACGTATAAAAATATGTATTGACAATATGCTTAAAGATGAGGATGCTGTAAAAATTACTGCTTCTCATTACCTGTCTGATAAGTTAAATTATTCGTATGCTTATTTATCGAATTTATTTTCTGAAGCAACCTATACTTCTATTGAAAATTATATAATTTTGCGTAAAGTAGATTTAGTTAAAGATTTTTTAGTTGAAAGTGACCTAACGTTAACCGAAATTGCATATAAACTTAACTACAGTAGTGTAGCACACCTATCTAGTCAATTTAAAAAAACTACGGGGCTCACTACTTCTACATTCAAACGCATTATCGAAAAACGAAACCAAACTAACATCTAACGAACCATGAATCAATCGCCCCTCAATATAATTTTAACCGATGACGATATCGATGACCGTCTTTTTTTTGAAGAAGCTATTGAAGATATCGATATCGCTACCAAACTTACCACCTTTAATCATGGTCAAGAGCTTATGAATTATTTACAGAGTAACGACACTGCGTTGCCGCATCTTATTTTCTTAGATCTTAATATGCCTATTAAAAATGGTATGGAGTGCTTGCAAGATATTAGAAACAACCCTAAACTACAGCATACTATTGTTGCCATTTACTCTACCTCTTCATCTGAAAGTGATATTGAAAAAACATTTGTAAATGGGGCCAATATATATATTAACAAACCCAATTCTTTTAACGATTTAAAGAAAGCAATTAAAAAAGTACTGCAAATAAATTGGCAGTACCATACCTCTAATCTTAAAAAAGAAAACTTTTTGCTAAGAATATAAGCATGGATTATAAAAAATACCTCTTCTCTGATACCACTTACAAAGTTATCTCTACATTTACCATAGGTATTTTATTAACAGCTCTAATTATTTCTTACAGTCTTTTTTTAAATTATAAGGGCTCTGTTGAAAAAAAACCTGACTTATATACAAAAAGCCTTAGTTTAGAAAATATTAGTAAGAATCTCCATCAGTTAGAAAAACAATATGTAGATTTTCTTATATTTAAAAAACCAATAAACACTGATAACGTAATTGATGTTAATAGTAACATCTTAAAAAAGCTTGATGAATTAACTGTAAATTTTCAAAATGATTCCTCGTGTTTGGAGCAATTAATGGATATTTCTTCGAAACAACAGCAGTTGTTTCGCTTTTTAAATGAATTAGATACTGTAAGCATTTCTGAAGAAGTAGCCCATAAACATTTAAAAACAATTATAGCTCCTATAGAAAGCATTAATGCCATTCAAACAAGTCTTATCAGCAATCAACAAATTATTCAATTAAAAAAAATAGAAGATCGAAATTATTCTTTTTCTAAAATTATAATGGTTTGCTCATTAATTGCCATTGCATTACTTCTACTCTTTGTATATAAGTTATTTATCGATAAAAAAAGGCATGTTAAAATCAATTCATTTTTAGAAAACATCCTCAATCAAACAAACGACATCGTTAACCTTTACACACCAATATACGACAGCACAAAAAAAATAGTAGATTTTAAAGTTGAGTATGCTAGTAATGCCAACAAAAAAATAACCGACACCCCTTTACATAAAATCTCTGGTAAATATCTTACAGAAGTATTCCCTGTATTCAAATCATCTGGTGAACTCAATGAACTCATTCAATCTTTTACCACCAAAACACCCATTGAAAAAATAACAGAACTTACCCATAACGGAGAAAAAACAACTTTTTTAACTCGATTTTTCCCTTCTGAAAAGGATATTAAAGTGATTTTATTTGACATCTCTAAGTCTGTAAAATATGAAAACGATCTCTCTAAGTTAAATTACGAATTACAACTGAGCAACGATTTACTTAAAGAAGCTGAAAAAGTTGCTTTAATGGGAAGCTATATTTGGTATGTAAAAAACAATGGTATTGCTCTTTCTGAGAACGTATACAGAATTTTAGAACATACCCCTTATGAATTCGAATCGTCTTTAGAAAAACTCAGAGAGTTTGTGCACCCGAATGATTTAGACATTTATGACAAGCAAATTAGCAATGCTTATGAAAACAATCAAATTATTAATTTTACCTTCAGAGTAGTCACCAAAAGCAACAAGATTAAGCATCTTTTTACCAATGGCGCTCTACATAAACACCAAAATAAAACCATTATTATTGGTATTATTCAAGATGTTAGCAAGCAAGTTGCTATTGAGGAAAAACTACAAAAAAGAAATGCCGAACTAACCCACCAAAATGTAGAATTAGAATCTTTTAACCGTATTGCTAGTCACGATTTACAAGAGCCTTTACGAAAAGTACAAATGTACTTATCTCGTTTGTCTGATGGTGATTTAACAGAAAGAAACAAAAAATATGTTGAACGTGTAATCGACTCAGCTACCCGTATGCGCACGTTAATAAATAACCTATTATCTTTTTCTCAAATTAATAAAAAAGATGAAGCGCATACTCTTGTCGACTTAAATGATGTATTGCAACATGTAGAGGATGACTTATCGATGAAAATTAAAGAACACAATGTGCGCATTCAATACGATAATTTACCTCTAATTAACGGAGTTGAGTTTCAGCTTCATCAGTTGTTTAATAACTTACTTGCGAACGCTATAAAATACAAAGACGAAAACAAACAATTGCTTATCGAAATTCATTCAAGAATATTAAATCGTGCACAAATCGATGAACCTTTTGTTAAAAAACACAACATCTATTACCAAATAAAAGTAATAGATAACGGAATAGGTTTTGATAATAAAATGCGTGACAAAATCTTTGAAGTGTTTCAACGCTTACACCAAAAACACGAATATTCTGGAACCGGAATTGGTCTTGCTATTTGTAAAAAAATTGTTACCAAACACCAAGGCTACATTCAAGCTACTGGTATTAAAGGTAGCGGATCTGTATTTACCATATATTTACCTGCATAAATAACTTTTTCTAAAAATTATATAACACAAAATAAAAATTGTGTAACATTCAAAGTGTATTCCTGTTGCACCTTTGCAAAGTATCCTAAAAGCTTGTAAAGATGAAGACAGTGAACTACCACTACAGTAAGTTAAATGCGAGAGTTGGTCGTACAATTGCGAAAGCAGTATACTGTGACTACAATACGACAGAAAAAAAATCATCCCGTAAGACTACGCGTTCTAACAATTAGAAAAAAACTACTCTACTATACTTTTTCAATTAACCTAACTAAAAAACCCATGAAAACTATAACAATCAATACCGAGTCTATTGGTAAAACTTTCAGTCAGTTGCATAAACAATTATCAGCATCTTATGAAAAATGTTTTAAAGAGCATTGTTTAACTTTTAATAACACATTGGGTCGTGGTGAAGTAAGAGGTATTTTATTACAAAATAACATTTCTTATCTTGAATTTAATGTACAGTTTGAAGAAGACGTTGCATTGATTGTTAATGGTATTGTAAGTAAAACTGTAAATATAGCCTATTGTTCTGGAGGGTCTGTAAGTCACCAATTTTCATCAACTTCTAAAGAGGTAACTTTAGAACCTTTTAAAACGGCCATCGTATCGAATGTAAACTCTCAAAGTAACACCATTTATTTTAAGAAAGATACTCCCACAACTATTACCTTAATTAGTGCTTATAAGCTAGATGAAGGTTATGCAAATACTACGGTTCAAAAACAACTATTTAACACGTTTATTAATAACAAAAAAGAAAATACTGTGTTTTTAACTTCTAATAATTTAGAAGTGGCTGAAAAGATAGCACAACTAAGCTCATACAACGAAAAAGGAATTGTGCGTAGCTTACTAGTTGAAGGAATGGTACACATTATTCTTGCCTTACAAATTCAACACTACCGAAGAGATGTTATGAATTTAAACACCAATAAAGGCAGTTTAACATCGAGCGAAATGGAAGAAATAAAAGAGCTTTCAATGTTTATTAAAAACTATCCTGAAGAAGCCAACACCATAGAAGATTTGTGCAGAAAAACAGGACTAACTGCTTCTAAACTACAAGAGGGTTTCAAGTTAATGCACAACACCACTGTAAACGATTTTATTCGCGACGAACGTATTAGAAAATCTGAGAAACTGATTAAAAATAGTGACTTAAATATTTCTCAAATCGTTTACTCTATAGGTTTTTCAAGCAGAAGCTATTTTTGTAAAATATTTAAACAAAAGTATAACTGTACTCCTACACAATATAAACTAAAAACCAAGTTAGCTGCAACAGCATAACATATATGCTTACTGGTTTTTGTTATGCAAACAAGAAAAGCACAATTTTTAATGAATTGTGCTTTTCTTGTTAATCTATTATAATTACCAACCTTCTCTATTCTTCTTTAAACAACTGCTCTTTATAAGCTGCTTTTTGAATTTGTGCTCTTCTAGTTACAGAAGGTTTCGTGTATTGCTTTCGCTCTCTTAACTCTTGTAAAACTTTTACATTTCTAAACTTACGCTTATAACGCTTTAAAGCTCTATCAATATTTTCACCATCTTTTACAATTATTCTTAACATACGATTATAGTGTTTTGTTATTTGTACTATTTTTCGTCATATAAATTTCAGCTCACAACTACCTATAGCTTGAACCGTGAATTATATAACTGATTAATTAGATTAAAAATTCTATTGAAAATGCTTTGTAAAGCAACTGAAGACTATAAAATCTGAAAAATGCAGAAAATAGTATAAAGACTTGTAGATTTTCTCCTAATAAGGACAGAACATTAATACGGTACAAAGGTATGTTTTATTTATCGCCCCTACAAGAATTATACATAGTAATTGCTTTTTAATGAAAAAGGCGTTACCAATTGGTAACGCCTTTTTGTTAAATTGTTTCTCCCAGTTCTTTCAACTTAGAAGTATTTTCTGCGAGCATTAACTCGTCTATAATTTTTTGAATATCTCCGTTTACAATATTAGATAAATCGTATAGGGTTAATCCAATTCTATGGTCTGTAACTCGTCCTTGAGGATAATTATAGGTTCTAATTTTTGCAGAACGATCTCCTGATGTTACCATCGACCCACGTTTTGCAGCATCTTCCTCTTGCTTTTTAGCCAATTCTAGGTCGTATAAACGAGAACGCAATACTTTAAATGCTTTTTCTTTATTTTTATGTTGCGATTTCTGGTCTTGACATTGTGCTACCAAACCTGTGGGAATGTGCGTTAAACGTACTGCCGAATACGTCGTGTTTACTGATTGTCCTCCTGGCCCCGAAGAACAGAAATAATCAATACGTACATCTTTCGGGTTGATTTCTACATCAAATTCTTCTGCTTCTGGAAACACCATACAAGTAGCTGCCGATGTATGTACACGTCCTTGTGTTTCAGTTTGTGGTACACGTTGTACACGATGTACACCTGCTTCAAATTTTAAAGTACCATACACATCTTCACCTGTAACTTCAAACTGAATTTCTTTAAATCCGCCGTTAGTTCCTTCAGAAAAATCTACCGTAGAGACTTTCCATCCTTTACTTTCGCAGTATTTGGTATACATTCTAAACAAATCACCTGCAAAAATACTTGCTTCGTCTCCACCTGTTCCTGCACGCAATTCAACTACTGCATTTTTAGCATCTTCTGGATCTTTCGGAATCAATAAAAACTTAATTTCTTCTTCCAATTCAGGAATACGCGTTTTTGCTTCGTCCATTTCCATTTTTGCCATTTCCACCATTTCTGCGTCCGAACCGTCGGCAATGATTTCTTTAGCTTCTTCTATCGTATTCAATAAAGTTTGGTACTCGTCTGCTTTTTTTACAACCTTTCCTAAATCTTTATATTCTTTATTTAATTGCACATAACGTTTTTGGTCAGAAATAACATCTGGCTGAATGATTAAGTCTGAAACCTCATCATAACGTTGTTTAACTATCTGTAATTTATCTAGCATAGTATCTTTTCTTGGGGTGCGAATTTACGATTTTTTATCGAATTTTATTCATATCTTTAGTTCATTAAGGCTTTTGCAATGCGATTTTTAATCTTATTTTTTACTTGTATACTACTTTTGTGTTGCCAGCAAGAAAAGAAAATTAAAAAACCAACTTGGTTGTTTGGCAAATGGCAACGTATGCATAACGAAGCTATCAGCCAAGGAGAAACTTTACAGTTACTAGAATCAATTAGTGGAAATGCCTCTGGAAGTGGTTTTTTTAGCATATCATCTACTCAAGGAGAAGGAAGTGAAACAGATTCCAGATACACAGGTGAACTTACGATTACTAAATTCGATTTTACGAACAAGATTGTATCGGGTACTTTTTGGTTTGATATCAAACACCCTACCACTGGAGCAACTGTTGAAATACGAGAAGGTCGCTTCGATACCTTGTTTACCCAATAAAAAAAGAAAGATGGTCACCTTAAGGCTTAGAAACCTTAAAAAGTAACCTTTTGGTTACAAAGCATTTAATTAATATATTTTAAAAAAAAGACCCCCATGAAACACCTACTCCTACTAGTTACCATTACATTCGCACTGAGTTGTTGTAGCAAAGACGACAACGACCCCAAAGAACCCCTTCCACCCGCCACACAAACAGGCGCAGGCACCTTTGCTTGCAAAGTAAACGGACAAAACTTTATCGATACCAGCGGCGGCTACTTTAATTGCTTTTACCAATTGATAGACGGAGCCTATTATTTTGGAGTACAAGGTAGTGATGAAGTTGGAATGATAACCTCATTAAACATAGGCACAACAAATAAAACAATTACAGAGGGAGAGATTCTAAATCTTGTAGAAAATATAGATGGTAATGCTTGGGCTGGATGCAGATTTTTGTTAAATATAAATTCGTCTGAATTTTCAAATACAACTCAACTATATACAGGCGAACTTACGATTACCAGATTCGATCTTACCAACAAGATTGTATCGGGTACTTTTTGGTTTGATATCAAACACCCTACCACTGGAGCAACGATTGAAATACGAGAAGGCCGCTTCGATACCTTGTTTACCCAATAAAAAAAGAAAGGTCACCGCCTTAAGTCTTAGAAACCTTAAAAAGTAACCTTTTCGTTACAAAGCAATTATAGTATAAAAGCATTTAATTCGTATATTCATATCATTTATTAGCAAAAAAAGACCCCTATGAAACACCTACTCCTACTAGTTACCATTACATTCGTACTGAGTTGTTGTAGCAAAGACGACAACGACCCCAAAGAACCCCTTCCACCAGCCACACAAACAGGCGCAGGCACCTTTGCTTGCAAAATAAACGGACAAAATTTTATCGATACCAGCAGCGGCTACTTTAATTGCTATTATCAATTCATAGACGGAGCCTATTATTTTGGGATTAGTGGAATAGATAATAATATGTTACCTGGAAATGTTTTTTTTGGTACAACAAAAAAGACAGTATCAGAAGGAGAGGTTCTGAAATTACTTGAAATTTCTGATGGGAATGCTTCAGGAGGGGGGGATTTTCTATTTCTTCAACAAATTATCAAGTATCGCATACCTCAGCAAATTATACTGGTGAGCTTACCATTACCAGGTTCGATCTTACCAACAAGATTGTATCGGGTACTTTTTGGTTTGATATCAAACACCCTACCACTGGAGCAACTGTTGAAATACGTGAAGGGCGCTTCGATACCTTGTTTACCCAATAAAAAAAGAAAGGTCACCGCCTTAAGTCTTAGAAACCTTAAAAAGTAACCTTTTCGTTACAAAGCAATTATAGTATAAAAGCATTTAATTCGTATATTCATATCATTTATTAGCAAAAAAAGCCCCCTATGAAACACCTACTCCTACTAGTTACCATTACATTCGTACTGAGTTGTTGTAGCAAAGACGACAACGACCCCAAAGAACCCCTGTCCCCCGCCGCACAAACAGGCGCAGGCACCTTTGCTTGCAAAGTAAACGGACAAAATTTTATCGATACCAGCGGCGGCTACTTTAATTGCTATTACCAATTGATAGACGGAGCCTATTATTTTGGGATACAAGGTTTGGATTCTGTTATCGATTTAACTTCAATAACTTTTGGAACAGAAAAAAAAGAAATCAATGAGGGAAATACGTACATCCTTTTTGAAATTTTAGATGGAAATGTATGGGGAGGTGTTGGATTTTCTAGTGAAAACAATCCTTATAAATTTGTTTCTACCAATTCCCAATATACGGGCGAACTTACCATTACCAAGTTCGATTTTACCAACAAGATTGTATCGGGGACTTTTTGGTTTGATATCAAACATCCTACCACTGGAGAAACGGTTGAAATACGAGAAGGTCGCTTCGATACCTTGTTTACCCAATAAAAAAAAGAAAGGTCACCTTAAGCCTTAAAAACCCTAAAAATTAACCTTTTGGTTACAAAGCATTTAATTCATATCTTTAACAAAAAAAGACCCCCATGAAACACCTATTCCTACTAGTTACCATTACATTCGCACTGAGTTGTTGTAGCAAAGACGACAACGACCCCAAAGAACCCCTTCCACCAGCCACACAAACAGGCGCAGGTACCTTTGCTTGCAAAGTAAACGGACAAAATTTTATCGATACCAGCGGCGGCTACTTTAATTGCTATTACCAATTGATAGACGGAGCCTATTATTTTGGGATTGGTGGCGATGATGATTTTAACCCTCAAAATATCTATATTCTAACTCAAAAAAGGGAAATATCTCAAAATGAGACTTTAAGTTTTTCAGAAATACTAGATGGAAATGCTTATGCTGGGTGTGGATTTAGCTTTTCGCCAACAGAATCCTATCAATCTTATACGAACTCACAATACACGGGTGAACTTACGATTACCAAATTAGATTTTACCAACAAGATTGTATCGGGTACGTTTTGGTTTGACATCAAACATCCTACCACTGGAGCAACGGTTGAAATACGAGAAGGGCGCTTCGATACCTTGTTTACCCAATAAAATGCATTGCTAGTATACCAGAACACTGTATCTCGCAAACTATAAAAAAATACGACTAACCAAAACTCATCAATAATCCTATGAAAAACCTTTCATTTATCTGCGCATTGCTAGTAAGCTGTATGCTGACTGCACAAACGGTTACCAACAACACTTGGAAAGACCAAATCAACCCCATATTTCAAGGACTCGACAAAAGCAAGGTGCCTCATGCCATTTTACTAGATTATGCCATGGAATTTACCAACGTTCCTGCTTACAACGGTACCTTAACCGACAGCACCTATATTTCTACCAATGTATTGGGTAGTATTTACAAAACCCTGTTTATGGGAAAAGCAACTACGAGCACACAATATTTTCCTAAGTTAGAAACCGTTGCCAGTACTTGGAGTACCGCTCGCCAAAACTACAACCAAACCGACAAAAGCACCCTAGTACTGGCAGGCTTGTATTACCAGTACGCTACGTTAAACCCCAATGCACTAAATACCAATAAAATTACGGTAAGCAACAACAAATACTACGACAAGTATAGTAATGGGGTGTGGCAAAACCCCTACTTAACAAAACAAACCATTGCGTATGCACCCCCTGTAAACACCTATAACAAACGAAGTTTTGGCGTGGTATTACCCCAAAACCTGTGGTTAAGCAACAGTGCTAGCAACATCCAAACCATACAAGTAAACTTTAACGATGGCGCAGGCTATAAAACCCTAACGCTTGGTCAAAAAATATACGCCAATTATACCCAAAACGGCACCTACGATTGGGTGTTTAAAACCACACTCACCAACGGGGCTGTTTTATACACGAGAACGAAAATAAAAATTGAGGCACCCGAAACCGACAGCAATGGACTCAACAAAATGACCAACCACGAAAACAACGTTGTTATTTCAGGTCCTAATTCCTCATTTCCATCTTGGGCAAACGGTGCAGTATTACGAATAGACTATGCTCCTGCACACAACGGACAACTGACAAACCCGTTCATTGTAGCCGAAGGCTTTGATGCCGGAAGTATTTTAACCCCAGAAGTTGAAGGTGGGGATAAAACATTAAACGATTTCCTAAATGCAAACAATAGTTTACCAAGATCTGATAATTTAAGAAACCTACTGCTTTTTGACTCTACCCAAGAATACGATATTGTGTATATCGACTGGCAAAACGGTACCAACAGCATTCAGCACAACAGTGAGGTACTAAAAAACGTACTGGCTTGGGTAAACAGCAACAAGGTAGGCAGTGAGCCCAATGTGTTGCTAGGGCAAAGTATGGGTGGTGTTATTGGGCGCTATACGCTTGCTAAGATGGAAGCAGACGGCATAGCCCACAATGTACGCTTGTTTGTTGCACACGATGCGCCTTTGCAAGGGGCAAATACCCCGTTGAGTTTTCAATATTTTTCTCGCCATGCCTACGACCAGTATACTTCGGCACCTGTATTATACGGGTTGGTTGAGGTGGTAATTCCTACTGTTTTAAACCTCGTAGAACTTATGAGTTTAGGCAATCTAGACGTTGCCTTTCCATCGGTAGAAGACTATTTAACCATTCAAGATACACCTGCTGCCATGCAAATGAACTACCATTATGTAGATTATAATAGCAATCCTACCATGGCTATTCACAATGCTTGGCAACAAGAATTTGAAAGTGTGGGCTACCCAACACAATCTCGAAATATTGCCATTAGCAATGGTAACGAGTGTGCTGTAGACCATGGTTTTGCTCCAAGAGCAAAGTTTATCAATCTACACGATACCCACAATCCAGGTTTTTGGGGCGATTTGGTTCATCTACTAGCCACTCCGTTAGCAGGGGCTTTAACTGGAGATATAGAATTAACCTTTTTAGGCTTACTTCCTGGCTCTAGCAAGTATTTTTTTGATTTTGATTTGTATGCAAATCCAGATGTAAACGCTTCGAACAGGCAAGTATACAACGGAAAAATGCGATATGAGAAAAAATTGCTCTGGCTTATTCCTATTTCACATACCATTACAAAACGCTCAAAAGATGCCCCTAGTGGTTATTTACCTTTTGATACCTATTCTGGAGGTTTTTTTGATTTTGTGGATACTATTTCATTCGACTTTGAGCAATACTTACCAAGCGGTACAATAGTTAATTCAAGATATGGTTTTATTCCTGTAGTGAGTGCATTAGACATTAAACGCAATAATGGCGATGTAGATCCTACAGACTATCATAAAAATTACTCGGGTGGTAGTACCCCTGAACCCGCATTAACCACTGGATTTGACAATTTTATTGTCGATTTCATGCCCGATACTCCAAATAATAATGCACACATTTCATTTCAACCTAGAAACGGTAATTGGTTGGCAAACGAACTAAATGAGGCTGCTGGTCTAATAGAAAATTGTGCCGAATTCTGTGGAAATACGCTCATAACTGGAAATAATAACCTATGTGGTTCGGGAACATACAGCCTTGGTACTACCACCACTCCTTTTTGGCATATAAGTGGAGGAAATAGCCTTGTTACTTTATCGCTAAATGGAACATCGGTAACCTTAACGCAAACAAATACCAGTGCCAGCGGACTCGTTACATTAAATGCTAATATCAGCAAAACAGGTTGTGGTGAACGAACAGTAAGCAAAGAAATATGGGTAGGTAAGCCAAATATCACCACAACGCTAGAACCCAATGTAAACTATGTAACCGTATACTTGGTTGGCGCAAACGGCACCAATATTAACGAACAAGGTATAACCACTACAACTTGGGAAAAAGTTTCGGGGAGCGGTGGATGCTACGCTAGTTTTAGCGGTAGTGGTTTTCAAGGATTGGCACATGGAAACTGTACTAGTTGGAATGTATACGCAAAAATAACAGCTACCAACGCTTGCGGTACCACAACAATTTATAGAAACATTACCCCTCCTGAACCAGGTTGTGAAGACAACTTTCGATTTGCTCAAAACCCTATGAAATCTGGAAATAGCGTGAATAGAATAATTATTGACCCCTGTGATGGAACTTATAGAACAAGCAATACCAACAAGGCTAGAAATTATCAAATTGACATTCACAATAGTTATGGCGAAAAGATATACTCTAAAACGCAAACAGCAACTGAATTTGATATAAGTAGCCTGAAAAGTGGCTTTTATATCGTTAGATTTCAAACAACTTCAATGAAAGTAGTATCAAAAAAATTAATTATTGAATAATAATAGTGTATGATTGTATACCCTAAGTTTAAATATTGAGAATAAATTAAGCCCTTTCAATTGTAATTGAGCTAAGTATGGGTTGCTATTTAATAAACTACCCCGGAGGCTTGCCTCGGGGAATTAAATCCATGGCTATCGCCCTAGGACTAAAATACTAAAAACCGAACTCAGGTTAAAAGTAAACCATATACAATACTTTTCCTTTATTCTACAAAACCAATAAAGAATCTTTCTATATCCATAGTTTTTTTCATACCTTTAGAGTGCTATGAAAAAATTGTTAGAATACCCGCCTTTTCACTTTTTGTTATGTAGTATTGTCGGAATACTCCTTCAATTTTATACGCAGCTTTGGAATTGTACACCTCTTTACTTAGCATATACTTTGGCAGGTTTGCTAGCTGTTTTGTACTTTTTAAAAAGATTCCAAAAAAGAGAAGTGTTTAGTTTGGGTAGCTGGTTGCTTTTTGTGCTTCTTGGAATTGGTACTACCTATATTCACAACCCGAAAAACCATGCTGCTTTTTACGAACATCAGCTTACTGAACATTCAACATCGATACTTACCATCGAAAAAGTACTAAAAACAGGAAATTACCACCTGAAATACGTTGCCAAGGTTTCGCAGGTTGACTCTTTTAAAACCAACGGATATGTGTTGCTAAACCTTCAAAAAGATAGTGTGTTGAGCCCTTTAAAAGTTGGCAATCGTATTTTTATCAAAACTCCTTTTAAAGAAGTGCCTCCGCCTTTAAATCCGCATCAATTTAATTATAAAAAGTATTTAGCAAAACAATACATCTATCATCAAGTATTTTTAAATAAGCAACAATATAGAGAGCTTGAGAACGCAGCGTCTTCTTTCATCGGCTTATCTGCCCGTATTCGAGAAAAAGTTCAAAACTCTTTAGAAAGATATTCTTTTTCTGCCAATGAATTTGCGGTCATCAATGCTTTATTGCTTGGGCAACGTCAAGAAATCTCTAAAGAATTATTACAAAACTACACCAATGCGGGTGCTATTCATATTCTGGCAATTTCAGGACTGCACATTGGTATTTTACTACTCCTACTCTCCTATGTATTGAAACCTTTAGAAAAGCTTCCGTACGGAATACTTATAAAAACGAGTTGCATCGTAGTGTTACTTTGGTCGTTTGCTTTTATTGCCAGCTTGTCAGCGTCTGTAGTTCGTGCTGTTACCATGTTTACTTTTGTCGCAATTGGTCAGTCTTTCAAGCGGAAAAAAGTGATTGAGTATTCTCTCATTAGTTCTATGTTCTTCCTGCTGTTACTAAAACCTATGTTTGTATTCGATGTAGGGTTTCAACTGAGCTATTTGGCTGTTTTTGGAATTGTTTGGGTACAGCCCTTACTTTATCAACTCTGGAAACCTAAGCGTTGGTTAGCAGATAAAGTTTGGAGTTTATTTTGCGTTTCAGTAGCCGCACAAGTAGGTGTTTTACCGTTAAGTTTGTATTATTTTCATCAGTTTCCAGGGTTATTTATGCTCTCTAACCTGATGATTGTTCCTTTTTTAGGAATCATTTTATTCTTTGGAATTCTTGTTATACTACTGGCTCTATTGAACATACTTCCTGAATGTATCGCCGATGGTTATGGATGGGTTATTTCTATGATGAATTATTTTGTCGATTGGGTTTCTAAGCAAGAAACTTTTTTATTGAAAGAAATTCCGTTGTCTTTTTTAACCATGTTCGCTTGGTATTTGTTTATTATTTCCTTATATCGAGTTTGGATTCGAAAAACCACTAGAAATAGCATTCTTTTGCTAACTTCCATTATAGTGCTGCAAGGAGTTTATGTTTATGAAAAGTATCAAACTAGCCGTAAAAACGAGTTTATTGTTTTTCATAAAAGCCGAAATTCTATTTTTGGAAAAAGGAACGGTAAAGAAGTAACTATTCATAGTTCTTTAAACGATTCTATCCTTCGTCAAGAAAAACTATTGCAGTCTTACAGAATTGGCGAGCAAGTTTTTTCTAAACATATTGATTCGGTGTTTGGCATTACTTCCTACAAAAACAAGCAAATTTTAATTGTAGATAGTTTGGGAATATACCAAATAAACGGACTTCATAATCCTGTAGTAATTCTTACGAACAGTCCGAAAATTAATTTAAGCAGGCTTATTAGCACACTCAAACCACAACAGATTATTGCAGATGGCAGTAATTATACATCGTACATTCATCGGTGGAAAGCAACCTGTTACCAACAAAAAACACCCTTTTGGCATACGGGTCAAAAGGGTGATTATATTTTTAAAGAATAAGATTTATACCTTTTATGATTTGAAATTACTAGTATCATACGATTTATGGTTTATCATTTCGCATTTAGGTCTATTGTCTACCATTAACATCTTTTCTTAAAGACTTAGATTTCACATGGAATAATCTTTTTTCTAAGCTATTTTTCTTTTTCCATTGATGAAAAAGAAACAAAAAATCTAGTCTTGACCAGCCTGCACTCAAAAATAATCATCCTCGAACCTAAATTAAAATAACTCGCTAGCGCTCAAACAGATTTTAATTGTAACGGCTCTTGCGGTGTTATTTTTGGCTTGTCTGATTATGACGGGGTGCTTTTAATGGATTCGTTAATCAAAGTAATTTACCTTTCAAAAATAATTCCATAGCTGTCATTACACTTGCTTGACAATTGTTTTGTCTGTTGTCTCTAACTGACAGTATGAGAAAAAATTATTCGTTAATCGGTTTACATGGCACTTTTAAAGTTTTGTTCAAACTCTTTCCATGGTGTTTTCTTGTAGTGTTTTTCGTTAAAATAGGCTATTATTTTTTCAAACTTTTTCGCGTCTACATATCCTGGCACGTTTTGTAATAGCTGTATTTTTTCATTCAGAAAAATAGTGGTGGGGTAGCTCATTTTTCCTTTCATAATCGATGCTGCTAGCTCATGATACCCTCTTCTTCCGTTTTCTTTGTAGGTAAATGTTTTTCCTTTAAAGGTAATATCTTCTTTTTCTTCACCGTTTAATTTTACGGGATAGTAGTGTGTATTTACATAGTCGACAATGACTTTATTGCTATAAGTGGTTTTATCCATTCGTTTACACCAACCACACCAATCAGTATATATATCAACCAAAATAGGTTTCGGATTTTTTTCGTTTAATTCGATTGCCTCTTCAAAAGACAGCCACTGTATTTTATTTTGTTGTGCCTCTATTCCGAATGAAATAAAGCTTAAAATTGCTAGTATTATTATTTTTTTCATACTTCTTTAGTGTCAATAAGTGTTCCAAATTTACAAAAAAACCCATCAAGTTTTTATACTCGATAGGTTTTTTATATAATTTAACGTTTGTAAACCACTATTTTACACCGTGCATTAGTCTTTTAAGTAAAGGATGAAGTGCAAAAGATAGAAGTCCGAGTGCTATTGGAACTATCGTAAATATTAAGAAGAAAAATGACAGTCCGCTTTCTTCTGTAATTTTTTCAATATCACCTCCTATGTAGTGTGCTAACTTGTTTCCTATTGCAATGGCTAAATAATATACTCCAAACATGAATGCTACCATTCTCGCTGGTACTAACTTGCTCAAATATGAGAGTCCCATCGGAGATAAACACAATTCTCCTAATGTATGGAACAAATAAGCTAATACTAACCAAAACATACTTAACTTGGCTGTCTTAGCTCCTAAAGGAATGTCTTTTGTTGCAAATGCGAGTAGCCCAAAACCTATCGCCATAATTATTAAACCTAAACCGTACTTTACGGATGCTGGCGGGTTGTACTTACTATCCCATAGCTTCGTAAATAGCGGTGCAAATGCAATGATAAATAAGGAGTTTAAAATAGCAAACCATGTAATTGGAACTTCTGCTTTAGGGTCGCTAAATTCTACATATAATTTGTATATGATAATTGCCCAAACAATTAAAAAGCTTACCCCTAAAACGATGTTAGATAAACCTATTTTATTAAATGTTTTCTTAAAAAGGCTTATTAACACATACGTTATAATTCCCATAGGAACAACTGTTACTAATAGGTCAATTATTTTAAAAACACTTCCTGCTGTTCCTTCCAATACCCTATCGGTAAAATCTCTTGTATAAATTGGTAAAGAACCCGCAGCTTGTTCGAAGGCTGCCCAGAAGAAAATGGTGAATAGACAGAAAATTGTAAAAGCAATCATTCTATCGCGCTCTATTGGTGTGTATCTTGGTATTCTAACAATTAATAATACAATAAAGCTAATTGCCGCTAACAGTGCAAAGAATAAGGAGTCTGTCATTCCTGCAACCGTAAAGTTTAACGATTGTATATTACCTATTTTACTTAATGGGTCGTTAATAATAAATATCAATGCAGAAACAATAAAAACACCTATTAGGGTATAATCAAGTGTAGAAAACCTATTGAGTTTCGTACTTTCCTTATTATCTGAGTTCTCTGCTAAGGTGTCAATCATTCCTTTATTTTCGTTCTTTGGCTTATCGCCTAAGTTTCCAAAAATAGGTTGCGCTAAATAAAATTGAATCATTCCTAAAAACATAAAGATACCAGCCAAGCCAAAACCATAACTCCATCCTATTTTCTCACCTACCCATCCGCAAAGCATAATTCCTATAAAAGCACCCGCATTTACTCCCATATAAAAAATGTTGTAAGCGCCATCTTTTTTATCATCTTTACCTGCATACATCTTTGAGATAATTGAAGTCATATTAGGCTTAAAAAAACCATTTCCTACAATTAACAAGGCAATTCCTATATAAAGAAAAGTAGGAGTTTCGATCGCCATTGATGCATGACCTAGTGTCATTAGTAATGCTCCGATAACCACTGCCATTCGATACCCAATTTTATTGTCGGCTAACCAACCACCAACAATAGGTGTTAAATACACAAAAAGAGCATAGGTTCCTAATAAAGATAGAGCAGCTGATGTGTCCCATCCCCAACCGGGATTGCTTCCAGTTATGGCCCCTGTTAAAAATATTACTAAAATAGCTCGCATTCCGTAGTACGAAAAGCGTTCCCACATTTCTGTAAAAAACAATACGAACAATCCTGCCGGATGTCCTAAAACTTTGTCTTTAAATAGATTCTCAATATCTGTATTCATTTTTTTTGATATATAGTTTATACTGTAAACCTTGGTAGTTTGTGTTACTACCAAGGTTTATTTTTTAATTATTTTCTACTAATTCGTCTTTTAAGTCTCTTTCATTATCTTCTGCTCCATGTGTTAATGCCTCTAATTTTTTTCTAAACAATAACATTAACAGTCCAAAGGAAACACAAAAAACTGCTATTCCTGTAAAAATCGTATACTCACCTAAGCTTTCAGATGCTTCTCCTAGAAGTCCTGCAACTTTATTACCAACTCCAGTCATAGCAAAATACACTCCCATCATTAAAGAGGCGTATTTTACAGGTGCTAATTTGGTTATGTAAGATAATGCTACTGGTGAAATACATAATTCTCCGATGGTATGGAATAGGTATGCTAATACTAACCAATACATAGCAGAGGTACCTTCACTTTGATATTGGGCAGATGCTGCCGTCATAAAAAAGAAACCTGTTCCCATGATTATTAATCCCATAATCATTTTAAACAAACCTGTTGACAGTTTTCCTTTTAACTTTCTTTTAGCCCAATATGCTGCTACAGAAGTTCCTAAAACAATGATAAAAAATGCGTTTAATGATTGAAACCACGATGCAGGAATTTCAAAACCTCCTAACATTCTACCTGTTTTTTCAGAAGCATAGATATTCATTAATCCTCCTGCTTGTTCAAAAGCTCCCCAGAAGATAATTACTAACAAAAATGAGATTAAAAGAACCACTACTCTATCTTTCTCTATTTTTGTTAATGGCTTATTCATTAACTCTTTATCTTCTTTGTTTTCTGAGGTACCTAAATAATCTCCTACACCTTGCAAATGTTTTTGACCTAACACATATTGAAGTAAGCCTAAAGCCATTCCAATTCCTGCTAACCCAAATCCGTAGTGCCAACCATAAGTTTCTCCGACATACCCCACTATTAAGGCAGACAAAAATGCTCCCACATTAATACCGATATAAAAAATTGTAAACCCTTTATCTCTACGAATATCTCCTTGCCTGTATAAACCTCCTACCATTGTTGAGATATTCGGCTTGAGCATTCCTACACCAGCGATAATTAAACCTAATCCTGTATAGAAAGCCCACATTTGTTCTATTGCTAAAATACTATGCCCTGCTACTAACAAAATACCTCCGTACAAAACAGATTTCTTTTGTCCTAAAAACTTATCGGCAATCCAACCTCCTGGTATAGACATTAGGTATACTAGCATTGTATACGTACCATATAAAGACAATGCATCTCCATTAGACCAACCCAAACCTGCATTCTCTTCGGTAGTTTTTGCCACAAGGTACAGTACCAAAATTGCTCTCATACCATAGTATGAGAAACGCTCCCACATTTCTGTAAAAAACAGTACATATAGTCCTGCTGGATGTCCAAATAATTCTTTTCGTTTTATTGGTGTTGAATTTGCCATATTTTATAAGTTATTTTTAATAAAGTTTGTCATTTTAGTGTATAGATGTAAGCGCGTATTTCCGCCATAAATACCATGGTTTTTGTCTGGATACATTCCCCATTCAAATTGTTTGTTGGCTTGTATTAGTGCTTCTGCCATTCGATACGCATTTTGCACATGCACATTATCATCGCCTGTACCGTGAATTAACAGGTATTTTCCTTGTAATAATTCAGGGTAATTCAAAGGTGAGTTATCATCGTATCCTGATGGGTTTTCTTCTGGGGTACGCATGTAACGTTCTGTATAAATTGTATCATAAAAACGCCACGTAGTAACGGGTGCTACTGCAATGGCTGCTGCAAATACATCGTTTCCTTTTAACAAACAATTGGTACTCATGTGACCTCCAAAAGACCATCCCCAAATACCAATTCTATTCGCATCTACATAAGGCAATTTTGCTAATTCTTTAGCTACTGCGATTTGGTCTTCCGTTTCATACTTTACCAAGTTCATGTACGTTACTTTCTTAAAATCACGACCTTTATAGCCTGTTCCTCTACCATCAACACAAACAATCATATAACCATTTTGTGCTAATAGTTGATGCCAATAATCATTGGCACTATTCCAGCTATTCTTTACATTTTGAGAACCGGGTCCTGAATATTGATACATTAAAACTGGGTACTTTTTATTGGCATCAAAATTTGCTGGCTTAATAGTGTACATATTTAAGTCGTTTCCGTTTATGTTAATGGTAGAAAACTCCTTTTTACTTAAGTTATAACCTGCAATAGTTTCTTTTAAGGCAGCGTTGTCTTTTATCGTTTTTAACACCTGTCCTTCACCATTTCTCAACGTATATACTGGCGGTGTATTCACATCGGAAAAGGTATTGATAAAATAGTGTTTATTTTCGCTAAATGCTGCACTGTTAGTTCCAGTAGCATTGCTTATTAATTTTTTATTACTTCCATCTAAAGAAATGCTATACACCCCTCTGTTAATAGAACCGTTTTCAACAGATTGATAATAAATCGTTTTCGTTGCTGTATTAAATCCATAATACGAAGTTACTTCCCAATTTCCTTTGGTTACTTGATTTCGCAATTTTCCATTTTTATCATAGTGATAAATATGATTAAATCCGTCTTTTTCACTCGTCCAAATAAAACTATTATCGTCTAAAAAAGTTAAATCATCGGTAATATCTACGTAGGCTTTATCCGTTTCATTTAATACCAAATTGCTTTTAAACGTACTGGCATTTACAAAGTACATTTTTAAATCGTTCTGATGACGGTTTAAGGTACGAACAGCTAATAGATCGGCATCGTTTGTCCAATTAATTCTTGGAATATATTCGTAATCTCCCACTCTAATCTCAGCGGTCTTTCCTGTTGTTAACGAAAAGATATGTAACGAAACTTTGGCATTTGCTTCTCCTGCTTTTGGATATTTGAACACATGCTGCATTGGATATTTCTGTTTTCCGTATACATCCATTGAAAAGGTTTTAACCTCGCTTTCATCAAAACGTAAGTAGGCTAAATTACTACCATCTTTACTCCAGTCAAAGGCTCTTACAAAACCAAACTCTTCTTCGTATACCCAATCGGTAATACCATTAATTATTTCATTCTTTTTTCCGTTACTCGTTATTTGAATAACTGTATTATCAGAAAAATCTTTTATAAATAAATTATTTGACTTTGCATACGCTACCTTCTTACTATCTGGCGAAAAAGTAGGCTCTTGAATATCTTCTCCTATTAAATCTAACGATTTTGTTGCAATGTCGTACACGTAAAATGTACCTAAATACGAACGACGGAAGATTTGTTTGAAATTAGTTCCTAAAATTAATTTCGTTTCATCTTTGTTAAAGCTATATGATTGAAAGTATTCTAATCTTGGTAAATCGCTACTATTAACTATCGTAGCTACTTTTTCTAAAGTTTCATAACTGTATTTATCTACAGTAGAGCTTCCATTTTCATTATTTAAGAGTGAGTAAAAATCTCCATTCATAGAGTTTAGAGAGTTCATGTAATCGGCTCTAAATGTGCCATTTCTCCATATATCCTCTAAAGAAATATCCTTTTTTTGTGCTTGTACTAGCGAAGATATTCCTATAAACAATACTAATAGTTTCTTCATTTTAAGTTGCTGTTTATCTAAAAAGTTTGCCAAGTTTACGGAAAAATAGCCAAAAATCCTTTCAAAAATATCATAAAAACTAAATAAGATAACCATTTTAACAGGATTGATGTATCTTTGAACCTCTAAAAATGAATTGAGAATGTCTAAAAAAATCTCTGGTTTTTCTAAACTTACCAAAGAAGAAAAAATAGACTGGTTGGCCAAAACATATTTTAACAATCAATCAGAAATTATTCAAACGCTTAAGCAATACTGGAATGTTGATGACAAACTACAACAGTTGCACGATGATTTTATAGAAAACACCATTTCTAATTTTTACATGCCTTATGGTATTGCCCCTAATTTTGTAATTAATGGACGTAGTTATGTAATACCCATGGTGGTTGAAGAAAGTTCGGTTGTTGCCGCTGCTGCTAAAGTAGCCAAGTACTGGAGCACTCGTGGTGGATTTAAAACCGAAGTGATTTCTACCACTAAAATTGGTCAGGTGCATTTTATGTATGCAGGCGATAAAAAGGAATTAGAGAACTACTTTCACCTACAAAAAACCGAGTTATATGCTGCCACGGCATCTATTACTAAAAATATGGAAAAACGGGGTGGTGGAATTTTAGATATTCAACTAGTTGATAAAACGGATAAATTGGCAAACTACTATCAATTACATGTTACTTTTGAAACTAAAGATAGTATGGGTGCCAACTTCATCAACTCTTGTTTAGAAGCCATTGCAAAGGCTTTTAGAAAAGAAGATATTGAAATTGTAATGAGCATTCTTTCTAATTATGTCCCTGAGTGTTTGGTAAGAGCCGAAGTAAGCTGTACAATAGAAGAACTCGGTGGAGAAAATCCAGAAAAATTTGCTCAAAAATTCAAACAAGCGGTTCAAATAGCCGAAATAGAACCGTATCGTGCCGTTACACACAACAAAGGAATTATGAACGGAATCGATGCCGTCGTACTCGCTACAGGTAACGATTTTAGAGCCATTGAAGCGGGGGCACATGCCTATGCTGCAAAAGACGGACAATACAAAAGCTTAACCCATTGCGAAGTAAAAGACGGGATTTTTCGATTTTGGATTGAAATTCCCCTAGCTCTCGGAACCGTAGGCGGATTAACAGCATTACACCCCATGGCAAAACTATCGTTAGACATGATGCAAAAACCTGGTGCACGCACCCTCATGCAAATTATTGCCGCTGCTGGATTGGCTCAAAATTTTGCCGCTTTACGTGCTCTGACCACCAAAGGAATTCAACATGGACACATGAAAATGCACCTGATGAATATTTTAAATCAGCACAAAGCAACCCATGAAGAAAAAGAAGCCGCAATTGCTTATTTTGATAACAGAACTGCTTCACATAGCGCTGTGGTTGAAAAACTAAACGAGCTTCGTAAACCTAAAGTACAATGGGTCAATTTTTTAAATGAAGAAGAAGTACGCAATACACTTACAAGGTTAAAAGCGGATGCAAAACCGTTGTTTGGAAAGATGAACGGGCAACAAATGGTTGAACATTTAAGTGCAGTGACTCAAATTGCAAATGGCAACTGGAAGGTTGACATCTATGTTTCTGATGAGAAGTCAGCTAGAAGAAAACCGTTTTTACATACTGATAACGAATTGCAAGTCGGATTTAAAGCTCCGTTTTTATCGGAAGCACCAACTCCGTTAAAATTTAGTTCGATGGAAGAGGCTATTGAGGATTTAATCGAACAAGTGCAGCTCTTTGAAAAAGTGTTTACTGAAAATCCTGAGAAAACAGTCGTACATCCGTTTTTTGGAGCATTAAATTATGAGTACTGGAAGAAATTCCAAGTAAAGCATTTCACCCACCATTTTAAACAATTTGGATTGTGACTTCGACTACGCTCAGCCACCGATCATTTAAAAACCGTTGACTCTGACTACGCTTAGTAACCACCTATTAATATTAGAATTATAAAATGCCTAAAGGTTTTGTTTACATACTAGAATGTTCAGACGGAAGTTTTTATACAGGTAGTACTATTAATCTAGAGAAGAGACTTGCCGAACACCAAAATGGCAAAGGTGCTCGTCATACTCAAAAGAGATTACCTATTACCTTAGTTTATGTTGAAGAATTTCAACAAATACCTCAAGCATTTTATAGAGAAAAACAAATCCAAGGTTGGTCAAGAGCCAAAAAGATCGCTTTAATTGATAAAAATTATAAAATATTACCTGAACTTTCTGAATGCAAAAACGAAAGTCATTATAAAATTCAAAAAAGAAATGGTTTAGTTTAACTATGGAAAAAGACACGAACCCATGGGTAGCTGAGCGTAGTCGAAGTTACAGTAACGGAAAATTATTACTCACAGGAGAATATGCGGTGTTAGATGGTGCTACAGCACTTGCAGTTCCTACGAAGTTCGGACAAGATTTAGTGGTCGAACCTATCAAAGAACCACAACTTATTTGGGGAAGTTTTACCCATACGAGAGAATGTTGGTTTGAAGCTTCTTTTGATATACCCAAACTACGATTAACCTCAGCAACCTTTACTTCTGATAAAGAAGGAAGTGCAGAGTTCATTGCCGAAACACTTCATACTATTTTATTAGAAGCGAAAAAACTAAATCCCGATTTTTTAAATTCCGAAAACGGTTTTATCGTAAAAACGAATCTAACATTTCCTCAAAATTGGGGATTGGGCAGTTCTTCTACTCTAATTAATAATATTGCTACGTGGGCAAATGTAAATCCGTTTACCTTGCTTTGGAATGCTTTTTCGGGTAGTGGTTACGATATTGCTTGTGCGAAACACAATGCACCAATTTTGTATCGATTGGAGGTGGCTTCGACTACGCTCAGCCACCAATCGACTACGCTCAGCAACCAATCGACTAAGTCAAATTACCAACCAATTGTTAAAGAAGTAGCATTTTCTCCTAGTTTTTCTGAGGAATTGTTTTTTGTGCATTTAAATCAAAAACAAAATAGCCGAGAAGGAATTGCGCACTACAAAAAGCATAGAACGGAAGCTAAAACCTTACTCCCTGAAATTGATAATTTAACGCAAGCGTTTTTAAAAGCTAACAGTTCTAAAGATTTAGAAAAAGTGATGGTAGCGCATGAACAACTCATTGGCTCCATTATAAAACAAGACACGGTAAAAAAACGGTTATTTCCCGATTATTTCGGGGAAGTAAAAAGCTTGGGTGCTTGGGGAGGCGATTTTGTATTGGTAACAGGTACTAATGATACGCCAAGCTATTTTCAAGAGAAAGGATTCAACACTATTCTTCCGTATAAAAAGATGATTTTATAAATTAAGCATGTCACATAGATTGAATTTATTTCAGAATAAAATAACTTTGTATCGAGATGATTTAAAAAATTTATCAGTACAATTTTCTATCTAAAATTACTCGAACTGACCTTAAAAAGATGAAAAAAGTCGTTATTATTGGTGGCGGAGCAGCAGGCTATTTTACTGCAATCAACGCCAAAGAATTCAATCCGAATTTAGATATTACCATTCTTGAAAAAGGAAAAGAAGTATTGCAAAAAGTAAAGATATCGGGCGGAGGTCGTTGCAATGTTACGCATGCTTGTTTTGAACCCAAAGAACTAACAAAATTCTACCCAAGGGGTGAAAAAGAACTATTAGGCCCTTTTCATCAATTTATGACGGGTGATACTTTTGAATGGTTTGAAAACCGCGGAGTTCCTCTAAAAATTGAAGCTGATAATCGCGTATTTCCAGAGGCAAACACTTCGCAAGCGATTATAGATTGTTTTCAAAATGCTGTAGACACCCTTGGTATTAGGGTGCTGAAAAATCATGGCGTAACTGCTATTTATCAACAAGATTCGACATGGGTTATCAACACCAAAAATCAAGATTTTGAAGCTGATGTTGTCGTGGTTGCTGCGGGAAGTAGCAAAAAGGTGTGGGAATTATGCAAAACGTTAAACCACACGATTGTAGAGCCAGTACCTTCTTTATTTACGTTTAATATTAAAGATAAACGCATTCTAGATTTAGGCGGAATTTCTGTGCCAAACGCTGAAGTATCTCTCGTTGGAACGAATCTTGAAAATACAGGTCCGTTATTAATTACGCATTGGGGCTTCAGTGGTCCTGCTGTTTTAAAATTATCGGCTTTTGGTGCTCGTATATTGGCTGACAAAAACTATCAATACAACGTATTGGTAAACTGGCTAGGACAAGATACAAACTCCGTTTTCTCAGCATTGCAAGGGTTAAAAAAATCACAAGCGAAAAAACAAGTCAGTTTAAAATCACCTTTTCAAGATATTCCACGTCGTTTGTGGGAACGATTGGTGGCTGCTTCTGAAATTAAAAACAATCAAAATTGGGCAGATGTTAGTAACAAGCAACTTCAAAACTTAGCCGACCAATTAACCCAAGGGTTGTTCAATGCTAATGGACGTACGACGTTTAAAGAGGAGTTTGTTACCGCTGGTGGGGTAGCTTTAAACGAAATCAATTTTAAACACTTTGAAAGTAAAAAACACTCCAATTTATTTTTTGTGGGTGAAGTATTAAATATTGATGCCGTTACGGGTGGCTTCAACTTTCAAAATGCTTGGACAGGTGGTTATATTTGTGCTACGACCATCGCAGAACGGTAATTAACGTAAGTAAATTTCTCCATTGGCATCTGCATAAATCCATTTTCCACCATATTTCACTAAGGCTATATCATTTTTATTAATATGCTTGATATCTTCATATTTAAAAGGAATGATGATTTTTCCAGTGATGTCTATCACCCCATACTTCCCATTCTTTTTTGCAGCAATGTAGTCGCCACCTCCCCAAAGTTTACTAAAATAATCATACACTTCAGGAATTATCTTTTTCCCTTGAGCATTCATTAAACCATACTTGGGTTTCTTCCCTTTTACTCCAGTAGTTGAAAACTGAATCAATCCATACAATCTATTATAGTTGGTAAGGTGGTAGGTTGATTGTACAGGATACGTCACCTTCCCTTTACTATCGATAATTCCATATTTTTTAGGAGTCTTAAAGTTACCATCGTTTAGTTCAAAAACTCCATTTCCATTATAAAAATCGGGCATGGTAATTTTATGGTTTGTATTCGCAAACTTCTTTACTATTTTTCCTGTTTTATCAATCATTTGGTACGAACCATTTTCTTTTACAAAAGCAAGACCGTCGACAAAATTTTTAACATACTCATATTTAAAAGGAATGACTGTTTTTCCCCAAACATCTATGTACCCATATTTTCCATTACTTTTTACCGCTGCTAATCCTTCAGAAAAATAATTGCAATAATCATACTGAACAGGTATTGCCTCTTTTCCTCGTTGATCTATAAAGCCGCATTTATTTTTGATTTTACCCTTCTTTTTAACTACTGCTCTATCACCTGAAAAATTGTATACTAAATAGTATGGACCTTTTATAAAACTCGGATTATTTTTAGAAACAATATAGTCTCCTTCGTTCTTGGTGTTTATTTTAGCAAAACCTCCTCCGATACTCATTGCCCAATAATAATTTTTGGGAGATTTCATTTTTCTTCCCAATTTATCGATGAGGTATGCCTTATCTTTCACTTCTTTTACTTGTGAAGTTCCGTCTGAAAAAATAGTAGCCGACATATACTTTGGTTCAATCACAAAGTTTCCTTCTAAATCTACAAACCCTGCTTTACCGTTAACGTATACCAAGCCTAAGCCTTCATTAAATCTTGCTACTTTTAAAGCCTTGTTTCTTAGCTTTGCATTTTTAATTGCTTCTTCTTCCTTCTTTTTTTCTTTATTTTCAAAATAGCGTTCTAACTTTATAAAGTAGCTTTCGGTATCTGCTTTTAACTCTGCTGTTACTGAAGAAGCATACACATTCATAAACAACTCTAGTGCTTCGCTTGCAGCTTCAAATTTTCCTAAATTGTATAGGTTTTTTACTTTTAAATTGAGTATTCTTCCATTGGTATCTCCTAATGCTGCTTCTGTTTTTTCGATGTATTTAGACGCTTCTTTAAAATTATTTTGATTAAAGTTTCGTTCGGCTTCAATAAAATATAACTTCGCTTTACTGTTACTATCTATATTAATTTGTGTAAAAACATTTGTTGTTATCAATAAAAAGATAATAAATACACTATTTTTCATTTGTAAGTTTTAATAAGTTACTATGAGAAGGGTTGCTAAATATCCTTTTTTAATATTCCATTCTTTATTTGAAATTGTTTTTCCTTTATCGTCTACAATATAAAACTTGGCAGTGTTGGCTCCTACAGAACCTTCATTCAAGGCTTTAAAATCAATTCGGTTCTGACCACTTTTTAAGTTAATAGTAAAGGTGGTATAGTACCCTTTAAGTGTGATGGTTCGAATTACTTTTCCGTTTAAACTAACACTCACTCTATCGCCATCTACCTTACCATGATCTAAACATTTTACCGTCAGTCTTTTGGTATCGTAACTTTCTATATCGCCAATAAATTGATTTCTTTCGGGTGGTTTTGTTTGACTTTCGAAAATAGCTTCTTCCTTTTGGCTTCCTTTTCCTTTCCAGAAATCGTCTTTAATTTTTTCTTTTTTGGTGTTTTTACCAGACCAAAAATCATCTTTGGTAGTTTTATTTTTCTTAGTAGATTTTCCTGACCAGAAATCATCTTTATCTTTTTTTGCGTTTTTTCCTTTCTTGTTGGTTTTCTTTTGCTTTTCTTTCTTCTCCTCTTTTTCTTCTTTTTCTTCCTGTAACGTTTTTTCTATATCGTTAAAAATTGAATTGATAGCGTTTCCTGAAAGAGAAAGAATTGTTGCTCTGTTTATAAAAGGAGTTTCCAACCACGAAAGTTTTGCCTTTTTGCGTTCAGTTATAGAATATGCATTCCAAACCCTTTGGTTTAGTGAGAAGAAAAAGTTTTGAGTTGTAGTACCGTGCATATTTTTTACTACATTTTCAAAACCACTATACGTAGGAGGTACTGCTGTTAGCTCTACCTGAGTTATAAAATTACTGGTTAACGAATACGGGAACTTGATAAATTTTCTGTTGTTTAAATAGCTATATCGAACTCCTTTGTAGTTTACATAGTTTACTTTAAACCACTTCCAAGAAGCTTGAACTTCTGGTTCTCCTGCTCTAAAAACGAATCTGTAGTTCATTTCTGCCGTAACATTTACATAATTTCCATTAACATAACCCGAAAAGGAAACCATGGTGGTTTTGGTTTGACCACATACGGTATTAAAACATAAAAAAAATAGTACACTGATTAAGACTCTACCCCCCATCTTAAAAAAATATTTTCGATAAAAATAGTAAAATTATGCACATTCAAAATAGTACAACAAAAAAGCCACTAGAATGTAGTGGCTCTCGTTTTTTGCTTTTTGGTTATTTAATCTTCTTCTTCGTAGCAATTAAATAACATTGAGTAACCGTACTCTACGGCTTCTTCATACAGTTCTTTTTGCTCATCATCTTCTACATCATCAACAGCGTCTAAGGTATAGTATTCATCTTCTATCTCAACCACTTTCCAGTGCTCTTGTTTAATATAAAATTTAGCTAACTTCATAGCTCCTTCTATATCTTTGTAATCGATATATAAGCTTACATAAGCTCCTAAAAATTCGTCGTAATGTTCTGAAGATTTTTTTGGTTTTGCTAAGGCATTGATTAAAAACATAGTTCTATTTTTTTGTGTTATGTTACGCTACTTCTCCTCTATGAGGTTTTAATGCATCTCTAACTACTTTCATATACGCTTCATTAACCGTAATATATGCTATCGTATGCATTTCGTTTAAAGATACAAAATTTACTTCATGATACGGTAAATTATCTATTTGAGCAAATTCTTTTAAATGGATACAGTGGTGCTTTGCAGTTTCCAACGCATCTGGACCTTTAAAATCCCAAATTAGTTTAATTTTTCTCATACTACAAAAATACCCATTTCTATCATAGAAATGGGTATTTAGTCTTTAATTAGTTGTACTTCTAAA
Source organism: Tenacibaculum tangerinum (assembly GCF_029853675.1). Classification (NCBI taxonomy): domain Bacteria; kingdom Pseudomonadati; phylum Bacteroidota; class Flavobacteriia; order Flavobacteriales; family Flavobacteriaceae; genus Tenacibaculum; species Tenacibaculum tangerinum. The sequence goes on along the minus strand of NZ_CP122539.1, from coordinate 3,308,270 downwards.
TTAATTTTCTCTTTTCAATAATAAAATAATATCAAATAATCTTCCTAGTAAAAAAATAATCAACCCAAAAGTTGGTGCTAACAAACCTACTTTAAGACCTCCTGCTAAAACTTGAGGAGCTATATCATTAACAATCGCTATGGCTCCTAATGCTTGACTTAACCCAAGAACGAACCCTAAGACTCCAAAAAAAAGTGCAAACAAACTAATACTTTTAAGCAACGCTGCATTTTTCTCTGTGTTATTTTTTAACCCTTTGATAAAAAGTACGATAACCAATAGTAATAGGGCTAATAGTGGCACCATAAACATCCAACCTCCTTCAATAATAAATCTCATAAAAATTAGTTTTTAAATTATACTCGGTAAAAGTAGGTTTGAATTTGATTCAAAAAATTCAATAACGACCAACGACCAACTTTATCCTGATTTTAGCATATTTTAATCTTTTAAATAAAAATTGGTCAAATATCCCTGTAAAACTTTATTTCGTCTATTTTTATCCTACAGAAAAAAAAAACACTTTTTTGCAATATGCGAAAAATAATCATTTCATCTTTATACAAAACACCACTTCATATATTGTATTGGGGACTGGTTTGGCTTTTTTTCTATCTCTTCTTTAGTGTAGGAAGTAGTAATGCCCAGTTTTTATTTTGGTTTACCAGTATTTTATCAATTATTACCATTATAGGTTCTTACGTTTTTACATACAATCTGATTCCTAATTATTTACTTACCAAAAAGTATTGGTCTTTTTTACTCTATACCACGTATGCTATTGTTTTTATCTTATTCGGAGTTTTGGTTACTGTTGTTTTTGGTTTTGTTTTCTTTTTTAATTTAGAATTTCAAAATATGCCCGCTTTAACAAAAAGTTCTTCCGTTATTTTAGTGTGCGTATTTTTAATTATTGCCTTGGCTAGTGGATTCAAAATATTAAGCTCCAATTATAAGTCTATTGAAGAAAAAAGAGCCTTAGAAAATAAGTTTTTACAAACACAGCTGCAATTAAAAGAACAGGAGTTGAAGTTTTTAAAAATGCAAATCCACCCACATTTTTTATTCAATACCTTAAATACGTTGTATGGATTTGCCTTAAAAAAATCAGATCAAGCCCCTGATATGATTTTAAAACTTTCTAATTTATTAGATTACATTTTATATCAGGTAGACAAACCTTTGGTGTTGTTAAAAAGTGAAATTGAACATATAGATGATTATATTTCCTTAGAAAAAATGCGTTTTCAAAAAAATCTAAACGTGCGTTTTCAAAAAGATTTGTATAACGAAACTGTTCAGATTCCTCCTATGCTTTTACTTCCTTTTGTTGAAAATGCGTTTAAACATGGAACTCCAATTAATGGCGTAATGAATATTAGCATTCACCTCAAAACAACCAGCAAGGAATTGCATTTTTATATAGAAAACAACTCCAATAAAACCACCACTAAAAGAAAAGGTATTGGTCTTGAAAACATTCAAAAACGATTAGAAATGCTATACAACAAAAAGTCGAATCTTATCGTAACATCAAAAGAAAATTTATTTATGGTTGATTTAAAAATTCCTTTAAAAAATGACTAAAAAAATTAATTGTGTAATTGTTGATGATGAGCCAGTAGCAAGAGAAATTATTGAGTCATTTATAGCCAAAACTCCTAATTTAACCTTGGTCGCTAGTTGCGAGAACGCTGTGGAAGCTTTGCAGATTTTACAAACGCAAACGATCGATTTGTTTTTTCTCGACATAAACATGCCCGAGATTACTGGGCTGAGTTTGGCTAAAATTATTCATAAAAAGTCGCAAATCATTTTCACTACTGCTTATCGCGATTATGCAGTTGACGGTTTTAACTTACATGTAATAGACTATCTTTTAAAACCTATCGCTTTTGAAAGATTTTTACAAGCTATTCAAAAAGTTACTGAAACGAAGCCTTCTTTTGAAATTTCTTCAAAAAATGAAGTTCCCAAAGATTTTATGTTTGTAAGAGCAGATAGAAAAATGGTTAAAATTAACTTCGAAGATATTTTATATATCGAAAGTTTGGGTGATTATGTTCGGGTATTTACCAGCAATGACACTATTACAACCAGAGAAACGATACGTAATTTTGAAACAACATTACCCAGTAATGATTTTATTAGAGTACATCGTTCGTATATTGTTTCAATTCCTAAAATAACTTCATACACGAACGAGTATGTCGAAATTAACAGAAAAGCTATTTCTATAAGCAGAAGTTATAAAGAAGACGTTTTACAAAAATTAGCACAAGTGTAAGTGAAATTCTATCTTTACACAAAATTTTTACACGTTGAATACATCAGATTTCATATTTCAATCTCAAGAGAAAAAAGTAGCTAACTTAACCGTTACTTGGCAAACACCTAGTAATATTGCTTTGGTAAAATATTGGGGAAAAAGTGAACCGCAAATCCCGAAAAATGCTTCTATAAGTTTTACATTAAACAACTGCCATACCACAACAAAAATCGAGTTTACAAAGGCATTGCCTAAAGATGAAGCTGCATTTGAATTATTTTTCGAAGGAAAAAAGAAAGATGATTTTAAACCTAAAATTGCGAAGTTTTTTAAACGAATTGAAGAATACTGTCCGTATATTTTAGAATACGACATGGTAATTTCTTCTGAAAACTCGTTTCCTCACAGCAGCGGAATTGCCTCTTCTGCAAGTGGAATGAGTGCCATAGCGATGTGTCTCATGAGTTTAGAAAAAGAGTTGAACCCTAGCCTAACGAATGAATACATTAACAAAAAGGCGTCATTTTTAGCCCGCTTAGGTTCGGGAAGCGCTAGTAGAAGTATTGAAGGACCTTTGGTTGTTTGGGGAAGCCACCCTAAAATTGAAGGAAGTTCCGATTTGTTTGGTATACAATTTCCTTATAAAGTCCATCCTGTTTTTGAAAATTATCAAGACACTATTTTACTCGTTGATAAGGGTGAAAAACAAGTTTCGAGTACAGTGGGGCATAATTTAATGCACAACCATCCGTATGCAGAAAATCGTTTTGCTCAGGCTAATGACAACCTGGAAAAACTTTCAAAAATTCTTCAAAACGGAGATATGGAAGCCTTCATTAGTTTGGTTGAAAGTGAAGCTTTAACACTACATGCAATGATGCTAACCAGCAATCCGTATTTTATTTTAATGAAACCCAATACCCTTGAAATTATTAACAAAATATGGGAGTACAGACAAGAAAATAACAGCAATATTTGCTTTACACTCGATGCTGGCGCAAACGTGCATGTTTTGTACCCAAAATCAGAAATCACTGAAATTGAAGCCTTTATAAAAAAAGATTTGGCTGCATACTGCCAAAAAAATCAGTATATTTGTGATAGTGTGGGTTTTGGCGCACAACCTTTATAACCTAAAAACTCCCTATTATTATGAAAACTTCAACATTAATAATTACTTTTTTTATTGGTTTTATAACCAGTTCAATTACTGCACAAGACACTGTTTGGTTTGATAAAAACTGGCAAGAAACCACCAAAGAAAAACACGAATTTTACAGACCTGCCCCTAAAAAAATGAGCAATGGTTTTTGGATTGTAGACTACTACAAAAATGGCCAGATTCAGATGGAAGGCTTTAGCACAGTTAAAAAAGCTAACGAAGAAATATTTGATGGCTTAGTGATGTATTACCATGAAAATGGTAAACCCTTTCACAGAGCCAATTACAAAAACGGCAAGCTTCACGGCATAAAAAAGGTATACTATGAATCTGGCGAGTTAAAAGAAGAAGGAAGGTATGAGGAAGGCAAAAGAGAAGGTGTATGGAAAACCTTTTATAAAAATGGCAAAATAGAAACCAGAGGAAAGTATCGTAATGACGAGAAAGTGGGGGTTTGGAAAACTTTTTACAAAAATGTATACTAGTTTGTAAACTAGCACTTTTACTTGTATCTTTGCTCAATTAATGAAACACCTATGAAAGGACCTTTATTTTACGCAAAAATATTACTCTTTGGTGAGTATGGAATTATAAAAGACTCTAAAGGGCTTGCAATACCCTTTAGTTCATACAAAGGCGCGTTAAAATCTGCAAAAAACTTAACAGGAGAAGCTAAAAAATCAAATGAAAGTTTGGCTAAATTTTACACATATTTGGCGAACTTAAATTCTGAGTTAGTTTCTTTTGATTTAGACTCTTTAAAAAGTGATATTGACAACGGAATGTATTTTGACTCTTCGATACCTCAAGGTTACGGAGTAGGAAGTTCTGGTGCTTTAGTAGCTTCTATTTACGATAAGTACGCTAATGATAAAATTACCATTTTAGAAAACTTAACAAGAGACAAACTTTTAACTTTAAAGCAAGTTTTTGCCTTGATGGAATCATTCTTTCACGGAAAAAGTTCTGGTTTAGATCCTTTAAACTCTTATTTAAGTTTACCTATCTTAATCAATTCAAAAGAACATATTGAACCAGCAGGAATCCCTTCTCAAAAAGAAGGAAAAGGAGCTGTTTTCTTATTAGATTCTGAACAAATTGGTGAAACAGAACCTATGGTAAACATTTTTATGAATAAGATGAAAAACGAAGGTTTTAGAAAAATGATTAGTGAAGAGTTCGCTACCTACACCGATGCTTGTATTGAAGATTTTTTACAAGGCAATGTGAAGTCGTTGTTTGGTAATGTAAAGAAACTATCTAAAGTAGTATTGGCTAATTTTAAACCCATGATTCCTACTGCTTTTCATAAAGTATGGGAAAAAGGTATACAAACGAACGATTACTATTTAAAGCTTTGTGGTTCTGGTGGTGGAGGATATATCTTAGGATTTACTGAAGATTATGAAAAAGCAAAAAACAGTTTAAAAGATTATAAGTTAGAATTGGTGTATCGCTTTTAAAATGCTACTATATGAGTACATTTAAAGCCAATACATTTTTCTTAAAAATAGTAAGTCTTTTATCAGTTATAAGAGGTTACAATATTTTACTATTAATAGCAGCTCAATATTTAGCTGCTATTTTTATTTTCTCCGATACAAAATCTGTAAAACCTGTTGTTTTCGACTGGCATCTATTGTATTTGGTCATTGCTACCGTATGTGTAGTTGCCTCTGGGTATATTATTAATAACTTTTACGATAAAAAAGCCGATATTATCAACAGACCTATAAAAACAGGACTTGATTCTTATGTAAAGCAAGAAACCAAACTAACCTTGTATTTTGTATTAAACTTTATTGGTTTCTTTTTTGGGTGGTTGGTATCATGGCGTGCAGCCTTATTTTTTTCAGTATATATCTTTGGCATTTGGTTCTACTCACACAAACTAAAAAAACATCCGTTTATAGGGTTAATTACCGCAACAACACTAACCATACTTCCGTTTTTTGTAATATTTGTACACTATAAAAACTTTTCAAAAGTAATTTTTATCCATGCGTTCTTTCTTTTTTTGGTAATTATGATTCGTGAGCTCATTAAAGATTTAGAAAATATAAAAGGAACTATTGCCAATAATTACACTACATTTCTCGTAAAATACGGAGAGCAAAAAACCAAAAAACTAATCATTTTGTTAATGGTGCTCACCTTAATTCCTATTGGAATACTATTCAACTACCCTGCTATTGAATACATGAAATACTACTTTTATTTAGCTGCAGTTACCTTAGTTTTTGTGGGGTTTTACACTTGGAAATCGACAAAAAACAATCAATACCGACTCGCTCACAATATTTTAAAAGCACTTTTACTAATAGGTGTTTTTAGCTTATTATTTATTGATAAATCTTTAATTGTAGATAAAGTAGTAGAGGTTTTAGATTAAAAACCAAATAATTACCGTAAATTTGCACACTTTTTAAAATATAAGTATGAATTCAAAAAACTCGTCGAGAGGACGACAAGCTGGACGCAACAGCAATCCTCAAGGAAAAAATCAATTCAAAAAAGATTTCAGAAAACCTAAAAGCAATAAACCTGCTCAACAAAAAACGGAGAATACGGGAGTTCGTTTAAACAAATTTATTTCTAACTCAGGAATTTGCTCTCGTAGAGAAGCAGATACTTATATTGAACACGGAAGTGTTTCAGTTAATGGAAAATTAGTTACAGAAATGGGTTACAAAGTACAACCTACCGATGAGGTTCGCTTTGACGGCACCCTAATTTCTATGGAGCAAAAAAGATACGTTTTGCTAAATAAACCTAAAAACTACATCACTACCATGGAAGATGACCGTGGCCGAAAAACGGTGATGGAATTGATAGGAAATGCTACTAGAGAACGCATTTATCCAGTTGGAAGACTAGATAGAAACACTACCGGACTATTGTTATTTACCAACGACGGTGAATTAGCCAAAAAACTAACACACCCTAAACACAACGTTCGTAAATTATACCATGCTTCCTTAGATAAAAAACTAACCATTGCCGATTTAGAAAAATTACGTGGTGATGTGGTTATAGAAGGTAAAAAAGTATTTATTGATGCTGTTTCTTATGTAGAAGGTGAAAGAAAAACTGAGGTAGGCATCGAAATTCACTCAGGTAGAAACCGTATTGTTCGTAAAATATTTGAACATTTCGGATACCATGTCGTAAAGCTTGATAGAGTTGTTTTCGCAGGTCTAACTAAAAAGAACTTACCTCGTGGAAGGTGGCGAGAGTTAACACAGCAAGAAATTAACACTTTACAAATGCTCTAAATAATAATATAGTCGTACAAAAAAACACTTCATGAATTTACAAGAACTAAAAACAACTATAAATACCATTGTTGATGCTGCTGCTTCAAAAGAAGAAAAATTACAACAAATTTGCGATTATTTAGCTTCGGAAGTCTCTTATTATGATTGGGTAGGATTCTACTTTAAGAATGGAGATAAAAAAGAACTAAAATTAGCCCAGTTTAATGGAGAACCAACAGAACATACCATTATTCCTTTTGGGAAAGGGATTTGTGGTCAGGTGGCCGTTAGCAATGAAAATTTTGTAGTGCAAGACGTAAGCGAACAAGACAATTATATTTCTTGTGGCTGGAAGGTGAAATCTGAAATTGTTATCCCTATTTTTGTAAATGGTGAAAATGTCGGTCAAATAGACATTGACTCTCATTCAGTTAGCCCTTTTTCTCAAGAAGATGAGCATTTATTAGAGCATGTATGCAAAAAAGTAGCTACTTTTCTCTAATTTTTTACTTAATTATTATTTTTTTTACTTAATTATTTGATTATTAGCTTTTTTTTAGTTAATTTGAGGAGTTTAATAACTCTTTTTAATTCCCCTTAATTATGAGCACTAGAAAATTTCCTTCTTATGCAGCATTAGGTAGTGCTAATGCTCAATCAAAAGAACAACAAACTTTATTAGAAAAATTTACTGCTTGGTTTCGAAACTTTTTAGAAACTGCAGAATAGTATTTTATTATTTCATATTTTGTTGTAAAAAAACACCACCAAAACTAATAGAATCTTGGTGGTGTTTTTAGTACTAAAAACTTAAAATTTTATTGCGTAACGACTACTGTTTTACTAGCTTTGCAAGCTTAACAACACAACGATAATGAGCCATACAAAAACTATCAAATCAGCATTAATTTCCGTTTTTCATAAAGATGGATTAGAGCCTATTGTAAAAAAGTTAGACGAACTAGGTGTTACCATATACTCAACAGGAGGTACCGAAAAATTTATTACAGATTTAGGTATCGATGTAGTACCAGTAGAAGACATCACTTCTTACCCTTCTATTTTAGGTGGAAGAGTAAAAACATTACATCCAAAGGTTTTTGGAGGTATTTTAAACAGGCAAGACCATGAAGGAGATATTACTGAAATGAAAGAGTACAGTATTCCGCAGTTAGATTTAGTTATTGTAGACTTATATCCTTTTGAAAAAACAGTTGCTTCTGGTGCTTCAGAACAAGATATTATAGAAAAAATTGATATTGGTGGTATTTCGTTGATTCGTGCAGCTGCAAAAAACTTTAAAGACACTATAATTGTTTCTTCAATGGAACAATACGAAGAGTTCTTACATATTATTTCAGAAGGCAAAGGAAATACTACTTTAAACCATAGAAAAAAGTTTGCTACAAAAGCTTTCAATATCTCGTCACACTACGATACCGCTATCTTCAATTATTTTAATTCTGATGATGATGAAACTGTATTAAAAATTAGCGAAACGAACGGAAAAGTATTACGTTACGGAGAAAATCCACACCAAAAAGGATTTTTCTTTGGTGACATAGAAGCTATGTTTGATAAATTACACGGAAAAGAACTAAGCTACAACAACTTATTAGATATTGATGCCGCTGTAAATTTAATAGAAGAATTTAATGGTGAAGACCCTACATTTGCTATTTTAAAGCATAATAATGCCTGTGGTTTTGCTCAAAGAGAAACAATTTACCAAGCCTATGTAGATGCCTTAGCTGGCGATCCTGTTTCTGCTTTTGGTGGTATCTTAATTTCTAATACCACTATTGATAAAGCTACTGCAGAAGAAATTCATAAATTATTCTGCGAAGTAGTAATTGCCCCTTCCTATGATGCAGATGCCTTAGAAATTTTAAAAGGCAAAAAGAATAGAGTACTCTTAGTTCAAAAAGAGGTAGTACTACCAAAAACTACTGTTAGAACCTGTTTAAATGGGACTTTAGTTCAAGACAAAGATTATATTACCGACAAACTAGAAGATTTAACATACCCTACTAACAATAAACCATCAAAAAGTGAGTTAGAAGATTTATTATTTGCTTCTAAACTATGTAAAAACACCAAATCAAACACCATCATTCTAGTTAAAAACAAACAGTTATTAGCTGGAGGAACAGGACAAACTAGTAGAGTAGATGCCTTGAGGCAAGCCATTGAAAAAGCTACCAGTTTTAACTTTGATTTACAAGGAGCTGTAATGGCTAGTGACGCTTTTTTCCCTTTTCCTGATTGTGTAGAAATAGCAGATAAAGCAGGTATAAAAAGTGTAATTCAGCCAGGAGGCTCAATAAAAGACCAACTTAGTATTGATTATTGTAATGATAATGGTATAGCGATGGTTTTTACTGGAACAAGACATTTTAAACATTAAACATTTTCCATGTAATTTACCCACAGATTTTTACTAGATTTGTGAGAATACATTAAAATAAATATAAATAACGAAATCTTTATGGGTTTTTTCGATTTCATGACAGAAGATATTGCAGTTGATTTAGGCACTGCAAACACACTTATAATACACAATGGTAAGGTTGTTATAGACAACCCATCTATCGTTGCTCGTAATAGACTCACTGGCAAAATTATTGCCACAGGTCATGAAGCGAACAGAATGCAAGGGAAAACCCATGAAAACATAAAAACTATACGTCCATTAAAAGACGGTGTTATTGCTGATTTTCAAGCGTCAGAAGAAATGATTAAGGAATTTGTAAAACAAATTCCCGCTATTAAAAAGAAGCTTTTCCCTCCTTCATTACGTATGGTTATTTGTATTCCATCTGGTATTACCGAAGTTGAAAAACGAGCGGTTATAGATTCGGGTCGCCATATGAATGCCAAAGAAATTTATTTAATCTATGAACCGATGGCGGCAGCCATTGGTGTTGGTATTGATATTATGGAGCCTAAAGGAAATATGATTATTGATATAGGTGGTGGTACTACTGAAATTGCCGTTATTGCCCTTGCTGGTATTGTATGTGATCAATCGGTAAAAGTCGCTGGAGATTTATTTACCAGCGATATCATGTACTACATGCGTACACAACATAATTTATATATTGGAGAAACAACCGCAGAGAAGATAAAATTACAGGTAGGTTCTGCTACAGAAGATTTAGACACACCTCCCGAAGATATCATGGTACAAGGACGTGATTTGTTAAGCGGAAAACCCAAACAAGTACAAGTATCGTATCGTGAAATTGCCAAGGCGCTTGATAAGTCTATTTTACGCATTGAAGATGCTGTAATGGAAACCTTATCTAAAACACCTCCCGAATTGGCAGCAGACATTTACAATACAGGTATTTATTTAGCTGGTGGTGGATCGATGTTAAGAGGATTAGACAAACGTTTATCTAGAAAAACAGATTTACCTGTATATGTTGCAGAAGACCCGTTACGTGCCGTAGTTAGAGGAACAGGTATCGCACTTAAAAACTTAGAAAAATACAAAACTGTATTAATTAAATAAAATTGAATGATTATTTATGCAACAGCTTATTTATTTCTTTCAAAAAAATAAGTACTTTTTATTTTTTTTATTATTAGAAATTATTGCTGTTGCATTAATCATTAATAACCATTCTTTTCACAAAAGTAAATTTATTAGCTCCACCAATTTTATTACAGGTAGTTTATATCAAAAAGCATCTGATATTTCAGATTATTTTAAATTAAAAGACAAAAACGCTCTGCTAGCAGAAGAAAATGTGACTTTAAAAAATAAGTTAGAGCAACTAAACAGTTATATTGATAGCATTTCAACTTACCAAATAGACGCTACAAAGCTTAATCAAAACTACACCTATATTTCTGGAAAGATTATTAAGAACACCTTTCATAAGTCCGACAATTTCTTAACAATCAATAGAGGTACTAAAAATGGTGTTTCTAAAGAAATGGGAATCATAAATGGCAAAGGTATTATTGGTATAACCGATAATGTATCTCCAAAATTTGCCAGAGTTCAATCTATTTTAAACTCTAACAGTAATATTAACGCTAAGTTTAAAAATAACCACCACTTTGGCTCGTTAATTTGGGACGGAAAAGATTATAGTATTGCACAATTAATAGACATTCCTCGTCAAGCTAATTTTAAAGCAGGAGATACAATAGTTACAGGTGGAAGGTCTACCATTTTTCCAGCAGAAATACCAATTGGAACTGTAATAGAAGTACCAAAAGAGCTTACAGCAGTAAATAGTATTGATATAAAACTCTTTAACGACATGTCTAATTTAGGACATATTTATATTATCACTAATTTAAACAGAAAAGAAATAAAAAAAGTAGAAAACAATAATGAATAGAACATTGTACCTGATATTTTTATTTGTTTTTCTCTTGTTATTGCAAGTATTAGTTCTAAACAACATCTTGTTTTTAGGATACATAAATCCCTACGCATATATTATTTTCATATTCATATATCCGTTAAAAGAAAACAGATTTTCTCTTTTAATTTCTGCGTTCTTATTAGGCTTAAGTGTTGATGCGTTCTCTAACTCTGGCGGAGTTCATACCTTTGCTACAGTATTCATAGCTTATATACGGTTATTCTTTTTCAAAGCTATTTTTAAAAAAAGTACGTCAGACTACTTGCTTTTTAACCTAAGACACGAACCTTTTGATAAAGTATTTAATTATACAGTAATTTTAACACTAATACATCATTTCATTTTATTTAGTTTAACTAACTTTAGTTTTTATAATTTTTCAAACGTACTTATCAATACACTTTTTTCTAGTGTTTTTACGTTACTCCTGTATTTTTTAGGAAGTTTTATATTTAGGAAAAAACTAGCATGAAACGAAATTTCTTACTTATATTTTTAATTACTCTCATAGGAGTTATCTACATAGCGAGGCTATTTCAGCTTCAAATAATTCGCGGTAGTAAACCAAGCTTGAACCACAGCGCTACTATCAAAATTGAATACGATTATCCTGAAAGAGGGTACATTTACGATCGTCATGGAAAACTATTAGTAGCCAATCAATTATCATACGATGTAATGATAATTCCTAAAGAAGTGGAACCCTTAGACACCTTAGAGTTTTGCTCACTATTAAAAATTGACAAAGACGACTTTATAAAACGTTTTGAAAAAGCGAACAACTACGCGCGCTGGCTTCCTTCCGTATTTTTAAAACAGTTAGCAAAAGAAGATTATGCCTATTTGCAGGAAAAACTATCTAAATACAAAGGATTTTATGTGCAAAAACGTATTATTAGAAATTACCCTAAAAAATCTGCAGCAAATGTAGTAGGTTATATTAGTGAGGTTAATGAGTATGTAGCTAAAAATAGCGATTATTATGAGCAAGGGGAATTAATAGGAAATTTAGGGGTCGAAAAACAATATGAAAACGTTTTAAGAGGTATAAAAGGAAAAAAAGGTTCAAACGAAATAACTTAAACGAGATTACTGGTTCTTATAAAAATGGTATGTACGACACACTAGCTGTTCCAGGAAAAGACCTAACTCTAACCATCGACAGCGAACTTCAACAATACGGCGAATTGCTTATGTCTGGTAAGAGAGGTGGAATTGTGGCTCTAGAACCGCAAACAGGTGAAATATTAGCCCTCGTAACCGCCCCTTCATACGACCCAAACTTATTAGTAGGCAGAAAACGCTCTCCTAACTCTGTAAAATTATTTAACGACACCATTAACATGCCGACCTTCGATAGAGGCTTACAAGCAATGTATTCTCCAGGATCTCCTTTTAAAATTCTTACAGGATTAATTGGTTTGCAAGAAGGAGTTATTGATACAAGAACCCCTTTTTATTGTAATCATGGATATCGTTATGGTAAACAACCCAATGCTTTTATGGGATGCCACTGCGGAATTGTTGGGCGCCCAGTACGATTGGTTACTGCCATTGCTAAATCTTGTAACTCGTATTTTGCAAACACCTACAGAAGAATTATTGATAATTATGAAAACCCTAGCATCGGAATGGATGCTTGGAGTAATCATGCTAAAAGCTTTGGATTAGGTAATTATTTAGGATACGACCTACCTTCAGGTCAAAAAGGTAGAATTCCAGATGGTAAATTTTATGACAAAAATTACGAATTTAGATGGGGAGCTACCACCACTATTTCAAATGCTATAGGACAAGGAGAAGTAGAAACCACTCCTATTCAACTAGCAAATATGACTGCCGCTATTGCGAACAAAGGGCATTTTTACACACCTCACATTGTTAAGAAAATTGACAATAAGCCGGTAATAGATTCTACCTACACAACACAAAGAAAAACGACCGTTAGCCCAGAGCACTTCCCTATTGTTATTGAAGCCATGTATGAAACATTTACTAGAGGTACCGCTCGGTACAGTCAAGTAAAAGGAATTGATATTTGTGGAAAAACAGGTACCGTAGAAAATTTTATTAGAGTAGATGGTAAAAAAGTACAGTTAACAGACCATTCTATTTTTATTGCTTTTGCACCCAAAGACGACCCTAAAATTGCGATTGCTATTTTTGTAGAAAATGGCGGTTACGGTTCTACCATTGCTGCTCCTATAACGAGTTTACTTATAGAAAAATATCTCAATGGAACAGTATCAAGAAAACATATTGAAGATCGAATGGTTAATTTAAGCCTTCAAAAAGAGTATGATAAAAAACAAGAATTACTAACCTCAAAGAACGATTCTATTGCGACAAGAACGAAATAATATTTTTGCAGGGGTCGATTGGCTACTCATACTAATCTATTTTCTTTTAGTAAGTTTTGGGTGGATGAATATTTATGCCGCCTCCTCTACCGAAGAAACTAGAGCTGTTTTTGATTTTTCTACTAAGTATGGAAAACAATTAATTTTTATAGCACTAAGCATTCCTGTAATTGTATTCATCTTATTCTTCAACTCCAAGTTTTACGAACGCTTCGCCAGTTTGTTATACCTTATATCCTTAGTTTTATTGGCTGGTGTTTTGGTATTTGGAAAAAAGATTAATGGAGCTACTTCGTGGTATAATTTTGGCGGAATAGGATTACAACCTTCTGAGTTTGCAAAAGCTTTTACGGCACTAGCTCTTGCCAAATTGATGAGTGATCGTCAATACAATTTAAATCTCATAAAAAATCAAATTAAAGCTTTTATTATTATTTTTCTACCTGCATTTTTAATTGCCTTGCAACCCGATATGGGTTCTGTTTTAATTTATTTTGCCTTTTTCTTTGTATTAAATCGAGAAGGCTTAACATTAGCTTATATACTTTTTGGCGTTGTATCTATTTTGTTGTTCATATTAACCGTTTATTTTGGCGCAACATGGATTCTTATTATTTGCTTGGCCATCATAACCATGGGTACACTCTACGGAATGTATAAGGACAAACGTTTTTTTAGGTTCAATGCCTTAAAAATAATTAGTTTATATCTTTTTTCTACGCTCTTCGTTCTAGGCATAGGATACACTTACAATAATATTTTAGAGCAGCATCAAAAAGACCGTTTCGATATTTTACTTGGTAAAATTCAAGATAATAAAGGAATCGGATACAATTCCTATCAGTCTGAAAAAACCATTAGCTCTGGGGGGTTCTCTGGAAAAGGTTTTTTACAAGGCGATAGAACACAAGGAAATTTTGTTCCCGAGCAGCATACAGATTATATATTTAGTACTGTTGGTGAAGAATGGGGTTTTATAGGCAGCACGTTAGTGATTATTTTATTTATGCTATTTCTTTACAGAATCATTTATTTATCGGAAACACAAACCAACAAATTTGGAAGAATTTATGGCTATGGCGTTGCTTCAATTTTCTTTTTTCATGTGATTGTAAACATAGGTATGGTTATCGGTTTGCTACCAACCATCGGAATTCCCCTACCCTTTTTTAGCTATGGAGGTTCTTCTCTGTGGGGATTTACCTTACTCTTATTTATTTTCATTCGCTTAGACGCTCATAAGAAATACGATTGGTAAAATAGAATTCTTCTTGTTTAGATGAACTCAAATTTTTACCAAACCACAACTTTAAAGAATGATTCATGATTTCATTAAATCCTTTTTTTCAATATTTAGCATAAAAAAAACGCTTCGATAAAATCGAAGCGTTTTTAACTATTAACTAACCTTAAAACTTTTACAAAGCTGCAACGTGCTTAGCCAATTTAGACTTTAAATTTGCTGCTTTATTCTCATGAATAATGTTGTTCTTTGCTAATTTATCTATCATAGAAACAACAGTTGAAAACATGCTCTCTGCTTCCTTTCTATCTTCTGTAGCTCTTAATTTTCTTACAGCATTACGAGTTGTTTTATGCTGATATTTATTTCTTAAGCGCTTTGATTCGTTACTTCTAATTCTTTTTAATGCTGACTTATGATTTGCCATTGTAATAATTCGTTATTTGTTTATAAAAAACTTGTAGTCCGTACGGGAATCGAACCCGTGTTACCAGGATGAAAACCTGGCGTCCTAACCCCTAGACGAACGGACCAGAAACAATCTTTCTGATTGCGGGTGCAAATATACAACTCTTTTTGTTATCTGCAATTAATATTAATTTTTATTTGATAAATTTACTTACACCAAATAAAACTTGTAGTCCGTACGGGAATCGAACCCGTGTTACCAGGATGAAAACCTGGCGTCCTAACCCCTAGACGAACGGACCAAAACAATCTTTTTTTACGATTGCGGGTGCAAATATAAAAACTGTTTTTTATTGCACAAACTTTTTTTTATTTTTTTTAATACGCTTTGGCAAAAAGTACTCTTTTTCTAGAAGGTTTTCCTGTTAACACACAAGTTCCTTCTTCTTCTTTTGCATCATTAGGAATACATCTTATTGTTGCTTTAGTCAACTCTTTAATTTTGTCTTCAGTTTCCATAGTACCATCCCAATGAGCAGCAACAAAACCTCCTTTATTTTCAATTACATCTTTAAACTCTTCAAAAGTATTCACTTCTGTAATATGGTCATTTCTAAACGCTAATGCCTTGGTATAAATATTTTCTTGTATCTCTTCTAACAAATTAGCTACAATCTCTACTACTTCATCTCTTGAAACAGTCTGCTTTTCAAAAGTATCACGACGTGCTACTTCTACAGTACCGTTTTCTAAATCACGATTTCCCATGGCGATTCGTACAGGAACTCCTTTCAATTCATACTCTGCAAATTTAGCTCCTGGTCTAAACGTGTCTCTATCATCAAACTTTACTGAAATTCCCTTAGCACGTAAATCTTGTACGATTATGGCTACTTTTTCTGAAATAGCGTTCAACTGCTCTTGCCCTTTATATATAGGTACAATTACTACCTGAATTGGAGCTAATTTTGGAGGTAATACCAAACC
This sequence comes from Tenacibaculum tangerinum, assembly GCF_029853675.1. Lineage (NCBI taxonomy): Bacteria > Pseudomonadati > Bacteroidota > Flavobacteriia > Flavobacteriales > Flavobacteriaceae > Tenacibaculum > Tenacibaculum tangerinum. The sequence continues at coordinate 3,292,199 of NZ_CP122539.1, read as the reverse complement.
TGCATCATCAGAATGTGTCATAATCAACCCTCCAATTAATCGTGTTGATACACCCCAAGAAGTTGCCCATACATATTCTTGTTTTCCTTCCTTCGATGTATACTTAACATCAAAAGCTTTGGCAAAGTTTTGACCTAAGAAATGTGAGGTTCCAGCCTGTAAAGCTTTACCATCTTGCATTAACGCTTCAATGGTTAATGTATCATCAGCTCCAGCAAAACGCTCACTTTCACTTTTTGCACCTTTCACAACTGGCATTGCCATAAACTCTTCAGCAAAGGTTGCATATACTTCTTGCATCTGTCTTGCTTCTGCAATGGCTTCTGCTTTAGTTGCATGTGCTGTATGACCTTCTTGCCATAAAAACTCTGCGGTACGCAAAAACAAACGTGTACGCATTTCCCAGCGAACAACATTTGCCCACTGATTTACTAACAAAGGTAAATCTCTATGCGATTGTATCCATCCTTTATATGTATTCCAAATAATAGCTTCTGAAGTAGGACGAACTACTAATTCCTCCTCTAACTTAGCCTCAGGATCTACACGTAACTTACCTTCGTTATCAGGATCATTTTGCAAACGATAATGCGTAACTACCGCACATTCTTTCGCAAAACCTTCTGCATTTTTTTCTTCTGCTTCAAACAAACTTTTTGGTACAAAGAGAGGAAAATACGCATTTTGATGCCCCGTTTCTTTAAACATTCTGTCCAATTCTTTTTGCATATTCTCCCATATTGCAAATCCGTAAGGCTTAATTACCATACAGCCTCTTACTGCTGAATTCTCAGCTAAATCGGCTTTTACAACCAATTCGTTATACCATTTCGAGTAATCTTCGGCTCTTTTTGTTAAATGTTTGCTCATAATCAAAAGTTTGGCATAAATATTGTTATTTTTTATGCGTAAATTGTGTCTGCAAAACTACACTAAAAAGGTAACAAGCCCAACTAAGAACTAATTTTTTGCAGGTTATTAAAACGATTTACTTTAATTTAAAATAAAAGAGTCATGAAATTACATTACGCCAACACCAAACTTCCTTTTTACATTCTGTCACTTTTAATAGCGGCTACATTTGCATCTTGCGGATCTGCACAAACGGTTGCTGGTAGTGATGACGGTATTTATGCCGATGAAGTAGCAACACCACAACGAAGAGTAGTTGTTGTTAATGAACGTGAATATGATGAATACCAAGAAAATTATTTCACTAAAGAAGTAGAACGGTTAGATCTCTTAAATGGCACCGATATTTTTACTGACATTGATAATTACAAATCTGACAATACAGAATTGTATGATGATGAAAATATTATTTATGAAGAAGAGCCAGAAAGCAGAATTACTTATAATAGTAACGAACCATGGGGCAACAACAATGCCAACAGCGATGTAGTAATTAACATTAATTCTTACCCGAGATACCCATTGTTGGGGTGGAACTTTAACACTTATTGGGGAGATCCTTATTTAGATGGTCCTTGGGGATGGAATAACTGGGGCTGGAACCATTGGGATTGGAATAGCTGGGGTTGGAACCGTTGGGGTTGGAATAGCTGGGGTTGGAATCGCTGGAGATGGAATCGCTGGGGTTACAATTCTCATTGGCATCCTTACCACTGGAATTCACCTTATTATAGATATCATAATTACAGACACCCTTACAGAGGTGCTAATTACTACAGAGACCGCAGGTTAGCTTCAACTTCTAGAAGAGGATATACCACTGGCCGTAGAGGAACCGCCACTCCAAGACGCTCTTCTGATGTGTACCGAAGAAGTAATGGCAGAACTTATCGTAATAATAGAAATACACGACCTACCAGAAATACAAGAGGTTATAATACCAGAAGAGGAAACAACTCTACCAATAGAAGTATCAGACGTTCATCAAGAACAAGAAACTATACTCCTAATAGAAGTAACTCTACTCGTACTTACAGAGGAGGTACCTCTCGTTCAACAAGAGGCGGTAGGAACTACTCTGCAAGAAATACTCATAGAAATTCTGACTATAGCGCACGAAGATATGCCTCTACCGATGGTTCTAAAGATGTAAAAAGAAATCAAAATACTGATAAATCTGTTAAAAAATCATATTCTTCGAGAAGTTCTAGAAATGCAACGTCAAGAAATAGTAGAAACAACTATGTCTCTCGCAAAAGCAGTAATTCAAGAAGCTCTAGGAGTTATTCAACACCTTCTCGAAGTTCACGCAGTTACTCAGCTCCTTCAAGAAGCAGTACTAGAAGTAGCTCTAGAGGAAGCAGTAGAAGTAGTTCAAGAAGCTCTAGAAGATAATAATCAACAGAAGATTTCAAGAGACAAGTTTTTAAACGAATTAATGGAAAAATGAAAAGAATTTTAATCTTTGCGATACTTATCGCTAGCACGTATACTGCCTATTCGCAATCTCTAGGCTACAACGATTTAGGTATTTTATTTTCAAAAGATGATAATTACGGAACAGCACGCTTTGAAGCTATGAGTGGAGCCTTTGGAGCCTTGGGAGGCAATATTTCTGCATTTGGAATTAACCCTGCTGGTAGTGCTGTAGCCACAAAAAGCACTTTTGCAGTAACTTTAGGTAATAGAAACACTCTGTATTCTGCAACATATTATGGAAACACCACAGAAACAGAAGATGATTTTTTTAATATCACTCAAGCTGGAGGTATTTTATCTTTTGAATCTGCTTACAATTCTGATTGGAATCGTTTTGCGTTTACTTTTAACTACCGCCAAAAAAATGATTTTGAAAATTTATTTACAGCGTCTGGTAATAGTGGACAAGCATTATTTAACGAGCATCCAGATGATATTACCAATCAATTCAATAATGGGCAAGAACAACGATTTAACAATGCTACTTACGGGGAAAGCAATCTGTTTGAAATGGGATTCTCTGCTGTACATCAAAACAAATTACATGCAGGAGCAAGTATAAAGTTCCATAATTTTAGTTTTGGTCAAATTACGCGATTAAGAGAAACCAATGAAGATGACAACGGTGAAACACTAAATGCCTTGAACATACAAGATAGTTATTTTGAAGGAAATGGAATTTCATTTAGTGCTGGGTTTATCTATAAAGTAAATCAAAGTTTTCGTTTTGGATTAGCCTATGAAACTCCCACATGGTACAATGAAGTTTTTGAAGAAAGCAACTTAGATGTGTTTGACCCTAGCGATTCTAGATATGATGACTGGCTAGGCTATACTGAGATTTCTGCGACAAATCAAGATACTGATGTGAATAGTGGTGAGGAATTTTATTCAAATCTCTTTAGATTAAGAACCCCAAGCAAATTAACAGCAAGTGCAGCTTTTGTTTTTGGAAAAAAAGGATTAATCAGTGCTGACTATACCTACAAAGATTACAGCGGAACGAAGTATACAGAAAACGATCCGTTTTTTATAGATATAAATCAAAATTTCGACAACGATTTTGAAGGTACTCATGCTTTAAATATTGGTGCTGAATGGCGTTTTGATAAAATGAGTGTTCGTGGTGGGTATCATTTTGAAGAGAGTCCATTTAAGAATTCATTAGACGGCGATGATATTTCTGGGTATTCATTAGGTATTGGTTATAGTTTCGGAAGTGTTAAGTTCGATCTATCATACACTAACTCAGAAAACAATAGCCCATATCAAATATACAACTCACCTAATGTAAATGTAAACCCTATTGAGCTTACAAATAATACCTCTAGAGTTTCAGGAACCATAACATTTAGTTTGTAACTAACAACCATATCATATAAAATCCTGCATACAGCAGGATTTTTTTATACATACATTTCTCAGTTTTTTAATGTAATTTTGCTTCTTATTTACAACGTATGAGTTCAATAAAAATAAATATACAAGAAACCAATAACGAAACTATTCTAAAATTTGTGAGTACTAAAATTTTGGTTAATGGAGGAAGTTATGAATACAATAATATAGACGAAGCTAAAAATGCTCCATTAGTACAACAACTTTTTTACCTACCATTTGTAAAAAAGGTATTAGTTACAGCTAACTTCATTGCGATTCAACGATACGATATTGTTGAGTGGAGTGATGTTGAAGAAGAAGTTCGCGAGCAAATAGAAGCTTATGTACAAGGTGGCAACCCAGTGGTAAAAGAAGAAAACACCAAAAAAGATGCTGTTGAAGTATATGCTGAAGTTACTCCAAATCCTGCAGTAATGAAATTTGGAACCAATAAAGCTTTAACACAAACCGATGTTGAGTTCAAGAATATTGAAGAAGCCAGCAAATCTTCTCCGTTAGCACAAGCGCTATTTAGTTTTCCTTTTGTAAAAGAAATTTTTATTTCTGAAAACTACATTTCAATCACCAAATACGACATGATTGACTGGAATGAAGTATACCAAGAAGTCCGTACTTTTATTCGTAGTTATATTCAAGAAGGTAAAAAAATCATATCTCAGTTACCTAAACAACAAACCACCCAAAACGTGGAAATTCCGAAAGAAAACTTAACAGATACTGAGACTCAAATTGTAGCTATTTTAGACGAATATATAAAACCCGCCGTGGCTTCTGATGGTGGTAATATTGCTTTCCAATCGTACGACGCTAATGCTAAAAGAGTAAGTGTTATTTTACAAGGAGCTTGTAGTGGCTGCCCATCATCGACGGTAACCTTAAAAAATGGCATTGAAACCATGCTCAAAGAAATGTTGCCAAATCAAATTAATGAAGTAGTTGCTATTAACGGGTAATTACAAACCAAACGAAATATATGTCTGAAAAGATCAAACCATATAAAGATTCTGAATTAGGAAAAAAAGAACAAGTTGCTCAAATGTTTGACAATATTTCTGAAGATTACGACGGATTAAACCGGGTTATTTCTTTAGGAATTGATGTTAGTTGGCGTAAAAAAGTAGTACAATTAGTAGGAGAAAACAATCCGCAGCAAATTTTAGATATTGCCACGGGTACTGGTGACTTGGCGTTGATGATGTCAGAATTAAATCCTGAAAGAATTGTAGGTTTAGATATTTCTGAGGGAATGCTACAGGTGGGTAGACAAAAAATAACCAAAGCTAACTTGTCAAATAAAATTGAGATGATAGTAGGTGATAGTGAAAATATACCTTTTCCTGACAATACCTTCGATGCTATTACCGTTTCTTTTGGAGTTAGAAATTTTGAAAATTTAGATAAAGGATTAACAGAAATATTACGTGTATTGAAACCTGGTGGCAAATTCGTGGTGTTAGAAACTTCAAATCCTACCAAGTTTCCTTTTAAACAAGGATATAAATTGTATACTAATTTTATTCTACCAATCATAGGAAAACTATTTTCAAAAGATAAAGTTGCCTATTCTTATTTGTCAGAAAGTGCAAATTCTTTTCCTTTTGGAGAAGCTTTCAACAATATTTTACAAAAAAATGGGTTTAAGAATGCAAAGAACATACCTGTAACCTTTGGTGTTGCATCAATATATACCGCTTTGAAATAATTATGTTAAAAAAGCTTATACTTTTCGGAATTTTAACACTGTCGCTTTGTACACAGGCGCAAGAAGAAAAAATATTAAAACTTCCTAATTTTGACAAACCTCTTTTCCATTACGGATTTTACCTAGGTGGTAATAACAATGGTTATAAAATTGGCTATAAACCTAGCGGTTTTAGTAATGCTGAAATTGAAGTAACATCTTCTATAGGTTTTAATGTGGGGTTAATTGCAGATTTAAGATTGCACAATAATATTAATCTTCGCTTTGAACCTGGATTAATGTCTAATACCAAAACATTACGTTTTAATCATATTCCTGGTACTGAAAATGTGAATATTCGTGAAGTAGGAGCTACATTTTTGCACTTGCCTTTAATCTTCAAATTTAGTACAAATAGGCTTAATAATATAAGACCTTATGTTTTAGGAGGTGCGTCATACGATCATAATTTCTCTAGTAATGAGAGAAACAATGATGATAATTTTGCAGGTGAGTTTCGAACTACCACTAGTAATTTTATGTATGAAGTAGGAATCGGTGTCGATTTTTACTTAAGTTATTTCAAATTCTCTCCTTCAATAAGAGGGGTCTTTGCTATAAATAATGAGTTGGTAAGAGATAATAAAACGCCAAGTCAATGGACTGATCCTATCGATTTTTTAGGAACTAGAGGTGTATTTTTGCATCTTTCTTTTGAATAAAAAATAGTTTTATATCGTATATATAATTAAAAAGGCTTTCTAATTAGAAAGCCTTTTGTTTTTCAAAATAATAAGAAGTCCCCCGAAATCGTATTACTTTATACTTATTAAGACACTTTTTTTTGTCCTTAGTCACATTTATTTCAAAAAAAGACCGCAAAAAATGCGGTCTTATCTACATAAAGATTTCTCTTTATTATTAGATAGAAGTCCCCCGAAATCTATCGTACTGTTAAAAACATTGTTTTTAGCACTTTCAAAGATATAAAAAAATGATTAAGTTTTTCATTTTTTTATAACTATTTTATTGTCAACAACATCTTTTATTGGTAAAACAACTTTTCCTTCAGTTGTTTTTATAGTAACACATATATTATCTACGGCTATTACTACCCCTTCTACATCATTAGTAATAACATTCTCTCCTATAGCTATATTTCTTCTAGAATAATATCCAAAAAGAAGTCTCAAAACTATATCTCTAGCTCCCAAACCAAAAGCTATTGAAAAAGCAAGCAATATTGAAGCAATGAGTAAAGTCAAATTACTTTTAATTACAGATGTGTCCACACCTGCTTGGTCTAATGCAGTAATTGATAAAAAAACAACTATTAAATAGAAAGCTATATTTCCTACAAAATTACCTCCCGATATTTCAAAAGACTTGAACATCGATTGAATCGCTTTTTTTGCTACTGTACCTAAGTAAGCTCCAGTTACAAAAATACCTAGTGCCGTTAACAATTTTGGCAAGTAGGCAAAGAAACTTCTAATTCCTTCAGAAACTACCGATAAGTTGAACATCTCTGCTCCTATCATTACTGCAATAAAAATCAAAAACCATTTAAGCACACCTAAAATAACATTGGTAAGTACGATGTTAATGGTACTATTTCCAAAAATCTCTGTTTTTCTAAGCTTTTTAGACCACTCATCTATTTTTGTTTTTGCTAACGCTTTTCTTACGAGATATAGAAAAACTTTTATAATAAGCCAAGAAACAATTACAAATGCTAGAAAGCCTGCAACTATTGGTAAAGAATTTATAATTTCTTGAAATGCATTCTTAAACGGGCTAAGAATATCAATTTGTAAAATATTCATAATTAACAAATTATATTATACGTAATGTTTGGTTAATTTTTATTCTTGTTCATCCTCTTTTATACCTTTCACTTGTGCACCACCTCCTAATAAGTCTACAATCGCTGTAGGGTATTTAACCACGAACAAGTCGGCCATATCTAACGACAGCTTAATCATCGCCACGTCATCAAGTACTTTTTCTTTTAGTACTTTCGGTAACTCTTCGTTATGTAATATTTTTTTAAATGGATTATCCATAATTATTACAGTTCGTTATACGCTCTTACAACTTTCTCTTTGGCTCTTTTTAAACGCATTTTAACTGCGCTTTCACCTATATCTAACCCTAATGAAATATCTCTTATACTCATTTCATCTTGATATTTCATTAACAAAATCATTTTTTCCGAGGGAGAAATCATTTCAAGTGCCTTGGCAAGTTTATCTGACTTTAACTCGAATAAGGTAGTATCGTCAATTTCTTCTAAGTCTGAGTCTTCTTCTTTTATTTGATCGGTTACAACAGTAACTTTTTCTTTTCTTTTCTCTTTATTTCTTTGCACATAGTTTACGCAAAAATTGTATGTAAAAGAATATAACCAAGTAGAAAACTTAGACTTTCCCTTAAAAGTTCTCAATTTAACAAATAAACGAATAAAAACATCGTGGGTTAAATCTTGTGCTTCTTCTTTACTCGATGAAAAGCCGTAACACTTATTATAAACCAAACTAGCATAACGGTCATACAAAACAGCAAATAAATGAGTATCATTCTTCTCTACTATTTCACGAACCAAGTCTTCGTCGTTTAATTTTGTTACATCAATACTCTCCAAGGGGTAGTATAGTTAGTTCCTGTTATTATATAAAAGCTTAGACACTTAGTGTAGTTTGAGGGTCACTATTTTTAGTCTCTTTTAATTCAAATTTAACACTTTTTTAACTATTGAACGGGTTTGTCAAAAAATAAATTATTTTTTGTAACATTTTCTAACTTTATAACGTATAACTGTATGTAGATCGATTGATAAATTAAAATATATTGAAGTAGATGAGACAACTTAAAATTACAAAACAGGTTACCAATAGAGAAACCGCATCTTTAGATAAATATTTACAAGAAATTGGAAAAGTAGATTTAATTACTGCCGATGAAGAAGTAGAGTTGGCACAAAGAATTAAAGCTGGTGACCAAAGAGCTCTTGAAAAATTAACTAAGGCTAACCTTCGTTTTGTTGTATCGGTTGCAAAACAATACCAAAATCAAGGCTTAACATTGCCTGATTTAATTAATGAAGGAAATTTAGGATTAATCAAAGCTGCAAAACGTTTCGATGAAACTCGTGGTTTTAAGTTTATATCATACGCAGTGTGGTGGATTCGCCAATCTATCTTACAAGCGCTAGCAGAACAGTCTCGTATTGTACGCTTACCGTTAAACAAAATTGGTTCTATTAACAAGATTAACAAAATGTATGCTTTCTTAGAGCAAGAAAACGAACGCCCACCAAGTGCTGAAGAGATTGCTAAAAAGTTAGATATGACAGTTAACGATGTTAAAGAATCAATGAAAAACTCTGGTCGCCATGTATCTATGGACGCACCATTGATTGAAGGTGAAGATTCTAACTTATATGATGTATTAAATTCTGGCGAGTCACCTAATCCTGATAAAACATTATTACACGAATCGTTACGTATTGAGATTAATCGTGCTTTAGAAACCTTAACTCCTCGTGAGGCTGATGTAGTTAAATTATACTTTGGTTTGGGAGAACACCAACCTATGACTCTTGAAGAAATTGGAGAAACTTTCGATTTAACTCGTGAGCGTGTACGACAAATTAAAGAAAAAGCAATTCGAAGATTAAAACATACTTCTCGTAGTAAAATTTTAATGACTTATCTAGGTTAACAACATACACAGTAACAAATAGACACAAATAGCTATTTGTTGTTTGGTAAACGAATAAATAGAAAGTTCTCAAATTTGAGAGCTTTCTATTTGGTTTTAATACACTTGGTTTTAACTATATTTGCACCCTATAACAACACAACAACTTATATATTAATGAAAAAACTTGTAGCACCATCAATTTTAGCAGCAGACTTTGGCAACTTACAACGCGATGTTGAAATGGTTAACGACAGCCAAGCAGATTGGTTTCATATTGATATTATGGACGGTGTATTTGTACCCAATATCTCTTTTGGAATGCCTGTTTTAAAATCAATTACTACACATGCTAACAAAACTATTGATGTACATTTAATGATTATAGACCCAGACCGCTATATTCAAACTTTTGCTAACTTAGGTGCTGATATTTTAACAGTACATTACGAAGCTTGTACCCACTTACACAGAACTATTCAAGCTATAAAAGCTGCAGGAATGAAAGCAGGAGTGGCTTTAAATCCTCATACCCCAATTGCGGTTTTAGAAGATATTATTAAAGACTTGGACTTAGTTTGTATTATGAGCGTAAATCCGGGGTTTGGAGGGCAATCGTTTATTGAAAATACGTATAAGAAAATTCAACAACTAAAGAACTTGATTGAATTTAGCGAAGCTTCTACCTTGATTGAAATTGATGGTGGAGTAACCGATCAAAACGCTAACAAACTTATTGAAGTTGGTGCAGATGTATTGGTTGCTGGTAGCTTTGTTTTTAAGAGTGATAACCCTACCGAAACAATTTCAAACTTAAAAGAGATTATCAATTAAAAATTCTTAAAAATAATCCTATTTATTGCATATCTAGTCCTAAATAACCATTGCAGTTTTTATTAGAGCTAAAATTATTAAACCTTTCAAAAACACTTGTTTTCGAAAGGTTTTTTTTCATTTCTATTTTTTATTGTTTATGAATTTGGCGTAGACATATCAAAATAAAAAATTAACAAGCCAGCTAAAAATATTTAGTTACAACTAACCATAAAAAACCCGTTGAAATATCAACGGGTTTTTCTTTTATATCCATAGTCAAATCGTTATTTTTGTACATCATTATGCAGAATCTGCATAATACTATAAATTAATTACAAAAAACATATAAAATGAAAGTAACGGTTGTAGGAGCAGGTGCTGTAGGCGCGAGTTGTGCTGAGTACATTGCTATTAAAAATTTCGCTTCTGAAGTTGTTTTAGTCGATATTAAAGAAGGTTTTGCAGAAGGTAAAGCAATGGATTTAATGCAAACGGCTTCTCTAAATGGTTTCGATACTAAAATTACAGGAACTACAGGAGACTATAGCAAAACTGCGGGATCAGACATCTGTGTAATTACTTCAGGAATTGCTCGTAAACCAGGAATGTCTCGTGATGAGTTATTAGGAATAAATGCAGGAATTGTAAAATCGGTAGCTGCTAGTTTGGTTGAGCAATCTCCAAACACAATTATCATTGTAGTATCGAATCCGATGGATACTATGACGTATTTAGTACACAAAGCAACTGGATTACCTAAAAACAGAATTATTGGTATGGGTGGTGCATTAGATTCTGCTCGTTTTAAATACCGTTTGGCTGAAGCTTTAGGGGCTCCTATTTCTGATGTAGACGGAATGGTTATTGGTGGACACTCTGATAAAGGAATGGTACCGCTAACTCGTTTAGCTACTCGTAACTCTGTGCCTGTATCTGAATTCTTATCTGAAGAAAGAATAGAGCAAGTAAAGCAAGACACCAAAGTTGGTGGGGCTACCTTAACAGGATTGTTAGGTACTTCTGCTTGGTATGCTCCTGGTGCTGCAGTATCTGGATTAGTACAAGCTATTGCTTGTGACCAAAAGAAAATTTACCCTTGTTCTACTTTATTAGAAGGAGAATATGGTTTATCTGATTTATGTATTGGAGTTCCTGTTGTATTAGGAAAAGACGGAATAGAAAAAATCGTTGAGATAAACTTAAGCGAAGAAGAAAAAACTGCACTAACTGCTTCAGCAGAAGCTGTTAAAAACAATAATGCAGCATTAAATTCTTAAAAACTGTATATTTTTAAATCCTAGGTAAATTCATAGTACTTAGGATTTTTTTATAAAATTTTGTTAAAATTCAAAATATACTGTAAGACTATACCCAAATGAACGTCTTTATAATAGAGAAGCATTTGTAGTGTTTCTTATCATAGTTTTTCATAGCAATTTTCCCACTTCATTCTTGAAGTGGGTTTCTTTTTTTGTACTATAACGTCTGTTGCACTACTTCAAACAGTTCTCCTCCCTCGCATTTAATTACTTTTTGTTTAAACTTTACGATTAACTGATAATCGTGTGTAGCCATCAAAATTGTTTTTCCACTCTGATGAATTTCATTTAACAATTCCATCACCTCTAATGAGGTTTTAGGATCTAAGTTCCCTGTAGGCTCATCTGCTAAAATCAATTCAGGATCATTTAATAAAGCTCTGGCAATAGCAACTCGTTGCTGTTCACCTCCCGACAATTCAAATGTTTTTTTATAATATTTCTCCTTCATCCCCACCTTGTCTAAAACTTCGTGAATTTTATTTTTCATTTCTGTTTTATCTTTCCAGCCAGTAGCTCTTAATACAAACTCTAAATTCTCAAAAACATTCCTATCGTTTAATAATTTAAAATCCTGAAAAACAATTCCTAGTTTTCTTCTTAAAAACGGAATGTCTTTTTCTTTCATTTTCTTTAAATCAAAATCAACGATACTTCCCAATCCGCGTTGTAATCGTATATCACCATACAAGGTTTTTAACAAACTACTTTTTCCGCTTCCCGTTTTTCCTATCAAATAATAAAAATCACCTTTATGCAACGTAAAATTTACTTTTGATAGCACCAGATTATCTTGTTGATAAATATCTGCGTTTTCAAGATGTAAAACAGGATTTTCCATGGAGTATAGTTTTTTACAAATCTAAAATTTTATAACGTAATTCTGTAACATTTCTTACTTTTGGTAAAAAGTCTCCCAACAAAAATAAAAAACGAACGTTATAGTTTCTAGATAACTAAAAAATATGAGATTTAACTGTTTTCAAAAAAACTGCTACTTATTTCTTTTTTTAAGCATTGCTACATCGGCAATAGCGCAAGAGTCGGCCGTAAACAATGATAGAAACGCAAATTTTCACAAAGCCATACGCCTATACAACAATAAAGCCTATGCTGCATCTCAAGAACTCTTTCGTAACGTTTCCTCAAATACTGAAAAACATCATAATTTAAAAGCAGATGCCGATTATTACGACGCTATGTGCGCTATAAAGTTGGAACAAGATGATGCTGACTACAGAGTGAATGATTTTGTTGAAAATTATCCCTATAACAATAAAAAAGAAAAGGCATTTTTAACCGTAGGTAATTACTATTTTGCCAATAGAAAAGCAGCTCACGCCCTAAAATGGTATCAAAAAGTAAATGAAAAACTATTGAGTACAGAAGAAAAAAATGAGCTCAATTACAAAATGGGGTATGCACTCTTAGTTTCTAACTATTTAAAAGATGCCAAATCGCGATTTAAAACCTTATTAGGAAATCCTATTTTTGGTAACGACGCCCGCTATTACTACGGATATATTGCTTACAAACAAGAAAACTTTGGTGAAGCAGAAGACAACTTAAGTCAGCTAGCCAATGATGCCACCTACCAAGCAAAGGCAAACTATTATATTTTAGACATTAGTTTTAAAGCAGGTAGATTTGATAAGTCTATTCAAATTGGAGAACAATTGTTGGCTACTACCAAAGACAAAAAAGAAATTTCGGAAATTTCTAAAATTGTGGGTGAAAGTTATTTCAACCTTAAAAAATACGAAAAAGCAATTCCGTATTTAGAAGCTTATCAAGGAAAAAATGGTCGTTGGACAAATACCGACTACTACTATTTGGGCTATGCTTTTTATCAGCAAAAAAATTACGAATCTGCCATTGGTAATTTTAATAAAATTATTGATGGAAATAACGAAGTAGCTCAAAATGCATATTACCACCTAGCTGAATGTTACTTAATGCAAGATAAAAAGCTTGAAGCTTTAAATGCTTTTAAAAATGCTAGTGAAATGGATTATGATGCTGATATCACTCAGAGCGCTTCACTAAACTATGCTAAATTGAGTTATGAAGAAGGCAACCCGTACAAAAGCGTTCCTGAAGTATTAAAAGAGTTTTTAGTTAAATACCCTGCTTCGCCAAACGCTACAGAGATTAGTAATTTGTTAGTTACCTCGTACCTACATCAGAAAGACTATCAAGGTGCTTTAGACTTTTTAACCACTTCTGAAATACCAGAAAGCAAAAACATGGTTCATGAAGTTTCTTTATACAGAGGTATTCAGTTATTTAATGAAAATAAGATTACCGACGCAAAACCATACTTTATAAAAGCCAAAGAATCGGAAAATGATACAATACGTAGCAAAGGTGCGTATTGGCTAGCTGAAACAGCCTACTTGTTAGGCGATTATCAAAATGCACTCGAAAATTTCTTATCTGTATCTAACAAAGAAATTAGTGAAGCTACAATGTTAAATTATCAGTTAGGATACACCAATTTCAAATTAAAAAGTTATCCGAATGCCGCAAAACACTTTCTACAATTCTTAGAGCAAAATCTTGACGACAACGATTTAAACGATGATGCCTCAAACCGCTTAGGAGATTCTTTTTATGCCTCTAAAAGCTATGCAAATGCCATAAAAGCATACAACAAAGTGATTGAAGAAGGTGGAATTGGAGCAGATTATGCACAATATCAAACTGCCATGAGCAATGGTTTTTTAGGTAAAAACGATGTGAAAATTAACAATCTTGAAACCCTCATTAGCGACTACAACGACTCTCAATTAAAAGACGATGCTTTATTCCAATTAGCAACTACCTATACAACTTTAAACAAAACCTCAAAAGCACAAAAAGTTTATGACCGCTTATTAACAAAACACCCAGAGAGTAATTATGTGCCAAGTGTGCTATTACGCCAAGGGTTACTGTACTACAGTAATAATCAAAATAGCAAAGCCATTCAAAAATATAAAGACGTAGTTGCAAAACATCCTAATTCGAATGAAGCAAGACAAGCTGTTACCAATCTTAAAAATGTATATATCGACTTAGGAAAAGTAGACGAATACGCTGCTTGGGTTCAAAATGTAAGTTTTGCCAATGTTACCAACGAAGAATTAGACAACGCCACGTATCAGTCGGCTGAAAATAAGTTTTTAGAAAATAACAACACCAAGGCTATAGAAGGCTTCAATAAGTATTTACAAGAATTTCCGAAAGGAATCAACCTATTAAAAGCACACTTTTATTTGGGGCAAGCGTATGCAAACACCAAATCATTCAATAAAGCAATTCCGCATTACGATTATGTAGCAAAGCAAAATAAAAGTGAGTTTACCGAAGAGGCATTAACAAAACTTGCCAATATATACCTTCAAAAAGAAAATTGGACTCTTGGAATGGCGGTTTTAAAACAGTTGGAAAAAGAAGCCAACTATCCGCAAAACATCATTTTTGCACAAAGCAACTTAATGAAAGGGTATTATAAAAAAGAAGATTATACTAATGCGATTGCCTGCGCTGAAAAAGTTTTGAGCACAGGAAAGGTAGATACTACTATTGCAGAAGATGCAAAAATTATTTTAGCACGTTCTTCATTTAAAAACAACGACTTTCCTACCGCAGAAGAATACTTTAACGAAGTAAGTAGAAAAGCAACTGGCGAACTAAAAGCGGAATGTTTGTATTACAATGCTTTTTTCTTACATGAAAACAAAGAATACGAATACTCAAACAAAGCAGTTCAAGACTTAATTGCCAATTACTCGTCATACAAGTATTGGGGTGTGAAAAGCTACATTATAATGGCCAAAAATTATTATGCCTTAAAAGATGCCTACCAAGCAACCTACATCTTAGAAAATATTATTAAAAACTTTACGCAATATAAAGATGTAATAGAAGAAGCCAAAAATGAGCTTCGTAGCATTAAAAACAAAGAAGCAAAAACAAACGAATCAGTAACTACCCAAAACTAAATTTGTGATTAACAAACGAAAGTTAAATGATTAGAACGATGAAAAAGCACTTAAGTTTACTTGTTTTATTTGTAGCAGTATTTACCAATGCACAAAATAAAAATGCCACTAGTAAAGCAAAAGACACCATTATAAAAACAGAAGTTGTAAACGTAGTAACTTCTTATGTTCCAAAAATTACTGATGCCTTTAAAATAAAACAAAAGCCAATAATTGAACACACGAAAGAAACTCAGAAAAAAGCTTTAGAGTACCAAATATTTTCGGTACCAGTAGCCTCTACCTTTATTCCTAAAAGTGGTGCTATGAAAAAAATTGATTTAGGAAAAAGAGAAAGACTATACCCTAACTATGTATCGATTGGTTTTGGAAATACCATCTCGCCTATGGTTGAAGCTTACGTAAGACGCAACGAAAGTTATGATAGTGAATTGGGTGTTTATCTAAGTTTTTTAGGCTCTTTAGACCCCGTTGAAAACACAGCGTTAAGCAGTACTTTTTACAATATAGATTTAAACTTATTTTATACTCAGCAAGAACGTTATTTTCAATGGACCGTTGGTTTAGATGCTGAAAAAGACAAGTACAACTGGTATGGATTACCCGAAAATATTACGTTTACCGATGCTACTGTAAGCGCTATTGAAGAAGCCCAAAGCTACAACCATTTTAAAGTATTCGGAAATATAAAACCCGATGACTCTTTTTTAGAGGAAGCTAACGGGGTAGTTTCTTTCTTTTCCGACTCCTTTGAAAGTGCCGAATTTTTAGTGGATGGTAATGCTCAATTTCGATTTCCTTTAGATAATTTATACCGTGAATTAAACGATATATACCTAAACACTACTCTTAATTATATAGGAGGCAGTTTTGCCTATGCGTATGATGCCATTACCCCTGTAGATTACAAGTTCATAACATTCGGTGTGCATCCAACCTACAAATTCAATGTACAAGATTTAGCTATTCAATTAGGAGCTAAAAGTTACTTTTCAATGGATGCAGAAAACAGCGAGAATAATTTTTTTATCTATCCTAATGTAGAGGTTTCTTACCCTATAGTAAAAGAACTTGCAAATATATTTATCGGAGCTTCTGGAGATCTAACTACGAATATGTATCAATCTTTTACAGATGACATCCCATACCTCTCTCCTACTCTTGACATGCGTCAAACTCATAAAAAATATGATGCTTTTGCAGGAATTAGAGGAAAATTAAATCACCAATTTAGTTACAACTTTAAAGCCAGTTATGCTGATACTGAAAACCATCCATTTTTTGTACTAAATCAATCAAAATCTGACGGTACCAACATCGCTGGGACTAACGGATTTACGTTCTACGGATATGAATATGGAAACTCATTTAAAGTAGTGTATGATGACATCCAACTAATAACCTTTTTTGGTGAAGTTGCTTTTGATGGTATTAAAAACTTAACCGTTGGAGCCAATGCACAGTTTAATAAATTTACATTAACCAACGAGTTAGAACCATGGAATGTACCAAAGATAAAAGGTGAAGTTTTTGCAACTTATAAAACTACTAAATGGTATGCAGGCACCAATCTTTACTTTGTAGGAAATCGTAAAGCGAGAATTTATGATACACTACTTACTGATACGTATACTACAACTGACTTAAAAAGTTATTTTGATGTAAATTTTAATGGTGGATATCATTTTGACGATTCTTTTTCGGTCTTTTTAAACCTCAACAATGTGCTAAATAACAGCTACCAACGATTCAATAATTTTAATGTACAAGGGTTTCAAGCAATGGGAGGTTTAACTTGGAAGTTTGACTCCTTATTTTAACATCTGTAGCTATTTTTTAGTTTTTCATAAAACATCTTAAAATAGATTATCGTTCGTCACTAAACCTGTGCGAAATTCACCCATTACTCATCTTATATGATTTATGGTTTATTATTTCGCATTTAGGCTTATTGTCTCTTCGAGTAAAATTAGTTGAAATGAAATGGAAATAATTTTGTGTCGAGAAGTAATAGCAAGGTTCTCGATACAATTTCTAAATCATTATCATTCTTAAAAATCACTCGAACTGACTGTATACGAGAAAATTATTCGTATAAGCTATTGATTTTAGCTAGTCGAAATAACATTCTGCATAAAGTTTAAGATGATTTACAAACCTGTGTTAACCTATTTTACCATGACTTTGTAAGAAACTAAGGCGTTTCTCGTTTCTAGTATTTTAGTGATATAATCTTTAAAATCTGCATATTCTTCTACCGTTATATCTTGTATTGGTGTGCGTGCTTCAGTCGTAACCTTTAAGGCGTTTTGATTCAACAATTCATAAGACACATTGTATTCATGCGCTTTGTAGCTGAAACTTGAATTTTCAGGAACATCCTGAAAAACTTCATTTTCACCTAGTTTAACAATAACTACTTCTTTATAACTATCAGAATTTTCATATTTTTTGTAGTCTATTGGATACGAGCGCTCTTCCACCTCAATAATCGAAGAATTATAAGGATTTGTAAAATGAGGTATCGCAAAAGTCTGTAATTTTCCAATTTTACTAACTGGAATAGGCATCGTAAGTTTTGTTGTATTACTTATTGTTCCTTGCTCTTTCTTAAAGTCTACGTCTTTAAGTTCTACAAATTTTACCTTCTCACTAGCTCTCTCATTAATTTCTTCTTGTATAGCATCTTTCAATACCTGTCCTTTTTTATTTGTTAAAGCATCAATATAGTAAGAAGCCAAACTTCCTGTAACTTTTGAAGTAAGTTCAATATCTGATGAAGGCTTTTTTAATAAAATCTCAGCAGTACTTTCAAAAGAAGTTTCCATCCTTAATACATTATGAAGCTTGAACAATTCTGAAGTAAAATTATCTGAGCTATCAAAAGGAATTTCTAAACCTGTTGCATCTCTCAAAGAAGTAGGCAATGCTCTAAACGGAAGGTATTTATCTGTTAGCTCTAAGAACTGTTCTTTTCCATCTAACTTTACCTTTACAATACAATGATTAAAATCGGTGCTAGGTAAAATCAATTCATCTTTACCATAGTCTGATGTAAGAATCAATACCATTCTAGTATCTAAATCTGCCAACTTTCCTAAAACTAAAAATAGTGATGAAAAATCTTTACAATCTCCTAATTTAGTTGTGATAGTTTTAGACGGTTTTTGCGGAACATATCCGCCTTGTCTAAAACTTACATGGCTATAATTCAGAGTATCGGTTATGTAATAATAAATCTTTTTTGCTCTTTCTGTTTCAGTAAGTTGTTTATGTCCTTTCGGAAAAATTTTTTGATAGGTATCTTTTACAATTTGATCTGTTCTTAACTGCTTTCTTACAATATCTGAATACCAAGTAGCAATGGCATTCCAATCTTTAATAGAGCTAATATGCAGTCGAGTTACAACATCGTTATATTCTGGCATATAATCTTCTGCCACTGGAATACCTTTAGCATCAGAAATTTCCCATTGATGTACGTAATAATCTCCTCTTTTTACCTTCGAGTACTTGAGTTCTCCGTTCTTAATAACATGCGTTACTTCTTTTTCAGGCGTTAAATAACGATATACATTTTTTACTACTGGATGGTAGCCAGGAAAACTACGCGTTAACACATGATCTTTATAAAACCTACCATTGCTAGAGTACTTAGCTTCGTAATGAATATAAACAACATCGCCAATAGCCAAATCATGAAACACTAAATTAGAACCATTTTTATCAGCAGGAATCGTTTCTCCAGAAGGTTTTACAATTTCAGATTTGGTTATCATATAATACCCCGACAATCCTAAATCGTACTCTTTAAAAATATCGATCCCATTCTGTGAGGTGATTTCATATATAAGTGTAGTGTGGTACTCTGCACCTCCTCTTTCATACCCCAATACATTAGTTTGCTCTAACAATGTATTAAGTCCGTAATTATTATCCTTTACCGTTTTTCTATTTTCTTTAATATAGGCATACGGATCTTTTAAATCGAACTCATTTAACGGATTTTCAATTTTCTTAAGATCGTTAATTTTTTCACGTAATTTGTTTTGAGAAGTACTTCTACTCAACGCCTTCTCATACAATTTTACTGCCTCTTGTTTTTTTCCTAGCTGCTCATAAACATCTCCTTTTAATTTGGTAAACAAGTAAGAATTAGGATAATTCTCTAAGGCTTTTTCAATATACGGTAGCGATCTTTTATACTGGCTAGTATCATGTAATAAATTAATTACCCAATATTGAAAATCGTTATCAAAATCAAATCGCTTCAATTCGTCTAAATACAAATTTAAAGCATCTTCCATTCTATTCTGTTTCTTATAATAATAGACTAGATTGTTAAGAATTTGTGTATTAAATTCAGCTTTATGAAACTTCTCCAACACCTTTATAGTAGCTTCAGCATCTTCAAAAACAGAAGCATAAAACCCTGCAAAAATAGGTTTTACCTTAGACGGTATGGTTTCATCTTCTAAAAACTTATCCAATATATTTCTGATCTTATTTTTATCATTTCTTCTCATGTAAATTAACAGGTCAGAAGCAGTTTTCATATAAGAATAATCAACAGAATTAGCTATTTCTTTCATTTTAGCTTCATAGGCTTCAATATCTAACTTTGCCAACTCTTTAAAATTTTCATATTCATACATGTAAGACATATAATAAGAAGGGTCTTTTAACTTCATGTTATTTTTTATCTTTTCCATAGAAGTATTTTCTCCTATAAGTTGATAACATCTAAGCTGGCATAATTTAATAAGAGAACTTTCTGGATACTTAGCTGCCCATTCATTTGCCAAGGCCAATGCTTCATTAATCTTACCGTTTCTATAATACGTATTAAACAAAGAGTATGTTGTTAAGTTAACGTCTGCTTCTTTTGAACTAAGCTTATTTTTAAAAAACACCTCTACACTGTGATTCACAGGTTTAGGGTTTAGTTGATTTGCAGTACATTTTACATAATTTCTATCATCAAATGAAATTGTATAGTTTGTTAATGGCTGATTTTTAACATCTTCTAAACGTACAATAAAATACGGAACACCACTTTTTGTCGCTTGTTTTAACAAAACTCTATTAATTCCTTTTTGAAGAGTAACCTCTACCGTAAAAGCGTCTAACTCTGTGAAATAATTTTCATCATCTTCTAATATCAGCACATCGTTTAACCACACGCGAGTCAATCCTTTTTTGCCAAGCTTTAATTGAATACGTTGTTCTATTGGAGAAACAATAAATGTTTGTGCATAATGAACTCCCGTACCATACTCAGAATGATTGGTAAAAAAATTATACACCTCATTACTTGCTTTTGATTTATACCACTTGGCATCTCCATTGCTTTGAGCATCAAAAATCACCTCATCAGAAACCTCTCCTTCTGGCGGATAAGGCATGTCTATACCACTCGAATTTAGGTTTTCAAAAACACCACAAAATTCCCAATCGGTTACGGCATTAATTTTTTGCATTTGGGCATTGTATTCATCCCATTCACGAATATATCGTTTCCCTATTGCCTGAATATATTTAAGTCCACTTTTTATAGTTGTATTTGGCACTTTTTCTGCATCTAACACTAGTATATTTTCTACCTCAGCAGCATTGAAACCCTTATCTAAATATTCTGTAAAAAAATAGGGCTGTGTCCAATGAGAAAACATATAATTTTCAAAGTGCTTATAATTGGTAATCTCTTTTAAAAATTTAGGATCTCTTTTCGTCATTCCATTCTCTACTCTTACCACTTCGCTTAAAATTAAATTCTCCAAATCATTGGTAACCTCTAATTTTTCAACTAACTTAAGAGCTTCTACTCGATTATTTTTTAAAAGTGCTTCCCAAACTTTAGCATTTTTTTGTGCAAAAACAGAGGATGTAAACACAACCATCCCTACACAGAATAGTATATTCTTCAATTTTAAATTCTTTAAGTAATACATGAGATTTATAGCTTTTTTTACTATCTCAAAATTACACTTTTATAACGAAATATGCTAATACAAAAACAGAATAGCCTTTTTTTACCCACAATTTTATGTAGCTTTATAGCCATAAACGATATAATTACATGAAAAAACTACTCTTTTTATTACTTACAAGCATTGTTTTTTTTGCTTGTAAAACAGAAAACAAAAAAGTTGTAACTGCTTCAAAAACCCAAATAGAAGCCAGCTACAAACAAGACTCTGTAGAAATAAAAAAACTTTTCAACACCGCACTTACCGAAGGTAAATCGTACGAGTGGTTGCGTGATTTAACCCAAAACATTGGAAGCCGTTTGTCGGGATCTGAAGGAGCGGAAAAAGCAGTCGTTTGGGGAGAAAAACTTATGAAAGAAGTGGGCTTAGACTCTGTTTGGCTACAACCTATAATGGTGCCCCATTGGGTTCGTGGAGAAAAAGAAAAGGCACATTATGAATTTGAAGGAAAAAAAATAATCGTGCCTATTTGTGCGTTGGGAGGCTCTATTGCCACCCCCGCTAACGGAATAACAGCAGAAGTTATTGAAGTTAAAAATATCGAAGAAGCCAAAAACCTAGGCGATAAAGCCAACGGAAAAATTGTATTCTTTAACGGCGCTTTTGACAATACACTCATCAACACATTTCGTGCTTACGGTGGTTGTGTAGCACAGCGATTTGCTGGTGCTGCAACCGTGGGTAAGTTTGGGGCAAAAGGAGTAATTGTACGTTCTATGACCAATGGAATTGACGATTATCCACACACTGGATCTATGGGATATCTCGATATTCCTAAAGAAGAGTACATTCCTGCTGCTGCAATTAGTTCACGCGCTGCCGAAAACTTAAGCAAACACTTACAAGAAAAACCAAACCTGCAATTCTACTTTAAACAAAGCTGTAAAAATTTGCCCGACGCTCCTTCACACAATGTCGTAGGAGAAATAAAAGGAAGTGAATTTCCTGATAAAATTATGGTCATCGGCGGACATTTAGACTCGTGGGATTTAGGCGATGGCGCTCACGATGATGGTACGGGCATCGTACAATCGTTAGAAGTTGCTTATTTATTAAAGAAAAATAACATCCAACCCAAAAACACCATTCGAATTGTATTTTTTATGAATGAAGAAAACGGTTTGCGTGGAGCTACTGAATACGCACGTTTGGCAAAAGAAAATGGAGAATTGCATATCGGAGCCTTAGAATCGGATGCTGGAGGTCATACGCCAAGAGGTTTCTCTATCGATGCAAATGACAAAAATTTACAATTAGTAAAAAATTGGAAGAAACTGCTCGCTCCTTACGGATTACACGACATTGCTGCTGGAGGAAGTGGAGCCGACATTGGTCCGTTAAAAGACGACCACGTTACTTTGGTAGGTTATCGCCCAGATTCTCAACGTTATTTTGACTATCACCATGCTGCAACTGATACCTTTGACAAGGTGAATAAACGTGAGTTAGAATTGGGTAGTGCATCTATGGCTAGTATCGTATATTTAATGGATAAGTATTTATACAATGATGAAACTTTAAAGCATTAAAATCTAACACAAGGTGAGTAACAACTTGAACAAAGAATATTTTAAAACAAAAAGAAAACATGAAGAAGGACTCACGAAAGAAAAACTTACTTTAAGAAAAATCATTCCTAATTTATTTATTGTTCTCGTCTTAGTTTTCTTATACAGTATTTTTAATAATTATTTATCTAAAAAAATTGAACAAAACAAAAAAGAGGATAAGACTCACTTACAGAAACCAACCTTAAAACCTTAATTATGAAATATCTTGTACTACTTTTAAAAGTTGCCTTTGCCGTATTTTTAATCTTTGGCGGATTCAACCACTTTTATAAACCTGAGTTTTACAACGGGTTTATTCCCGATTTTTTACCAAAACTAGCGGTTAATTATATTTTCGGAGCGATCGAATTATTATTAGGTTTAGGTCTATTTATTAAAGGGTATGAGAAAAAATCAGCCTATGGTATTTTCTTATTAATGATTGCTTTTTTGCCCATTCATATTTGGGATGCTTTAAAAGAATTTCCAGCAATAGGTTCAAAAACAGCAGCGTATATTAGAATTATATTTCAATTATTATTCATCACTTGGGCTTGGTTTATTTACAAAAAGCAACAATAGTTCGTTAAAAAAAAGAAACAAAACCATGAAAAAAACACTATTATACCTATTCGCTTTTAGCATACTATTTTCATGCAACCCAAAAGAAAAAGTAGATGCTATTGTAATAAACGCCAATGTATACACCGTTAATTCTAATTTTGACAAAGTAACAAGCTTTGCGGTAAAAGACGGAACATTTGTGGCGGTAGGAAGCAATGAAGAAATACAAGAAAAATACATGGCATCAAACATTATTGATGCTAAGAATAAGCCCATATACCCAGGATTTATCGATGCTCATTGCCATTTTTACGGACTCGGATTGCAACAGCAAAAAGTAGACTTGGTGGGAACTAAAAGCTACGACGAAGTTCTACAGCGTTTGGTTAGTTTTCAAAAAGAAAAAAATACCAACTACATTACAGGTCGTGGTTGGGATCAAAACGATTGGGAGATTAAAGAATTTCCAACCAAAGAAAAGTTAGACAGCATTTTTCCTGATACACCTGTTGCGATTAGAAGAATTGACGGACATGCTATGTTAGTCAATCAAGCAGCTATTGATTTAGCAGGAATTACATCGGACTCAAAAATTGAAGGAGGAGAATTTCTGAATAAAGACGGAGAACTTACAGGGGTACTCATAGATAATGCCATGAATTTTATCAACGTACCCAAACCCTCCAAAACAGCACAAATTCAGGCATTAAAAGATGCTGAAAAAACCTGCTTCGACTTAGGATTAACTACTGTTGACGATGCTGGATTAAATAAAGAGGTAATTGAGTTAATTGATAGTTTACAACAAGCTGGCGATTTAAAAATGCGTGTATATGCCATGATTTCAAACAATCAAAAAAACCTTGACTATTACCTTAATAAAGGCATTATAAAAACCGACAGACTACACGTTCGTTCTGTTAAAGTATATGCCGATGGCGCCTTAGGTTCAAGAGGAGCTGCTTTAAAAGATGAATATGCCGATAAAAAAGGACATTTTGGTGCCTTGGTAAACTCGTATGATAACTTACAAGAACTCGCTAAAAGAATAGCCGCATCTAACTATCAAATGAACACACATGCTATTGGCGATTCAGCTAATTATGTAATGCTTAAAACGTATCACAAGGTGTTAAAGAACAAAAAAGACAGACGTTGGCGCATCGAACATGCCCAAATTGTTGATGCAAACGATTTCGACCTCTTTAAAAATGTACTTCCTTCGATTCAACCCACACATGCCACTTCCGATATGTATTGGGCAGAAGATCGTGTTGGTTCAGAAAGAATTAAAGGAGCCTACGCTTATAACGATTTGTTACAACAATACGGAAAAGTAGCTTTGGGTACCGATTTTCCTGTAGAAAGTGTCAACCCTCTCTATACCTTCTATGCGGCAACTATTCGAAAAGATTTAAAAGGATATCCAGCAAATGGATATCAAACAGAAAACGCACTCTCGAGAGAAGATGCTTTAAAAGGAATGACGATATGGAATGCCTATTCAAATTTTGAAGAAAACGAAAAAGGAAGTATCGAAGTTGGTAAAGTTGCCGATTTTATTATGTTAGACAAAGACATTATGACAATCGACGGAAAAGAAATTCCAACTACAAAGGTCTTAGCAACTTTTGTAAATGGAGAAAAAGTAAAATAACCTACCCTGATGCAAACATATTTGGAATTTAAAAAAATTATTGAATAATTTCAAGTCAATCCATTATAAGTCAAACTATTAAGTGTAAAATTATGATTACAATGCATCTTTTTACACTTTTTTTTGTCTACTATACAAACCTTTTAAAACAAATATTATGAAAAATCAATGTACCTGTACCTGTGAAGCATGTAAAACAGGCGACTGCTCAAATTGTACTTGTGAAAACTGTACATGCAGCAATTGTAATTGTTAAGAAATTAACTAAAACAGAAATTATTCGTAACTTTATAAGAGTAATTTCTGTTTTTTTAATAAGAATCTCGATGACAACGCAACGAGTTTGGACAAAACATGCTGACGATATAAAGTATTTTATTTTAAGCAAAGTAAAAGACACAACTATTGCCGACGACCTCTTGCAAGAAACATTTATAAAAATTCACACCAAACTCCATACACTCAAAGACAGCACCAAGCTAAAACCATGGATTTTTTCAATTGCACGCCATACCGTAATAAATTACTTTAGGCAAACAAATCAACCATTAG
Organism: Tenacibaculum tangerinum; assembly: GCF_029853675.1. Taxonomy (NCBI): domain Bacteria; kingdom Pseudomonadati; phylum Bacteroidota; class Flavobacteriia; order Flavobacteriales; family Flavobacteriaceae; genus Tenacibaculum; species Tenacibaculum tangerinum. The sequence goes on along the minus strand of NZ_CP122539.1, from coordinate 3,266,590 downwards.
AACTACACGCTTTTGAAACCCAAACAGAAATTGAAGAGTGTACACATACCGAAAAAGATTGCCTTCATGCAATCTTAAAAAACCTACCCAAGAAATATAGAGACCCCCTTTTTTTATCAGACATAAAAGGACTAAAACAACAAGAAGTTGCGAACCACTTACAGCAAACTTTGCCTACCACAAAATCGCAAATACAACGTGCGCGAAAATTAATTGCCCAAGGCTTTATAAATTGCTGTGGCTTTGTTTTAAATGAAGAGGGAAAGTTGGTAGGCGAAATAAAAGACAAAGAAGATTGCAAGGTTTGTAGGTAATTAACCTGTTAACGTTCATAATAAAATCATCTTCAGTTTTACACTAGTACTCATGAACTCAAATCTTACAGCACAAGTAAAATAATACTCTTTAAACCGAATTATACAAATAAAAAAATAGAACCATTTATTTTTAAAACTTTTGTAATTTTGTGTAAAATCAACACTAAATGAAGATATCACAAAACATAAAAGTTGCCGTAGATGCTGTTGTTTTTGGCTACCAACAAAAAGAACTTTCTGTTTTACTTATAAAAAGAGGTGTAAATCCCTTTAAAGGAAGTTGGGCGCTACCTGGTGGACTGGTTTTAGAAAATGAATCTCTCGAAGATGCCGTTGAGAGAGAATTGCGAGAAGAAACAGGAGTAACTATCGATTATCTAGAACAATTATACACTTTTGGAACACCAGGAAGAGACCCCAGAAACAGAGTCGTTGCTGTAACCTATTTTGGACTCGTAAGTCCGAATCATTTTAAAATAAGTGCCAACACAGATGCCGATGAAGTACAGTGGTTTCCTATTCATAAACTCCCTGAACTGGCATTCGACCATGCGACAATTTTAGATACCGGATTAAAAAGACTCCAAAACAAAATCAATTATCAACCCATTGGTTTTGAACTGTTGAACAATGAATTTCCTTTTTCTGATTTAGAAAATTTGTATCAAACCATTTTAAATCAAAAAATTGATCGTAGAAACTTTAGAAAGAAAATTCTAAGTTTTGGAATACTCACTGAAACAAACAAAATTCACCAACCTTCTAGCGGCAGACCTGCGAAGCTTTTCAAGTTCAATGCTCAAAAATATAAAGAGCTAGAAGAAAGCGGATTCCACTTCGAAATAAAGTTTGCGTAAAAAAAACACAAAAATATTTTTACAACTCTAAATATTTTTTATATTTGCGTTAAAATTACGCAATATGCTTTTAAATTTAGATTCACAATTCACTCCTTACGGCACAGAAAATACGATTGAATTTACTTCTTTTACTTTTTCAGGAGGCGAACCTCATATAAAAATCAGTACCGATCTAAAAAACACCCATGAAGTAACCATTACCCATCGTATTCAATCGTTTCATGATATGGGTATGCTATTTTTAGCTACCAACGCACTCAGAAACATGGACGTAAAAACATTACATGTAGTACTCCCTTATTTTCCAGCGGCACGCCAAGACCGATTGATGGTTTCAGGAGAACCCTTATCGGTAAAAGTATATACGGAATTAATGAATGCACAGCAGTACGCATCGGTAACCATTTTCGATCCACATTCAGAGGTTGCCCCTGCCCTATTGAATAACTGCAAGGTCATTAACAATCATAGCTTCATAAAAAAAGTTACGCAACAACTTTCTGAAGATGTTGTACTGATTGCTCCCGATGGTGGCGCTTTAAAAAAGATATACAAAGTAGCCAACTATCTACAAAAGCATGAAGTCGTTGAATGCTCAAAAAGTAGAAACGTAACAACAGGACAACTCACAGGCTTTAAAGTATATGCAGACGATTTGCAAGGAAAAGATTGTTTGATTGTAGATGATATTTGCGATGGTGGAGGTACTTTTTTAGGCTTAGCCAAAGCCTTAAAAGCCAAAAACGCTGGCAACTTGTATCTAACAGTAAGCCATGGAATTTTTAGCAAAGGTTTTACAGAATTAGAAAAGCAGTTTACTAAAATTTTTACCACCGATAGTTTTAAAACAATTGAAAATGCACATTGTGTGCAGATACCTTTAGAAGAATTATTAAGAAAATGAAACTAAAAACCACGCTATATAAAGAACAATTAAAAAAATGGCCTGAAAAAGGGCAGCACATCATGGCGCAATATGATGAAGAAAAAGTGATTGTTTATCAATCGTACCGTCCGGCTATTGGGAATTTTGCTATGAACAACCAATACTTTGGAGGTCCTTTTAAATACACTAGAATGACTTGGATAAAACCCAACTTTTTATGGATGATGTACAGAAATGGATGGGGAACAAAAGAGGAACAAGAAGTCGTTTTGGCAATCCATTTAAAAAGAAGGGCTTTTGAACGCTACTTAAACCAAGCTGTGTATTCCAGTTTTCAAAAAGACATGTATGAAAATTGGGATGCTTGGCAAAAAGATGTTAAAAATTCTGACATTCGTTTGCAATGGGACCCCGATCACGACCCGTATGGAACTAAATTGGAAAGAAGAGCCATACAAATAGGTATTAGAAATAAAGAAATTATTCAGTACGCAACGGAAGATATTCTGGAAATAGAAGATATTTCAAGTTTTGTAAAAGAACAACACCAACACGTTTTAAACAAACGGTTGGATCTTTTAATGATTCCTGATGAAAAGCCTTATATGTCATCTAATAAAGAAGTGAATAAAAAACTAAAAATAACGACCCATGAGTTATGATAATAACACTATCACTGCAACATTTCTAGGACTGGCAATTGCCGATGCTTTAGGTGTTCCTGTTGAATTTAAAGATAGAGAGACTCTAAAACTCAATCCTGTTAAAGACATGAGAGCTTTTGGTACGCACTATCAACCCAAAGGAACTTGGTCTGATGATAGTTCACTAACCTTCTGTTTGGCTGAAAGTTTATGTAATGGTTATGATTTAAAAGATATCTCATCAAAATTTATCCAATGGATGAATGCAGAAATATGGACTCCACATGGAAGTGTTTTCGATATTGGAATCCAAACAAGAAAAGCCATTGAGCAACTTATTGATATCATCAATAAAAAAGATTATAAAGAGTTAGAGCTTTTAAAGTACTCTGACGATGAATACACAAATGGCAATGGTTCTTTAATGAGAATTATTCCCCTACTTTTTTTCATAAAGAATAAAAGCATACATGAACAGTTCGATATTATTTGGCACGTTTCATCTTTAACACATCCTCATATTAGAGCCGCCATAGCATGCCTAATCTATTTAAAGTTTGGAGAATACATTTTAAAAGGAGAAACTATTCAAGTCTCATATAAAAAAATGAAAATTGAAGTTACAAAGTTTTTAAAGGAGAGAAAAATATCTGAGTATGAACAAAAATACTTTTCGAGAATTCTAAGCCACGACATACAAAATCTTAAAGAAGACGAGATTCAATCTGGAGGATATGTAGTGCATACTTTAGAAGCTTCTTTATGGTGTTTATTAACTTCTTCTAGTTATAAAGAAGTCGTTTTAAAAGCAGTGAATTTAGGAAATGACACAGATACTACCGCAACTGTAGTTGGTGCCATTGCAGGTATGCATTACGGTATAGAAAGCATTCCAAAAGAATGGATAGAATCGTTGGCGAAAAAAGAAGACATTATTCTTTTAAATCAACAATTCGCAAAAAAATACAGTCATGAAAATTAACCTTATAAAAGGAGATATCACCAAATTCAAAGTAGACGCTATTGTCAATGCGGCGAATTCAAGCTTATTGGGAGGTAGTGGAGTCGATGGGGCTATACACAGAGCCGGTGGTCCTGCTATTTTAGAAGCCTGTCAACACATCAGAAATAAGCAAGGTTCCTGTAAGGTAGGAGAAGTAGTCATCTCCACAGCAGGAAATTTACCCGCTAAAAAAGTAATACACACAGTTGGTCCTGTCTACCAAATTGGGAAAAACAATGAAAAAGAAAAAGAATTATTAGCAAACTGTTATCAGAACAGTATGTTACTTGCGAAGGAAAATGGTTTAACATCTATTGCCTTTCCAAACATTAGCACCGGAATTTATCGTTTTCCTAAGCAAGTAGCCGCTGAAATTGCCATTATAACAGTACAAAACAACCCCATTTTAGAAGAGGTAAATTTTGTTTGTTTTGATGAAGAAAACCATACTATTTATAAAAAACTATTAAGTAATGAATAACATAAATTATATAAAAGGAGATGCCACACAACCCAAACAGAATGGTAATAAAATTATTGTTCATGTTTGTAATGATATAGGGGGTTGGGGAAAAGGCTTTGTAATGGCTATATCTAAACGCTGGAAAACTCCTGAACAAGCTTATCGTAATTGGCATGCCTCACAAGAAAACTTTCATTTAGGTGAGGTTCAATTTGTTCAGGTAGAAAAAGAACTTTGGGTTGCTAATATCATCGGTCAACATAAAATCAGGAAAGATGAAAACGGAAAACCACCAATACGCTATAACGCTATACAACTAGGATTGGAAAAAGTTTACCATAAAGCAATAGAGTTAAACGCTTCCGTGCACATGCCAAGAATTGGTTGTGGGTTAGCTGGTGGTACTTGGAACAACATAGCACCTTTAATTATGAAAGAATTAACCGATAAAAATGTAACAACAACCGTTTACGATTTTGAATAAAATAACAAACCACCTCTCGAGGCAAGACTCTAAAAACTAAACCCTTGACTATCAACCTAAGATTAAAATTATGAAAGAAAAAGACATCAAAAGAATTAGTAAATTTTTAAGTTTGATATTAAGACATCAACCTGAAAAAATTGGGTTAGCATTAGACTCAAATGGATGGGTCTCGACGAAAGAACTAATAGAAAAATCTGAAAACAACGGAGTTACTTTCTCGAAAGAAACTCTAGAATTTGTTGTAACATCTAATGATAAACAACGTTTTGCTTTTAATGAAGACAAAACAAAAATAAGAGCCAATCAAGGACATTCTTTAAAAAACGTAACAATCGTAACAGAAACAAAGATTCCTCCTCTATTTTTGTACCATGGAACCGTTGCTAAATTCCTTCCTTCAATAAAAGAAAATGGATTGCAAAAAATGAGCAGGCAACATGTTCATTTAAGCACGAATAAAGAAACCGCTATAAAAGTAGGAAGTCGACGTGGAACACCCATTATTTTAGTCGTTCGCTCAGGAGAAATGCACCAACAAGGATATGTATTTTATCTTTCAGATAATGGCGTTTGGTTAACAGACAACGTTCCTGCTAAATTTGTTGAACTAAAAAATAGTTTATGATGAAAAAAGAATTAAAAGAACTTATTCTAAGTAAAATAAATAATAAGAAATCTCATAAGAATAAAATAACTTTTCTAACTGGAGCTGGTATTTCCGCTGAAAGTGGAATCCCCACTTATAGAGGTACGTATGGGATATGGATAAAAGGAAGTAAATTTTACAAACCTGAATCTTTTGGTACTTTTGAACATTTTTTCTAAAAATATAGATGAAGTATGGCAGTACACATTTTTCAGAAAAAAAATGTTTAATGATGCCGAACCCAATAAAAATCATGAATTACTAGTTACTTTAGAAAATAAACTGGGAGATCGATTTCATTGCATAACGCAAAACATAGACAATCTTCATCAAAGAGCAGGCACAAAGAGAATATATGAAATCCATGGAAACTTACATGAAATGAGATGTTCTGATGAATGTTCTAAAGAAGTTTATAAAATCCCACATAAAATTTCTCTAAAAGAAATCAACGAAGATTTAACAATTAAAGAAAAAAAACTATTAAAATGCCCTAAATGCGGTGAAAGTACAAGACCTAATATACTGTGGTTTGACGAATATTATAATGAGAGAAATTTCAAACTCCATTCTTCTTTAAAGTTAGCAAAAAACACTACTTTATTGATAATTCTAGGTACTTCTGGCGCTACAAATTTACCTAATCGACTTGTTGAACAAACTTTAAAATATGGTGGTCATGTAATTGATGTTAATCTTGAAGACAACCATTTTACCAAGAGTTTTTCAATGAAAAAGCAATTTTATTCGGTAAGAAAAGATATCCATTCCTTTCTCTTAAATCTATTAGAAACAATACATTAAAATGAAAACATTTGTCATTGGAGATATCCACGGAGGTTTAAAAGCCATTCCGCAAGTTTTTAAAAAAGCAAACGTCAGTGAAGAAGATACGCTTATCTTTTTAGGAGATTATGTAGACGGTTGGAGCGAATCGGCACAAGTAATTCAGTACCTCATCGAATTAGCAAAAAACCAGCGTTGTATTTTTATTAAAGGAAATCATGATATTTGGTGTGAAGATTGGTTACGCACAGGTAAAGGAGAACCCGTGTGGTTAGCGCATGGCGGAGAAGAAACCAGACAGAGCTACGATTCTTTTTCAGAAAAAGAAAAACAAGAACATCTAGCCTTTTTCCAACAAACAAAACCCTATTATATTGATGCAAAAAACCGACTATTCATCCATGCTGGTTTTACCTCAATGCACGGAGTTGAAAAGGAAACGTTCAAGCTGAACTATCATTTCGACAGAACCTTGTGGGAAACAGCGTTAGCTACTGATAAAAATTTACCCAAAGATTCCGCATTATATCCTGAGAGGTTCACACATTACTCAGAAATTTATATAGGTCATACGCCCACTATCAGATACAACAGCCTAGAACCTATGAATGCCATTAATGTGTGGAATATAGATACCGGAGCAGCTTTTACAGGACCGCTAACTATTATGGATATTGATACCAAAGAATTTTGGCAGAGTGACCCAGTGAAAAGCTTATATCCTGAGGAAAAAGGAAGAAATTAATGAAGTGAATATAAATACGCACAAAATGTCTTCGATGTACATATGTGAGAATTTAAAATCTTTCATTTTTTAGTTTCTCCTGTAGTGAAAGTTACTTGTCCAAATGTATAAATAGTGAACGAAAGAACAGAATTGCGGGGCAAAGCAGAACGCACGGAGTTCTGAAAGAGAACGATGCGAAGCAATTTTATAATTTGAACTTGATTTTTTGTTTCGTTTTTTATCAAAAAAAAATGAAAATAAAGTATCCCTTTTTAATAAACTAGAAGAAGGAATAAATCATTAAAAAAACTCTAATTAAAACCTATGAAATGCAACAACAGTAAGATCTATAAATTTGGCGTAAAATGTTAGAACAAGATCATTACCAAAAACTTAACCTAAAATACAACCCTTTTTCATTTCTTAATCGAAATGAATTGTTACTTACAACAGTAGAGCGCATAAATCTCACAAACTTAGCTAGCGAAATAAAAAGAAACGATACCTGTTTCGTAGAATTCATTGGTCGAAAAGGAAGAGGTAAATCCACTTTGTTAAATTTACTTTATACCAAATACCTTCCTGAAGCTACTTTTATTCCTCTCAAAACTAAAAACTTCACTCCTATTTTGGTCACAGAAGGAATTCTTATTATTGACTCTTTTCAGAAATTATCGATAAAAAACAAACATCATCTTCTGAACAATCAAAAAAAAATAATCGTTGCTTCTCACTACTCACACAAAATACTACTACACCAGAATAAAAGTTTTACAAAAAAGATTAATTTCAATACTTTAGGAGTTGATATTGATTTGTTAGAAAAAATTGTGAAGAATAAAATACAACTAGCCTCTTTAGATCACCAAAAAGCGTCGCCTAAGATACCTAGAGAATTTCTCAAGAGTTTACTAAAAAAGCATGGTAACAATTTACGAGAAATTCAACTATCCTTGTATGAATTATTCTTACATCCCAATAAAGAACTGTATGAGCTATAAAAATTTTGTAGATATTAACATTAGACTTGATAAAGAAGAATTTCAAGCAAATGAGCCCATTTCAGGTGAAATTTTCGTTAAAAACAATAGTCCTATTCACTTAGATATTGAAAACATTCAAATCAAATTATCTATAAAACATCAAGGTAAAGGAGAAACTGATGAAATTACGCTAGACTATTATACTGTTAACGATCATAAAAAAATTTCTAGAGCTGAAACGGTGTCATCTACATTTACCTTTAAACCTGTTTTTAACGTTTCGTTTATGGGTAAAAACATGACGCAAACGGTTTTATTAACTACCAAAGTTGATATTAAAAAAGAAAGTGAAAAATTATTAAGAAATGAAAATTTATCTGATTTTAAAATAGTAGGTTATTTTACAGGACTCATAAATCCAGATTTTCATCATCAAACTCCCATTTTAATAACAAAAGGAAATTCCTCTTATAAATTTAAGAAAACATCAGGTAGTATTAAACCTGGTATTAAAAGAGCACAAAGAATTTTATTTTTTGGTCTTATCATAGCAGGAATTGCAAGTGTAATAATTTATTCACAAGTAAACAGATTGGAGGTTTTTTATATCTTTTTCGGCATCTATCTTATATTATGCGGAGTAGTTTATGTGTATAAAATTCAACCTTCACAAGCTATCGGAGAAATTAAGTATAAACTAGAAGCAATAGACAACGATTTTTATCAAACTAGTTTACGACTACAAAAAAGAACGAATATCATACAACACATAAACTGTCAGTTACTAGGAAAAGAAAAAGTTACCTACGATAATGGTAGTAGTCGATCAACCACTACGAGTACTTTTTATAAAAGTGAAAAAATAAAAGTCACTACTATAAACATTTCATCTTTTAAATCGAAATTCCCTGAAAAATCACTTCCGATATCTATTAAGAATAATGATTTTGAAATTATGTGGTATCTTAAAATTCAGGTTCTTACAAAAAACAATAAACTTATAGAGGGAGAAGACTTAATTCTAATAGATTTCGAAAAGTCATTATAATTAGAATAAAAAATGAGATTTGTTTGCACGATAAATTTAATTTGCGTAATTTTAACGCAAATTAAATTATCAAGTTATGAATCCATTATTATTTACAGACGGTTATAAAGTAGACCATAGAAGACAATATCCTAACAACACAACCTTAGTATATTCAAACTGGACACCAAGAAAAAGTAGAATCAAAGGCGTTGAAAAAGTGGTTTTCTTCGGATTGCAATACTTCCTCAAAAAATATATCATTGAAGAATTTAAAACCAACTTCTTTAACAAACCAAAAGAAACAATTTGCAAACAATACAGCAGAAGAATCAATAATTATTTAGGCGAAAACGCCGTAGGCATTGATCACATCGCTGCTTTGCACGACTTAGGGTATATTCCCATGGTATTTAAAGCGTTACCCGAAGGTGTAGAAGTGCCCTTACGAGTTCCGATGTTTACCATGTACAATACGCTTCCAGAATTTTTTTGGCTCACCAATTATTTTGAAACCCTACTATCTACTGTCGTGTGGTTACCCTGTAACTCTGCTACCATAGCGAAGCAATACAGAAAGATATTAGACAAGTATGCGCAAGAAACCTCTGCTACCCCTGAGTTGGTCGATTGGCAAGGACATGACTTTTCTATGCGAGGCATGGCAGGTTTAGAAGCTGCTGAACTTAGTGCTGCTGGGCATTTACTAAGCTTTACGGGTACCGATACCATTCCTGCTATTGACTTTTTAGAAACCTACTATAATGCCAATTCTGATAATGAACTAATTGGAGGCTCTGTCGCGGCTACCGAACATTCTGTGATGTGCATGGGAACCAACAGTGCAGAACAAGAAACGTTTAAACGTTTAATTACAGAAGTATATCCAAACGGCATTGTTTCTATCGTTTCTGATACTTGGGATTTATGGAAGGTACTTACTGAATACCTGCCTAACTTAAAAGAAGAAGTGTTAGCCCGAGACGGTAAAGTAGTAATTAGACCCGACAGTGGTGACCCTGTGGATATTATTTGCGGAAATCCAAATGGTAAGACCGTAGCAGAACAAAAAGGAGTGATACAATTACTTTGGGAAGTATTTGGAGGAACAACCAACAAAAAAGGATATAAAGAATTAGACCCTCATATCGGTGCTATTTATGGTGATAGCATAACCTTAGAAAGAGCCACTCAAATTTGTGAACGTTTAAAACAAAACGGATTTGCCTCTACCAATGTAGTATTAGGAATTGGTTCATTTACCTACCAATACAACACTAGAGATACCTTTGGTTTTGCGATGAAAGCAACCTATGGAGAAGTTAACGGGGAAGGTCGTAAAATTTTTAAAGATCCGATTACCGATGATGGCACCAAAAAATCTGCCAAAGGACTATTAAAAATAACGCTAGAAGATGGCGAATACCAACTACACGACCAAGTAAGCTGGGAAGAAGAGCAACAAGGCGAGCTGCGAGAAGTTTTTAGAGACGGAAAATTGTTAGTTGATCAAAAACTAAGTAAGATACGTCTTATGACCAAAAATAGTGTACTAGAACTTACAGAGTGATCTAAAAAATACAGGCACACTCGATTTCTAAACTCTTAAACGGTGTTAAGTTAGAGAAAGGCTATATGAAATAGTGAAAATTAGAAATAAAGAAACCATCAAATCAATCGTTGGAAATCATTACTATGTAGAAAACTTCAATGCGCTTTCAACTTTTTAACTGTATAATACCAAAACATTTACATAAACAAGAAAAGCTGAAAGAAAAGTATACTAAAAAATCTCTCAATAAACAGGCTGTTTGTTGAGAGATTTTTTTACTTCACTTATAATAAAGTTAGTACGAATGTTTAGGGTTCAATACATTTTATAAAGTGAGTTTTACCTAAAACTAAAAGCAATACCAGCGTTAACAGAATTATACTCTTGTAAGGTATAACTTCCATAAACCTTAAAGAAACCTAAGCTTAAGCGGGCACCTAATGTAGTGTTAAAACTGGCTGAGTTAGAAATTAACGATAAAGGATTGGTTCCTAAATCTTGTCTATCAGTACCTAAAGGAGTGGTATAGTTTGCATAAAAACTATCACCCTTCATATCTATGTTTGCGCTACCTCCATTGTATCCAATACCCCCATAAATATTTATAATAGGGAAATTTAACGAAGCAATTGCTTGAACTGTATATGATTTTAATTTGAATTGGGTAACAGCATTTCTCGCTTCAATCTCTCCATTAACATCACCGATAATATAATTTACATTCATATTAGTGTAAGCCGCTAATAAAGAAACATGTAAAGGTGTTTTATCTATAGGTCCGAACCAATCGGTAATTTCTTTTTTTACACCTATACCAAATAAATCTCCTTTTACATCATCTGAACCAACTTTTGGAACATACCTAAGCATCGCTTCAAATTTAAAGGGAAGCCCTATACCAACTTGAACAGCGGCAGCAGGGACTGTATTGACTAGCAAATCCTCTTTTACACCACCTGGCATAGTAAAATTAGCTGTACCAATTTGATTTCCTTGATCATCTCTTAACGTGTATTCTAGTTCTGCAGTAGTAGCATTATTACTATTAGACCCCAATACAGTAGGAGTATCAAATACATTATTAACTACTTTAGTATTTTGTGATAACTCTAATGAAGAAATATTAAATATTTCATCTTTTGTGGGTGCATAAGAACCATTGACACCTATACTAATATCAAACCCAAACTTTTTATGAACCTTTGCTGTATGATACCAGCCATTGTTCATGCTATAAATAAAACCTTTCATAGCAGGATTCAAATAAGCGTTGGTTAATTTACTAGCATCTTCTTTTGCTAATAGAATTGTTTCCAATTCTTGAGCGTTAATACTAAAACTCAATACTAGGGTTATCAGTGGTAATAGAAGTTTTTTCATAATTAAGGGGATTTTGTTATTAGGGAATAAATGTATAAAATATAAAATAAAAAAAGCTCAATACTAAATAGTGTATTGAACTTTTTTTATTTTAAAACAATTCGTTTTATGCGTCGATATTAGCATATTTTGCATTCTTTTCGATAAAATCTCTACGTGGCGGAACTTCATCACCCATTAGCATAGAGAATATTCTATCGGCCTCTGTCATGTTTTCAATAGTTACTTGGCGTAGAGTTCTAAACTCAGGATTCATTGTGGTATCCCATAATTGTTCGGCATTCATCTCTCCAAGACCTTTATAACGTTGAATCGTTACAGAACCTCCCATTTTTTGAGCAATTAAATCACGTTGATTATCATCCCATGCATACTCCCGTTTTTGTCCTTTTTTCACTAAATATAAAGGAGGAGTAGCAATATAAATATAGCCTTGCTCAACCATTGCGCGCATGTAGCGGAAGAAGAATGTTAGAATTAAAGTTGCAATGTGAGAACCATCTACATCGGCATCACACATAATAACTACTTTGTGGTAACGCAACTTCGATAAATTTAATTCGCGTGGATCGTCTTCTGTTCCTATAGTAACTCCTAAAGCAGTAAACATGTTTTTGATTTCTTCGTTTTCAAAAACTTTGTGTTGCATTGCTTTTTCCACGTTTAAGATTTTACCTCTTAAAGGAAGAATTGCTTGGAAGTTACGATCACGACCTTGTTTAGCGGTACCTCCTGCCGAGTCTCCCTCAACAAGAAATATTTCACATTTAGCAGGATCCGTTTCTGAGCAATCTGATAATTTACCTGGCAAACCACCAATACTCATTACGGTTTTACGTTGTACCATTTCACGAGCTTTGCGTGCTGCATGTCGTGCTTGTGCCGCTAAAATTACTTTTTGAACGATGATCTTCGCATCGTTAGGATTTTCTTCTAAATAATAGCTAAGCATTTCAGATACCGCTTGCGATACAGCAGCACTTACTTCACGGTTACCTAATTTTGTTTTAGTTTGCCCTTCGAATTGAGGCTCTGCTACCTTTACTGAAACGATGGCTGTTAAGCCTTCACGAAAATCATCTCCAGCAATTTCAAACTTTATATTTTTAAGCAAACCAGACTCATCGGCGTATTTTTTTAAGGTGTGAGTTAAACCTCTACGGAAACCTGATAAGTGTGTACCTCCTTCATGTGTATTGATGTTGTTTACATACGAGTGCAAGTTTTCGGCATACGAATCGTTATATACCATCGCAACTTCTACAGGAATGCCATTTTTTTCTCCTTCCATAGAAATTACGTCTTGAATGATTTGTGTTCTTGTTCCATCCAAGAACTTTACAAACTCAGGAAGCCCTTCTTCAGAATGAAAAACTTCGACAATGTTATTTCCCTCATCATCTTTACGGCGCTTGTCGGTCAAGGTTATAGTAATCCCTTTATTTAAGTATGACAATTCACGCATACGCGTAGCTAAGGTATCGTAGTTGTATTCTGTTGTTTGTTTAAAGATAGTTTTATCGGGCAAAAAGGTAACGATGGTTCCGTTAAAATCAGTCTCTCCAACGGCTTTAACAGGATATAACGTTTTACCACGCTCGTACTCTTGCTGCCATATTTTACCATCTTTATGAACGGTTGCTGTTAAATGCTCTGAAAGTGCATTTACACAAGATACACCTACACCGTGTAACCCTCCCGATACTTTATACGAATCTTTGTCAAATTTACCCCCTGCTCCTATTTTCGTCATTACTACTTCAAGTGCAGAAACGCCTTCTTTTTTATGGATTCCTACAGGAATACCACGACCGTTATCTTTTACAGTAATTGAGTTATCTTCGTTAATATCTACTGAAATGGCATCACAGTGTCCTGCTAAAGCTTCATCAATAGAGTTATCTACTACTTCGTATACTAAGTGGTGCAAACCACGAACTCCGATATCTCCAATATACATGGACGGACGCATACGTACGTGTTCCATTCCTTCTAATGCTTGGATACTATCGGCAGAATAATTATGTTTTTTTTCTTCGCTCATTATCAAGTGAATTAAATTAAAATCTTTTCATGAAAAAATCGCTCGAAAGCGATTAATTTTGTCTTACAAATTTACGATTTTTTAACCTTAAAATAAAGTTTTTAAGCAGTTTTAAGTAAAAATTATCGACATTTATTAAAAGCGAAAAAATGGCTTAAAATTGCTAAAAACACGCTTAAATTAAAATATTGTGAAAATTTGCTCCTTAGAGAATTTCATAAATAAAGAAAATGCTTTACAAGTCAAATTTTAAGATAGTAGTTTTAAAACTTTTCTCTTGTTTTCTGCTTATTAAGGAATATTTATGCGCTTGTATCGTTTTTTTACACCGTTTTTTTTGAAATTCCTGTAGTTTTATACTGAGGTAGTTGACTATTTTTTTAAGTCAATATGCATGCTAAGTAACCTACTTGCGAATTTTGTTGTTGAATCACATAACGAAATTATACACAAACACGTTGGCATTGCATGTAAAATCTAGTTTAAAATAAACTTTTCGGCTGAAATTTGATGTTCTATGAATTGCACAAACTCATGTAACCTTTTTTACTGAAACATAGACTGAAAAACGAAACGGAGTTTAAGCAAATTTGCAGGATTGAAAATAGGAACGTTCTATAGAAATATGCTTAAAATGTCGCGGAATTACTGCTCAAGAAAAATTTAAAAACTGCTTCAAAATTTTAATTAAAAGAAGAAAATGAAAGCGGACTTTCTGCTGATACGTCCCTAGAATTTAATAAAGAAACAAAAAAATAATGGATTAAAAACAATAAAACACCAACACCATATAAAAAAAATTATTACTTTAGTATTTAACCAAAGGTTGTTACGGTTTTGTTACTTCCGATTTTCCTGCGGAAAATCTTCACACACTAAACCCTCCTTGTAGGTGATTAAACATACCCCTAATTAATTATAGTAAAAAAATAATTTCAAAATCCCCAAAAATTATGAAGCTATTAAAACTAATATCTCAGAATCATATTTTAGCTATTACAATTGGATTCGTTTATTTATGGTTTGGTGGGTTAAAATATTTCCCCGGAAAGAGCCCAGCAGAAGAACTTGCTATAAACACCATAAATTCATTAACTTTTTCTCTTATTCCCTCTAATATTTCAATTATTTTACTCGCAATTTGGGAAACATTAGTTGGGTTACTCCTAATATTAAATCTGTATAGGCGTCCCGTTATAATAGCTACCCTCGTTCATTTAGTATTTACATTTACTCCATTATTTTTCTTTCCGCAACAATCATTCGGAGATTCACCGTTTACACTAACTCTACTGGGGCAGTATATAATTAAGAATGTAATTATTATAGGCGCCTTATTAACACTATATAATCAAATAGATAAAGAGGCATCTCACCCCTAAACCTTACAAACGGCTCTTCTTAACAAGTCTAAGACGTAAAACTATGCTGCCAAATAGCTTTCTTACTTCCTAAATTACTCGTTAGTATTTCGTGTTTTTTAATTTGTATATCGTGCAACTAAAAGAAACAAACACTAGATATACTGAGTTTTTTACTAAAAAACTAACAAGTATTAAGAAATAATTGTAAATTTATAGTTCAGCAGAGTCCTGCGTGATTGAAGGTATATTAATGAAATATCAGTTCAATATTAATTTTGAATAGAATAAAATAATAGTAACTGATAGTACGTTATTTTGCGGCAGTTATTTCTTTTCTTACTTACCCAGAGAAAATAAATCAAATGAAAAGACACTTTTTCTTTAAGGAATTTTTCAGTTTTTGCTAGAAACTTCGTGTCAAGTTTTGATTTTCATTCTTTCTTAAAAAAGAAAAGATTTCAACATGTTTTTCATAATAGAAAAAAATGTGTGCATTCACATTAAATTATAACCTTTAACACAAATGTATTATTAAATCATTAAAAACAAAACTATGATTATCAAATACCCTCTGCTACTTTTTGTAGTACTATTTTTTGCTATTAGTTGTAGCAAAGATGAACTTAATCAAGATCCCCAAAATCCTTATGAAGAATCTAATTTAGAGTTTGAAGTGTTCTTTGCTCAGACTCATGTGCAGCACCCAAGTGATGAGCTTTTCAAGCTAACAAGCGAAAGTGATGCCTTAATAAAAGCGCAAGTAACTTCCGATAAAGGAGAAGCATCGCCAGAAGTAAAGGCTGTTTTAACTTTAAATGGTAGTACAGAAACTATTATTCTTGAAGGGCCACCAACCCTTCCTACATCAATAGAATTAAGCCCTGGAAAGGTAGAACACAAGTTTGAAGATAGTTTTACTGGAGTCATTCCTAAAGAATGGGTAAAACCCGGATTAACTGTTGAGGTAGTTGCTGGCACGAAGTCAGTAGTCCTTAACAATTTGAAAATTGGTGCTCCTAACGTTATAAATTTAAAAATGTTCGATACACATTTCTTTGCACTTACTCCAGGAGATTATCCAGATGGATGGGATAAAGAAATTGTTTCTAAATGGCCAACTGCAGCTTTGAAGATACAGCGAACCCCTAATATTGTGTTTAAAGAGTTAACCATTCCTCCAAGAGGCAACGGAATAATAGCAGCGAGAGTATCTTCGAAAGAAGAATACCAAAACCTCACAGGTGCCTCTTTTGATGGAGAGCAAGCTGCCGCTTCAAAGTGGAATTCAGCGTTGAGACGAGCTGCTGGTTTTAGAAACAGGTTGTCTTTATTTTACATTAACATTTATGGTGTTAATTCAGGCGGTCAAGCAGGGGGCTTTGCTGGAGTAGGAAATGGTAAAAAACTTGGAATTTTTCATCATGAAATAGGACATGCATTTTCTTTACCACATTGGGGTGATAATGCAACGTATCCTTACAAAGGAGATATGCACGGTATTCCTGCACCAAACATTTACAAATCAACTCATGCAGGACCTACCTGGGCTTTTGATATGCCTTCAATGACATTTATTCCTCCTACAGTACAAGAAAATGCGGTGGGTGGTACTCCTGGAACCTATAAAGCCGACCCAATGCAGGGAGGAGGTTCTGGAGATCAGGAACCACAGTTTCTATTACGTCATTTTTCAGACTTTTCTGTCAATAAAATGCGTAACTATCTTGAAAATCACATTGTAATCTGGAACGATGCTTTGGGTAGCTATGCTAGCTGGGATGATGCTACAGGAGATTATACCAAGGTGGTAGCGAATGATGGTGTAAAGTATCCGATAGAGCGAGAGGTAAATGTAATTAGTGTTATGGTAGGAGTTAGTGCAACCACACCACAAGCAACCATTGTTTATCCGCCTATTGGCCCATACACAAGTGATATGATAGAATTATTTGATCCGACGGTAGAGGCTGACAGACTTAAAGCAGATGCTATTTATTGTCCTGAAGGAGGCTGTGATACGAGTGTTAAAGTTGTACAGGGAGGAGTGACAAAAATATACATGCTTCCTACAGCATTAGACGAAGCCTTGGCAGCTAGCGATTCAAATAGTTTTAAATCGGGAGCTGTAAATTTAAAAGCAGCAGATGGGGAAGTAACTTCAATAGAATTATTGGCTACGCCAGATGCTGAAAAAAACGGATTACCAGCAATTCCGCAGGTATTGTATAGCTGGAAAAAATAAAGAAGTTTTCATAACAAATAAAAACCGTCTAAAATTAAATTTAGACGGTTTTTTTACAACTAAAACTAAAATGGAATATAACTTTTCTAGTAAGCATCTTCGTGTACAGCTTTAATAGCTCTACCCGATGGTTCGTTTTGGTTTTGAAAACTTTCGTCCCATGCCAATGCTGTAGGAGTGCTACACGCAATTGAAGGCACCGACGGAACTGTTAAAGCAGCCGTTTCACTCGGAAAATGTTCTTCAAATATTGAGCGATAATAATATTCTTCTTTGGCTCTCGGTGTTTGTACTGGGAAACGGTGCGAAGCATTTTCCATCATTTCATCAGTAACCGCAGCTTCTACAACTTCTTTCAAGGTGTCAATCCAGTTGTAACCAACACCATCCGAAAACTGTTCTTTTTGTCTCCAAGCCACTTCTTTAGGCAAATAACTTTCAAAAGCTTTTCGCAGTACCCATTTTTCCATACGCTCTCCGTTAATCATTTTATCTTTAGGGTTAATGCGCATGGCAACATCCATAAATTCTTTATCTAAGAAAGGAACGCGACCTTCAATTCCCCAAGCCATTAAACTTTTATTAGCGCGCAAGCAATCGTATTGATATAGCTTATCTAATTTTCTAACAGTTTCTTTGTGAAATTCCTCTGCATTCGGGGCTTTGTGGAAGTACAAATATCCGCCAAAAATTTCATCAGCCCCTTCACCCGATAGCACCATTTTTATTCCCATCGATTTAATTACGCGCGCCATTAAATACATAGGTGTAGAGGCACGAACCGTGGTAATATCATAGGTTTCAAGGTTGTAAATTACATCTTTTATGGCATCCAAACCTTCTTGAATAGTAAAGGTAATCTCATGATGTATCGTATCAATATATTCAGAAACTTTTTTAGCAGCGATTAAATCAGGAGAGCCTTCTAAACCTATGGAGAACGAATGCAATTGCGGATACCAAGCAGCATCTTTATCATCAGATTCTATACGTTTCGCAGCATATTTTTTGGCAATAGCAGAGGTAATAGACGAATCTAGTCCGCCAGATAACAACACGCCATAAGGCACATCACTCATTAATTGACGATGCACAGCAGCCTCTAAAGCATCACGAATTTCATCTATAGAAGTTTGGTTGTCTTTTACAGCTTCATACTCCATCCAGTCGCGAGCATACCATTTTTGCAAACCATTTTCACGAGTGTAGTAATGGCCTGGAGGAAAAATTTCAATTTTGTTACAAAAACCTTCAAGAGCTTTTAATTCAGAAGCTACATAGAAAGTGCCGTGTTTGTCCCATCCCATATACAATGGAATAATTCCCATGTGGTCACGAGCCACCAAATACTCATCAGTAAGAGAGTCGTATACAGCAAAACCAAATATTCCGTTTAAATCATCTAAAAAGTCCACCCCTTTTTCTTTATACAAAGCTAAAATAACTTCACAATCAGATTTGGTTAAGAACGTGTGTTGTTCTTTGAGTTGTTTTCGAATTTCATTGTGGTTGTATATCTCACCATTGGCAGCAAGCACAAATCTACGGTCATGGCTAAACAAAGGTTGTTGTCCTGAAGCAGGGTCAACAATTGCTAATCGCTCATGCGCCATAATTGCTTTATCATCACTATAAATGCCACTCCAATCCGGACCTCTATGGCGAATTTTTTTAGCCATTTCTAAGATTTGAGGTCTCAGTTTATCTGAAGGTTGTTTTAAATCAAACGCACATACAATTCCACACATAATACTATACTTTTTATAAATTTTATTCTTTTTGGTTTATTTCTGGTACAAATAACAAGGGAATGTTTTTTAATTGTAAGGTAAAATATTAATATGATTATAAATTGTAATTCTAAATTTAATTTTTATATTAAATTGAAACTTGTTTTCGTGTATTCACTCAAAGAGACTTACTATTTTTTAGTTAGTATAAATAATTTGAAAGAAAAGTTTGTAAAATCAAAATCACTTTATACATTTGTAGCATAATGATGAAACAATTAGTAAATAACTGGTGGTGGAAAACTCATAACGTACGTTAGTGAGACCACGCTGTTATATTTATAATACAACGAAAAGGCTTATCTCATGATAAGTCTTTTTTGTTTTTACATAGTAAAGAAATGAAAAAAATAACCTTCAAAACCATAGCAAAAAAACAATTGGCAGATACGATAACGCCTGTTAGCTTGTATTTAAGAACAAGAGATACGTATGCGAACAGTTTACTGCTAGAAAGTTCAGATTATCATAGTAAAGAAAATAGCTATTCGTTTTTGTGTATAGAACCGTTGATGACCATCAAAGCAGAAGATGATGAATTGTTTGTGTCTTATCAAAAAAAGGAATTAATGAGAACGCCTATTCAAAGAAACTTTTACGAGAAATTTGATGCGTATAGTGACCTCATTTCGGTAGACTGTTCAGCGGAAATAAAATCATTTAACGGACTGTATGGGTATACGACTTTTGATGCCGTTCAGTATTTTGAAACCATTCAATTACAATCAGATATAGCACCCTCAGCAATCCCGTTACTACAGTATAGCTTTTACCGTTTTATTGTAGCAATCAATCATTTTAAAAATGAAATGATTTTGATAGAAAATATACCAGAAGGAGAAGCGTCTCGATTGTCGGAAATTGAAAATTTGGTAAACTCTCAATCGTTTGCCAAATACGATTTTACATTTCAAGGAGAAGAAACTTCTAATATTACAGATGAAGAGTTTAAGAAAAATGTTACCAAAGCAAAAGAGCATTGTAAAAGAGGAGATGTTTTTCAGTTGGTATTATCGCGTCAATTTCAACAACAATTTAAAGGAGACGAATTTAATGTATACCGAGCCTTACGTTCTATAAATCCTTCACCTTATCTTTTTTATTTTGATTATGGAAGTTTTAAATTGATGGGTTCTTCGCCAGAAGCACAAATTAAAATAGAGGAAGGTCAGGCAATCATCAATCCCATTGCAGGAACTTTTAGAAGAACAGGTGATGATGAAAAAGACAGAGCCTTGGCGAAAGAATTAGCAAACGACCCGAAAGAAAACGCAGAGCATGTAATGTTGGTGGATTTAGCCCGAAACGATTTGAGTAAACACGCCACTAATGTAACCGTTGAAACCTATAAAGAAGTACAGTATTTTAGCCATGTAATTCATTTGGTATCAACCGTAACAGGAAAAATTACCGGAAACCCGATAGAAATTGTAGGAGATACGTTTCCTGCGGGTACCTTAAGTGGAGCACCAAAATACAAAGCGATGGAGTTAATAGATAGATACGAAAATCAAACTCGCGGATTTTATGGCGGATGTGTTGGGTTTATTGGTTTGAACGGAAACGTAAATCAAGCTATTGCCATTCGTTCTTTTGTGAGTAAAAATAATACCTTGTTTTATCAAGCAGGGGCGGGAATAGTAATCAATTCAAAGGAAGAAAACGAGTTACAAGAAGTAAATAATAAATTAGCAGCACTCAAAAAAGCATTGGTGTTGGCAGAAGAAATATAAAATTAGCTGTTAGCTGTTAGCCTTTTGCTAATAGTCAAGAGCCAAAAGCTTAAAAAATGAACATATTAGTATTAGATAATTACGATTCGTTTACCTACAATTTGGTACATTATGTAGAAGATATTACGGGAAAGTTACCCGATGTGTATCGTAACGACGAGATTGCTGTAGAAGAAATAAAAAACTACGATGCTATTATTCTGTCTCCAGGACCAGGAATTCCTGAGGAAGCAGGTATTTTAAAAGAAACGATTAAAAACTATGCAGGGAAAATTCCGATTTTTGGTGTTTGCTTAGGGTTGCAAGCCATCACCGAAGTTTTTGGAGGTGAGTTAGAGAACCTGAACGATGTATTTCACGGAGTAGCTACCGAAATGACTGTTACTAAAAATGATACCGTTACTTTTAAAGGCATTCCAGAAACCTTTGAAGCTGCACGTTACCATTCATGGATTGCTTCTCACAACAATTTTCCAGAGGAATTAGAAGTAACAGCCATCGATGAAGACGGAAGTATTATGGCATTACGCCATAAAGAATTTGCTATCGAAGCAGTACAATTCCACCCAGAAAGTATTTTAACTCCAGAAGGAAAAAAAATGATTCAGAACTTTATAGAAAGTGTAAATAACTAACGTCATTACGAGGAAGGATGACGAAGTAATCTTTCCAACTTAAACATTGCTTCTTCCGGAATCTCGGAATCGCAATGACTAAATGAACAACATGAAAAAAATACTAAACACCCTCTTTGAACAAAAAAGATTGACGAAAGAACAATCGAAAGAAGTATTGATAAATATTGCCCAAGAAAAATACAATACTTCACAAATAGCTGCCTTTATTACGGTGTTTTTAATGCGTCCGGTTTCGGTAGATGAATTATCAGGATTTAGAGAAGCCTTATTAGAATTGGCCATAAAAGTAGATTTATCAGACTTTAATACCATTGACTTATGTGGCACTGGAGGTGATGGAAAAAATACTTTCAATATATCAACCTTAACATCATTTATTGTAGCAGGAACAGGGCATAAGGTTGCAAAGCATGGTAATTACGGAGTGTCTTCTGCTTCGGGGTCATCAAATATGTTAGAGTTTTTAGGCTACAAGTTTACAAATAATGAATCAACCTTAAAGCATCAGTTAGAGGAAGCAAACATTTGTTTTTTACATGCACCGTTATTTCATCCAGCGATGAAAGTTGTAGCCCCTATTAGAAAAGAATTAGGCGTGAAAACATTTTTTAATATGTTAGGTCCGTTAGTAAATCCAAGTCAACCACAAAACCAATTGGTAGGCGTATTTAATTTAGAGGTTGCCAGGGTGTACAATTATATGCTTCAGCAATCAAATGTAAACTATGGAGTGGTGCATGCACTAGACGGATACGATGAAATCTCATTAACAGGAGATTTTAAATTGTTTACCCAACAGGCAGAACAACAAATTTCTCCAGCTGATTTAGGACAACAACAAATTTCTCCATCCGCTATTTTCGGAGGAAATAATGTTGAAGAAGCGGCGGATATATTTGTGAACATCATCAACGGAAAGGGAACAGCAGCCCAAAACAATGTAGTATTAACCAATGCGGCATTTGCCCTAAAAACGTTCGACAAAAACAAGAGTTTTGAAATCGCTTTTGAAGAAGCAAAAGATTCCCTCTTAGGATTGAAAGCGAAAACATCGTTAGAAAAATTAGTATATTAAAATAAAACCGTCATTCCGAACGGACACTGAGCGCAGTCGAAGTGGTAGTGAAGGAATCTTTCAGTAAAAGAAGATAAGTTAGATTACCTCACTTAGTTCGTAATAGCAAAAAAATATAAGATGACTATTTTAGATAAAATAATAGCCTTTAAAAAGCAGGAAGTAGCCAAAATAAAAGCAGAAGTACCAGTTAAGAAATTAGTGGAGAGTCCGAATTTTAAAAGAGAAATATTTTCCTTAAAAAAATCGTTGTTAGAACCGTATTCAACAGGAATCATAGCAGAGTTCAAACGTCAATCACCTTCCAAAGGAATTATCAATGACAAAGCAACGGTTACCGAAGTAACCAACGGATATTTAGATGCGAATGTAGCGGCACAATCAATTTTAACCGATACCTCATTTTTTGGAGGAACAATGGCAGATTTGATGGAAGCAAGAGCCATTAACGAACAAAAACCTATTTTAAGAAAAGACTTTATTGTTGATGGATTTCAAATTGTAGAAGCTAAAGCAATTGGCGCCGATGTGGTGCTGCTAATAGCTACTTGTTTAACAGCAGAACAGTTGAAAAATTACGGACAGTTAGCCACCGATTTAGGCTTAGAAGTGTTGTATGAAATCCATACACAGGAAGATTTAGATAAAATTGGAGATGTCGATAATAAAATCATAGGAATTAACAATAGAAATTTAAAAACGTTTGAAGTAGATTTAGAGCACTCGATAAACTTGGCAAATCAAATACCCGATACTGTTGTAAAAGTTTCTGAAAGCGGAATTTCTGACCCAAGAATCATAACAGGATTAAAAGAACATGGTTTTCATGGTTTTTTAATAGGTGAAAACTTTATGAAAACAGAAAACCCAGGGCAGGCTTGTCAAGAATTTATTGATCAAATTAGATAAAAAAAGCGTCATTCCGAACAACATGAAGGAATCTTTTAATTTTAAAGATTGCTTCTATGCTCTCGCAATGACAAAATATAAAAAAGATGAAACTAAAAGTTTGCGGCATGAAGTTTATAGAAAATATTCAGCAAGTAGCTGAAGTGAAGCCCGATTATTTAGGGTTTATTTTCTATGAAAAATCACCAAGAAATTTTGAAGGAATCATTCCGAAGTTACCTAATGGGGTTAAAAAAGTAGGTGTTTTCGTAAATGAATATTTAGAGATTGTGGTTTCTTTAGTTGAAGAATATCAGTTAGAAGCAGTTCAGTTACATGGAGATGAATCGGTTGACTATATTCAAAAATTGAAAGCACATTTACCTAAAGTAGAAATTATAAAGGTATTTGGAATTAAAGACGAATTCAACTTTGAGGTTTTAGCACCTTATGAAGAAGTGGTCAATTACTTTTTGTTTGATACCAAAGGAAAAGAACGAGGAGGAAATGGCATAACCTTTAATTGGGAAGTTTTACAAAACTACAACTCAACAAAACCATTTTTTTTGAGTGGCGGAATGGGTTTAGAAGAAATAGACGAATTACAGCTGTTCTTTACAGGAACAGCATCTGAATGTTGTTATGCTATCGATATAAACAGTAAGTTTGAAATCAAACCAGGAGTAAAATCAGTAGAAAAAATTAGAAAGTTTAAAAAAGCTGTCATTACAAACGAGGTGACGTAATCTTTATCATAAGATTTCCACGCTATGCTCGCAATGACGAAATATTATTAAAGATGAAATTAAAATTTCAACCAGACAATAACGGGTATTACGGACAATTTGGAGGAGCTTTTATTCCTGAATTGTTATATCCAAACGTAAAAGAGTTAGAAGATAATTATATACAAATTATAGCATCCGATTCTTTTCAAAAGGAATACAAAGATTTGTTAAAGCATTATGTTGGACGCCCGAGTCCGTTGTATTTAGCAAAACGATTATCAGAAAAATACGGAGCTACGATTTATTTAAAAAGAGAAGACTTAAATCACACAGGGGCACACAAAGTAAACAATACCATTGGTCAGATTCTCATAGCCAAACATTTAGGCAAGACTAAAATTTTGGCAGAAACAGGGGCTGGTCAGCACGGGGTTGCCACGGCAACAGTCTGTGCTTTAATGGGGTTAGAGTGTATTGTTTTTATGGGAGCAACCGATATCAAACGTCAAGCACCGAATGTAGCTCGCATGAAAATGTTGGGAGCCAAAGTAGTGCCGGCTACTAGTGGGAGTAAAACACTGAAAGATGCTACGAATGAAGCCATTCGTTATTGGATTCAACATCCAGACACCTACTATCTGATCGGTTCTGTAGTAGGACCACATCCGTATCCTGACATGGTAGCTCGTTTGCAAGCGGTAATTTCAGAAGAAATGAAAGTACAATTAAAAGAACAAACGGGAAATGAGAATCCTGATACCATCATTGCTTGTGTGGGTGGAGGAAGCAATGCCGCTGGGGCTTTTTATCATTATTTAGACGATGAAGAAGTTGAATTGATAGCCGTAGAAGCCGCAGGGCTAGGAGTAAATTCAGGAGAAAGTGCCGCAACTTCACAATTAGGAGAAGTAGGGGTGATTCACGGAAGTAAAACCATTTTAATGCAAGATGAATACGGACAAATTGTAGAGCCTTATTCCATCTCAGCAGGATTGGATTATCCGGGTGTAGGACCGTTGCATGCTTATTTACACGAAACCAAGCGCGCAACATTTATGAATGCCACGGATAAAGAAGCGCTAGACGCCGCTTATGAATTGACAAAAATAGAGGGGATTATTCCTGCCTTAGAAACAGCACATGCCTTGGCTGTATTGTCAAAAATGGATTTGCAAAAAAATCAAGTGGTGGTAATAAACTTATCAGGTAGAGGCGATAAAGATTTAGAAACGTATATTAAACATTTAGAGTAATTCGTCATTCCGAACGAAGTGAAGGAACCTCAAAGTAGAGATTGTCACGTCATTTCATTCCTCGCAATGACACAATAAAATGTCACATCGAGTGAATTTTTGAAGAACGAACAAGTTTGAATCAAGATGATATGCAACAAGTTCTCGATATAAATTTCTCCTAAATTAGAAAATCACTCAAACTGACAAAACTGTAAAAAAATGAACTCAATTCAACAAATATTCAATCAAAAGGAAAACGATTTGCTATCAATATTCTTTACAGCAGGTTTTCCAAAACTAAACGACACCACAAAAGTTATTGCTGAACTCAGTAATAGCGGAGTAGATTTTATAGAAGTCGGATTGCCCTATTCTGATCCATTAGCTGACGGACCAACCATTCAGCATAGTAGCGATGTAGCACTAAAAAACGGCATGAATCTCGATGTGGTTTTTCAACAATTGGCAGCGATTAAAGATTCAAATTCCACTCCTTTGGTGTTGATGGGCTATTTGAATCAGATGATTAAATATGGAGAAGATACATTCTGTCAAAAAGTTAAGGATTGTGGCATTGACACGGTAATTATTCCTGATTTACCCATGGTAGAATATGAAAGTCACTATCAGCAGTTATTCGATACTTATGGAATTTCAAATGTTTTTTTAATTACACCACATACATCCGAAGAACGTATTCGTAAGATTGATAATTTGACCAATGCCTTTATCTATGTAGTGGCTTCCGCCTCCATTACTGGTGCCAAAGGAGAGGTTTCCGAAGAACAAATCAATTACTTTAAAAGAATTCAAGCAATGAATTTAAAAAGTAAGCTAATTGTGGGTTTTGGTATTTCAGATAACCAAACTTTTACAACGGCTTGTGAGTATGCAAACGGGGCTATTATTGGGTCGGCATTTATCAAACAACTTGACAGGAATGGAATTAAAGGAATTGATAGATTTGTAAATTCGATAAAGAGAGTTTAAGTTTACCAAAACTACTAATTATAGTGTCATGTAGGATATATAGTATAGCTACTGGAACGAATTTGCAACTCAATTTTTGGTAATGAATTCTTTACTAGCAGGTTTTTCGATCACAATAGTTGCGACGTTATTAGTTCATAATTCATCAGATAAACTTGTAAACATGATTTTTACCCTAGTAACATTTTCGGTGTTACGTTTTATCGTGGCCATTATCGTGAATACCACTTTTAAAATGATGACTACAGAAGGTTATCTATTAGTTTTTAAAGAAAGTAGGTTTTTTAAAGCACGAGTGGCTAGCGGCGTTGTTTTTTTAGGAATCACTTCAATCGTAGCCATGGTGTCTTTGTCAGGCTGAATTAAGTCAAGAAAAATGGGCTGGTTCACTACGATTTTAGGAATATTATCATTCGCACTTGTTTTTTTGGTTCAATAAAAGTTGATTTAAAGAGAGTTTTTAAAAATTGTTAATATATTCCTAATTTTACTAGAGTTTTAGTCATAATAAAGTAATTTGGTCATTTAAAATCAAGGAACATGACTAAAAAAATCGTATTCGTACTTGTTGTACTGCTCACCAGTAACATTTTATTGGCACAACATACTTTAATAAGAAAACCTGTTATCAGTCCAGATGCATCACAAATGGCATTTAGTTATTATGGCGATATCTGGCTGTACAATTTCAAGAATCAGCAAACTAAAAGGTTAACTATTCATAAAGGTTACGAAAGCAATCCTGTTTGGAATCAAACAGGAACTGAAATTGCCTTCTCTTCTGATAGAAAAGGGAACGATAATGTTTTTATAACCTCAATTGACGGAGGAGTGCCAAAGCAATTAACATATTATCCCACAACTAATATTCCGACAGATTGGACAAAAGAAGGAGATATTATATTCACCACAAGTCGCGTGTTAAGAGGTCCAGAATGGGATCAACAGATTTATAAAGTTAGTGAAGAAGGTGAAACCCCAACCCGACTATTAACTGCCTATGGAAGCATGGCGTCTGTATCTCGAAATGGAAAACTCATAGCTTTTACCAAAGGTGCTTGTAGAATAGCTCGTGAAGATTATTCGGGTTCTGCACAGCGTGATATTTGGATTTATAACACAGAGACCAATGAATATCATCAAGTTACAACCAGTAACAAGAATGAGCACTCACCAGCTTGGGATGCAGCGGGAAATTTATATTATATAAGTGCAAAAAGTGGCCGTTATAACATTTACCAGCAAGTCATTTCAGCAAATGGAACAGCTGTAAATACAGCTACACAGTTAACAAATGAAATCAAAGATGGTGTACAAACATTTTCAGTTAGTAATAGAGGTATGATCGTATATACTCGTGGAGCCGATGTTTTTAAATTAGAGGATGGAAACTCCCAAAAGATTAATTTACATATCGTTTCAGACAATCGTTTTGCAGAAGAAGAAACCAAAACAGTTTCAGAAAACATTAGCAATTATGCAATTTCACCTGACGGAAAAAATATAGCACTAGAAATTAATGGAGAAATTTTTGTAAAAGAAAATGATAAAGAAAAGAAACGCTCAAACAATGTGAGCAAGCATCCGTATAGAGATATCAACCCGCAATGGATAGATGACAAAACAGTTGTTTTTTCTTCTGACAGAGAGGGAGTTTATCAATTGTATAGTGCAGTTTCTACAGATACTCTAGTAGGATTATACCGTAGTTTGAAAACCAAAGTTTCAAAACTCACCAATAGTAAAAAAGATATTGAACGCTCATTGGTTTCACCAAACGGGAAAAAAATTGCCTATCAAGTTGGAAGAGGAATTTTAATGATTGCTGATGTTGAAAAAGGAAAGCTAACAAATGCTAAAGTGTATTCTGATTCTTGGGCACCAGCAGAAGGGGTTTCATGGAGTCCAGATAGCAGGTTTATTGCCTATTCGCAAGAAGATCTAAACTTCGACAGCGAAATTTTTATTCAATCTGTAGAAAATCCTTCTAATAAAATGAATGTGTCTATGCACCCCAGAAGCGATCGTAATCCAGTTTGGAGTGCTGATGGAAAAAAACTCGCTTTTTTATCCAATAGAAGTGGAATCAATTACGATGTATGGATGGTTTGGTTAACCAAAACTGATTGGGAAAAGTCGAAACTTGATCATGAAGAAGGTTCTTATTACCCCGAGAAGAAGGAAGAGCCCTCTGAAGATAAAGGTGCAAAGAAAGGAAAGAAAAAAGAGAAAAAAGTGGTGGTTACCATAGAGGAAGATAAAATTTACAATCGCCTAGTACAAGTAACTTCCTTACAAGATAATGAATCGAGCCCCGTATTTAGTGCCGATAGCAATTTTATTTACTTTTCAGCAACCAATCCTGCTACCGATAAAAGAAGTACCTACAAAATTAAGTGGGATGGTAGTGAACCGAAATTAGTAAAGGGAATTATAGGGGGACGAAACTTCACCGATACGAAAGGGAAAATATACTTTACCACAAGAGGTAAATTAGCAGAATTAAACACAAAATCAGATAAGGTAACATCATTACCGCATAGAGCTACTTATACCACCCATACCAAGTTGGAGTATCAACAAGTATTTGAAGAAGGAATTCGTGCCTTAACAGCGGGTTTTTATGATCCAGAATTTCACGGTTACAACTGGGAGAATCTCGTAAAGAAATACAAACCCTGGGTGTTATCTGCAACTACACATCAAGACTACGAGTACATGTTTAACTTGCTATTAGGACAGTTAAATGCAAGTCATATGGGATATCGAGGAAGCACACCTAGAAATACAAGCGATGCTATAGGATTGTTAGGTTTGGAAGTTGTGAATACTGAAAATGGAGCGAAAATAGTATACGTTTTACCCAATTCTGTAGCAGATAAATCTACCAGTAAATTGAAAATAGGTGACGTCATTACTGCCATCAATGGAAAGCAAATTGATAAGAACACAAATTTCTACAGCTTACTAAAGAACACACAGCAAAAGGAAATTTTATTGAGTCTTAAAGAAGGGAAAGAATTGATACTTCGACCAGAAAAATCCTTGAACACCTTACAATACGAAGCTTGGGTAAACTCCAGAAAAAAATTAGTTGATGAATATTCAAATGGTCAGCTTGGATACATCCATATAAGAGGTATGAATATGCCAAGTTTTGAACGCTTTGAAAGAGAACTAAAAGCTAGTGGTTATGGTAAAAAAGGAATTGTCATTGATGTACGCTACAATGGTGGTGGTTGGACCACTGATCGCTTAATGGCAGTACTAAATGTAGATCAGCATGCTTATACGATTCCAAGAGGAGCGGCAAAAAGTTTAAAGAATCATCAAAAATTTAAAGACAACTATCCGTTTAACGAGCGCGCTATTTTGTCGGTAAACACAAAACCCATGGTGGCTTTATGTAATGAAAATAGTTATTCTAATGCCGAAATATTTTCACATGCTTTTAAGAATTTAGGATTAGGAAAGTTAGTGGGGCAACCAACTTTTGGGGCTGTAATTTCAACGGGGGGTAAAAACCTCCAAAACGGATTCATAAGGATGCCTTTTAGAGCCTGGTATGTAAAAAAGACTGGAAAAAATATGGAAAATGAAGCTCCTGCCGTACCCGATTACTTAGTGAAAAATGCACCTGGATGGAAAGATAGAGTAGAAGATACACAATTACAGAAAGCAGTTCAGGTATTGTTACAAGAAATTAACTAGGCACTTTCAGAAAACAGATTGTTTTCTGAGATTTAAGAAAAATCGGTATTCGAATTTTACAAATTTAATCCCGATTTTTGATTTTAGTGGCTTTTTTGAGTTTCTTCAAGGTAAAATTTTAGGAAAAAGATCCGACAAGACATACCTCTCTCATTAACCTTATTTTTGGGCTTTAAAATTAGGCTGTTTTTTTGTCTATTTCTCTCGCTTTTCTACGACCAATTTCAAGTGCGTTCCCTGTGTGTATTCCAAAGAAAATCCAAAGAATCTCATTTTTTTTAGTTTTAGCCTTTATCTTTTTTAAATGATAATGTTCTTTATCCTTACCAAAAGACCCTTCTAATCTTGTAGCTCTTTCTTTGGAAATAATAGCTCTAAGTTTCTGTTTTTCTTTGTGGTTTTTAGATTTTTTCCCCTTAGGAATAAAGTCTGTTTGTATAGCTTTAGAACTACAGTATTTTCTGTTTTTATTGGTGGCATAAATTTTATCTGCTCCAGCTATTTTTACTTTCTTTCGAGTTAATCCTTGCACTTTTTGAACCGTTTGTATAAAACGATTTCCCTCGTGAAAAGCATTAAAATTGATGTGTTCTATAAAACTAATCCCGTCTATTTGAACTTTGTTCACTTTTGCTCCAAATTCAACAGGTTTTACTTCTTTTCCCCTGACAATAGGACGAATATAATCCTTATGAATACTCACAATTCTATCCTTTATTTTCTCTCCTGTATCAAAGTGATGCTTTTGTTGCTCGTAAATCTTTTGAATTGTAGCTATTCTCTTATAATATTGTGGGGTAAACTCTAGTTTAGAATGGATTTGTAGTTCTTTTTCAAAATTGATAAACTTCAATAGTAATTTTAATAATGCTCTAGTTAATGAGATTCGTTTTGATTTGGTTTTTCTTCGCATTTTACTAAACCCTTGATAACGTTTCTTCCATTTCAAATACTTACTTCGAATCATTTTAACTCCTAACACTGAGCAGGTTTTTTGTAGTTGTTTATAAAGCCAATGCACAGACTGCCAAAGTAATTTTTGAATGCTAGGATAAGATAGTTCACTCTCATAACAAGTTGCATCCATAACTATTTGATTGGCGCTCTCTATTTGACCTTTCCAAAAAGAAAAAAGAACTTTCTCAACTGAACTAATCTCTAATTTCTCTGATAATTCACAACGTATTTGACTTACTATTTTATTGGTCAAACGTTCAAATCCTAGTTCAACATCACAAAAAAATTGATAATCAAGATTGGAATTTAATTGCTCTATTAATTTCTTATCTGAACAATTAGCGTAATGCTTCAAAAACATTAAACCAAGCCTCCCTTTAGGACTAAAAAGATAGTTTCGCCCTGTTGATTGTTCATGGATACCAAAAGTATTTACCAAATCATCCCAAGGAATAGCAGCATGGATTTTGCCTAAATCTCCCTCCAAAAAACGTGCATAATGAGCATCATAATTCTCGCTTAGGGGAAAAAATTGAAATACGGTGTTGCATTTCAGAAATTCTTCGTATTTTCATAATTAAGTAATGTCAAAACCCCGTTTTTTGCCTTTTTAGGTGATTTTCGGGGTTTGTTTTGAAGATAAGGCACAACAAATCCCCTGTAAAAACAAGGAATTTCTATTTTATGAAAGTGCCCATTTAAAAGTATCTCTTAGATAATTATTGCCAACGAACTTTCCTTTCAATATTTTTTCAATATCTTGTTTTTGTATGGATTTCAGAAAAGAGGATGGTCTTTTTCGTGCTTTGAACTGTTTTGAAAAGACATCGTTTAAAAAAATCTTATTTTTTCATTAGTGGATCAACATTAAAAAACTATCAAGGATTTTAACCCCGATAGTTTTAAACTTTATACAAATATTATAGTGAGATACTAACGTTTTCTACTTACTAGTTACTTCTATAACTCCATTAGCCCCTCTGATTCCATATTTTGCAGATTCTGGTCCTTTAAGTATTGTTACACTTTTTATGTCGGTTGGCACAATTTGCCCAAAATAGCTCTGACTAACGATAGTACCATTAAATACGAATAAAGGTGTTGTACTTCCATTTACAGTATTTACTCCACGTATCATAATACTAGTACCGACTACATTAACCCCAGGAACTTTACCTACTAAATAGTCATAGATATTCCTATATTGAAAAGCATTTGCAGTAACGTTATTGTGTTGATCCTCTACAGAAATGAGATTTTTGTCTTTACCCTTTAATATTTTTAAGTGAACAACTTCTTGTCCACTATACTTAACTTTTCCTATTCCTATTTTTGGAGAAAAAGCACTTATTTCTTCAGGAGTTTCTTCTATTTTTGTTTTAAATACACCTTTAGAATTGGTCCAACTCTTTTGTCTTACGTTATCAAAAAGAATGATGGCTCCAGGGATCGGTTTATTATTTTCATCAGTAACTTTAATAACTAGTTTTTTTGTTTGAGAGCTAGCAGATAAGTTAAAAGTTAAAGAAATAATAAATAAGAATACAATTTTTTTCATAATATTAGTTTTACCACACAATATATGAAAAAAAATAAACTCTTAGTTTTTTAGATAGACATTTAACTTTTATTATTCCTTATTTTTACCAAATGATGCAGGTTACAGAACAAGAATTGTTAGAAAAATTAAAGACCAATTTTGGATATGATAGTTTTCGTTTACAGCAACAAGCTGTTATTGAAAATATATTAGAAAAAAAAGATACCCTGGTTATTATGCCAACGGGGGGAGGAAAGTCTATATGCTACCAATTACCCGCATTATTTTTTGAAGGAGTTACATTGGTCATTTCGCCACTAATAGCTTTAATGAAAGACCAAGTAGATAGTTTAAAAGCCAACGGAATTCCTGCAACTTTTTTTAATAGCAGTCAATCAACAGAAGAGCAGCAACAAGTATTTGAAGTAATAGCCTCTAAAAGCATAAGACTATTATATGTTGCGCCCGAAAGTTTATCATTGCTTCAAAATGTGTTGTATCCATCTTATATAAGCTGTATTGCTGTTGATGAAGCGCATTGTATTTCTGCTTGGGGACACGATTTTCGTCCTTCTTATAAACAACTCTCATTCTTAAAAAAATCCTTGCCAGAAGTTCCGATTGTTGCCTTAACTGCTACGGCTGATAAAGCAACACAACAAGACATTTTAGAGCAATTGGCAATACCCAACGCAACGCAATTTATAAGTTCTTTTAATAGAGAAAATATTGCTTTAGAGGTACGTCCTGCAAACAATAGAGTACAACAAATAATTAAATTTATTCAAAGAAGACCCAATGAAGCAGGAATTGTTTATTGTTTGAGTAGAAAAGCTACAGAACAATTGGCCAATAAATTACAACAAAGCAATATTGATGCAAAGGCATATCATGCGGGATTATCTTTTGAAGAAAGAGCCAAAACTCAAGAAGCGTTTATTAAAGATGATTGTGAGGTGATTTGTGCTACCATTGCTTTTGGAATGGGAATTGACAAGTCGAATGTACGCTGGGTAATTCACTACAATATGCCTAAAAATATCGAAGGTTATTACCAAGAAATTGGGCGTTCAGGTCGAGACGGTTTACCTGCAAAAGCGGTATTATTTCATAGCTATGCCGATGTCATTCAACTACGTCAGTTTATAGAAAACACCAGTAACAAAGAAGTTCAAGAAGCTAAGCTTGAACGTATGAAGCAATTTGCTGAAGCTACGGTTTGCCGAAGAAAAATATTATTGAGCTATTTCGGAGAATTAATAGAAGAAAACTGCGGAAATTGTGATGTATGTAAAAATCCTCCGCAATTTTTCGATGGAACTATTATAGCACAAAAAGCATTGTCTGCCCTATATCGATTGCAGGGAAAGGAGGCAATGGGGACGGTTATTGATGTGCTACGTGGTGCCAAAAATGCTACCGTTTTAGACAAAGGCTACGACACACTAAAAACATACGGAGTAGGAAAAGAAATTTCATGGAGAGATTGGCAACATTATATTATTCAGTTAACCAACCAAGGCTATTGTCAAATTGCTTTTCATTTGAATAACAGTTTGCAACTTACAGATTTTTCAAGTAAAGTGCTTTTTGAAGGGGAGAAAGTGCAGTTAACCACACCAATAGCAGTTCAAAAAGAAACAACAAAAGCTACAAAAGAAAGGAGGAAGAAAGAAGTTAGCGATAGCCTATTCGAACGCTTACGAAGATTACGTTATCGAATTGCTCAAGAAGAAAATATCGCTGCTTATTTGGTTTTTAACGATGCTACACTCAGAGAAATAGAAAGAGATAGACCTTTGTCTGACGAAGCATTTTTGGCAATAAGTGGTGTAGGGCAACGAAAATTAGAAGTGTATGGGGCAGAGTTTATGGAAGAAATTAAAACTTTCTTAAGCGAGAAGAAGCGTACTAAAAAAGATACAACTTTAGAAACCTTTCAATTGTATAAAGAAGGTTTTACAGTCGAAGAGATAGCTGAAAGTCGTGGACTTAAACCTACCACTATTTTTTCTCATTTGTCGAAGTTATACTTAGAAGGAAAAGACGTGAGTTTAGATGAATTTATTGAGGCAGATACCTTGTCTTTGATAGCCAATGCCAAAAAAGTATTGAAAAATGAAACCGCCTTAAAACCCTATTTTGAATTTCTCGGAGAGCAAGTACCGTATGAAAAAATACGGGTAGGATTAACTATTTTGCAAAAAAAGAAGTAAAAATCGCCATTACTGTATAGGTTTATGCATTGGTTTTCTAGTTTATCAAGTTAAGGTAACTTGGTTTTAAAAGCAATGACGATTCATGTTTCATACTTTTAAGCCTTCAATGCTTCCATTTCTTTAATAATATCATCTAATTTTGATGTAAGACTGTGATATAATATTCTAGTTGAGATATTGTATACAACAAACCCAATGACTCCTGTTGCAATTGCTACGATAAGTCCAATTCCTAAAATATCTAAGAAAGAAGAATCTTTTGAAATGAATTTCGATAAAAAACTTTGCTCTTTTACCTCATAAGCTACTGCAAAAATTGATACAATTGCTAAAGGAATAGCAAAAACAAATAACTTTTTTGTAGCTTTCGATACTGAGTTAATTACGCTTCTATAGTTTTTTAAATAAGTTAAGTTGTCAGATTTTACATCAATAGTGTTAAACCTTTTTAGCAATCTCGAGTTAAAAAAGTACAAGCATAAGATTAGAAAAGTACCGTATGCACCAATAATCGTTTCTGATAAAAGGATGCCCCCAATAAGAACAATTCCTGCCATAGGAAGTAACCCCTTGTTATCAAACTCGTACGTTCTTTTAATTTTATGAATGACCGATTTAGATTTCTGATTGTATATATTGTTGATTTTTGGAGCTATTAATGATTGTTCATTTATAAAAGCTTCATTCCATCTTTTTTCAATTGATTTTTCCATCTAATACTATTTTTAATTGTTTTTTAATTCTGTTAATGCGAACTGCAATATTGTTAGCGCTAGTTCCAATAATCGCAGCAATTTCTTTGTAAGGGTTTTCTTCTAAATGCAGTAAAATTATCGCTCTGTCGACTTCAGATAATCTCTTAATAGCATCGTATAACAAGTTTAAATCTTCGTTTTGAAACGCTTTATTGTCCTCCGATAAATTGGGAGTTTTTTCTAAAGAATATTCCTTTTTAGCATTTCTTTTAGCTAAGGTTAAACATATGTTTAGCGTAATTCTGTAAATCCAAGTAGACCATTTCGACTTGTGCTGAAAAGCATCTCTACTTTTCCATATTTGTAAACAAGCCTCTTGATAAAAATCTTCAAAATCTTCTTGAGAGTCTGTGTACGCCCTACATATTTTAATAATGATGCCTGCGTAAGGTAGAATGGATGTTGTATAAAAATCGTTACTCAAAATTTAGTTTTCTTGATAGGTATTCTGAAAAGTAAAATTATTACAAGAGAATAGATAAATTTTTAAAATATTTTATTTTCAATAATTATTGAAAGTTTAATAAATTTTTATATATTTGTGGTATGAAATTAGAAGACGCAAAATTAAAATACATTCATACTTGGGGAAGTTTAGCGACCAACTGGGGAATTAACAAGACCATGGCACAAGTACATGCGCTATTGTTAGTTTCTACCAAACCTCTTTCTGCCGATGAAATTATGGAAACCCTACAAATTTCTAGAGGGAACGTGAATATGAATGTACGTGCTTTAATTGATTGGGGAATTGTAAGCAAAGAGTTTGTGGTAGGAGAGCGTAAGGAATTTTTTGTTGCTGATAAAGATATTTGGGAACTCTTTAAACAAATAACAAAAGAGCGTAAGAAAAGAGAGATAGAACCGGTTTTAAAGGTGTTAGATGAATTACAAGAAGAGGTGAACGACACTTCAGAAGAAGCAGCAGCCTTTAAAAAAGTGATGAATGATTTATCTTCTGTAACCAAAACAGTCAATGGAATTTTAGAAAAAGCTATTAAAGCAGATGAACATTGGTTGTTATCTAACTTTACCAAAATGATTAAAAAGTAAAAAAATTTGCATACAAACTTTCAAAAATTTCTGAAAATTTAAAATGAATAAAAAGTATTTACATAAAGTGTCAACATTATTAATTGCTTGTGTTTGGTTGATAAACGGATTCTTTTGTAAAATTCTTAACCTCGTTCCAAGGCATCAAGAAATATTAGGAAAAATAATTGATAGTAATTACGCAAGAGAGTTAACTATCATCATTGGAATACTGGAAATTGTTATGCTGATATGGATAATATCCAAATATCAATCAAAATTGAATGCAATAACACAAATTACAATTGTTATGCTGATGAATATAATCGAAATTATCCTAATACCTGACGCATTGCTGTGGGGAAAATTCAATATAGTTTTTGCACTCTTGTTTGTGTTTACAGTTTATGTAAATGAGTTTCGGTTTAAAAAAATAGCATAAAATGATAGTATCGTTAAAAAATCACCCATTTGCAGTCGAGGCATTTTTCGAAAGTTCGGTTGTGGTAACATTTGCCGTTCCAAAGGAAGACCTAGAAGACCTAATTCCGGAATGTTTGGAACTTGATACTTTTAATAATCAATGGGCTTTTTTAGCTTTAGCCATGGTACAAACTAAGGATTTAAGACCGAAAGGTTTTCCTAAAATCTTAGGAAATGATTTCTTTTTAATTGGTTATCGTGTTTTTGTACGATATACCAATTTAAAAGGGAAAAAATTAAGAGGACTGTATATTTTAAAATCGGAAACGGATAGTAAAAGAATGAAAATAGCTGGTAATGTATTTACTCATTACAATTACACCACTTCAGATATCAATCAAGTAAAGCGAGGTAATCATAAGAGTATTTATTCAAAAAAATCAGCTTTTTATTTCGTTTATGATGAGTCAAGTAATGTATCGCTTCCAAAAGATTCACCTTTCTCTAGCTGGAAAGAAGCTAGAAGGTTTGCAGGACCTTTGCCATTCACCTTTACGTATAAAGGAGATAAAAAAGAACTATTAATTATAGAAGGAGTGCGAAATAATTGGAAACCAATGCCTATTAAAATTGTTGATTATAATTTTTCATTTATAAAAGACCTTGGATTAACAAATGTGAGAGTTGCTAACTCATTTAGTATTAAAAACGTTCCGTATTACTGGAAAAAAGGGAAAATTGAATTATGGAAAAAAGAAGAAGAAAATTTCAAGGAGTAGTAAACATACTTAGTTTTAATAGGCATTTTTATAGCATAGGCTTGATAGGTTTGGGATTCGTGGTTTTAAGTCAATACTTATTTACCTATAATCATTCTCTAAAATGGTTTTTAGTTATAGCTTTTACCTACGGCTTAGTAGCACCTTTGGTAGTATCAGCGTATGTATATGATTTTAGTAGATATTATGATTTTAATTGGATTGATAAGCTGAATTTGAGAGAATCGGTTGGTAGTAAAATTGTCAATATGAATGCAGGTTTTGATGAGACGAGTTACATTTTAAAGGAAAAGTTTCAAGAATCAAACTTACAAGTTTTTGATTTCTACGATGAGATGAAGCATACAGAGCAGGCTATAAAAATAGCAAGAAAAGTAAGCAGCGTATATCCAAATACCAACATAATAAATACAAGTAAAATTCCTTTAGAAGATACATGTGTTGATTTTCTCTTTTTATTGTCAGCAGCACATGAAATTAGGTCTAATAAAGAGAAAATAACTTTTTTTAAAGAGTGTTCTCGAGTTTTAAAAAATAGTGGAAAAATTTTAGTTGTTGAACACCTTAGAGATGTACCAAATTTCTTAGCTTTTTCAATTGGATTTACACATTTTTTTTCAAAAAAAACATGGAAAAATGTATTTGAAAAGGCAAATCTGAAACTAAAAGAAGAAATAAAATTTACACCGTTTGTATCGGTATTTGTACTTGAAAATAATAATAAAAACTAGAAATCATTATGGAAATTCACTTAAAAATCATCGGGTATATGCTAATTGTTCTAGCATTGATACACATTGCTTTTCCAACGTATTTTAATTGGAAAAAAGAGTTAAATCAGCTTAGTTTAATGAACAAACAAATGATGGTAGTACATACTTTTTTTATTGCACTAACAGTATTTTTAATGGGAGTTATTTTTGTTGTAGGAGGGAAAGACTTAATAGAAACAAACCTCGGTAAAAAGATGATGTTTGGGTTTGCAATTTTTTGGTCTATTAGGCTGTTCATGCAACTATTTGTGTATTCTCCAAAATTATGGAAAGGTAAAACCTTTGAAACTTTTATTCATATATTTTTCACATGCTTTTGGATATATGTTACTACTGTGACTTGGAGTATATTTTTTAAGTAAGTAGTCCTTATTGAAAGCCTTTGAGAATTCTTATAGATTGAATTCTACACCTATAGTGATATAGTACCTCTCAACAAACAGTTGTTTGTTAAGAGGCTTTTTTGTTGTATACTCTTAAAAATTCTACTATCTATTATCCTGTAAAGCAAACACTTGACGTAACAATGGAGTATCACGTAATCCTACTTTTTCACGAATTCCTTTTTCTTCAACAGCAATCATAGTAAACACT
This sequence comes from Tenacibaculum tangerinum, assembly GCF_029853675.1. NCBI lineage: Bacteria > Pseudomonadati > Bacteroidota > Flavobacteriia > Flavobacteriales > Flavobacteriaceae > Tenacibaculum > Tenacibaculum tangerinum. The sequence goes on along the minus strand of NZ_CP122539.1, from coordinate 3,227,319 downwards.
CCTTCTAAAGCTTTAGTTGTCACGTAGTCTGTTAAATCTGGATTTACTTTATTTACAAATGGGATGCTATTGTACTTAGATATGATGTTAGACCATATTTTGTCTGCCCCTACTTTTGCAAACGAGTTTTTAATTACAGGATTAAATTCGCTATACAGCGCTGAAGTTGTTTTTCCTTGTAAATAATTGGTAGCAGCATTGTCTGCTCCTAATAAAATATTTTTTGCATCGTTAAAAGTAATTTCCTTTACTGCATTTACAAAGATAGGCGTCGCTGTTTTTACAGCATCTTCTGCTGTTCTGTTAATCGCTTTCAACCCTTCATCTGCCAAATTACCTAAACCTATACTGCGTAATCCTTTGTCAACTGCTTGTAGTTCTTCTGGTAACAAAATTTTTACCAAATCATTTTTATAAAACCCATCTTTTGAAGTTAACTTGGTTACTTGGTGCTGAATACCATTGTCTAAAGCTTGACGCAAACCACTTCCTATTTGTTCCTGTGTTAATCCTCCCTGTGGTAATTGATTGATTACGTTCTGCAATTCTGCACACCCTGTAAAGGCAAGAGCTATTAAAAATACTGCTATTTTTTTCATTTTTTGTTCTGTTTAATTCTATATATCTTTTTGAAACAATAAATTAAATATTGTCACATTTTTTTAAAGCTATCGGTGTTTTTATCGTACCCATAAGGGCAATGTTTGCATCCACTTTTACAGCAATAACCTCTTCGCAAATGGTACGCCTCTTTAAAAACCCGATATCCCTGCTCGTTTAAATAATATTCATCGGGAGTAGGTTTTATTATATTCTGCTTCATAAAATACAAATATCATAAAAAATACGTTAAACAGCATGTATATTTCTGTTTAACGTATTGGCTATTCTTTTAAAAAAGAAACTTATTACTTGTTAGCTTTAGGTGGATACTCCGCCATAATTTTGGCTACGAATTCTTTTATCCTTTCTTCTTTACGCTCCATGCTAGTACTCGAACTTAGTGCACCTGTTCCTATTCCTTGCCATACTAATTCTTTGTTTTTTGCATCAATAATATCTAAAAACAAAGTTCCTTCGGTATACTGATTTACGTCTAAACGATTAGCTCCTCCCCACATCCAAGGATTCCAACCCCAGCCGTAGCCCATACCCCAGCCATAATTGTTATCATTTATATTGATACGTTCTCTCGATTTCGTAAACAAGCTTACCAATACATCTGGAGTGGCTGATTTTGTCATTCCTTTTGCTAACAATTCCGTTTCAATAGCTCGCATAATACGCTTTTTATCTAAATCGGAAATTTGAGCTTTGTCTATTCCTGTTTTGTAGAACGCAAATGTTTTGTAGTCTTTAAAATCAGCTTTCGTATCGTAATCGGTCATTACTTTTACTGAACTACACGAAGTGATAAGCAGTACTACTACTGGTAAAAAAAGTAATCTTATTTTTTTCATTTTTTTAGAATTTATATTTTTTTAAACAATGCATCATCTACTAGATTTGGAAGTGTTACTTTTAATTTTTTCTCAGCTTCCATTGCACGCTTAATGGCAAAAACTGCTTCTTCATTTCTTGCCCAGCTTCGTCTTGCTATTCCGTTATTTACATCCCAAAAAAGCATTGATTTTAGACGTCTTGATGCATCTTTAGTACCATCAAGAAGCATGCCAAATCCGCCATTGATTACTTCACCCCAACCTACACCACCTCCGTTGTGAATAGAGACCCACGTAGCTCCTCTAAAACTATCGCCTATTACATTATGAATTGCCATATCGGCTGTAAAACGAGACCCATCATAAATATTAGATGTTTCTCGGTATGGAGAATCGGTTCCAGAAACATCGTGATGGTCACGACCTAAAACTACTGGACCTATTTTTCCTTTTTTTATTGCCTTATTAAAAGCTGCTGCTATTTTTATACGTCCTTCAGCATCAGCATATAAAATACGTGCTTGCGAACCTACGACTAACTTATTCTCTTGTGCCCCTTTAATCCACCGAATGTTATCTGCCATTTGCTGTTGGATTTCTTCAGGAGATTTTTTCATGATTTTCTCTAACACCTTACAAGCAATAGCATCTGTTTTCGCTAAATCTTCTGGTTTTCCCGAAGTACATACCCAACGGAAAGGACCAAAACCATAATCGAAACACATCGGTCCCATGATATCTTGTACATAACTAGGGTACTTGAATTCTCTTCCCAGGGTAGGATTCGGATTCATGACATCTGCTCCTGCCCTACTCGCTTCTAGTAAAAAAGCATTTCCGTAATCAAAGAAATAGGTTCCTTTTTCTGTGTGTTTGTTTATTGCTTTGGCATGGCGACGTAACGTTTCTTGTACTTTCTCTTTAAACAGTTCGGGATTGTTCGCCATCATTTCGTTTGACTCTTCAAACGACATCCCAACAGGATAGTAACCTCCTGCCCACGGATTGTGAAGCGAAGTTTGATCGGAGCCTAAATCGATATACACCTCTTCTTCTGCAAATTTCTCCCAAACATCTACTACATTTCCTAAATAAGCTAACGAAACCACCTCTTGCTTTTCTTTTGCTTCTCGAACACGTGCTACTAAAGCGTCTAAATCGGTCATCTTTTCATCAATCCAACCCTGATCTAAACGAACCTGCGTTATTTTCGGATTCACCTCAGCACAAACCGTAATACAACCCGCAATAGTTCCTGCTTTGGGTTGCGCCCCACTCATTCCGCCCAAACCTGCAGTAACAAATAGATTTCCTTTAGGTGATTTTCCAATTTTTCTAAATCCGTTTAACACGGTAATCGTAGTTCCATGAACAATTCCTTGCGGACCAATATACATGTAACTCCCCGCAGTCATTTGTCCGTATTGTGTTACCCCCAAAGCATTGAATCTTTCCCAATCATCTGGTTTGGAATAATTCGGAATCATCATTCCATTGGTAACCACCACTCTTGGTGCATCTTTATGCGATGGAAATAGTCCCATTGGATGTCCTGAATACATGACCAAGGTTTGCTTATGAGTCATTTCAGACAAATACTTCATGGTTAGTAAGTATTGTGCCCAATTCGAAAATACGGCACCATTTCCACCATACGTAATTAATTCGTGCGGATGTTGTGCTACGGCATAATCTAAATTATTTTGAATCATTACCATGATTGCTTTGGCTTGCTCACACTTACCCGGATACTCGTCAATCGGACGTGCATACATTTTATAATCAGGACGAAAGCGATACATATAAATTCTACCATACTTTTCTAATTCCTCCTTAAATTCAGGCAGTAATTCTTCGTGATGCTTTTTATCAAAATAGCGTAAAGCATTTCTTAATGCTAATTGCTTCTCTTCATCAGTTAAAATTTCTTTACGTTTTGGGGCATGATTTATGGCAGTATCGTATTCCTTTTTCGGAGGTAATACTTGTGGAATTCCTTGTTTTATCTGTTCTTTAAAAGTCATAATCATCTTTTTAAATTATACTACTCTAAATTCTTGATTTTTAACCATGTTCACCAACGTATTGATATCGTCTTTAAGCACACGGTCTTCTTCTAACTTCGCTACTTTGTTTCGTATTAATGTGAAATTCTCTTCAATAATTGCTGAAAAGGTATTCGGACGTCTAAATTCCATCGCTTGTGCTGCGTACATCAATTCAATCGCTAAAATCTTGTCTAAATTTCCTAAAATTTGATTGAATTTTCTTCCAGAAATACTTCCCATAGATACATGGTCTTCTTGACCTAAGGATGTGGGCACGCTATCTGCCGAAGGCGGAAAACACAACGATTTATTTTCTGTTACCAAAGCTGCTGTAGTGTACTGCGGAATCATAAAGCCTGAATTTAAACCACCTGCTTCTGTTAACAACCTTGGCAATCCGTATTTTCCTTCTAGTAACAAATAACAACGTCTGTCAGCAATATTTCCTAATTCAGCCGCTGCAATAGAAGCGTAGTCTAATGCCATCGCTAAAGGCTGTCCGTGAAAGTTTCCGCCCGAAATAGCTTCCGTTTCACTCAATACAATTGGATTGTCTGTTACGGCATTCATTTCTATTACTGCCAATTCTTTTAAGTGTTCGTAAGCATTTCTCGAGGCTCCATGTACTTGGGGCATACATCGAATTGAATATGGATCTTGCACTCGTTTACACTCAAAGTGATTGGCTAAATTTTGAGAATCTTTGAGTAACATTCGTACACGTGCGGCTACTTTTAAGCTTCCTTTAAAAGGTCTAATGGTATGTAATTCTTCTCTAAAAGGAGAAGCACTTCCTTGAAATCCTTCTAAACTCATCGTTCCTGCTACATCTGCTAAATCTAGTAGGTATTCCATCTTTTTTAATCCTACGATCGCATGAGACAAGATGAATTGAGTGCCATTGATTAACCCTAATCCTTCTTTTGCCATGAGTGTTAACGGACGTAAGTCATGCTTTACTAACACTTCTTTAGCTGGTACAATTGTATCGTGTATCCAGAATTCACCTTCACCTAACAAGGGTAAAAATAAATGTGACAAGGGTGCTAAATCTCCCGATGCTCCCACAGAACCCTGTCTCTGGAACTACAGGTAGCAAATCGTTTTCAATAAAATACACAATACGTTCAATCAATTCGAGTCGCACCCCTGAAAAACCTTGACATAAGGCATGTACCTTGCATATCATCATTATTTTAGATAGGGTTTTATCTATAGGATTCCCTACCCCTACCGCATGAGTAATGAGCAAATTTTCTTGCAATTTACTCGTTTCCTCTGGCGTAATTTGTACGTCGCACAAAGGTCCAAAACCTGTGTTAATTCCGTAAACCGCAGCATTTGAATTTGCCATGGTTTCTACCTTCTTTCTACATACCGTTACTTTCTCTTTCGCCTCTTCAGTAATTACGGCTTCTAATGCTCCGTTTGCTATTGCAATTACTTTAGTTACTGTTAAGTGATCTATTCCGTATTTAAACATTTTATTCCTTCGTTTTTCACAAAATTACTTCTATTTTTGATGCTTATTAATACTATTTCAGTCAATTATTAATAACTATGAGTTATCAATTAGAATTAAGACACCTTCGCTATTTTTTAGCGGTTGCAGAAGAATTGCACTTTAGAAAAGCTGCGGAACGATTATTCATCTCGCAGCCAGGTTTGAGTAGACAAATAAAACAAATGGAAGCTGATTTAGAAATTCAGTTGTTTGAAAGACATAACCGAAAAGTAATACTCACACCCGCAGGGGTGTACCTAAAAGACGAGTTAACCAGAAATCTTAAAAATTTAGATACTATTTTTCAGCATGCAAAATTGCTACAAGAAGGTAAGCGCGGAAAACTAGAATTTGGATATGTAGGTTCTGCCATGCAAGAAATAATTCCAAAATTATTAGTTGCTTTCAAAAAAACGCATGCAAATGTACAGTTTGGTTTAAAAGAAATGGACAATCAAAAACAAATTGAAAATTTACTACATCAAAAAATTGATGTTGGTTTTGTTCGGCTAGACAGTGTGCCCAGGGGATTGAATATTCAACCTATATTGAAAGAAAATTTTTGTTTGGTTTTACCCAAAGACCACCCTATAAACGCTTCTAATTTCAAAAACTTAAATCAATTAAAAAACGAACCTTTTATCTTGTTTGACCCTTCCTATAGTCCGTCTTATCATGAAAAAGTAATGCAAATTTTCACCGATAGCGGCTTTACACCTATCATATCGCATCTTACCATTCATGCAGCTTCTATATACAAATTGGTAGAAAATAATTTCGGACTCTCCATCGTTCCTAAATCACTACAACAGGGGTATGATATGAATGTTCAATTCATCGAACTCACCGATATTAAACAACACACCACCTTATCAGTTGTATGGAATACACATAACAGAAACCCACTTTTAAACACGCTGATTAACACAATAGTAACAATGAAGTAAGCCTAGTTTATAATTAATTGCCTACTTTTACCACCATAGCTTTTGCTACTCAATAGTACATGATTTTTATTTCAAAACATATCATACCTAGAGGCTTTGCTGGATTGACCTTGTATCCTTTTATCTTTTTAAAAAGAGAAGATTTAAAAGGAAATCCTATTTTGATAAATCATGAAAAAATTCACTTACAACAACAACGAGAGCTACTAATCATTTTCTTTTATCTCCTTTATTTTTTAGAATGGTTTATCAGATTACTTATATATCGAAAGACATCCAAAGCATACAAAAATTTAAGTTTTGAACGAGAAGCTTATCAAAATGAGCATAACTTAGAATATATCGCCTCTCGAAAAAGATGGGCATTCCTTTGGTATTTATAATTGTTAAAACATCCTGCTATTTTTTAAGATTTCCGTAAATTGCGTACCCGAAAATCAAGACAATTTACGAATGGAACAAATAACTCCCTATAAACCCAAACACAAAGTACGCATTGTAACTGCGGCTTCTTTATTTGATGGACACGATGCTGCCATTAATATCATGCGCCGAATTATTCAAGCTACTGGTGTTGAAGTAATTCACTTAGGACATGACAGAAGCGTGGAAGAAGTAGTAAACTGTGCTATTCAAGAAGATGCCAATGCCATTGCGATGACGTCGTATCAAGGTGGGCATAATGAGTACTTTAAGTACATGTACGATTTATTGCAAGAAAAAGGAGCAGGACATATTAAAATATTTGGCGGCGGCGGTGGTGTAATTCTTCCTGAGGAAATCAAAGAATTGATGGATTATGGAATTACACGTATTTACTCTCCTGATGATGGTAGAGAAATGGGCTTACAAGGAATGATTAACGATCTGGTTGCACAATCCGACTTTCCGAGTCCATCCTTATACCTTCCCGAAGGAAAGGATATAGAAACAGCTTTAAAAGATAAAAATGTAAATACCATTGCGAGGTTAATTTCTTTTGCTGAAAATCAGCATGAAGAGTTTAACAAATTATTTTCTACTGTAGGAAAATCAGAAGGAGCTTCTACTCCAGTTTTAGGAATTACGGGTACGGGTGGTGCTGGTAAATCGAGTTTGGTAGATGAGCTAGTACGTCGTTTTTTACTCGATTTTCCTGAAAAAACCATCGGATTAATTTCTGTAGACCCTTCTAAAAGAAAAACAGGAGGTGCGTTGTTAGGAGACCGTATTCGTATGAATGCTATTAATAATGAGCGTGTGTACATGCGTTCGTTAGCAACACGTCAATCGAACTTAGCCCTATCAAAACACGTAAATGAAGCGGTTGAAGTTTTAAAAGCTGCGGAATTCGATCTAATCATTTTAGAAACTTCAGGTATCGGACAATCTGATACCGAGATTATCGAACATTCTGATACTTCGTTGTATGTAATGACTCCAGAATTTGGGGCTGCAACACAGTTAGAAAAAATCGATATGCTTGATTTTGCCGATTTGGTAGCGATTAACAAATTTGACAAGAGAGGTGCTTTAGATGCTTTACGCGATGTAAAAAAACAATACATGCGTAACAACAACTTGTGGGATGTTCACATGGATGATATGCCTGTATTTGGCACCATTGCCTCTCAATTCAACGACCCAGGTATGAACTCGCTATACAAAGCGATTATGGATACCTTGGTTGAAAAAACAGGAGCTGATTTACCTTCTACTTTTGAAATTACCAAAGAAATGTCTGAAAAGATTTATGTCATTCCACCAAGTAGAACCCGTTATTTATCAGAGATTTCAGAAAATAACCGTGCTTACGATAAAAAGGTTGATGCGCAAGAAAAAGTAGCTCAGAAGTTATACGGAATCTATCAAACCATCCTTTCTGTCATTGCGAGTGAAACGAAGCAATCTTTTTTAGATAAATCAGGACTCAATCAAGAGGAAATTCAGCAACAAGTTCAAGAAGAAGAGCTACCATTCATAAAATTATTAATTGCTCAATTTGACAAAGTAAAATTAAATCTTGACCCTCATAACTGGGAAGTTATTTTAAACTGGCAAGAGACCGTAAAAAAATACAAAGACCCTATTTATACGTTTAAAGTACGTGATAAAGAAATTAAGATAGCAACACATACAGAGTCGCTTTCACATACGCAAATTCCGAAAGTAGCTTTACCAAAATACCAAGCTTGGGGAGATTTGCTTCGTTGGAATTTACAAGAAAATGTTCCTGGTGAATTTCCGTATACCGCAGGATTGTATCCATTTAAACGTACCGGAGAAGACCCTACCCGAATGTTTGCGGGCGAAGGTGGTCCTGAACGTACCAACCGTCGTTTTCACTACGTAAGTTTAGGTATGCCAGCAAAGCGTTTATCTACTGCTTTCGATTCGGTTACCTTATACGGTAACGACCCAGGGTACAGACCCGATATTTATGGTAAAATCGGAAATGCGGGAGTGTCCATCTGTTGTTTAGACGATGCTAAAAAATTATACTCTGGTTTCGATTTAAGTCATGCCATGACTTCAGTTTCTATGACGATTAACGGGCCTGCTCCGATGTTGTTAGGATTCTTTATGAATGCTGCCATCGACCAGAATTGTGAAAAATACATCAAAGAACACAAACTAGAGAAAAAGGTTGAGGCTAAACTTAAAGAATTATACGACAACAAAGGTATTGACAGACCCAGATATAATGGAGAACTTCCTGAAGGTAACGACGGATTAGGTTTGTTATTACTAGGTGTTACAGGCGATCAAATTTTACCTGCCAACGTGTATGCTGAAATTAAGGCAGCTACCCTAGCACAAGTGCGTGGTACCGTTCAGGCAGATATTTTAAAAGAAGACCAAGCGCAAAACACCTGTATTTTCTCTACCGAATTTGCTTTGCGTTTAATGGGCGATGTACAAGAATATTTTATTGAGAAAAATGTTCGTAATTTTTATTCAGTATCTATTTCTGGATATCATATTGCTGAAGCGGGTGCGAACCCGATTACACAATTGGCGTTAACCTTAGCAAACGGATTTACCTATGTAGAATACTATTTATCTAGAGGAATGGATATTAATAAGTTCGGACCGAACTTATCGTTCTTCTTCTCGAATGGTATCGACCCTGAATATGCCGTTATTGGTCGTGTGGCTCGTAAAATTTGGGCAAAAGCCTTAAAACATAAATACGGGGCAAACCCAAGAGCGCAGATGTTAAAATATCATATTCAAACGTCTGGACGTTCGTTACACGCCCAAGAAATTGACTTTAATGATATCCGTACCACCTTACAAGCGTTGTATGCAATTTACGACAACTGTAACTCGCTACATACCAACGCATACGACGAGGCGATTACCACACCTACGGAAGAATCGGTACGTCGTGCCATGGCAATTCAGTTAATCATCAACAAAGAATTAGGATTGGCGAAAAACGAGAATCCAATTCAAGGGTCTTTTATTATTGAAGAATTGACTGATTTGGTAGAAGAAGCGGTATTAACCGAATTCGACAGAATTACCGAGCGTGGTGGGGTTTTAGGAGCGATGGAAACCATGTACCAACGTTCTAAAATTCAAGAAGAGAGTTTGTATTACGAAACCTTAAAACATACAGGTGAGTTTCCAATTATTGGGGTAAATACCTTCTTAAGTTCAAAAGGGTCTCCAACGGTTACCCCACAAGAAGTAATTCGAGCAACAGAAGAGGAAAAACAATTCCAAATCAAAACAAAAGAAAGCCTTAACGAGGCTCACAAAGATAAAGTAGTGCAAGAGCTTGCTAAGATTCAAGAAGCCGCCATTCAAAATGAAAATATTTTTGAAAAATTAATGGACGCTACCAAAGTATGTTCGTTAGGTCAAATCACCTCAGCTTTGTTTGAAGTGGGCGGGCAATACAGACGAAATATGTAAGCAACCGATATTCACTAATAAATAGTTAAACCTTCACTTTTTGTGGAGGTTTTTTGTTTATAAAACTGCTTAAAATCAACAACCCAATATTTTTATAAAACAGCCAAACACCTATATATGAAGATAGCAATAAGATAGGAGAAAAAGTATGATTTTAATCAGTGTTTTACTTGTTTTTATTGTTGAAATTTGAAATAGATAATAATAAAAAACCATACCAAACATGAAAAAAAGAACACCGATTTCAACTATTATGACTAGAAATCTAATTACGTTAAGTAGTACAGATGATCTGATAACTGCAGAGAAATTATTTAGAAAAGAGCATATAAGACACATTCCTATAGTAAGTGGAAATGAAATAAAAGGAATGTTAAGTTACACCGATTTACTGCGTATCAGTTTTGCCGATGCAGTTGATGAAGAAGAGACAGATGTAGATACAATCGTATATAACATGTTTAGTATTGAACAAGTAATGGCAAAAAATTTGGTAACAGTTAGTTCTAATACAACAATTAAAGAAGTGGCTGAGGTTTTAGCAAAAAAAGAGTTTCATGCATTACCTGTTGTTGACAATAATGAGTTGGTTGGTATTGTAACTACAACCGATTTAATTGCCTATTTAGTAGAGCAATTTTAGTTTTTATAAATTCCTTGTAAAGTTAGGGCAAGATTATCTATTCTTGCCCTAGCTTTTTGGATTGTTTCCAATAAAAATTACGGAAATACCATACTTTTATTACGTCTTTTTTTGAATCAGTTTATTTTTTACAATTTATTTTTAGAGAAATTCTAAATTTTTCAATTATGCTAAAAAACATTTCAAATTTAGGCTCAGTTCTGAATAAGTCAGAGCAAAAATCTATTCAAGGTGGATGGACTTACATAATGTGCATTTTATGTGAACCGCTTCCTCCAGGTTACATTTGTATGAACGAGGTTTTTTGTGGACCAAACTAAAAAATTAAAAGCTGTATATTCTAAATCATACAGCTTTTTAATTTAACAATATCCCGTATATACATAGCATTTCACGAAAAACTCAAGTTTAGCAAAAAACAGTTTATGTGAAGCGTACCCACAAGGCACATTCAGAAAAATAGGTTTGTTTACTTTATATAAAGATAAAAAACAAAGATTTATAGGTAATCTAGTGTTACCTAGTGGCTTTAGGCGTTAGGTTTTTTGTAGTATTTTTTTCTTAACCAAAAAGAAACACGAACCAATAAAATCAACGCAGGTACTTCAACTAATGGCCCAATTACTCCTGCAAATGCTTGACCTGAATTTAGTCCGAAAACTGCAATAGCAACTGCAATAGCCAATTCGAAATTATTTCCTGCTGCCGTAAAAGCAACTGAGGCTGTCTTGTCGTATTCTGCTCCTGTTGCTTTGGTAAAGAAAAATCCGATAATAAACATTAACGCAAAATAGATGAGTAAGGGAACTGCAATAATTAGAACATCCATTGGAATTTCCACAATCAACTCTCCTTTCAGAGAGAACATAATCAGGATTGTAAATAACAGAGCAATTAATGTTATTGGCGAAATTGCAGGAATGAATTTCTTTGTATACCATTCCTCTCCTTTCATTTTTACTAAAATAAGTCTGCTCAATATTCCCATTACAAATGGAATACCTAAATAAATAGCTACACTTTCAGCAATTGCTCCGATTGAAACATCTACAATAGCGCCTTCAAATCCAAAAAAAGGCGGAAGAACAGTGATAAAAATCCACGCATAAAAACTATACGCAAACACTTGAAAAATACTATTTAAGGCGACCAAACCAGCTCCATATTCGCTACTTCCTTCGGCAAGATCATTCCATACCAAAACCATTGCAATACAACGTGCCAAACCAATCAAAATTAGTCCGACCATATATTCTGGATAATCACGTAAAAATGTAATTGCTAGAACAAACATTAAAACAGGACCTATTATCCAATTTAGAATAAGTGAAATAGATAGGATTTTTGTGTTTCTGAAAACTTTTGGTAAAAGGGCATAGTTGACTTTTGCTAAAGGAGGATACATCATCAATATTAAGCCTATTGCAATAGGAATATTCGTTGTTCCACTACTAAATGAATTTATGTAGTTAGGAAATGTAGGGACAAAATATCCAATTCCAACTCCAATAGCCATGGTTATAAATATCCACAAAGTCAGATTCCTGTCAAGAAAACTCAATTTTTTTTTCGCCATTTTTACAACTCTATATATAGGCAAATGTAAAACAATTCAGTCGTAATTTTTATACTTGTTTGATTGTATTTTTCAGCTTTTTGGTCACGGTATATGTATGTTGTGTATTCCAGACGGACATACTCTATGTGTTTTATAGGGGACAAAACAAGTAGCTCTTTTTGCCAGTGCCACGCTTTCTATGGGTTAGTTAAGATAAAGTTCGTCTTTAAAGAGCTGGTTAATACGCTAGTTATTAATTATAACAAATAATACAAGTTCTTTTCGATCTTTAAAAATCAATCACATATATACCTGTCCTGATCCCCAGCCAAAGCGATTCCGAGTCTATCTAATTATTGAAAATTGTCAAGTGATTAAACCGAAAAGACATGTGTTAATCTAAAAACAAAATAGTATTTTAATATCCGTAAAACTAAGAATTACTTTTCAACAGGAGCCGTTGTTATGAGTCTGATTTTCTATGGCCAAACACTCCAGTATATTCTGTTATTGTACTGAAACGATTGATTGATATAGCTAGGAATAATAACCATATAATGTTGAGTGTAACCTCCACTGGTAAATGTGTCATCCTGATAGTAACTTAAAGTGCTCATTCTATCAAAATTCCAACCTGGCGTACCATCGCTTAAATAGTGATAATTATGGTTTGGATAAAACCAGAGATTTCTAACGTATATTCCAGATGCAGTTGCTTGTATTGTAATCGTTGAATATGAGTTAAGGTAACCGCTTTTTTCCAATTTTTCTGGAACTACAACTCCATAACCTTTATAATCACCAATATTTCTTTCTATTTCAAAAAGATGTATACCTTTTTGAGAATCATAAGGAGCCTCTTGGTAATTTGTTTGTTTACCTATTTGATCTGATTTATTAATATCTTTCATGAAATTAATTTCATCCAACAAGTTTAATGAAGAATTTTTTAATTCATTGACCATAGAATTTGCAACATCTTCATCATTAGAACTTACCAGATACTTTACATAAGTACCTTTAACTTCACCTTCAATGACAACTTCATAACTGTATCTAAATTCCTGCTGGTTTAAATCTTCATCTGCTATGCCAGAGTCATTTTTTTCAATCTTTGTGTATTCTTGGAAATCTTCTTTTTGACAACCAGTCATAATTATTCCTATTAAGGCGAGGAAAAAAGCTCTATAAATTAATTTTCTCATTATAATTATTCTTTTATTAAATCTACTTCAATTTTAAGTCTTGCTCGGTTAATTCTGACTGTACCTGTACAATCATCATTTCAATTATTTTTATGCTTCCATTTGTCATATATCCAAAAGATGAAGGTCTTTAACCTTATGTTTTCGTTGTGTTTAATTAATTACAACGCAGGCTATGGTTTCGTTACGTTTTTTAAGCACCTAATTTAGCAAATACAAACCGAATAGAAAATCCGCGAGGACTTTAGCAAGTAGGCGAGAACAAGCAATTACTTATAGCCATTGTGCCTGCTGCACAACCCCAATATACGATTTATTTTTTGCAATATAAAAGTTTTTTTATGTTAAGTTGTTTTATATCAAATATATAAATCGTATTTTTAATCATGCAAGACAAAAAAAACGTATCAAGAAAAACTGTTAACTTCCTTTCATTTGAGTGTGTATATACTCCAAGAAAAATTTTATCGTAGATTAAATTATGGGACCTTCTTTTGGAACTCTCACACAGTATATGGGCTTGCGCAAAGTTAATGTTAGGGGTATCGATGGGGCGAATAAGTGCATGCTCATGGCAGCGGTTGCATACAACATTAAAAAACTATTAAAATTCTTGGGTAAACCTACTAAAACTGAGGCGAAAACGGTTGCTTTTGTGTTTTGGTTAAAAAATGTACAATATCACTTAATGAATTTCGTTTTAAGCTCAGAAAAAAAGCAAAATAAGGAGTTAAAATTTTGGCTTCGTTCTAAATAAAGCCCTTACATAGCTTTAAAATGAATTCTATTTTTTTAAAATTTGGGGGTTGTGCATCAGCTACCATTGTTAGCCATAGTTATTTATTCGATTCAAGAAATTTAGTCATTATTATGTCATTCATTTCTTTTGCCTTTTCAAGTGATTCATTTCCATTTAAGTCTAAATAATATCCACCATAAACAAGGTGGTTATTTATAAGAATTAAATTGTATACATACACCACTATAATTTCGTGGTCATCATAGTAAGGCTTTATTAATTTTAAAGCAGATAATATGTTTTCATTGGGTCTGTATTCCTCAATAACTATCGGCTTTTCAGAATGTAAAAAAGTTGTGTCAGAATATACTTTTTTTAGAGCTTCCAATCTGTCAACATTAATAGTTCCAGTTTTCATTTTTTGAACTCTAAATAATCTTTCTAAATCGTTTCCAGTCAATTTCCATTTTTGCTCATTTTTATTAATCATAAAAACTGCATAATCTTCAAAATCGAGAACATCTAGACTGTCTTTTTTTGCAAGCGTATAATTATTTAAATAAACTCCAACGGTTTCCATTTTATCAGAAACTGATAAATCATCAAAATATAATTTTACTGATTCATCTGAGTAGGATTCGGTCCATTTTTCAAAATTCGGAAGATTAAATTCGATACGTTCAATTTCGTTTTTCTCTTCAGAATAATAGTCCTCTTTTTTATCAGACTTACATCCGATTAATAGAAGGAAAAATATTATGTAAGTTCTGGTCATTCTTAATTATGGCTAACGGTTTGTATAACCATCCGTTTTAATGGTGGTTATAGTTTGTTACCACACGTTTTTTATTTCACGTTCCAAAGGTCAGTCGCAATTAACAGTAGGGCTTTGCTTTGGTCAGATTATTAATTTTAAAATCAATTATTATGAAAATAACAAAAAACAAATAGAAAATAGTATTAATCGTCAGAAGATAAGAAATTCAAATCGTCGGTTAAATCCTCTTTCAGAAAATCCTGAAACTTTGAGTTTAATTCAGAGAATTTTGATTCCACGTTACTTTCGGCTTCTTGTCCTGTGTTTCCTTTTAGTAATTCTTTTATTTCAAGTTGTTCTTTTAATATTTCCGATAAATAATAACTGTTATATATGTTAGTTTTATGTAATTCCCATAATAATTTAGATGTATTAAGTCTAAATTCAGGATTATTTAATTGGTCAAATATTTCGTTATCATTCATAAAGTTTGTTTTTTTCAAATGTGTGGTAACACGTAAATATATGGACATTTCCGTATACTTCCAAAAAAGCTCTATAAACCTTAAAAGAGTTTAAAATATTGATAAACAATAGATTAAATTTTTATAATTGTCTTGTACTTTGTAACAACTTCCTAGTATAGCTACCATTACTTTAACACCGTAAACTCAATACTCGAATCGGTAAATACCGAGTGCGTTTGTATTTTAAAATCTTTTTCGTCTGCTTTGTAAATATTGTCTACATAGGTTTGCGGATTCAAATCAATTAAAGGAAACCACGTGCTTTGTACTTGTATTTGCACTTTGTGTCCTTTTTTAAACGTATGAAAAACATCTTGTAGTTTAATATTCACGGCTGTTTTTTTATTCGGTGTAAATGGTTCGGGATGTGAAAAGCTATTTCTAAAACGCCCACGCATTACCTCACTACGCACCATTAAATGATAGTTGCTTAGTTTTAAGTGTGGCTGCATTTCTTTGTGATCGTTTTTTAAGTCGTGTGGGTGTACATCCACCACCTTTACAATCCAATCGGCAGCAGTACCCGTGGTGGCTACTTGTAGTTTTGCCAATATATCTCCAGCAAGGGTCAACTCTTCGGTTAACACCTCAGTTTCAAAGACCAATACATCGGGTCTACGAGCCGCAAAACGCTGATCGTCGGTCATGTATTTACGTGGCGTAAACACGGTTTTAATATCTTCTGAATAGGGCACAGGTCGCTTCACATCACTAATAAAACTTACCTTATTGTTTCCTTTTTGAGTTGCTGTTAATTCTTGGTTTTCTGAAAGGAAAAATGTTTGTTTTTGTGCATTTTTTGGCGGCCATATATCGTATGATTTCCATGACTTTTTACCCGTATCAAACACATAGGCTTCGGGTAATCCTGAGTTTTTAGTACCATCACCCTTTAAAAAGTGATTGAAGAATTTGGTTTCTACTTCTTTTTGGTAGTTTAACGAGATAGAATCTCCAAAATAGTAGTTACCTACTTTGGTAGCGACTTTATTTCTCGACCATCCGCCGTGATCCCAAGGTCCAAAAACCAAGGTATTGTAGTTGTTTGGTTGATTCTTTTCAATGCCTTTATAGGTTTCTAGCGGTCCGTACAAGTCTTCCGCATCAAACCACCCACCAACAATCATGGTTGCTACGGTTGAAGGTACTTTATCTAAATGCTGAATGATTCCTTTGCTTTGCCATACCGAGTCGTAATTAGGATGTTCTACAATTTCTTTCCAAAAGAAATCATCAATACGTTCTTTGGTGTCGGTAACTTTGGTGTCTAATTTTTCGTACTGAAAATAGTCGTTTAAGTTTTTTAAGGGGCCTTTGTCTAAAAAAAACTGATATTGGTCTTGCGTTTTCATATCAGGAAACGAGTACCAAGCAGAATCGGTGGGTTGGTCTTTGTAGGTTCCGAATAACGAAATTGCCTTAAAGTAGCTTAATAAGAAAGCGCCGTTATGATGAAAATCGTCAAAAAAGAAATCTCCAATACAAGCTTGTGGTGAAGCAGCTTTTAAAGCAGGGTGCGCATCAATAGTCGAAACAGTAGCGTAATGACCCGGATAGGAAATTCCCCAAGTACCCACTTTACCATTGTTATTGGGTACATGGTTCACGAGCCAATCTATCGTATCATAGGTATCGGTGGTTTCATCGGTTTGTGTTGCTGTTTTATTCGGAATATAAGCACGCATATTATCGTATACGCCTTCGCTCATCCAACGTCCGCGAACATCTTGATATACGATTATATTCCCTTCTTTCATTAAAATGGGGTTCGGACCAATTTTTTTCTGAATTCATTTTCTCCATAAGGTTGACAACTATACGGAGTGCGTTGTAGTAAAATAGGGTAGGTTTTACTGGTGTCTTTTGGTGAGTATATGGTAGTGTGGAGTTTGATACCATCTCTCATTTCGATAGCGATCTCTTTTTTTGTATAATGGTCTTTAACATAGGTATTTTCAGCGACATCCCCTTTTTTTGTGGCTGTTTTTTTTGTGCAACTGGCAAATGAAACGGCAATAATAAATAATAGAACTACGGTTTTTTTCATGGTGGCTTTTTGTAGATAAAAAAGTAAATGTAAAAAAATAACAGCAATCGATTAGATTGCTGTTATTTGAATTAGTTTAGTTGTTTGGGTTTAGAATAGTATCTATTCTATCTGCCGCATCTTGTAAATGATAGCGAGTTATGGTATTACGAGCGGAAGGAATACTTCGCTTAATATCTCTTTGCAAGCGTTTTAGTTCTCCTCTTACCACAGGTTTAATATCTGATTGGTTTATGGTAACGGCTGTCTGTTTAAAATAACCTCGGTCACTTTTAGCTGCTTCTTGATCTTTCGCTTTGTTTAATAAAAAGTCCAATCTGTCTAAATGTGCACGTTGTAAGTTTCTACGGTACGGATCTATGGTTTTATTCGTATAAACCTCGCTCCAAATACCTTTGCGCAGGTCATTCATCATGTCAACTAGCGTATAGGCTTTCGTTCCGTTTAAAGTTTCATTCTCAATCATGCGCATTAACCTTCCCGTTTTTAAAACTCTATTTAAGGTTTGTACTTGTAAACTTCTAATACGTTCAATAATTCCTGAGTGTTGTGTTTTACTGATGATGTTTTCATCAATTAACCAAGTGGGAGTCGTAAACAATTCGTCGTTTACAAATTGTAACGCTCTTTTTTGATGTTCTTTCGGAACGTGCGTATATACAGCCCCATCTTGATCGGCTGTTTTAAAATACTCATATACACCACCAATGTTTGAACTTACGTGCCCCATATATCTATTAAACTGTCCAACGACTTGTCCGTACATATTTTTTAACTCTTCATAGGTTTCACCGTCTTCGGTAGTCCATTCTTCTAAGCGAGGTACAATACGTTGTAAGTTTTCAATACCATAAGCACTGGCTTTCATGGCATCGTCTCCTAAATCTTCTGTTTGAGAACTCGGGTCGATAATATTACGAACTTGTTGGTGTCCGAATCTGTACACAGGGTCTCCAGCCTTTTCTTTAATCCATTGATGTAAGATTGTTTTTTCATCTTCAGCTGATTTTTCTAAAATAGGTCTGTATCCCCAATTGATGGCATATTTATCATAAGGTCCAATATTAGGCATCAAAGCAACACCTTTATCTTCTGGTTGCGCTACATAGTTAAAACGCGCATAATCCATAATAGAAGGAGCAGTTCCATTCTTTTTAGTAAATTCAGCAGAACGTAAAGAGTCTACAGGATACGCAACAGAACTTCCCATGTTATGAGGTAGTCCGATAGTATGCCCTACTTCGTGAGAAGAAACAAAACGAATGAGACGCCCCATAATTTCATCTTTAAATTGATTCTTTCTCGCTTCTGGATTGATAGCTGCCGTTTGTACAAAATACCAGTTGTGTAATAAGGTCATTACGTTGTGGTACCAATTGATATCAGATTCTAAAATTTCTCCTGAACGAGGGTCGCTCACATGAGGTCCATTGGCATTGGGAATTGGAGAAGCTAAATAACGAACCACCGAGTAGCGCACGTCTTCCGGACTCCAATCGGGGTCTTCTTCTTTGGTAGGTGCATCTTTAGCAATGATGGCATTTTTAAATCCAGCAGCTTCAAAAGCAACTTGCCAATCTTCAATACCTTGTTTGATGTATGTCCGCCATTTTTCTGGAGTGGCTCTGTCAATATAATATACAATTTGCTTTTTCGGCTCTACCAACTCTCCTCTTTTAAATTTTTCTATATCCTCCTCTTTTACTTCTAAACGCCATCTATCTAAATAGGTAACCGATTTACTTTTTTGAGCGTCTAAACCATAATCGGTTTGAGAGCTGGTAAACCATCCTACACGTTCGTCGAAATAACGCCTTTTCATAGGGGTTTTCGGTAGTAAAATCATCGAGTTACTCAATTCCATGGTTACTGAACCTACACTTGAATTTGAAGGCGGATTTCCTGCAATGTATGTTTTTACATTTCGAACTTCGATGTTTTGAGGATAACTGCTAATTCGGTCAATATACGACCTCTTTTTATCCATTTTAGTAATCTTGTAACGTTTTCTGCTTCTCTCAGGAAAGGCAATAGCTTTTACATCCTCTTCAAAAAGCGGACTCGCATCTATAACGGTCGCTGTGGAATCCTTGCTGAACGCTTTGATAGGAAAAGCATACAAAATAGGCTCAAAATTAGAGTTGACTACAGCCTCGTGTACCGGTAAAATGGTATCTGCAACCACATTGTGAGAAACTACTTTTAACAAAATTTGTTTTTTGTTTTTTACCCAACGTAGTACTTGTGTATTTTGTTTTCCGCCACCAAAACCAATACCACTAGCGGTTTTGGCAATTCTGGTTACCATCAGCATTTCGCGGTTGAGTAGTGAATCTGGAATTTCAAATAAATAGTTGGCATCTTTCGAATGCACTTTAAACAAACCTTCGTCTGTGGTGTGTTTTTTGGTTACGACCTTTTCATAAGGTTGGATTTCGCCTTTTTTAGGTTTTTCTTTTTTAGAAGTAGTTTCTTCTTTGGTATCTTTTTTCTTCTTTCGTTGTGCGTCTGCATTCAAAGAAAAACCTAAAGCAAGAAATACCACTAAAATAGTTGAAATTATTTTTTTGGTGGTCATTGTAAAAATTAATTGAATAAATAAGGGCGGAATTTACCAAAACTTCGTTCGGTAGTCTCTTAATTATTTGTTAAAGAGAAGTTAATATAAAACAAGAAGCGAAGCAGTTTATAATTCATATCCGGTAATAACTTAGTAGTTTTTTTATTGTTTATTTTTTTTCGTACTTTTTTAAACCCTTTATTTACCACATTTTTCTTTTTCTGTTAGATGCATTTATCATGTAGTTTTCAGCTTTTTACTGCATTGTAATGTAAATAAAACCCCGTACCTTTGCAGCGGCATGAGAATTAGACGACTTTCAGATTGGTTACCGACTACAAATAAGGAGGTAAAGTTACGAGGATGGGATGCATTAGATGTTATCTTATTCAGTGGAGATGCTTATGTAGATCATCCGTCATTTGGTCCTGCTGTGATAGGACGTATTTTAGAAAGTTACGGCTTGCGTGTGGCTATTGTGCCGCAACCTAGCGTGCATGATAACTTGCAAGATTTTGAAAAGCTAGGTACTCCCAAATTATTTTTTGCGGTTACAGGTGGTTGTATGGACCCCATGGTGAGTAATTACACGGCTAGCAAACGTCGTCGTGATAAAGATGCCTACACACCCAATGGAGATAAAGGGTTTAGACCCGATTACGCTACTTCAGTATACTCGAAAATTTTAAAAGAAAAGTTTCCTGATGTTCCGGTGCTTATCGGCGGAATTGAAGCTTCGTTGCGTCGTGTAACGCATTACGATTATTGGTCAGACAAACTATTACCTACCATTTTAGAGACCTCTAAAGCAGATATGTTGGTGTATGGAATGGGTGAGCAACCTTTACGTGAAATTGTAGAATTGTTGCAAAAAGGGGTGCCGTTTTCGAGTCTAAAAACAATTAAGCAGACCGCTGTTTTATTAGAGGAAGGTGAAAAAGTTCCGAAAAACAAGAATTGGGACGATGTAGAAATTAGTTCGCACGAGACCTGTTTGAAAGACAAGAAGGCGTATGCTGCTAACTTTAAAATTATAGAACAAGAATCAAATAAATTACAAGCACGTCGTATTTTTCAAAAAGTGGGAGATAAAAAGCTGATGATCAATCCGCCTTTTCCAACCATGACAGAAGAAGAAATTGATGCCTCATTCGATTTGCCTTATACACGATTACCGCATCCAAAATATAACAAGCGTGGCCCTATTCCTGCGTTTGAAATGATTAAATTCTCTATCAATATCCACCGCGGATGTTTTGGAGGATGTAGTTTTTGTACCATCTCTGCACATCAAGGAAAGTTTATTGCCAGCAGAAGTCAAGAATCTATTTTAAAAGAAGTAGATCAGGTGGCGCAGATGGATGATTTTAAAGGGTATTTATCAGATATTGGCGGACCTTCTGCCAATATGTATAAAATGAAAGGAAAGGTGCAGGCAATTTGCGATAAGTGTGTAGCGCCTTCGTGTATTTCGCCTGTAATTTGTAGTAATTTAGATACGTCACATAAACCGTTAACCGAATTATATCAGGCAGTTGATGCGCATCCGAAGGTTAAAAAATCGTTTATTGGTAGTGGTATTCGACACGATATGTTGGTACCCGAATTTAATAAAAATGCCGACCCGAAAGAGTTAGATGCGTATACAGAAGAGGTGATGACAAAGCATGTTTCTGGTCGATTGAAAGTAGCCCCTGAACATACTTCTGATCCTGTATTGAAATTGATGCGTAAACCGTCGTTTAAGTATTTTCATTTATTTAAAGAACGCTTTGACCGTATTAATATCAAAAAGAAGCTAAAATTACAGTTAATTCCGTATTTTATATCAAGTCACCCAGCTTGTGAGGCAGAAGACATGGCAAATTTGGCGGCAGAAACGAAAGATATGGGCTTTCAGTTAGAACAGGTGCAAGGGTTTACACCAACACCCATGACGGTGGCTACAGTGATTTATTATAGCGGATACCATCCGTATACGTTAAAAGAAGTAAAAACTCCGAAAACGAAGAAGGAGAAGGAAGACCAGCATCGATTTTTCTTTTGGTATAAAAAGGAAAACAAGCAATGGATAAAAGACACGTTAAGCAAAGTTGGACGTACCGATTTATTGAAAAAATTGTTGCCTGAAGATACTTCGTGGCGCAAGAACAAAGCAGGTAAAGCTAAGAATACGTTCGATGATACGGTAACATATAATAAGAATACAAAACCTTCGAGAAGAAAAAATAAAGGTTTTAAAAAGAAGAGACGATAAGAATAAAAAAATCCGCTGCTAGGCGGATTTTACTACAGTTCATTTCAGTATTTTTAATTTCTATGCAATGCTGTTCCTTTTTTTAAGCGAATTAACCATGGTGTTTCTACACTGAATCCTATATTTCTTTGGAACTCATACGATTTATGGTTTATTATTTCGCATTTAGGTCTATTGTCTCTTCGAGTAAATTTAGTTGAATAAAATGAAAATAATCTTGTCCAGAGAAGTCATAGCATAGTTCTCGATAGCTCTACCGCAGTACAATTTTTAATTCATTACTATTCTTAAAAATCACTCGAACTGACGGTATACAAAAAAAATTATTCATTAATCTTATAAAACCATTTAATGATAAAAAATTTTGTTCTAAAAACATGGATTTGGATAACTTTTATAAGGAATAAAGAGGTACTACCTACAAATTCAAAAAACACAAATCCTAAAATGGAATACGAAGGTTTTTCAGGAGCTTTTATTTGGGAAGATGAAGGCTTATGGGAACTTAGAAATCATAATCTGGTTAATGCTTTTAAATATGTAATTCATCATAGAATGACATTAGTTGTGGGGTCTAAAAACGATGTAGGAGTGATGCGTTCTTATAGTTTTGACAAACAAATTTTTGAAATGGCTAAAAAACATTTTCCAAACTGGATTGGTTTTCACGAGTCTAGATGCTCATACAATTCTGAAATTGCTAACAGCATGATGAGAATTAGAAAAGTTGCAGATTGGAGGTTTCAAAAATTATTGAATGAAGAATGATAAACATTCCTCACATCAAAATCTATTTACTTACTTCAAACGTATCTGTTAACCCTGTTTGCGAGTTCGGTCCTACATACACATGAAATAAACCTGGCTCCATTTCTTTTTTGTTGTTCAAAGTCCAAAACGCAAGATCTTGGGCACTAAGTTCAAACTGAATCGTTTCGGAAGCTCCTTTAGCAATCAACACTTTTTTAAATCCTTTTAATTCCTTTACGGGTCTTGAGCGACTGGCAACAGGATCGTTAATATACAATTGCACCACCTCTTCTCCATCTAAATTTCCTGTATTACTCACAGTACAACTTACAGTAATTTTTACATCGGCTCCTTTTCCTTGAGTGCTTACCTTTAGGTCTGAATACTCAAAAGAAGTATAACTAAGTCCGTAGCCAAAAGGGTACAATGGTGTTTTTTCGGAATCGGTATAGTGAGAATAAAAAACATTCCCTCCTTCTTGTACAGGCCTTCCTGTACTCAATGTATTATAATACACAGGAACTTGACCAATATTGCGAGGAAAAGAAATTGGTAATTTTGCAGATGGATTGTAATCTCCGAAAACAACATCTGCAATCGCATTACCAGACTCAGACCCCAACTGCCAAGTTACCAACAGCCCAGGAACTTTTTTAGAAAGTTCAGAAATATCCATTGCTCTACCATTAGAAAGCAATACCACTACATTCTTATTTACCTTCAGTATTTCGTCTAACAATTCTTCCTGCAATCCTTTTAATTTGATATCGGTTTTGCTTCTTCCTTCACCACTTTCAAAGGCATTTTCACCAATAGCAAGTAACACCACATCAGCTTTTGAGGCTGTTTTAACAGCTTTACCAAAACCTGATTTATCCTTAGTGTTAAATTTTAAATGATATATAAAATGTGTTCCATCAACCGTGAGGTCACAGCCCTTTGCAAAACTTACGTCTTCCGGATTTATACTTTTGTTTTTAATTCCTTCATAGATAGATACCGCACTATTGGTTTTTGCCTGAGCTCTCCAGCTTCCCAAAGGAGAATCCGTATCATTTCCAAAAGGACCAATGACCGCTATTTTACTTGTTTTTGAAAGCGGAAGAATATTGTCAGTATTTTTCAACAATACTATTGATTTTCGCGCTGCATCACGAGCTACATTTTTATGATCTTGAGAACCTATGACTTGTTTTTCAAAATCTACGTTGCAATATTTATAAGGGTCGTCAAATAAGCCTAATTGTAATTTAACATTCAAAATTCTTCTCACGGCATCGTCTATAAGTGCCTCTTCTACTAAGCCCTCATTAACCAATTCTTTTAGATGATTGCTATAAGAAATGGATTGCATATCCATATCGCAACCCGCTTTGATAGCTATTTTAGCAGCCTCTTTTTTGTCTTTAGCAGCACCATGCGTCACTATTTCTCCTATAGATGCCCAATCAGACAAGACAAACCCATCGAAGTTCCACTCGCCTTTTAAAATATCTCTTTGTAAAAAAGCACTTCCTGTAGCAGGAACCCCGTTTACGGTATTAAAAGCATTCATAAAAGTAGCTATTCCAGCATCTACACAAGCTTTAAATGGTGGGAAAACGACATCGTGCAGCGTTGCATCATCAATACTAACACTGTTGTATTCTCTCCCGGATTCAATAAAGCCATAAGCCGCAAAATGCTTTGCACACGAGGCAATAGTAGTTCGACTACTTAAATCGTCTCCTTGAAATCCTTTTACTGCTGCATACGCCATTTTAGAGGTTAAATAGGTATCTTCACCAAAGCCTTCCATTGCCCTACCCCATCGAGCATCTCTAGAGACATCAACCATAGGTGCAAATGTCCAATGCACCCCAGCAGCAGCGGTTTCTGTTGCTGCGACGCTAGAAGCGCTTTTAACTACTTCAGCATCCCAAGAAGCTGCCATAGCTAAAGGAACAGGAAACATGGTTTGAAAGCCATGAACCACATCATATCCAAAAATAAGCGGAATACCCAAACGACTTTCTTCTACAGCTAGTTTCTGAACTTGGTACGTTTTTTCAGCACCTATTACGTTTAGAAATGAACCAATCATTCCTTTTTTAATCATTTCCGTCCGACTTAATTGTCCGTCTTCATTAGCGATGTTCCCGGTAAGCTCTTCGTAGCCAGACAACTGATTTAATTGTCCGATTTTTTCGTCTAAAGTCATTAAAGACAAAATAGAATCTGCCTTAGCAAAGGTTGTGTCTTTTGTTGAAACCGTGTTTTTTTTACAGTTGAAAAAAAGTACAGAAAATAGTACTAGAAATGAGAAAATGGGGTAGTTAAATCTTGACATTGTATTGTTTTATAAAATGCCAATATACGAAGTATGATTTTTCAGTACAATGTTGTCATGATTTTAATTGTATACAGCAACACTTTTAAGTTAGTTTACATACTTTAAATCTTATATGCTAACCATTAAATCTAGGTAATTACAATGAATAAACGTACATGATAGTGCTTGTTTTTTATTCACAATCATTCTCTAAAGCTGCATTACAACCATTCTAAAAATTTCTCTCTAGGAATTTCTCTTGCGCCTAAACTTGCTAAATGATCGTTATATACTTGACAATCGATAAGTTTATACCCTCCGTTTTGCGCTAAGTGAATAAATGCTACTTTACTCATATTGCTTACTTTACTAAACATACTCTCCCCACAAAACACACCGTTACCTAAATCTACTCCGTACAAACCAGCTACTAGTGTGTCGTCGATCCATACCTCAACAGATGTTGCATAGCCTTTGTCGTGTAAATGAATGTAGGCATCTTCCATTTCATCGGTAATCCATGTTCCGAGTTGGTCAAAACGATTGATATGTCGGCAATTAAAAATTACCTCGTCAAAAGCCTTGTTTTCTGTTATCGTAAAACCACCCTTTCGAAGCACTTGTTTCATCGATTTTGATATTTTTACTTCCTCAGGAAATAAGACCATACGTTCCCATGGAGCGTACCAAACAATTGGCTCACCTTCGTTAAACCAAGGGAAAATTCCATGTTGATAAGCATACACCAATCGTTCAACCGACAAATCACCACCCAAGGCCAACAAACCATCATCGGTAGCCAACTCATACGGTGGAAATTCAATTTTTTCTGAAAGCCAAATCATATCCTCTGTTTTAATAAAAGTCGTCACTGCGAGGTACGAAGCAGTCTCTTGTTTAAAAGATTACTTCACTCATCTCTTCGTTCGTAATGATATTATAAAATTAACAATCCCAACAAATATATAGTGCTTCCTACCACCATGGCAATTAATGTGTAGGGTAAAATTTCTTTTGCTTTTAGTTTTGTTATTCCGAGTAGCGGTAATGCCCAAAATGGTTGTAACATATTGGTTATTTGGTCTCCATAAGCCAATGCCATAATAGCTTTGGGTAATGGAACTCCTAATTGTAACGCACTTTCTACAACTATAGGTCCTTGTACGACCCACTGCCCTCCTCCGCTTGGCACAAAAATATTGACCAAGCCAGCACTAAAAAAGGTATAAATTGGCAATGTTGTAGTCGTTGCTATCGACACAAAAAAATCAGAAATTAACGTGACCATTCCTGTACTTTTCATCACGCCCATGATACCGAAGTATAACGGAAACTGAATGAGAATTCCCGATACATCGCTAATCGATTCTCCTACTGCATTGGTGAATTTTTTAAAACTTCCGTGAAGGATGATACCCAATCCTAACATCAAAAAATTAATTAAGTTAGGTGTGATTTTTAACTGCTGAATATCGACCCAATAACGATAGCCAAAAGCTAGTAAAATTAAAACCCCGAAAGCAAACGCCAACCATTTAGAACTATCTAGTTTTTCTGCTTGTGTGCTTGCTGCCGTATCGGTATGCATTTGATATTCTGGTAAATGAATGGTAGTAGGATTTGCTTTTTTTCCTAAGAAATAAAACGTTGCCGATACGGCAGCAACCACCACGAAAAAAATGAGCAAATTCCACCAGCTAAAAATAGTTTGTGAATAATCAATCACGTCGGGTATTTGAGCTAACACCTCATCCGAAGAAATTGATTCCATAATGCTTTTTATATGTCCGCTCTCGTTAATTTTTATCGGTGCCGACCCTGAAATTCCACCGTGCCAAACCATCAACCCCATATAACCTGCTGCTCCAATAATCGGATAATTTAGTTTGATATTCTGTTGCTGTGCATGTTCTGCTACTTTACGTGCCAATAAAGCACCAAAGATGAGTCCTAACCCCCAATTAAAAAAAGCTACCATCATGGTAGTGCTACTTACAATGGCAGCACTGTTTGCGGTGTTGGTACAGAATTTTGTTACTTTTAAAATTAAGTTGCTTACGGGTTTACTCAACACCAGCACATGTCCTAACACCAAAATTAACATCATTTGATAGGCAAAAACAAGCAATCCGTCAGACCAAATTCCGTTTTCCCAAAATTGTAGGACTTCTACAGTGTAGTTTACTACTGAACTTTCTGCTGGTTTTGTGAATAACAACGCTAGCAAAAGGGTAACAAGAGTTAATAAAATAGCAATGGTAAAGGGTGAGGGTACATATTTTTTAAAAACATGTTCTATAACCTGCGTAATTTTCATGGTCTAAAGTTTGATTTGCTAAAATAATTAAATTTGTTAGTTGTTAGTTGTTAGTTGTTAGTTGTTAGTTGTTAGTTGTTAGTGAAAATATTCTTTCCGAGCAAAAAAAGCCATTGATATTTGATATGAGTAGATTGTTTTTTTACCTAGTTTTGCAGCATGGTTACAGAACTTCAATTACGTGTTAATCTAGTAGAAGAACGTAAAGACAATATATTACAGCTAAAAGCTGCTAAAAAACTGGGGATAGCTACTACTGATATTACCAGCGTAAAGGTGTTACGCAAATCGATTGATGCGCGAAAGAAAGAAGTTGTTTTTAATTATAAAGTAGCGGTGTACATCAACGAGCTACAACCAGATACTCCTGAGTATATTTTTGATTATCAGGAAGTATCGAATTCAAAAGAAATTCATATTGTGGGGTTTGGTCCTGCGGGAATGTACGCGGCGCTTCGTTGTATTGAACTGGGGTACAAACCCATTGTGTTAGAGCGCGGTAAAAATGTACAAGACCGTCGCAGAGATTTGCGGGCTATTAACCAATTTCATGAGGTAAATCCTGATTCTAACTACTGCTTTGGAGAGGGTGGTGCAGGCACCTATTCTGACGGAAAGTTATATACCCGAAGTTTAAAGCGTGGTGATGTTCGTAAAATATTTGAAAATTTAGTGTATCACGGTGCTACTGACCAAATTTTGGTAGATGCGCATCCGCATATAGGAACAAACAAACTTCCGAAGATTATTCAAAATATTCGTGAAACGATTTTAAAACACGGTGGTGAAGTTCATTTTGAAACTCGTGTTACCGATTTTATCGTTAAAAATAATAAGTTACAAGCCATACAGTTACAAAACGGAACTGAAATGGCTGTAAATGCTGTAATTTTGGCTACTGGGCATTCAGCAAGAGATATTTACGAGCTATTGCATAAAAAAGATATTTTACTAAAAGCGAAGTCGTTTGCTATGGGTGTTCGTGTGGAACATCCACAGGAAATTATTGACCAAATTCAGTACAGTTGTGCAGGTAAACGTGATGAGTTGTTACCTGCTGCTGCCTATAGTTTGGTGCACCAAGTTGGCAATAGAGGTGTGTACTCTTTCTGTATGTGCCCTGGTGGGTTCATTGTACCTGCTGCAACCGCCAATGGTGAAGTGGTAGTAAACGGAATGTCGCCTTCTCGTCGTAATAACAAGTTTGCCAACTCTGGTATTGTGGTTGAAATTAATGTAGACAAAGATTTACCGAAGTATGAAAAGTATGGTGTTTTAAAAGGCTTACAATACCAAAAAGACTTAGAAAAACTAGCCTTTAATGCTGGAGGCAAAAGTCAAGTTGCTCCTGCACAACGTTTAACTGATTTTGTAGAAGGCAGGCTTTCTTCTTCTTTAAATGATTGCTCGTATCAACCGGGATTAAATTCTTCGCCTTTACATTCCTTGCTTCCTAAATTGATTGGTAGTAGACTGCGTAAGGGGTTTGCTGCTTTTGGCAAGAAAATGCACGGGTACTACACTGCGGAAGCGAATGTTGTTGGGGTAGAGTCTAGAACCTCATCACCTGTAAATATTCCAAGAAAAGAAAATTTAGAGCATCCTCAAATTAGTGGTTTGTTTCCTTGTGGTGAAGGGGGAGGCTACGCTGGTGGAATTATTTCGGCTGCCATGGATGGTGAGCGATGTGCAGAAGCTGCTATTGCAAGCCTATAATAATTAACAATTATTTGTTAGCGTAGTTTCTAATTACCTCGTACTTTTGCACTTCCTAAAATTAGAGGCTTTTTTGCGATGATTCAAAAGAATAATAGAAAGAACAAAAAAAGATAAATAAACCCCATTATAAGCGTTTACACAACTACTATAATCGAACGGGGTTTTATATGTTTATTTGGGAGAGTTTAAAGAAAGCTTTTTGGCCAATTGTAGGTATCGTTGTCGGGTTATTTTTATTTAATAAATATGTTTATAATATTAATGATGGTTTACAAACCATGACCGAAACTTTTTCTAGAACTGCAATTTTAATTACCTTTTTTATATCTGAAACGATTTTGGGATTAATTCCTCCAGAAATTTTCATCGCATGGTCTAAGAAAACAGAAAATCCTATTCTTAATATTTCTCTGTTGGCTACCTTATCTTATTTAGGAGGCTTGTGTGCTTACTTTATTGGAAGAGCTTCTTTAAAGATTGATTCTGTAAGGAATTACTTAGAAATAAAAATGGCTAAAAATCTTAAAAACACCAGTAAATGGGGAGGTTTTCTAATTTTAGTAGGAGCCTTATTACCGCTTCCTTTTGCTATTAGCTGCTTAACTGCTGGGATGATTAAATATCCTTTTAAAAATGTAGTTGTGGTAGGCTTATTTCGTTTTGCTCGTTTTGCTATTTACGCATGGGCTATTTTTTCAGTAGTAAATTAATTTAAACCAGTTATGGGACTAACTAACAACGATATTTTTAAAAAATTACGAGTGGCACACAAATTAAGAGATACAGATATTATTGAAATTTGTGCGTTGGTTGATTTTAAAGTTTCTAAATCGGAAATTAACGCTATTTTCCGCAAAGAAGATCATCCTAAATATATGGAGTGTGGCGACCAGTTTTTACGAAACTTTTTAAATGGGTTAATAATTCATTTAAGAGGACCAATGCCTGAGAAAAAATAATACTTACATACAAAAAAACCCTCTGAAACTAATCAGAGGGTTTTTATTTTCCCCTTAAATTCCTCAGTCAATACGAATATTGAATGATTCTGGCACAAATATACTCCCATTTTGTACTATCCAAAAGGGGATATCCGCAATAAAAAGTGTAGTTTTCCGTAAAAAGAAAAGAGCACAAAACTTTGCACTCTTTTTAATACGTAATATGTTATTTATATTGATTTAGAAAGGTAAATCATCTGGTTCATTTTCAGACAAATCAGGAGCTGGCTCAAACTGATCGGCTGGCGGAATGTTTTGAGGAGCAGCTTGCGCTAAATTTTCTATTCTCCATCCTTGAATAGAGTTAAAATACTTTGCTTCACCTTGTGGGTTAATCCATTCTCTTCCTCTTAAATTAATAGAAACCTTTACATCTTGTCCTACTTGATAATTGTTTAATAAATCACATTTATCTTGAATAAACTCAATTAATATCATTTGAGGATATTGTTCATCGGTAGTTACTACCATTTCACGTTTTCTAAACCCGTTAGAACCAAATGTTTGTGTCTCGTTAATTAATTTAATTTTTCCTATTACTTCCATTTCTTATCTATTTAATCAAAAGTACTTTCCAAGCACTTTCTACATCATTATTTTGTAAATACTCTTGTGCAAAAGTATGTTTTTTTTCAGTTGAAATCCCCACAAATTGCGCATGTTCTTTTGCAAAGTTATTAACAGCTTCTTCTGTGGGTAACTGTTCTACATTGCCTAACATGCCTAAATTATTGCCTGTTAATATGGTACTGTTTCTTATTTCTGTAGGTATTTGGTCTACCCCAATCCCTAGGGTACTTAACGGTTTGGGTATTTCAAAAAAACCATCTCTAGCTCTACTGTAATAACTTCCTCCTGCTCTGGCTACTAAATCTATTTTATACTGGTCTATACTTCCATCTTCGGCGAGCACTTCTTCCTTAACGTGTAATTTTACCACTTCACATACAATTAAGTTCCCTGCTCCGCCTTCTTCTCCTGTGTAAATTATATCTTTTACTTTACATTCAAATTGCACGGGAGACTCAGCGACTCTAAACGGCTTTACTTCATCTGAAGGCAACATGGTAAAACCAGCTTTTATAAATTCGTTTACCCCTTTTGGATACATGGTACTACTCAACGACATTTGTTGCACCATGGCGTAGTTTACAATATTAATCACTACTTCTTTGGTTGCTTCAGCATTATCTAAGGTATGTTTTGTTTTATTACCCCTTACGCTACGTGCAGGAGAGAAAATCATAATGGGAGGGTTCGCTCCAAATACGTTAAAGAAACTAAATGGTGATAAATTTGGATTTCCGTCTGCATCTATAGTACTTGCAAAAGCAATAGGTCTTGGAGCCACAGCTCCTAATAAGTATCCATGCAGCTTAGAAGTTGGTATCTCTTTAGGGTTTATTGATAACATACTATATTTTTTAGTGTAAATATACTACCTATTTATAAATTTAGTTATTGTAGAGAATAGTTTATATTTGATTGATGGCTTTTTTTACAAATACGTATTGGGTAAAACGAATTGCAATTAGCATCTCTTTACTTACCGTTTTATTTATTTTATGGAATACTTATGTGTTTTTCCAAAAATTTAAAAAAGATGAGCGTGCTAAAATGGAGATTTATGCTACCGCAATTAAAGAAGTAGCTTCTAGCCCTAATTCTGATGGTAATTTTAATTTAGTAAACAAAGTTTATGAAACCATAGAGAATATTCCCTCTATTATGGTGGGTAAAGACGGAAAAATAAAACAGTTTCATAACTTAGACTCTGTAAAATCTACAAACCCTGCATACCTTCAGAAGCAATTGAGTATTATGAAAAATCAAAATGAACCAATTGCCATAGAGTACTTAGGAATTAAAGAGTATATTTATTATAGAAATTCAGACCTTTTATACAAACTTAAATACTATCCGCTTGCCTTAGTTTTAATACTAGGACTATTTCTTACCATTTTATACATGGTATACAAGTCTAGCAAAGTTGCCGAACAAAACAAATTGTGGACCGGTATGGCGAAAGAAACAGCACATCAAATCGGAACACCACTTTCTTCATTATTGGGTTGGATAACTATTTTACGTACTGAAAATGTTAATAGTGATTATGTTGACGAGATTGAAAAAGATGTAAAACGCTTAAATACGATTGCGAATCGTTTTTCTAAAATAGGTTCACTACCAGAATTAAAAAAGCACAATATCGTTTCGGTTACCAAAATTGCTTTTGATTACTTACAAAATAGAAGTTCTAAACAGATATCTTTTTCTTTTAGTACTGAAGCAGAAGAAATTTTTACAAACCTAAACTCAGAACTTTACGGGTGGGTTATAGAAAACCTGCTAAAAAATGCTATTGATGCTATGCAAGGCAAAGGAAGCTTATCTGTGGGCATTAGTGAAAATTCTAAAAATGTGAAAATTAGAATTTCAGACACGGGTAAAGGAATTCCTAAATCACAATTTACACAAATATTTACACCAGGTTTTACGACAAAAAAACGTGGTTGGGGACTCGGATTATCGCTCTCTAAGCGCATTATTGAAGATTATCACAACGGAAAAATACACGTACTCAAATCAGAACTAGGCAAAGGAACTACTTTTGAAATCTTATTGAATAAGGTTTAGTAATTCCTTCTCTCTTATTTAATGTTGCCTTAATTAATAACCAACTCTGTTGTTACTGTAATTTCTTTTGATGAATTCTCATCTTTTAACTTAGCTACTAACCTACATGGATTGCTAATTTTCCCCTTAGAGAAACTAATTTTTGCTGTTAATTGGTTTTCTAAAGCTTTAGGGTCAACTCCTTCCTTATAAGCACTCAATAGATTCGGGTTAGAAATGATCTTACCTCCTTTACTATCTGAAAGTTCAAGCGAAAAAACAGGAAAAACTTTGTTATCGCTTAACTCTAAACCTTTTGCTCCCTCAATTATTAAAATAAATAAATGTTCAGGACTTATATTTTTATTAAAAACGGGTTGTTTAAGCGTCTCATTCCACAAATAAATATTTGTATACTCAATATCATTATTTGTTATTTTAAGTAAATCGTTTTCCTTTACAGTAAATGGTAATTCATAGTTGAACTTCCCTTCCCCTTTTTTATCCCATATTTGTACATAAGCCTTATACTTTTCGTTATTTTGATATGGTAATGCTGCTCTAAAGTTAGCTTGTAGTTTAAGAGGAAAAAGTGCTGTTCCATCAGTTATGTTTCCTAGTAAATCAGGGTTAGAGAGCACAGTGTCCTTTTCATTTTTAACAATATACATTGAAAGCCCAGGATACGTTTTTTTATCTAATTTTGTTAAACCAGTAACATTATTAAAAACTAAATTTACTTTTTCGCCAAAAACAAATTCATTTCTCTTTTCAACTTTACCATTAACTTCTATAATTACATCATCAGATCCTAATCCGTCTCCTCTTGAATATGCTCCTGTTATTAAATCTTTATTTGCTGATTGATTAAATTGACAAGAACTAAATAGTATAGTGAATGTTACTAAAATAGGTATGATAGTTTTCTGCATTAATTTTTTTCTTATTTGGTTACTTAATCTTTTGTGTTTATAATCTCGTTAAAATAAATGATAACTCAATTACTCAAAATTCTTAGCAATCCCTTCAGCAACAGCTACAAACTCTTCGTTTGTTAACTTTTCTTTCTTTACAAATCGGATATCCTCCATGGTTTGTAACGGAATTAAGTGTACGTGTACATGAGGTACTTCTAAACCAATTACACTCATTCCTACACGTTCGCACGGAATCGTTTTTTCAATCGCTTTTGCTACTCTGTAAGAGAAAGACATTAATCCGTCATACTCTTCTTTTGATAAATCAAATAGTTTATTTTCTTCACGTTTAGGAATTACTAACGTATGTCCTTTTGCATTTGGATTGATATCTAAAAAAGCAAAATAGTTATCATCTTCAGCTATTTTGTACGATGGAATTTCTCCGTTTATAATCTTTGTAAAAATACTTGCCATGTTTTTTAATTTAATTTTACAGTAAAAGTAAAAAAGAAATCGGGTTCTAGCGAAGCTAAAACCCGAATAAATCTTTACTCTTTTGTATTTGTTTTTTCTCTTATCGAGAAATTTCCATAACTTCAAATTTCATAATTCCGTTAGGTACTTGTATTTCGGCAATATCACCTACTTTTTTACCTAGCAAACCTTTACCAATTGGTGAGTTTACAGATAATTTACCGTTTCTTACATCACTTTCGCTATCTGCTACCAAGGTATAGGTAAACTCCATTCCGTTCACTGTATTTTTAATTTTAACAATAGAATGAATTAAGATTTTTGACAAATCTAATTGACTTTCATCAATAATACGAGCATTGGCAACTACGTTTTTTAGCTTTGCTATTTTGGTTTCTAATAACGACTGTTCTTCTTTGGCAGCATGATACTCTGCATTCTCGCTCAAATCTCCTTTATCACGAGCATCTGCAATTTCTTGAGAAACACGTGGTCTTTCTACTTGTTCTAAATGTGCTAACTCGTTCTTTAATTTCTTTAATCCTTCTTCTGTATAATATGATACATTACTCATCTCTTTTCTTTTTAAATCATCAAACTATATATACTTTTCATGTAAAGATAAAAAGCATACAACTTTTCTCCCTAAAACCCTGTGGGTTAAACTTAAAAATCTCATGCCGCAAGGAATGAGATTATCTTACAAATGTACAAAATATTTGTAACTTAGTAGCGTTACAATACTAACTCTATGTAAAAAAATGAAAAAAGTCTGTTATTTGTTTCTTCTTATAATATGTTTCGGCTGTAGTGAAAATACACCTATAAACAATTGCTTTTCAGGAGTAAAAATGAATGCGATTATCGATTTATCGCTACCTGAATTTAGTGGACTATTGGTTCCTGGCGGAGAGTCGCAAAATGTAATACAAGGAAGAAATGTTTTTATTTTTAGAACAGGAGCTTCTGGCTACAGAGCTTTTGACCAACAATGTCCTGAGCAAAACTGTAGCTCTTTAATGACTTTTAATGGAGTAGAAATTAGTTGCCCTTGCGACGACAAAAAGTACAACTACCTTTCAGGAGGTGCTCCCTTAGATGGTAAAGGCTGTAATGCGTTACTGTATTTTGTTACTCCTATTAGTAACAATCAGCTAAGAATATCTCGTTAATACTATTCGTACTAACAATTAGATTCTTATTTTTGCAACAACAACACAATTAACACTTTTATCGTGAAAAACTACTTTTCTTCAAACTTTAAATTGGGTGTGCTAGGAGGCGGTCAATTAGGAAGAATGTTACTTGCCGAAACACAAAAATTCGATATTTATACTGCTATTTTAGACGGAAACGCCGATGCACCATGCGCACAAATATGTAATGAATTTCATCAAGGAGATTTATTAGATTATGATACTGTTTACAATTTTGGTAAACAAGTAGATTTGCTAACCATAGAAATTGAAAACGTAAATATTGATGCCTTAGATGCCCTAGAAGCTGAGGGATTGACTATTTTTCCGAAGCCTAAAAACTTAAGAATTATTCAAAATAAAGCACACCAAAAAGTATTTTATCACGACAACAGCATCCCTACGGCTGACTTTTCGAGATTTACCTCGTTAGAAGAGTTAAAACACGCTGTTAGTAATGAAGCGGTTACC
This sequence comes from Tenacibaculum tangerinum, assembly GCF_029853675.1. Classification (NCBI taxonomy): domain Bacteria; kingdom Pseudomonadati; phylum Bacteroidota; class Flavobacteriia; order Flavobacteriales; family Flavobacteriaceae; genus Tenacibaculum; species Tenacibaculum tangerinum. The sequence continues at coordinate 3,191,407 of NZ_CP122539.1, read as the reverse complement.
TTTCCTTTTGTATGGAAATCTGCTCGATTCGGATACGATGGTAATGGTGTAAAAATAGTTCGTACAATTAGTGATTTAGAAAGCCTGCCTACTAGCGAATGTATTTCTGAAAAACTAATTCCTTTTAAAAATGAATTGGCAGTTATTGTCGCTAGAAATACCAATGGCGAAACCAAAACCTATCCAGTAGTAGAAATGGAGTTTCACCCAGAAGCCAATCAGGTAGAATACGTAATTTGTCCTGCAAGAATTGAAGCTAACGTAGCACAAAAGGCACGTGAAATTGCTTTAAAAGTTGCCGACACTTTTAATTTCGTTGGCTTATTGGCCGTTGAAATGTTTCAAACAGAAAACGATGAAATACTTGTGAATGAGGTTGCTCCAAGAACTCATAATTCTGGACACTATTCTATTGAGGCCAGTTATACCAGCCAGTTTGAACAGCACCTACGCAGCATTTTAAATCTTCCATTAGGAAATACAGAAAGCAAAGTTGCTGGTATTATGGTAAACCTCGTCGGTGCAGAAGGATATACAGGCGATGTAATATACGAAAACATCGAAGAAATTTTAAAAATTGATGGAGTTACTCCCCATATATACGGAAAAAAAACAACCAAGCCTTTCCGTAAAATGGGACACGTAACGATTGTGAATGAAGACATTAACGAAGCGAGAAAAATCGCACAACAAGTAAAAGAAACGATTAAGGTAACAGCTAAATAAAAAAACGTCATTACGAGTGAAACGAAGTAATCTCACCATTAACAGATTGCTTCGTCATTAATTCCTCGCAATGACAAAAACATAAATTTATGGTAGGAATAATTATGGGAAGCGATTCAGATCTTCCAATCATGCAAGAAGCAATTAATATTTTAGAGAGTTTTGATATTCAAGTAGAAGTAGATATTGTATCTGCACACCGAACTCCAGAAAAATTATTCGATTACGCTAACAATGCACACAAACGTGGTGTAAAAGTAATTGTTGCTGGTGCTGGAGGTGCGGCTCATTTACCTGGAATGGTAGCGAGTATGAGTCCGTTACCCGTAATTGGAGTTCCTGTAAAAAGTAGAAATTCCATTGATGGTTGGGATTCTGTCTTATCCATTCTTCAAATGCCAGGAGGCGTTCCTGTGGCTACAGTGGCTTTAGACGGAGCTAAAAATGCAGGAATCTTAGCTGCACAAATTATTGGAGCTTCTGACAAATGTGTGTTAGATAAAATCATCGCTTATAAAGAAGGCTTAAAAATAAAAGTTGAAAAAGCTTCTGAAAGAGTACGTAAACAATAAGCAACAGATTCATTAACACTGTTTCAATAAATCATTGCCTCAGTAATACATTAAATCATTGTCTCATTAACACATTAACCCATTGTCTCATTAAATCATTAACTCATTGAACATAATGAATCCACTTTTACAAGACTTTAATACCCCTCCTTTTTCTCAAATCAAAGAAGAAGATTATAAACCTGCTATCAAAAAAGCCATACAAATTGCAAAGGACGAAATTGATGCCATTGTTAAAAATGTTGAAGCTCCAACTTTTGAAAACACAACTGTTGCTTTAGATAATACAGGGAATACATTAGACAGGGTTACTGCTATCTTTTTTAATTTAAACTCTGCGGAAACCAATGAAGAAATTCAAAAAATAGCAAAAGATATTTCGCCTTGGTTGAGTGAGTTCAGAAACGATATGATTTTAAATGAAGGATTGTTTACACGTGTTAAAGCGGTATACGATCAACTTTCTGAGTTAAACTTAACTCCAGAGCAAGAAATACTACTCGATAAGCAGTATAAAAGTTTTGCACGCAACGGAGCCAATTTAAAAGAAGCTGACAAAGCTGAGCTTCGTAAAATTGATGCTGAGTTGGCTAAATTATCGTTACAGTTTGGAGAGCATGTATTGGCAGAAACCAATGCTTTTGAGTTATTGATAACCAACGAAGCTAAATTAGCAGGCTTGCCAGAAAGTGCCAAAGAAGCTGCCAAAGAGCTTGCAAATTCAAAAGGTAAAGAGGGTTGGATGATTACCTTAGATTACCCAAGTTACATACCTTTTATGACCTATGCTGATACTAGAGAATTGAGAAAAGAATTAGCTATTGCTTTTGGTAAAAAAGGATTTCAGCAAAATGACTATAACAATGAGCAAATTGTAAAAGACATTGTTACTTTACGTCATAAACGTGCCAACCTACTGGGTTATAAAACCCACGCTCATTTTGTATTAGAAGAGCGCATGGCTGAAACTCCTGAAAAAGTGATAACGTTTTTAAACGAACTACTAGAAAAAGCGAAACCTGCGGCTCAACGTGAGTTTACTAATTTAGAAGCCTACGCTAAAAAATTAGACGGAATTGACCAATTACAAAAATGGGACGGTGCTTACTACGCTGAAAAACTAAAGAAAGAGTTATTCAATCTAGATCAAGAGTTACTCAAACCCTATTTTAAATTAGAAAATGTAATTGATGGGGTATTTACCATTGCTAACAAATTGTATAACTTACAGTTTGAAGAAATTGATACTATTGACAAGTATCATGAAGATGTTAAAACTTATACGGTAACAGATACGAATGGGGATTTTGTTTCGTATTTGTATGCTGATTTTCATCCTAGACAAGGAAAACGTGATGGTGCTTGGATGACTTCTTATAAATCACAATATAAGAGTACTGGTACGAACGAAAGGCCGCAAGTCTCTATCGTTTGTAACTTTACCAAGCCTACCAAAACAAAACCGTCGTTACTAACTTTTAACGAAGTTACTACCCTATTCCACGAATTTGGTCATGCCTTACATGGTATGTTGGCAAACACCACCTATAAAAGCTTATCCGGAACTTCTGTTTCTTGGGATTTTGTAGAGCTACCGAGTCAAGTATTAGAAAACTGGTGTTACGAAAAAGAAGCCTTAGAATTGTTCGCAAAACATTACGAAACCGGCGAAGTTATTCCGATGGAATATGTTGAAAAAATTAAAGAATCTGCTAGTTTTCACGAAGGAATGCAAACCTTACGTCAAGTAAGTTTTGGGTTGTTAGATATGTCTTGGCATTCTGGAAATGCTCCTGAAAACATAGCTTCAGTAAAAGAATTTGAAATGAATGCTTTTGCTGCAACGAAACTATATCCAGACGTAGCAGAAAACTGTATGAGCACCTCTTTTTCTCATATTTTTCAAGGAGGATATTCTGCTGGATATTATTCTTATAAATGGGCAGAAGTTTTGGATGCTGATGCTTTTGAATATTTTAAAGAAAAAGGTATTTTTAACAAAGAGGTTGCCAATAAATTTAAAGATAATGTATTGTCTAAAGGTGGCACAGAAGAACCTATGGAATTATACAAACGCTTTAGAGGAAGAGCGCCAAAACCTGATGCTTTGTTAAAACGTGCTGGGTTGATTGACAAAAATTAACAAATAAAATTTTATCACTTTAAATAAGTCCCTATTTTTATGGAAACTATTTTTCATGAAAAAGGGACTCATTCTTTTACTGCTTTTGGTAAGCTCAATATCGTTTTCTCAGATTGTAATTAAAGGAAGTGTAGTATCAGAAAGGAACGAACCCTTAGAAGGAGCTTCTGTTTACTTTAACAATACCACCAAAGGCACCATAACGAATGCTGAAGGGAAATTTGAATTAAAAATTAAAGAGGGATATTACACCCTCGTTATTTCTTTTTTAGGGTATGCAACCAAACAACTTTTAATTACCCCACAAAGCAAAAACAAAAACCTACATATTACACTTAAAGAAGATAGCAGTGTTTTAAATGAAGTGGTCATTAGAAAAACCATTTATGATGATAACTGGAAATATAATTTAACACGTTTTAAGCAAACTTTTTTAGGAAGAACAAAACTCGCACAAACCTGCAAAATAGTAAACGAAAAAGACTTGCACTTTGAGTATAGTACCAAAACCAATACACTAACAGCATTTGCTAGAAAACCGCTTACAATTAAACATCAAGGTTTAGGTTATATCATTACCTATGATTTGGTTGATTTTACCCTAAAAGAAGACCGATTATTTTTTAGCGGATTTGCACGTTATAAAAACCTTCGAAAGAACATTAGAAGAAAGTGGAAACAAAACAGGCTTGAAGCTTATAACGGTTCGCAAATGCATTTTTTAAGAAGTTTGACTTCAAAAAAGCTTAAAGAAGATGGTTTTGTAGTCAATCAGTTCAAAAGAGTACCAAACTCCGATAGACCTTCTGAAGAAAAAATAAAATTTGCTAGAGAGTTTTTTAAGCTCTATAGTAGATCTGTCAATTTATCTAAAAAAATCACCCATCCAAAAACTACGTTAGATAGTGTAATCGTTACCCTTCAAAAAGCAAAACTCCCCAAATATCGAGATTACCTATATCAAAAAAACGTTCCTTATGAAGATATCATTACCTACGATAACAAAACACCCTATTTGAGTTTTAAAGATTACTTAATGGTTATTTACACTCAAGAACCAGAGGAAGAAAATTATGTAATCGGAATGTTTGGAAAACGTAGAAAAGCCAATGGTGTGCAAACCTCAAATATTGTTTTATTAGAAGGAAAAGCCCAAATAGATATCCAAGGGGTTCTTATGAATCCTGAGGCTGTATTCAATGAAGGGTACTGGGGCTTTGAGGCTTTTGCGAATATGTTACCTTTAGATTATCAACCCACTAAAAACTAATTACTTATTCTTCTCTTCAATCCACTTACTCATAAACTTTGTAGCTTGTAGGGTTTGAAGTTGTAACATGCTTCCTAAAAAATTTTGTGTGCGATGTACCTCAAGATTTTCTTGGATTTTTTTCAACCTATTTAAAAAAGAAGCGGCTAATTTTTCTTTATCATATAGTGAGTTGATCATGTTAACTCCGTTTTGCTGCGATTCCAACCAAAGGTTTTTATCAGTATACAATCTTACTGCTTTATCCGCAAACTCTTTAAAATCATTTTCAACAACCCCATTCCAAGGCAAGCTGCCGTGCATTCCTTCTGCACCTATTTGAGTAGTTACAGAGGGCGTTCCGCACTCCATCGCTTCGGTTAACTTCCCTTTAATTCCTGCTCCAAAACGAATGGGAGCAAGCACTACTCTAGCACTTTGAACCACCGCTAACGCATTTTCTACAAAACCTTTAATTATAAATCCTTCTTTTGGTTTATGCAATTGCTGAATTTGCTGCGTAACATAGGCCCCGTAAATATGCAATTCTGCATTGGGTAATTTCTTCCTAATATTTTTCCAAATGGTTTTTAATTGTAAAACAGCATCGACATTGGGTGCATGAAAAAAGTTTCCTACAAAGACAAAATGTGCTCGTTCTTCAAATGGCATCCAGTTTTCAATTGCCTTTTCATTAATCCTATTCAATAAAAAAGGAAAATGATAAAGCAACGCTTCATCAATATTAAAAACTTCTTTCAACAATTGGATTTCATAAGAGGATATAATCAAACTCATATCACAACGTAGTATAGCCGCTATTTCTCGCTTCGCTTCGTCCGATTGCAACAATGCTTTTGTAGAAAAAGATTCTCCTTTTTTTAATTGTACATGACGCGTTTTACGTAAAAAATGCAAGTCTTCCGTATCTAAAATCCGCAAAGCTTTGGGACAATATTCAGCAACACGCCAACCGAATTGTTCTTCCATCATAAAGCGATCGAATAACACAACATCAGGTTTTAGTTTGCTAACAAAATCATCAAAAGTAGGTGAATTTAGTTCAATAGATTGCTCTTGAACTCCTAATTCGGTTAGATTTAAAGAGTTTTCCGTTTTTTGGGCAGGGGTCGCAAACGTAATGGTGTAGTTCTGCTTTTTAAAAACGTTGAGCAACTGTAACATTCGATTCCCAGCTCCCGTAGTTTTTTCTATCCAAACGTACCCAATTATTAACAGTTGTTGCATTAATTTTAGTCTGCTAACTGCGTTTTGTAATCACTTTGTACACTTTTAGCCCAGTTAACTACTTGTGCTACTTCTTCTTTTGTTAAACGAGCATTGGCGTGCGTCCATCTGTACGAATCTAAGGGCATTTTTCCTTTTTCTACTTCCTCCCAAATCTCTTCCATCTTATGCTCTTTTCTTTTCAAAGAATAAGTAGCCCACTCAGAAAAGTTCAACTCTTCTTTTCCTTCTTTTATATGGTTTGCCAACCAATAATTTACTGGCGTAATACTACTGTACCAAGGGTAACGAGTTGAGTTACTATGACAATCAAAACACACTGTTTTTAATATTTTATGTACCTCGTCACCTGGTTTGGTTTCTTTTATAAAAGGTTCGACCGAAGCGATTTTACCCTCGTTTTTTTGGGGTTGAAAAAACTGTGCGATGACTAAGAGTATTAGTAAAAATCCTATAATTTTTTTAAAAATTTTCATACAACGAATTTAAGTTTTAAAGATATGAAAACTAATTTTATCGACAAATAATTGTACTTTTGTACTTCATTTTTATAAAAGCTCATAATGAGCATCTTGCAAGCAATGGTGGTAGCCAGTAAGAATACTTAACTTATTAGCAACGGACATTGTGCAATTTAAATGGATGAAATAATAAAACACAACTCATGAAATACGATTTAATCGTTATAGGTTCTGGTCCAGGAGGGTATATTGCTGCTATCAGAGCCGCTCAATTAGGTTCTAAAGTGGCTATTATCGAAAAATACTCGACTTTAGGCGGAACTTGTCTAAATGTTGGATGTATTCCTTCAAAAGCGTTACTAGATTCTTCACATCATTACTATGATGCCGTACATCATTTTGAAGAACACGGAATTTCTGTTGAAAAACCTTCTTTTGACTTCGGAAAAATGATAGCTCGTAAAGCAAATGTAGTAGAAACTACTACAGGAGGTATCAAATATTTAATGGATAAAAACAATATTGAGGTTTACGAAGGTTTAGGTTCTTTTGAAGATGCTACGCACGTAAAAATCACTAAAAATGATGGTTCTGAAGAAACTATTGAAGCAACTAACATTATTATAGCTACAGGTTCTAAACCGTCTTCTTTACCTTTTATTACGCTTGATAAAGAGCGAATTATTACTTCTACTGAAGCCTTAAAACTTCCTGAAGTTCCTAAACATTTATTAGTAATTGGCGGTGGTGTTATCGGTTTAGAGTTAGGTTCTGTTTTCAAGCGTTTAGGCGCTGAGGTAACGGTTATCGAATATGCACCTACGATTACGCCAACCATGGATAAAGATGTTTCTAAAGAATTGACGAAGGTTTTAAAGAAACAAGGAATGAAAATTAACGCAAGCCACGGAGTTACTGCTGTTGAAAGAAAGGGTGACGAAGTTGTGGTAACAGCGACCAATAAAAAAGGAGAAGAGGTTACTTTTACGGGTGATTACTGTTTGGTAGCGGTAGGTCGTCGTCCGTATACCGAAGGATTGGCTTTAGAAAATGCGGGTGTAAAAGTTACTGAAAGAGGCATGGTTGAAGTAAATGATCACTTACAAACCAACGTTTCGAACATTTATGCCATTGGTGATGTAGTTCGTGGAGCGATGTTAGCACATAAAGCAGAAGAAGAAGGTGTGGTGGTTGCTGAATATTTAGCGGGACAAAAACCTCATATCGACTATAACTTAATTCCTGGAATTGTATACACATGGCCAGAAGTAGCGGCTGTTGGTAAAACTGAAGACGAATTAAAAGAAGCTAAGGTGGATTACAAAGTAGGAAAATTCTCTATGCGTGCCTTAGGACGTTCTCGTGCGAGTGGAGATTTAGACGGATTTGTAAAAGTTTTGGCTGATAAAAATACCGATGAAATTTTAGGAGTACACATGGTAGGTGCTCGTGTTGCCGACTTAATTATGGAAGCAGCCGTAGCGATGGAATACAGAGCTTCTGCGGAAGATTTAGCACGTATTTGTCATGGACACCCAACCTACTCTGAAGCGGTAAAAGAAGCCGCGAAAGCTGCTTGGGACGGACAACCTTTAAATGCTTAAAACATCATTGCGATACTTTTAAAGTTGAAGCAATCTTATCATATTAAAAAGCAACCTTCTTTGGCTACGCTCAGTACCAAAAGGTTGTTTTTTTATTTTGTTTCAGTTAATTTAGTTATTGATAAATAAGACCTTAAGTACAAAAATTACAAATCTATATGAAAAGAAGAATAACTCTTTTACTTTCTATATTTTTCTTTTTTAATCTAACTTCTTGTAAAACAAACAGAGAAAACATTGAAAAAGAATTTTATTATCCTCATTCCTCCGATTTCTCATTAAATGAAAATTACCAATATGTAGACCTGAGAGGAATTACTGATTTTAACCAGTTGGTCGATAGCCTTCAAAGTTTAAATTATGAAGAAAAAAGAGCTTATTTAAAAATTTATAATAATAAAACAAGATATAACGTTCTAGTATCAACAACTTTTGGCAAATGTTATCCTATATTTATAAAGCGCAATAATGTTTTAAGTATTTCAAGAGATAGTTTAAAAAAAGAAAAGAGTTATCCAATCCATAATTTAAAAAATATTCTTAAAAAAGACTTTTCAAATTTTGGTAAAGATTACAACTATTCAAACTCTCCAGAGCAACTTATTATTTCTTTGACATGCAAAATATCCGAACTGGATAGTTTAATTGTAATAGTATGTAAAACATTTAATGAAATCAAACAAGAATCATCTGACTCACTAATGTAAGCTTCCCTAAAAACCGAACTGTTTAAAAGTAGAATAAAAAGCTTAATTTTAAACAGTAATTATGAGAAAAAGTAAATTTAGTCCGACACAAATCGCAAAGATTTTAAAGGAGTTTGATAACGGTAAGCCAGTGCCAGAGATTACTCGTGAACATGGTGTAAGTGCTGCGGCCTTTTACAAATGGAGAAGTAAGTATGCAGGTATGAACTCCAAGGAGCTTAAGCGTTTAAAAGAATTGGAAGAAGAAAACCGTAAACTTAAGCAAATGTATGCCACACTTGCTCTTGACCATCAAATGGCAAAGGAGATTATAGAAAAAAAGCTATAAAGCCTTGTCGTAAGCGAAGTATTACGAAAGAACTTATTCATTACGGCATCAGCAGGGCGTGCCGTGTTCTTAAAATGAGTAAGAGCGTTTACTATTATAAGCCATTGGTTAAGGACGATTCTGAAGTAGAACAGGCATTGAAGCAAAAAGCAGAACAACATTCAGAAGAAGGGTTTTGGAAAGCTTACGACAGATTACGCAATGAAGGGAAATCTTGGAATCATAAGCGTATGCACAGAGTATATGTAGCATTAGGGCTTCCTTTAAGACCAAAAGCAAAGAAACGATTACCAGCAAGAATAAAAGAACCACTTGAAGTTCCTCAACAAATCAACCATACTTGGAGTATGGACTTCGTAACAGACGTTTTAGAAAATAAAAGACGCTTTAGGGCATTTAATATTATCGATGATTATAACAGAGAAGCGCTGCATATAGAGATCGACTTTTCCTTAACCAGTAATCGTATTGTATGGGTACTTAATCACCTTATCAATAAAAAAGGAAAACCTACAAAGATCAGAATGGATAATGGTACTGAATTTATCGCACATATAACCAATGAATGGAGTAGGATGCACGATATTGAATTTAAGTACATACAGCCTGGAAAACCAACTCAAAATGCATTTGTGGAGCGATTCAACGGTTCCTATCGAAGAGGTGTACTCAATAAATATATTTTTGAGAATATAGATCAAGTAAGAGAACAAACACAGATATGGATGGATGATTATAACAATCATAGGCCACACGATGCTTTGGGTAAAATTCCACCTGTAAAATATGCTCAAAAGCAACATGACGCTGCCGCTAGGCTCATTTTAAAATAAATTGGCTTTTAAGCAATAATATGAAAGGAAAGCCAATCTATTTTAAAACGGAAAACCATATATTTGGATTAACAAACAGTTCTAAAATAGGGAAGCCTACACATTGACCTAAATAGTGCATTTGAAGAAACAGTATCATAGGCACTGAACAACGCTTTTTCAATTCAACAAATCGGTTATAGGAAACTAAATCTGGAAATTCTTTTGACAAGTGTTTGCTAACATATTCGATATAAAAGTGTTTAAAACACCTAAAACCACTAAAATGGAAAAGCACCATAATTGTGATTATTTCACTTTGGGTGAGTTTAGGCTTTCTTCGTCTAACTATCTTTGAACAGGTTTCTAAAGCATTTTTATCAATAACTTGATTAATTTCGGTACAAAAATCATCAATTAAACAGAAAAATTCAGTAATTTTAAAATCAGAAACCATAGTGGAAAATTTAGTTATACAATTAAAAATCAGTACTTTAATTTACTAAATTTTTCGCTTTTTTTCGTGTAATTAAAAAAATTTTTTATCCCGAACTCACGTTATTTAGGAAATACTCTCTCCCACAGTCTGATGTATAATTTCTAAAATAAAATATGCTTCTCCTGAGCTGATCATTAATTGATTTTTATATTTATCAAATAAATTTATTAATCTATCTTCTTCTTTAATACTATCTGTATTAATAAGGTTGCCATAAAAAAATTTCCATTTGGACACTAGTTGCCAATCACTACTCACTAAACTAGAATCTTGATTAAATTTAGAAAGTTCGAAAAAACAATCATCAAAATATCTTTTAAGCTCTTTATAGTTTTTATTGACTACATTCTTAGCCCTGACAACTATGTTTTTTTTATTTTCATTATTGAATGAAAATGAATCTATCAAAACACTACAGATTTTATTTATTTCAAAAAAAGAATAGCCCCCTATACAGTACAAAAAAATAAAAAATAAAATAATTTTATTTTCTTCATCCTTATTATCATTAAAATATTTCAGAATTTGAATGTTCCCCATAGTAAACTTCGATATTCTTGGAGAAAGTTCTTGATCCGCTTCATTAATGTTATAGTTATAAAATTTTAAATAACCATTAGGGTATTTTAAGAATAATGTATTAATTATAGCTTCATTATAATTAAAATTTGTTTTAAAGCTTGATGAAAAGGTTTCCCACGAACTACTAATATCATTGATAATCTCTTCTCTAATTTTATGTGAATTAATAGAAAAAAGTACCCAGAGACCTTCAAAGTTTATAGAATAATCAACATACTTTACTTGATTAGATTGAATTAACCTGCTTGTTAAAGGTTCTAAAAAGTCAACTATAACGTTAGTTAATAGTTTTTTATCTAGAAAAATGGAGAATCTTATTATCATAATTACGATTTAATTAATTTAGAAAGACCCCAATTATTTTCAGTATTAGCTTGTACCTTTGCATTTTTTATCGTCGATTGGAATATGTTTTTATTTTTGAGTGATGTTAATTGTATAAGTAGAAAATCTAACAACTCTTTCTCAAAAATTTTCTTATAAATCTTTCCTTCTGAATTTTTAAAAGACTTAAATTCATCTATAACCAATAATTTTAGATTTGTTGTATCGGATTTCAGCAATAAAAAATTATTTTTTTTAACAAAAGTTCCTTCTTCCCATGCTTCATCTAAATGAATTTCATCTAACTCAAATTCATTTTTTCTAAAAACTCTACCCATGTTATATTTTCCCGTATCGAACAAATAGATTACATGACTTTCAAGACGATTTATATGATGGATTAAAATATGCTTTACAGAAAGTACTTCTTTATCATTACTAAAAGAAGCATTACTCTCGTGCTCAATTGAATTTAAAAATTTTGATTTGAAAATTTTGATTTTTTGTAAACCTAACATTTCTAGTCTATGATATAAATCATCATCTTCAAACCCCCAACCAGACATTCTTTCATCATATCCCCTAATACTAAAAAAATCTCTCCTTTTTACACAAACTCTTCCATATGAACCATCCTTTTTTCCTGAAATTAAAAAAATATCATCTCTGAAACTAAAGTGATAATTTATATAGTGGGCAAATTCTTTTCCTAAAAAATTATCAGCATCAAGATTGCATAAAATGTCTCCTGTTGCTAACTTAAAAGCTACATTTCTAGAATGTGATCTATGAAAATATTTAGGTTTAATAGTTTTATAATACTTTAAAATCCCAGAATCAAGATAATTATTTAAATTCTGTTTAACCCAATTCTCTAATCCGTCTTTTGAATTATAGTCTAGTAAAATAAACTCTACATTCGGATAATTAATATTGTCCTCAATATTTTTTTTAATGGTTTTTCTTAGGTTTTCCAATCTATTCATACAAACCATACAAAACGAAACTTTATTCATCAATTTTAATTTAAATATTTATTCCAATAGTAGTTTTCCAAAAAAGGGAAAACTAAATAAAAAATCATAGAATAATAGAGTAACAACATTTTACTTTGATTAGCATTAACTAAATTATTGAATTTAAAAAATACTTTATATCTTCAACTCTGTATTCTTTTGGGCACAATCGATTATTAATCAGTAAACATGGAGTATCTGTTAAATTATTCGATTCAAGTATTTCGATATTTTTTAAAATTTTTTCAGTAAAAGATGAATCTTTCTTCTTCCATTTTCTTAACCACTTATGACTTGTGTAATTCATCAATAAAAATTCATCCAAAGATTGCGTAGCTTTTTTAACATCATGCCTAAAGCTATATATTCTATTGATTATTTCTATATTATGTTCATCCATTTTATCCTTTTCAAAATTGAATATTACTTTAAAATTAACTTTATTCTTATAATAAAAAAAGAGGTTTCTAAAGCTATTATATACTGATTTACAATAACTGCAGTCAAGAGATAAAACTAAAGTAAGTGTGTTTTTTGATTCAATATTATTCAATTTAATTGAAAACAAATCTTCATAATCTTTTTTAGGAATCAAAATCTCATTTTTTGAAAATAAATCAAAAACTTCCTTGTTTTTATAGATTTCTCCTCTCTGATATTTTTCAAATGTTAAATCACTAAGTTTATTTAGCAGTGGTTTTACATTGTAAAAAAGGGTAAATACTAATAGGTAAATAAAAAAAGAAAAAAACAAACTTCGAAAGCTTGTAATAATATTAACTTCAAAAGAAGAAATAATAATTAGAGATTGGATTAAAGCAAGAAATGAAATTCCTAAACAAATTATACACCATTTTTTTAAAATGTTCTTTTGTTGATATATTGATAAAATGATTACCCCAATAGTTAGAGGTAATATAACAAAGTTTAAACTAAGAACTTCAGGATGATTTTTAACAAATAGACTAATAATGAATGAAAAAAGAAAAAAGATGAGAGATAGATCACTATAAGTAATTCCTAAAAACAGATGTGCACTTTCTGACTTTATGACTTGGTTACAATTTCCATTTTTTATTGTTGAGCATACTTTGAACGTATGTTTATTACCAAAACCTAAACTTTCTTTTACTGCTAAAAAACTTAAGAATATGCCCAAACTATTTATAAACAATAAAGAAGCAGATTTATAGTTTAAAAAATTGAAGTAATATCCCATTATTGAGAATGAAATGAAAACTAATAAGAGGAGTAGTTTCGAGAAATAAGGTTTAAAATCTATTATTTTTTTTGGAGTGTCTATCGTTTGTTCGTTTTCTTCAATAACTAAAATGTAACCATTCCAAATTCTCAAAAATTCATCTTTTGTTACTTGACTAACAGAATCGAAAAAAATTAAATTAATACTACTTTTATCGCTAATATTAACTATTAAGGTTTCTATACTTCCATCAAAATCAACCATCCCGATAAAAATCTCTGGTAAATCATCAAATAATTCTTTGGGAACTTGGGCTATATAGTTGTCAATTCCATATTGATTAAAAATATCAGCAATAGAATTTAACTGAGGAAAATCTGGATGATCCTTAACAGACTTATCCCAATCTTCCTTAATTATAAAATAATTATACTCCTTTAATAAGGTAGTAATTTTATGATAATCCATACTTTATTCTTCTATTCCTTTACTATTAACAACAATTGAATTATTTTTATTCCTAGGGATTATAAATGACAGATCTTCCCAGTCAGATCCCTTTAAGGATTTTAAATGAATTTTATTTCCTTTTTTCTCGACAGAAAATAAAAAGGTTGATTGTTTTAAAGCATCTAAGTCGCTTTTTATATCCACCATACCATGCTCATTTATATAAAATGATTTTTTACGTATATATAAATCAGTCCAAGAACAATCATTATCACATAATAACCCTATAGCACCATGATTATAATGAAATCTAATTTCATAGTTACTCTCTTTTTTTGGCTTATACATTGATAAATAAATTGTTAGAGAAATTAAAGTCAATAATATTTTAATTGAATTTTTCATTTTTTAATTGTTTTAATAGTCATTATCATATCTACTTGCAGGATCACTTTCATAACTACTTGAATGCGTTACAAACTTTCTAGAGGTTGTGGCTCCTCTTGAACATGACACTCCTTAACTTCTAAGATTTTACTAATTTCTAAACTTTGGATTTTTAACTCTAAGAGATTATTTTTTTTGTTTTCATAACTATGAAATTTTAATTGTCAATTACATTTTTTAGGTGTCAACTTTTACCTTCTTTATTTTTTATTTAAATAATAATCCAAAACTCTTTCCAGAACAGATTTATCATCAAACTTGATAATAAGAAGCGTAATTATAATTATTAAAGAGGCAATTATGATTATGTACAAACCATAATTCACAATAAAAAAGTCTTTCCTATTAATAAATTCTTTTTTCATAAACTCTAAACACTTAATTCTAATTGATTTTTCACTAAATTGTAATACACTCCTTTATTGGATACTAATTTTTTATGATTTCCTATTTCAACAATTTTACCTTTTTTAATTACGATAATTTGATTTGCATTCTTTACCGTAGATAATCTATGAGCAATTTTCACGACTGTTTTTCCCTTAAAAAACAAATCCAAATTATCATATATTATTTTTTCATTTTCAGCATCTAAAGAAGATGTAGCTTCATCGAAAAATATGAATTTAGGATTCTTATAAACAGCTCTTGCTATTAAAATTCTTTGTTTTTGCCCTCCAGAAACACCATTCCCTCCAGACCCTAACATAGTTTTATATCCTTGAGGTAAACTATCTACATAATCTTGTAAATTGGCTATTTTAACAGCATTTTCAAGTTTAGAATTATCTATCTCTTCAGAACCAGTTGCAATATTCCTTTCTAATGTATCTGAAAATATATAACCGTCTTGCATCACTACACCACAGTTTTTTCTTAAGTCCTTTGCTGAAATATCACTTATAGGAAAACCTGAATAATTAATTTCACCTTTTGATGGCGAATAAAATTTTAACAAAAGCTTCATAAGTGTGGTTTTACCACTACCACTTTCACCAACTATAGCTGTAGTTTTTCCAAACGGGATTTTAATACTTAAATTATTAATAACTTTTGGAGAACGAAAACCATGATAATGAAAGTCTAAGTTAGAAATCTCAATAAAACTATTCTGTGAAAAATCTGAAACTAAAATATCGGATTTATTATCTTCATTTTCCATTAATTGAACTTCATTCAATCTAAAAAAACTTAGTTTTGCAAATTGCCAAGATTTTAAAAACTCTATCAATTGGCTAAGGGGGTTATTCATCATTCCAATGATGTAGCTAATCGCTAGTAATGTTCCCAATGTAATATTTCCGATAATCACTTCTCGAGCAGCAATGAAAATTATTAATATATTTTTAAGTTGATTAATAAATTCAAAACCTAAGTTTTGGTATTGGGTAACTTTTAAAGATTCAAAGTCTACAGAGAAAAGCTTTGACTGATTAGCTTGCCATTTATTAACTTTATATTCTTCGGTATTATTTAGTTTTATTTCTACAATTCCGTTGACTAATTCAAAAACATTTTGTTGGGCTGCTTTTAAATAACTAAACCTATTATAGTCTAGCCGTTCAATTTTCTTAAGAAAATATAAAGACCAAATTATTGATATCAATGTTAGAGATAAATATATAATAAGAATTTTAGGATCATAAAAAGACAAAACAAAGAAGTAAATAATAAAATTGAATGATGAAAAAACAACTATAAGACTTTGCGAGGTTAAAAACTCTTGAATCCTATGATGATCTTGAATTCTTGATGTGAAATCACCTAATTGTTTTGTGTCAAAAAAATGAAAAGGTAACTTTATTATCTTATTTAAAAAATCTGCAATAATCTGAATATTAATCATTGAGTTGACAAACATTAAAACCCAACTTCTGACTACGTCTATTATTGTTGTACCAAAAAACAGAAAAAGTTGTGCCAGTAATATTAAAAAAATGTAGTTTAGGTTTTTGTCACTGATTCCAATATCAATTAATGCTTGTGTTAGGTATGGAAATATTAGAGTAAAGAAACTACTAAATAAAAACCCAAACAGGAGTATAAAAAACTCTTTTTTGTTCGGTTTTATTATATTAATAATATTCGAAAAAGTAAACTTATTAACGTATTTAGGTGTCTTTTCAAAAAAAGAATCTTTTGTATTAAGAATTAAAGCAATACCCTTACTATTATTATTTAACCATACTTTTTCAAAATCAGATTGTTTTATTTTTATTCTTCCAAAGGCTGGATCAGAAATATGAAAATAATAATTATTTGTAAAAATAGATTTAGTTATTTTGTATAATACAACAAAATGATTATTATCCCAATATAAAATACAAGGTAGAGGATTCTTTATTATTAAATCTTGTGTAGAAATTTGTACCGCAATTGTTTCAAAGCCTATCTCTAACGCTCCATCTTCAATGCCTAACATTGTAACTCCATCTCTAGCCAAAGAACAATATTCTCTTAATTCTTGTATAGAATATTCTTTGCCATAATATTTTGAAATAATAGCTAAACATGCTGGACCACAGTCCATATGATCATGTTGAGAAACATGAGGGAATTTTTTCAAAAAACTTTTCAAGCCCATTCGTTTGTATAAGGGTTATAAGTACATTTTAATGGTTTAGAATACACATAGTTTGCTTTTACAGTAAAAGCTCTACAATCATTACAATTGTATCTAAACTCGCAGTCTTTACATATTTCAATATCATCTTTTTTTATGAGCCACATCTTCTGAAAATCAGGGTTACTAACCACATTAGCAATTGTATTATCGTTACTGTTTGTAGTTAAATGTGGACAGTTTTTTAAATTTCCTTTCGAGTCTATTGTTAGCTTCTTATATAGACAGCTATTAAATTTTTTATTAGCCCTAAATTGATTTTCATCGCCAAATGAGAGACTTTCAAAATTTATAATTCCACAATTATTTGAGCTTAAAGGATGACTAATATAAATTAACTGCCCCATCAGCATAGGATGTTTATTCTCATGAATACTCATTATATCATGTACGTAAGAACTTTCGGCATTAAATAAACATATTTTGCTTATACAAGGGTGCTCATCAATTATCTTTAAATAAAATTCTTCTTCAAAAAGCTGAGAATGGTTAAAATAAGGCTCTATACATTGAAAATCAAAACTACTAGTAAAATTGATAATATCTAATAACAAACAAGAATCAATTTCATCTTTAAACCACAACTGAATATCTTGACACATTATACTATCAAGTTGTTTTATATTTGACTTAAATATATTTAAATCAAAATCATCTTTTTCTACTTCAATTATACAATCTTTGAGCACTACGTGCTCATCGTAAAGTATATTAGATTTTTCGGGGAAAGAAGTTATTTCATCAACAAAAAAAGCATATTCGTTTTCATACATAAAGTTGAGAAAATCAAAAAAAAATTTTGAAGAACTATCGTCAATTTCTTTCAAAACATCATTAATTCTTTTACGATTAATGTAATTTATCAAATCAAAGTATTCATTTGAGATTAAATTAGATGTTCCTCTAATAAAATCTTGAATTAAACTTCTTTTTGCTCCTTTGGTTATACTACAACTAGAAGATAATATAAAATAATTGGTTAAATTATAATTCATCTTGGTTAGGTTTAAAATAATTAGTATTTATAGAATTACAGATTACTCTACTAGGTTCATAATGCCTCATTTGTATAGCATTTAAACTCTTATTAAATTTCATTAACTTGTTTTCATCTTCAAGATCAGACATTTCATTAAAATAAATTACTTTAAAAAATAAAGGTAAATTCTCTAAATCTTCTATTTTTAGTTCAATTTTTTTAACTAATAGTTCCATATATTAAAAAATTTGCAATTACATTATCTAAGTTATAGTTACAAGGCTCACTTGTCATACCATATTGACCAACTGGGTTTATTTCAAGAAATACATATTCATTATTATTATCCACAATTAAATCCACTGAACCAGTATTTAAACCAATCTGTTTAAATAATTTATCCAGTTTAATTTCAATTTCATCGGGCAATTTGTAGGGCTCTGTTTTATTTGGTTTAGTTTCACTATACTTTCTGAAATCTACTTCTGTTTGTTCATTAGATTGCGAAAAAATGGCCATACTATAAAATTTCCCATCAATATAAAAAGATCTTATTTCAAACTTTTTCTCTATTACCTCCATCAATAATGAGGGAAATAAATTTATATTTTTACCCTTAAAAGCATTTTTAGATTGGAGTTCTGTATAGGTATAGTATGACTTACCATCAACTAAATTGTATAACCCATTAGAGATGGCTTTAGTTACAAAAAGATTGCCTATAAACTTGGATTTTGGAATTTGATTTGCATTACTCACAACTTCATAATTCGGTGCTTTCAATCCATAATTATTTGCCAAATTCAAAATATTCAACCTGTTTAATCCAAAAAGTTTAGGGTGACCTAAATTTATTTCAGCTGTTTCAAATACTCTCTGAAAAATGTATTCTCTCAAATCTTTAAATTCAGAACTTAAAGGATTTTCTTTTCCATTAATTAATTCTTTGAAATTATGATTCTTATTCTTAACAATTTTTTCAGAATATTTATGAGATTTTATAAAATTGTTAATCCCCAAACCTGTTCTTCTCCACCAGCATGCTGTAACTTTTAAAAAATTAATTTCTTTTTTTAAAACGGAATGATAAAAAAATATTCCTTCTTGATTTAAACGACTAAACTTAAAAACATCTTCATCTGGATTTACTATATAAAACTCTTTTTTATAATATCTTAATAACTTTGCAACTTGTAATGTTGATAGTTCATTTTCACTTGTAAATATTATTATCATATATTTTTATTTCATTTTTTACATTAACAACCTAGACAAGAATTAAACAATCCTTATCTAGATTTTTAAACTAACAGAAGTAACTATCGCATCTTCTATTGTCCCCATCTTTAGTTGCAACATTAGTTGAACAACCTGGAGATCCAGTAACACAAGAACTACCTCCTTTTACTTCTAGGAGTTTCTTAACTTCAACTTCAGAAGTTTCAAACTCTTTTAAGCTTATTTTTCTCATTTTAAAAAAATTAATAAATTAAAGTAATGGAGAAGTCATCTCTAGACTTTTCAAGAGATGACTTCAAACTAATGTGAATTAGAAGTCTGAATCACAACTCTTTGAGTCTGAATCACCTCCACAAGATTTAGTGCTACAGTATTTTGTACCACTCGTATTACAAGATCCTCCTTTAGTTTCAAGTAGTTTGCTAACGGTTAACTGATCCTGTTTAAATTCTTTTAAATTTATTTTTTTCATTTTAAAGTAATTTAAAATTAAACAATTGTGTTTTTTAGATACAGGCATCCACTTCTTCCTGCCCATTTTTGAGAAAAGTAGGAAAACTATTATTGCGCAATATTTTTTTGTATTTGTTTATATGTAATGGATAAAAAATTCCAAACGAAATAAAAATTGAAATTCTCTTTGAGAGGACTTCAAGAAAATTATCGATTTCTTCTTTTGGAAAATCATCATCGATATACTTAACAGCTCTATCTTCAAAATCAGAATATTTAATATTAGAATTTATAATGTCGAAAATGACATAATCAATTGCTAGAAGCTTTATTTTATAACATTCTTCATGTAGTTGCTCAATAGTCAAATTTTCAGATTCAGCTTCAAATGAGTAGTTTGTTAATTTTATCAAATAAAAATCCTCCTTATTTTTAATATAATTTAAAAACGTAGTTAAAGCACCCTCAGATAATACGTTTTTTGAGTATATTTTTTGAGTTTTACTTAGTTGTGATATATTATCTTCTAAAATTATTTTGCTTAAGTAAGAATTGGTTAAATTAACTAAATCACTACTCTTATACCTGAACCCAAATGAAGATAATTTAGGTTTTAAATTCAATAAGTTTTCAAGGTGGTTGTAAAATTTGGGATAAAATTTCTGAACATAAACATCCATCTTATTACAGGCTAAGTTTTGTTGTTTATAAAAACCTAACAGATGAAGATATTTTCTCTTATTTGGAACTTCTTCAAAATTCCCCAAGCCCTCATATTCATTATCTTTTATATCTTCATTTATCAGAAAATCTACTTCAATTTTTTTTGATTAGTTAATTCATATAGTAATACTTGTTCAAAAAATATGTTGAAGTTATAGGCATTTCTTTTAGATAAATTATTCTTATTCTCATTAACAAAGTTGAAAGAAGTTTTGGCATACTCATTTATAAATGATAAATTATGACCTCCAAAAATCCCCATATTATAAGCTTTACTATGTATTTTTTGATCATAATTTGCAATACACTCAGGGATGAAAGTTAGTTGAGGCTTTATTTTTGTCCACATCTCCCAATAATAATTACTTGTAGTTTCAATATTTTGAGTAATAACTCCTCTGGAAATTAAATCATCATCAAATGCTTCAAAAATAAATACATCACCATCTACATGTAAAAAAGGTTCTTTCATTACACTATAAGCCTTTATCTTTGCTAAGGCCCATAAATTGTCATCATATTTATTAAGCTCATCTAATACAACATGAACTTTTGTATACGGTAAGTTTAGTTTTTCAATGAGCAAATTATATCCCAACTTATCCGTAAAGAGCTCTAATTCATCATAATATTTCCGTAATTGACAAGCACTTAAAATCCAGCTCAAATAATTATATTTAGCTGAACTCCAACCAAAACCAAAATTCAGATTTTGATGTTTTCCTGTCCAAAAGCTTTGAATAATTTTCATTTTATTGCTCCTTTTTTAATCTATCTTTTTCAGAGAAATTAATGTCTCTTGCTTTTTTAGATTTATTATTTCCAAACTTATACGTTAGAGATATATTGAATTGTCTATTGTCATTAAAAATCCTATTCTTAAATAAAAATGTTTGAAAATTTACCGTATTCCTCGCTATAGTGGTATTGAATAAATCGCCTATATAGCAATTAATATTAATCTTTTTATTAAGGAAGTTTAAATTGGCACCAAGTTTAAGAAAGAAAATATTTTTAGATACATAAGCCTCTTCAACTCCAGGAAACGCGTAAAATGCGTTGAGAAAAAATTTATGATCTTTCTCACTATTAAAAACATACGTTGTGTTTGAAGATATTGAAGCATTTAACCCTTTTAAATCATCATCAGGAAGGTTGGCATCCGAAGATGTTGATTTTTGATATGTTAAATTAAAACTGTTAAAAGACCTTAAATTGTTATTTATTTTCCAATAACAACTTATATCGCTGCCAAAATCATAGGTAGTTAAAGCATTTAGTGGTTGGGTAATTATGGTTTGATTATCATTGGAGGGAGTAGTTATTATGGCTATGTTATCTGAAGTTCTTGATACATACATAGCTATAGAAAGCTCTCCTTTATATGTATAACCAATCTCAACATTATCGCTAAGCCTAGGCATTAAATTTGGATTTCCAACGCTATAATTAAATTCATCTTGATATACTCTAAAAGGATTAAGATCTGTTAATGTTGGTCTAAAAATTCTTCTGTTGTACGAAAGAGAATAAGAATGATTGTCGTTAGGATCATAGGAAATAAAAATATTTGGAAATAAATTATTGTAGTTATTTATAAAGAAGGCATCATGACTTATCAAATTACCATTTACTTCAGTACTTTCAAATCTTAACCCAACTGAGGTATAAACTTTTTCACCAAAACTTTTATTACCACTAAAATAAGTCGCTATAATTTGTTCGTGATACCTAAAATTATTAGTTAAATCACTATCAATTACATCTATTCCTGAGCTAGTGTTAAAAAAATGGACATTATTATCCGCATCAAATTTTAAATATTTTGCTCCAAACTCTATTTTCATACTTTTTAAGGGCAATTCAACATCAACACCTACAGAATTAACAGTAAAATCGTTTTCTATATCATTTCTAGATGATGAAGTTTCTTCCAGAGTTTGAAAACTACCCATGTAATTTTCTGAACTTAAATTGCTGCTATTATCTGTTTCACTTTTTATGAAGTTGTATCTTAATTTTATGACTTTCCCAATGGAGTCTAACTTAATATCATAATAAGGAGATACCGAAACAAAGTTATATTTACCATCAATAATTGAAGAAAGAACTTGTGCTTTACTTGTGGTATTATTTTCTATAAATTTAACAGTTGAAAGGTAATCTACATCATTATTCCATTTGTTAAAATTTAAATAAAAACCAAAATTGGAATTTTTAGTTAGTTTGTAGTCTAAATTAAAAGTATTACTCAAACCCTCATTGTTTCTTTTGGAATTCTCAGATGAGCTTCTTGTTTCATTTAGAAAAAAATATTCGTTATTCTTTTCGGAAACTCTATTTTCCTTACCTAAAAAAACATTATAACCAATAATGAGTTTTTTATTAGAGTAACTTAAATTCAAAGATTGATTATTCGTTGGTTTGGTTCTTTGAATATAGGAAGATGTAATACTACCATCAAAACCTAAAACAGACTTTTTTTTAAGCAAAATATTTATAAGTCCACTATTACCAGATGCATCATATTTTGAGGAAGGACTGGTAATAACTTCAATTTTTTCTATATTATCCGAACGTAATGAGTTTAGATAATTTTTTAAATCAACACCGTCAATATTTAAAATTTTACCGTTAATCAATACCTGGACATTGCTTTTCCCAATTATTCTTAGGCCCTCAGATGTAGGGTCAATTCTAGGAACATTCTTCAGAAGATCAATACCACTAATGCCATTAGCTAGGATACTATTTTGTACATTAAATATTATTCTATCCCCTTTTCGTTCAATTATTTTTTTTCTTCCAGCAACTACAACTTCATCTAAATTATTCTGACTTTCTTCAAGAATTACAATTCCAAAGTCAAAACTATCATCTAAAGTTACTTTTTTTACCCAATCCTTATACCCTAAAAAACTAATTGATAGTTTATATGTCCCTTTTTTAGCTGATAAACTAAATTCTCCCTTTTCATCAGTAATTACTCCTTTAACAATTTCATTTTTTTCATTGGTCAGTACAACATTAGCAAACTCTATAGCAACATTTGAAGAATCTTTTACAATTCCTTTTAGTTCTATTTGAGCATAAGAGGAATAAGAAAAAAGTACAATGATAAATGTAATTCTTGGTGAATTCATTAAAGTTCAATTTTTAAAATATAAACCTATATTATTAAAGCTATACTCCTACTACACAAAAGTGTAGTTTTTATCAAAAGTCGTTTCTTCAAGAAGACTTTGTTTAGATATTAAGTATTTATTCTGTTCATAAAACCTTATAAGATCAGTGTAAGAAAAGCTTACAGGAATAGTTTCATAACCTAAGTAATTAATTGATTTACCGACTACTTTAGCTTTAATTCCTAGTAATGACATCTCTCTTAATAATTTGCTATCACATTCTGCAAAAGCAATATTTTCAGTATGGCTACATACTGGTGAGATTGCACAAACCATTAGTTTTTTAAACAGGTTTGCGTCTTATACCACTTTTTTAATGGTAAACCTATCAATATGCCATATATCATTAAAAGGTTTATCTTCGATAGTTAGTAATGGATTTATCCCAAACAAACTCTGTATGGGTAGTTTATCTATAAAGTTCCATATTAAAACCCTAATGGACCAAGTAATTTTTCCTAAATTATCCCTACTAACAAATATTTTGGAATTTTGCACATATTAAATTTCTTCTTCATAGACAGATAAAATATCTCTTTTAATACTTTTAAAATCATCCTTTTTTGTGTGATGATTGAGGTTTTCTTCAACTATAAATTTTGATAAGTTATACACTTCATTTGTAGTTAATCTTTCTAAATAGTTTTTTGTGAGTATAATAGTATAATGTTTTACTCTCAAAACTATATAGTTAACCCATTCAAAGCACTACACAAATTAGTAATAGTAGTAGTAGAAATGTAATTAAAAACCGTATTCTAATTAATATAGAGACTCCCATTTTAGTTTAAAATGGCTACATTTGAATTTTAACGATTTGAGCTCTGGCGGATGTTAATGATTTTTTTTCTTCACGAAATACCGTGACCAACATTTCTGAAAATGAACGCAAGCAAACGGCTAATTATTTAGAAACAATTAAAGCCTTTGCTAGAACTACCTATAAAAGTATCTATGTAATAGATTATGAAAAAAAAGGATTCGAATATGTTTCTGAAAACCCTCTTTTTCTATGTGGACATACTGCGGAAGAAGTGCAAGAAATGGTATACCTTTTTTACTTCAATTATGTTATTCCTGAGGATGTAGAACTATTACTTAAAATAAATTGTAGGCTTACCGAAAAACAGGACAGTTATAAATTCGAATTTACTAACTTTAAATTCAAACTGTCATTATGAAAATCAGCAAATTTAGCGAGAGTCCAATCATTAAGGCTCTCAAGGAGAATGAACAAGGAAGATCTGTAGGAGATTTATCCAGAGAATTAGGTATTGATAAGAGTACATTTTATTACTGGCGCAAGAAATATGGCGGCATGGAAAAGCAGGAACTCAAACGTCTAAAAGACTTAGAAGCTGAGAATCTACGACTCAAACAGATGTATGCGGATATAAGTCTTGATAATAAGATGCTAAAAGACATTTTATCAAAAAAGTTTTAAGACCTTCCGAGAAAAGAGTTCGAGTAAACTATTTGGTCAAAGAGTATTTAGTACCTGTAATACGTGCTTGTAAAGTTGTAGGACTTACACGTTCAATGTGGTACTACCAGAGTAAAAGGGATGATAGTGAAGTTATTGATAAACTCAGTGAGCTAACAGAAGCCTATCCTACTCGTGGTTTTGATGAATAACGTGAGTTCGGGATAAAAAAGTTTTTTAATTACACGAAAAAGGCACTTTCAGAAAACAGATTGTTTTCTGAGATTTAAGAAAAATCGGTATTCGAATTTTACAAATTTAATCCCGATTTTTGATTTTAGTGGCTTTTTTGAGTTTCTTCAAGGTAAAATTTTAGGAAAAAGATCCGACAAGACATACCTCTCTCATTAACCTTATTTTTGGGCTTTAAAATTAGGCTGTTTTTTTGTCTATTTCTCTCGCTTTTCTACGACCAATTTCAAGTGCGTTCCCTGTGTGTATTCCAAAGAAAATCCAAAGAATCTCATTTTTTTTAGTTTTAGCCTTTATCTTTTTTAAATGATAATGTTCTTTATCCTTACCAAAAGACCCTTCTAATCTTGTAGCTCTTTCTTTGGAAATAATAGCTCTAAGTTTCTGTTTTTCTTTGTGGTTTTTAGATTTTTTCCCCTTAGGAATAAAGTCTGTTTGTATAGCTTTAGAACTACAGTATTTTCTGTTTTTATTGGTGGCATAAATTTTATCTGCTCCAGCTATTTTTACTTTCTTTCGAGTTAATCCTTGCACTTTTTGAACCGTTTGTATAAAACGATTTCCCTCGTGAAAAGCATTAAAATTGATGTGTTCTATAAAACTAATCCCGTCTATTTGAACTTTGTTCACTTTTGCTCCAAATTCAACAGGTTTTACTTCTTTTCCCCTGACAATAGGACGAATATAATCCTTATGAATACTCACAATTCTATCCTTTATTTTCTCTCCTGTATCAAAGTGATGCTTTTGTTGCTCGTAAATCTTTTGAATTGTAGTTATTCTCTTATAATATTGTGGGGTAAACTCTAGGTTAGAATGGATTTGTAGTTCTTTTTCAAAATTGATAAACTTCAATAGTAATTTTAATAATGCTCTAGTTAATGAGATTCGTTTTGATTTGGTTTTTCTTCGCATTTTACTAAACCCTTGATACCGTTTCTTCCATTTCAAATACTTACTTCGAATCATTTTAACTCCTAACACTGAGCAGGTTTTTTGTAGTTGTTTATAAAGCCAATGCGCAGACTGCCAAAGTAATTTTTGAATGCTAGGATAAGATAGTTCACTCTCATAACAAGTTGCATCCATAACTATTTGATTGGCGCTCTCTATTTGACCTTTCCAAAAAGAAAAAAGAACTTTTTCAACTGAACTAATCTCTAATTTCTCTGATAATTCACAACGTATTTGACTTACTATTTTATAATTGGTCAAACGTTCAAATCCTAGTTCAATATCACAAAAAAATTGATAATCAAGATTAGAATTTAATTGCTCTATTAATTTCTTATCTGAACAATTAGCGTAATGCTTCAAAAACATTAAACCAAGCCTCCCTTTAGGACTAAAAAGATAGTTTCGCCCTGTTGATTGTTCGTGGATACCAAAAGTATTTACCAAATCATCCCAAGGAATAGCAGCATGGATTTTGCCTAAATCTCCCTCTAAAAAACGTGCATAATGAGCATCATAATTCTCGCTTAGGGGAAAAAATTGAAATACGGTGTTGCATTTCAGAAATTCTTCGTATTTTCATAATTAAGTAATGTGAAAACCCCGTTTTTTGCCTTTTTAGGTGATTTTCGGGGTTTGTTTTGAAGATAAGGTACAACAAATCCCCTGTAAAAACAAGGGATTTCTATTTTATGAAAGTGCCGAAAAAAAGCGAAAAATTTAGTAAATTAAAGTACTGATTTTTAATTGTGTAACTAAATTTTCCACTATGATTTCTGATTTTAAAATTACTGAATTTTTCTGTTTAATTGATGATTTTTGTACCGAAATTAATCAAGTTATTGATAAAAATGCTTTAGAAACCTGTTCAAAGATAGTTAGACGAAGAAAGCCTAAACTCACCCAAAGTGAAATAATCACAATTATGGTGCTTTTCCATTTTAGTGGTTTTAGGTGTTTTAAACACTTTTATATCGAATATGTTAGCAAACACTTGTCAAAAGAATTTCCAGATTTAGTTTCCTATAACCGATTTGTTGAATTGAAAAAGCGTTGTTCAGTGCCTATGATACTGTTTCTTCAAATGCACTGTTTAGGTCAATGTACAGGGATCTCCTTTTTAGATTCTACCACTATTAAAGTATGTCATTATAAAAGAGAAAAGCAGAACAAAGTTTTTAAAAACACCGCAAAAAAAGGGAAAGGAACCATGGGGTGGTTCTTTGGTTTTAAACTTCATATTATTATCAATGAAAAGGGCGATATCGTTGACTTTTTAATTACGCAAGGTAATATAGATGACAGGCAACCACTTAAAGATAAAGCCTTTCATAATCGTGTGTTCGGAAAAATATTTGCCGACAGAGGGTATGTAGGTAAAGAACTGTTTGAACAGCTTTTTGTAGATGGAATACATTTGGTTACAAAAATTAGAAAGAATATGAAAAATACTCTTATGCATATCTATGATAAAATTATGCTTAGAAAAAGGGCTGTTATTGAAAGTGTAAATGATATTTTGAAAAACGTATGTCAAATAGAGCATACAAGACACAGAAGCTTCGATAACTTTATCTTAAATTTAGTCGCAGGGTTAATCGCTTATTCGTTTTATCCAACTAAACCTAATATCAATATCGATAACTTACAAAGAATAGGATAAACTATCCCGAACTCACGTTATTTTAGATACTATTTCTGTTATGCTATCTATCTCTTTTTGATATTCATTTTTAGCAATAAAAAATCCTTCACTATAATCATTAATAAACTCCAATGAAAATAATGAGGTAAAGCAAACTAATGCGATACTATATGTAAAGAAAGTTCTAGCCTTCAGTATAGTCAGGGTCTTCTTCTCCTGAACCTCCTGGGTTATTAACATCTTCTTTGTTTGTTCCGAATAGTTCTTGCTCATGCAACTGTTGTTCTTTTGCTGTAGGCACCACCTTGTTTTCATTAGTACAAGAAGCGAAACCTATTACTAAAACTAATGTGATAACTTTAAATAAACTCTTCATGTATTTTAATTTTAAAAAATAAAAATACAACAATTTAGAAGCCACACGAATTAGCAACATTACTTCTTAATTACAAACAATAATAGCCTTTAAGTCCTTTCTCCGCATAACTTACATGAAAAAGCACTCCTTTAATATCCTCATTAACTGAATCATAATCGAAATCTTTATCTTCTCCTTTTATCATTAAATTTTATTTTTAAATCTCAATAAATTTTAAAAAAATCAACTATTTTTTAACTATCTTTGAATATCTCTGAAGACGTTTAGAGATACTTTTTCTTTTTCATAGCAATTTTCCCACTCTTTATCTTTAGAGTGGGTTTTTACTTTTAGCAAAAACCTAGATTTTATTAAGATCCTCTTTTAAATTGAGTTAACGAAATAAAAAAGCCAAGACTTTAGGTTAAGAACGAATATGACTTAGCGATGGTTTTATAAAACTTGAAAGAGTGGTCGTAAAATGAACATAGAACATTGTACCCTAGTGTATAAAAACATAGCGTACAAAAAATGATTTCGGAGAATTTGCAAATGAGTTTAACGTAGGGGACTCTAGTTATTTTTTGCTATTTTTTTTATCATATCGAGCATTTCTTCTCTCTTTTCTGGTTTGGTATTCTTAAAAGTGAACTTGGCTACTTTCATGAGATTTTGATGTAGTAACTCTTCTTTTGTTCTTTTATTTTTCAAGAGTTTATACAATATATATACGATTACAAAAGAGAAAGCAAATGCTGTAAATACATATTCAGCTTGACTAAAATCTTGAAATTTTTGTAAAATCCAGAAATATGTAAACATCTGCACAAAAAGATATGTAACACAAACAGCTAACCTACAATAGAGTGTAAACTTATCATGAACCTTTGGCGCAAATAAAAAAACGTATACAACCCAAAGGCAAAAAATAAAATTAACTGTTGTTTTACCAAATCGTTCCCAGAAAAAGTGAAAAGAGTCAAACCCAAAAAATTTATTATCCTCAATTGTTGCTGTATAAACATCGAAAGCAAGTTTCTGGTTTTTTCTTGCTTTCAAATAATTATCATGTACTGGCTTTCCTTTTGTATAATCTTTTACTTTATTTAATGCAATAGTAGACTTGCTCTTAGCCGATTTAAACTCTTTACCGTGAGTATAGTAGTCTTTGTTGAATGGAACAATACCTCGGTAAGAAAAATAGAAAAAGAGTATAGATACAATAATTAATACACTAAAGGAAAATTTTTTAATCCTCGTCCATCGTAGGGTTTTCTGCTCCTTCAGATTGATCTGTTGTTGAGTCTTCTTTGTTTGTTCCGAATAATTCTTGCTCATGTAATTGTTGTTCTTTAGCTGTAGGCACCACCTTATTTTCATCGGTACAAGAAGCAAAACCTATTACTAAAACTAATGCGATAACTTTAAATAAATTTTTCATGATATGTATTTTTATTTTAAAAAATAAAAATACAATAATTTAGTAGCTACGCGAATTAGCAATATTACTTCTTGCTCATAAATAATCTGGTCTTGTGCTTTATAGCTACAAGGGCCATTTGTATGTCTCCGTTTACTCCTAAATTTTTTCTTATCCGTTCTTTATACGTTCTAAAGGTAGAAGGCTTTATTTCCATTTGGCTACAAATATCATCGGTATTAAAGCCTTCAACTAAAAGCTTTAAAACTTCCGTTTCTTTTTTTGACAAAACATCCGTAATTAAAACCTCCTCTTTGGTTTCTAGCTGCATGTCTATAATTGCATCACGAGCGAGTTCAGAAAAATACGTTTTTCCGTTATAAACAGCTTTAATAGCATCTACAATGCAACTGGCAGATTCGTCTTTTAACACATACCCTTTAGCACCGAGTTCTATTACCTTCTGAATAATGGCTGCTTCGCAATAACTTGTAACCATAATAGTTTTTACACTGCTTTCTTTTTTTTGCAAATATTTTAGCACATCGAGTCCGTTAAAATAAGGCATTGATATATCGAGCAATAACACATCGCAATAATTATTTTCAAGCCAATCGATGAGTCCATGCCCGTCAGTAGAAGAACCTACGACAGTTATTCCACTAGCTTTTAAAAGCACTTTATAACCTTCTATCACCACAGGATGATCGTCTACTAAAAAAACTTTCATTTTTCGATTTTAATTTCTACAAATGTAAATGAATGAATTTGAATAGTTTGTGGACGTCTGTCGCAAATGATAAAAAAATCATACTTCTGTAACAGTTTATACAATAGATGCTTTATCTTTTCGACTTTTTGTCTATTATCTCTTCGAGTAAAATTGTTTGAAACGG
The DNA here is from genome assembly GCF_029853675.1 of Tenacibaculum tangerinum. Taxonomy (NCBI): domain Bacteria; kingdom Pseudomonadati; phylum Bacteroidota; class Flavobacteriia; order Flavobacteriales; family Flavobacteriaceae; genus Tenacibaculum; species Tenacibaculum tangerinum. The sequence goes on along the minus strand of NZ_CP122539.1, from coordinate 3,160,888 downwards.
AAATCATTTTGAGCCGAGAAGTGAATCGGTTGATTCTCGATAGCTTTGCTGAGTATGACCAAAGTACAATTTTTAAATCATTCCCATTCTTAAAAATTACTCGAACTGACGGTATACGAAAAAATTATTTGTTAACTGTATAAATCATAGAAACAAAACCCCGAAAATGACCAATATGATTCAAAAACGGGGTTTCTTTTTTTACCTTTATGAAAACAAAAAAGTGTAACAAAATTTTATGGTGTTACACTTTTTTTGTGTTAGTGATTCGAAGTTTCGTCTGCTTTTACCTCACCTTGTAAACTCATTTCCATATCGTGATCGTATTGACAACAGTTTGGTAAATTGCTATAAGCTTCTTCACTACCAGCAACTTTATCGGTATCGTAACCCGAAGCTGCAATAGCATTGTGAATGGCATCTAAATTGGTTTTAGAATCATCAAACGATACGTTTATTTGTTTTCTTAGTTTATCCCAATCTGCTGATGCTACCCCTTCTACTTCATTTACTGCCTTTTCAATGGTATTTTTACACATACCGCAGTTACCTCGTACTCCAAAAGTTGCCGTGGTCATGGCTACTTCAGGGGTTGAAGTTTGCTCTGTTTGTGCGTTGTTTACATCGGTGTCTTTTTTAGCTTCGTTTTTACAACTTGTTAAGCCAATAGTAGCCAATATAGCTACTCCTAAAACTACTTTTTTCATGTTGAATTGATATTTAATTAGAGTTTATTGTTTCTTTTACTTCTCCACATTTTAGCATCATATCGCCAAAATACGGATTTAATACTTGTTTTTCTTTACTTAACCAATAGGCTCCTTTGTCGCTATCTGCCATAGGACAATATTGTTTATAAGTAACCTCATTGATTCCAAAAAACTGAACTGCTGTAATAAAATTGTCAGATAATGTTTTAAAATAGGTTCGTTGTACTGCCACATCGGTTGTTTTTGCTATTTCTGTGCTGCTTGACTTTAACCTATGAATTAATTGCATCCACTGTTGATGTGCTTCTTCATCTGTAAGCAACTTCATATCAACCAATGCTAAATCTTTTTGTAAATTTTCTGCTCTTGTTTTTGCTGCGTCTGCATCCGTTTTTACCAAGGCATCTTTTAAGTCGATATAACTATTGTAGGCTTTTTGCAATTGTTCTTTGAATTTTTCGGGAACTGTAAACGACGTAACTATTTCTTTGGTATGGTTCATCATAGATTTTTTCCCTTGTAACTGTGCCGATGCATCTATGGTGAACACTCCGTTAGTAACAATTTCTTCTCCCGAATTCAACCCTTTTGTTATTTGATAATTTTCTCCTACTTTTTTCCCTAAAATCACTTCACGCATTTCAAAAACAGGCTTCTCTGATTCTGGTTTTACATAGACTACCGAGCGTTTCCCTGTCCATAAAACTGAGGTAGCAGGAATACTTAACTCTTCCTCTGCAGCTGCTTGTTTAGCTGCTACCTTGCCTGTTACGAACATTCCTGGCTTAAACTTTTGGTTACTATTCTTCAATACAGCGCGTACAATTACGGTTCTTGTTTCAGGATTTAAAATAGGGTCAATAAACGAAACTTTTGCTTTAAATGTTTCATTCGGATAAGCATTGGTAGTAATTGATATCTGTTGTCCCAACTTAAAATTACTAATTTGATTTTCGTACACATCAAAATTTGCCCATACCGAACTTAAATTGGCTATTTTTAACAAGGCTTGTCCTTGACTTACATAATCTCCTTGCTCGACCAATTTTTCTGAAACTGTTCCTGACACCATAGCGTACACGGGAAAGTTTTCTTTTACCTTACTTGTTTTTTCAATTTGATTGATTTGATTTTCAGACAGCTTCCACAATTTCAACTTATTTCTAACAGCCTTATATAAAGCCGGTTGACTTTCTTTTAAAGAAACTGCTGTTAACAGTTCTTGCTGCGCTTTTACCAACTCTGGAGAATAAACCGTAGCCAACAACTGCCCTTTGTTTATTTTCTCTCCTGTAAAATTTACATATAAGCGTTCTATTCTGCCTGCAAAATAACTTACTTGTACCGCATTTGATTGCTCGTTTTCGGCTATTTTTCCTGAAAGCGTAATAACACCATCAGTACTCTTTGCGTTGCCAACCACGGTGGTTTGTACATTGGCTAATGCCATTGCGTTTTTGGTTAATTTAAATTGATTGGCTGCCAATCCTTCTGCCCAAGCTTCGGCAGGAATTAAATCCATACCACAAATAGGACAATCTCCCGCTTCGGGCTGCATAATTTGTGGATGCATCGAACAAGTCCACATTTTTTTGGTTGCTGTTGTTGTGTGATTATGCTCTTTTTCATTGCTTGATGAACCTCCAGAAAGCAACCACCCTAATAGTACCCCAGCAATTAAAATTCCTATATAAATTATATATTTTTTCATTTCTATTTATGTTTCTTTTTGATGAGTCTTCTAACAGAAGGAGAACTGGTGTACCATAGTAAAAAACCACTCAATACTGTTACCAAACCTAACAATGAAAATGTTCGTAGAATGGTAGTATTAAAATCATCTCTACCTTCATAATCCATGGTGTGCGTCATCCATAGAAAATCGAACCATCGCCAACTTCGATGTCTGACTGTTTGAAATTTTCCGTCATTAACAGACACGTATGCTTTGATATTTTCATCAGCTTTATAAGAAATTACATAGGCTGGAAGCAACTTTTCTCTGTACTCATGGTGTTTACCTACTTCAGTAATCTGCGCTACAGAAGCAACCTCTAAATTGTTTTTCATGCGATTGTTTGCAATGCACAGGGCTTCCTTTTTTGTAATTCCTTTCTTTACACTACCATCGTGTGCATTGTAAAGGCTTTTCTTATTTACCCAATAATAAGGTACCTTGGCAATATCTCTTAACTCGATCGTATGTATTTCTTCTGATGTTTTAAGTTTTGAAGGACTTATTAAATTACTGAATGATTTGGGTTTGTATTCCAGATTTTTAAAATGATCTCCATGAATTTCATCAATGTCCGTCCAACTGAAATACAATCCACTAATCGTCCACATTAAAAACTGAATTCCTAAAAACAGTCCCAAATAGCGATGTGCTTTTCTAATTTTTAACGCTGTGTATCTGTTAACCATAGTTATATTTTAACATTTCGTAATCGTAATGCATTGGCAATTACTGAAACCGAACTAAAACTCATAGCCAATGCTGCAATCATTGGCGATAATAACATTCCGAAGAAAGGATATAACAACCCAGCTGCGATGGGAATTCCTAGCGTGTTATAAATCATAGCAAAAAACAGGTTTTGTTTGATGTTTTTCATAACTGCATGACTTAGGTTTCTTGCTTTTACAATTCCTTGTAAATCGCCTTTTACTAAGGTTATCATGGCACTTTCAATAGCGACATCGGTTCCTGTACCCATAGCTATCCCCACGTCGCTTTTTGCTAAGGCAGGTGCATCGTTAATACCATCGCCTGCCATGGCAACGATGTTGCCTTTTTGCTGCAACTCTTCTACTTCTTTTAGTTTATCTTTTGGTAGCATACCTGCTTTAAAGTCGGCTAATTGTAATTCAGTAGCAACGGCTTGTGCTGTATTTTCATTATCGCCAGTAAGCATAATTACATCGATTCCTTTCTCTTGTAGTTCTTGAATGGCCTTGGCACTGGTTTCTTTTATTTTATCGCCAATCACCACATATCCTACCACGGTGCTGTCTACCGCCAAAAAGGAAACTGTTTTCCCTTGTTTCTGATACTTTTCGCCTTCTTTAAGCATTTCATCAGTGAGGTTCGCATTGCCATACGCCATCATTTTTGCATTTCCAAGAACAATTTTTTGACCGTTTACCATTCCTTCCACTCCTTTGCCCGTTACCGCACTGAACTCAGTTGCTTTTAGTGCCGCTACTTCTTGCTCTTTTGCATATTTTACGGTTGCTTCTGCTAGTGGATGTTCGCTATTGCTATTCAGAGAAACGATGTATTGAAGTACTTCTTTCTCGCTGGTAATCGTGTTAAATGACCCCACTTTTTCTACCGTCGGTTTTCCTTCGGTAATGGTTCCTGTTTTATCAATAATAAGCGTATCGACGGCATCCATTTTTTGTAAGGCTTCTGCATTTTTTATCAGCACACCGTTTTGTGCTCCTTTACCCACACCAACAGTTACTGACATTGGAGTTGCCAAACCTAATGCACAGGGGCATGCAATGATTAATACAGCGATGGCATTCACAAAACCATATACATACGATGGTTCTGGTCCCCAAATAGCCCAAACTATAAAGGTAAGGATTGAAATAACGATTACTATAGGCACAAAATAAGCAGATACTTTATCAGCTAAATTCTGAATAGGGGCACGACTTCTGCTGGCGCTGTTTACCATATCAATGATTTGAGACAATAAAGTGTCGCTTCCCACCTTCTCTGCTTTCATTAAAAAAGTCTGGTTTCCATTAATAGTTCCGCTACTTACCGCATCGCCAACCTCTTTATTTACTGGAATAGGTTCCCCTGTAATCATCGACTCATCTACCGTGGTGCTTCCCTCTGTTAATTTTCCGTCTACAGGTATTTTATCTCCTGGCTTTACTTTTAAAATATCTCCAATAACTATGGTATCGATCGATACTTCAACCTCTTCTCCATCTTCAATTTTTATAGCTTTATTTGGGGCTAATTTTAACAATTCTTTTACTGCGGAATTGGTCTTGCTATGCGCTCGTGCTTCTAACAACTGCCCTAATAGTACTAGGGTTAAAATAACCGTGGCCGCTTCAAAATACACATGTACTGCTCCTGATTCAGTTTTAAATTGCGCTGGAAAAAAATCGGGGAATAGCATTCCAAAAACACTAAACAGCCAAGAAACACCTGCTCCGATAGCAATTAGGGTAAACATATTCAGGTTTCCTGTTTTGATACTTCTATAGCCTCTTTCAAAAAACATCCAAGTTGCGTGAAACACCACAGGAATAGACAATGCAAACTGTACCCAATTCCAATATTTCTGATCCATAATTTTATATAATGGATTGTTTGGAATCATTTCGCTCATGGCTATCAAAAATATGGGCAATGTAAAAGCAACCGCCAGTTTGAATTTCTTCAACAAGTCTTTATAGGTTTTCTCTTCTGCGGAAATACTTGGTGCTACAGGCACTAAATCCATTCCGCAAATCGGGCAAGCTCCAGATGCGTCTTTTACCACTTCTGGGTGCATCGGACAAGTCCATTCTTGTGCGGTAGTTGCTCCTATTTTTTGCTCTTCAACTAAATCCATTCCACATACAGGGCAGTCGCCAGGTTTGTTGTATGTTTTATCGCCTTCGCATTGCATTGGACAATAAAAGGTTCCTGTACCAACACCTTTTGGTTTCTTCTTTTTTTCTTTTTTTATAGGAGGTAAATGTTCTAGACTATGAATGCTATACCCTTCTCCATCATTTTTTAGTGCTTCCTTAAAAACTTCGATGGGAATATGAGTAGTCATTTCGATAGTTGCCTCTGCTCTTTTCAAATCAACCGTTACTTTAGAAACTCCTGAAACCTTAGACAGTCTTTCTTCAACATGACTGCGGCATCCGTTACAAATCATTCCGTGTATATGATATATATGTTTCATTTTTATTGAGTTAGGTAGTTAATAATAGTGCTTTGTGTATAATAATTTACCGCTGATGTAATTTTATTCATTTGAAATTTTAATTGTAACTCTTGAATCGCTAACACATCGTTAAAATCGATAGTTCCTGTCTCGTAACTTTTTACTAAAATTTGCTCTGCTTTTTTTGCGCGCTCTAAATTTTTAAGTTGTGTGCGATAACTAATTACAGATGCGTTTCTATCTGAAACAGCTCTGTACAATACTGATTCTAGCGCATTATAGCGTTGTTCTTTTTGCGATAAAATCTCTTCTTGTTGTAGTTTATTTTGCTTGCTGATAGAGTTGTTTTTCTTGTTGAAAATAGGAATTGATAAAGATAGCATGGGCATTACAATATCTTTTCCGTTGTCTGGTACATTCATATCTGTTCGTTTACCAACATTAACATAATCGAGACCAAAACCAATCATCGGTTGTTTTTCTTTTTGATTTACCAATTCTGATTGTGCTACAGATGTGTATAACTTATCAAACTTTACCAATTCTGGATGTAGTTTTAAGCTGTTTGCTTGTATGTTATTTGCTCTGGTTGGCATGGGTAAACTATCAATTACCGAAATAGGTGTGTTAACATCTTGATTTAATAGTTTGTTAAATGCTTTTTGCATTCCTACAAAAGTTTCTTCTAATACTTCTTTTTCTTGTGCTAGCTCGTTTTGTCGTATTTGTAACCTCAACACATCGACGACTGAAGCTTTTCCTACTTCCACAGAAGTTAAGGCTAACTTTTCATAGGTTTGAAGTAAAACTATATTTTCGTCTACCACTTTTTGTTTTGTTCTCACTTCATAAAGTTTGTAATACGATTGTGCCACCGATGTTGCTAGCTTTCGTTTTACTACAACCATATCTTGATAGGCTGCATCTGCCAATGAAGATACGTAATTTTCTCTTGCTGTGATAGTTCCGAAAAAAGGAATCATTTGTTTTACAGATAACTTGAATTGCTGCGGACCTGTACGTGTTTCTGGGGTACTTAGAAAATATCCTGCTCCAAACTCGGTATTGGGTAAGGTGTTTACGGCTTCTTTTCTCTCTGAAATGCGCTTATACTTGGTATCAAACTGTTGTACTTCAGGATTGTTTTCTAAAGCTATGTTGATGTATTCTTGTAAATCTTGTGCGCTTGAAAAGTGAAAAACTAAAAGTGAACAACTAAAAACGAGTCCCCTTTGTAAGGGAAAAGTTATGAGTGTAAAACTACTTTTCTTTATTACATGAAAAATGACTGTTAAAAATTGTTTCATGATATTGATTTCTTTGCGGTTTTTATGGTACTTACCAACATGGCTACTAATTCCTTACACGTGGTATATAATAATTTATATCTCTTTTCTTCCATATACTTGGTATCTTTTAAAATGTCTAACCAATATAAAGTTTCGTTAGCTTCTTTTAGAGAAATACTCATTTTATGGATAAAATCTTTCTTACTTTGGGCAAATTCAGCTTCTCGTATCAAAGCTCCTATCGCAGTGCCACTTCTTAAAAGCTGTTTACTTAAAACAAACTCCTTTTTATCGGAAACTAAGTACTGAGAAAGTCTTACAGTTTCTAACGCAAATTCGTAACTTTTATCTTTTAAAACACCCATACTTAAAACCTTTACACTTTTCGCTCTTCACTTTTCGCTTTTCACTTTTAGCTTTTCGCTTTCTGTTTTAATAAAAATTCTTCTCTCCAACTGTACAATACGGGTACGATAAAATACGACGTTACATCTATAATCATTCCTCCAAAAGCAGGAATTGCCATTGGAATCATAATATCGCTTCCTCTTCCTGTTGAAGTCAATATTGGCAGCAGGGCTAAAATAGTGGTTGCGGTGGTCATTAAACAGGCTCGTATACGCTTGTTTCCTCCATACAATGCGGAGGCACGAATGGCTTCGATTGTTTGGGGTTTATCTCTTTTAAAGGTTTGCGTTAAATATGTTGCCATTACCACCCCGTCGTCGGTTGCGATTCCGAATAAAGCGATGAATCCTACCCAAACTGCGACACTTAAATTAATGGGATGCATTTGAAACAGTTCTCGCAAGTTTTCTCCAAAGACACTAAAATTTAAAAACCAGTCTTGTCCGTATAGCCACATCATGATAAATCCACCTGCAAAAGCTACCGTAATTCCTGTAAATACCATTAATGAAGTGGCTACTGAACGGAACTGAAAATACAGAATTAAAAAGATAATTAGCAAGGCGAGCGGCACCACTACCGATAGTGTTTTTTCTGCTCGCAATTGATTTTCGTACGTTCCTGTAAACTGATACGATATTCCTTTAGGAACAATCAGTTCTCCTGAGTCTATTTTTTGTTGAATTGCTTTTTGGGCAGCTTCCACCACATTGACTTCAGCATTGCCATCTAACTTATCAAACAGCACATACCCGATTAAAAAAGTATCTTCACTTTTAATCATTTGCGGCCCTTGCTCATAGCGAATCGTTGCTACTTCACTTAACGGAATTGGTCTTCCTTTAGCAACGGGTATATAAATACGTTCTAAATCCGTTGGATTCGAGCGTAATTCTCTAGGATACCGAACTCGAATTCCGTAACGTTCTCTTCCTTCTACTGTTTGCGAGAGTTGCATTCCTCCTACCGCTACTTTCAAAACATCTTGCACGGTTTGAATAGCAATTCCGTAGCGCGCTAATTTCTCTCTGTCAATATCTATTAACAAATACGGTTTTCCTACAATTCTATCAGCAAAAACAGCTTCTTTTTTAACACCTTCAACCTCTTTTAAAACGCCTTCGAGTGCTACTCCAAACGCTTCAATTTGTTTTAAATCTTGTCCTTTTACTTTAATTCCCATAGGAGCGCGCATTCCTGTTTGCAACATGACCAATCGTGTTTCAATAGGTTGCAATTTAGGCGCCGACGTTACTCCTGGTAACTTGGTTACTTTTACGATTTCATTCCAAATATCGTTAGGCGACTTGATATTTGGTCGCCAATTACGATAAAACTCACCGTCTTCATCTTCTATTAATTCATTTGAAGAAACCTCATAAAAGGCAACTTCTGACGTCTTATCTGTTAAACTAGGATTTGCTACCGTCTTACCATTTTTCAATACAAATAATCCATCCTCGTTCACTCTATAACGTTGACGTTCTCCTTCAGAATTTAACGCATATTCTGGCTTGTAGTTAATTACGTTTTCATACATGGATAAAGGTGCGGGGTCTAACGCTGAATCTGTTCTTCCTGCCTTACCTACTACCGTGGCTATTTCAGGAATATTCGCCACTGCCATGTCTAACTGCTGTAATACTCGTTTGTTTTCTTCAACTCCCGAATGGGGCATGGAAGTGGGCATCAATAAAAATGATCCTTCATTTAACGAAGGCATGAATTCTTTTCCGGTGTTTTTAAAAATAAGGAATCCGCCAATTAACACTGTTAACGGAATGGTTAAAAACAATAATTTATGGTTCAATGCCCATCTTAATATCTGGTCGTACTTTTTTTGAAGCAAACTGAAAAAGCCTAGTAATCCGAAGCAAATCAATCCTACAAACAAAAGATTGGTAATTATGCTTTTATCTACTCCTAAAGGTCTCCAATATTCTGCTAACAAACCAACAATTGCCAAGGAAGTTATAATGATATTGATGGTATTGACTGGCAGTGAAAAATGATGGTTAGAAAACGAAGCATGCACCGTATTTTTTCCTGAATAATTACTCCATAATTGTACAGCTCCGAAAGCCACGAGTACAATGCCTAACCAATATCCGTAAAAAACAGCGGTAATACCTAAGGCTATTAAAACGACATTTATAAGGTATTTCCCATTTTTCGTCAACTCCTTTTTCTTAAACAGAACAGCTGCAAAGGGTGGTATTAAAAACAAGGCTACTACAATAGCTGCTATTAAAGCAAACGTTTTGGTAAATGCCAGTGGGCGGAATAGTTTTCCTTCGGCACCAATCATGGTAAATACGGGTATAAAACTAATAATTGTTGTCATTACCGCAGTTACAATAGCACCTGAAACCTCGGCGGTAGCATTGTAAACTATTTGATTCAGAGAGAGCGGTTCCTCGTCGTTCGTATCTAATTGTGTCGCAATACTGTGGTCATTTCCTCTCTTCTCTCTCCTCTCTTCTCTCTTCTCTCTTTTCTCTATGTGACTGATGATATTTTCGGATAGTATGACGCCAACGTCTACCATGGTTCCGATAGCAATCGCAATACCCGACAAGGCTACGATATTAGCATCGACTCCGAAGGCTTTCATGGCGATAAACACCATCAATACTGCCACAGGCAACAAACCCGATATTAATACTGAAGCTCGTAAATTAAAGACCATCACTACGATTACCAAAATGGTAATCAATATTTCTAATGTTAGTGCCTCATTCAACGTGTCTAAGGTTTCATGAATCAACTCTGTTCGATCATAAAAAGCAACAATCGTTAATTGAGAAGTGCTGCCGTCTTTGAGTTTTTTACTTGGTAAACCTGCACTTAACTCTTGAATCTTCGCTTTTACATTGGTTATTACTTCTAAAGGGTTGGCTCCGTAACGTGCAACCACCACCCCTCCTACGACCTCGGCTCCTTCTTTATCTAAAATTCCTCTACGTGGTTCTGCTCCTAACGATACTTTTGCGACGTCTTTTATTCGTATGGAAGTATAATCTTTAGCTCTTACTACGGCATTTTCAATATCTGCTATTGATTTTACGTACCCTAAACCACGGACTAAATATTCTGCTTGATTGATTTCTATCGTTTGTGCTCCAATATCTTGATTACTTTGCTTTACAGCGCCTACAATTTGTTGTAGACTGATATTGTACTGACGCATCAATTCTGGCTGAACGTCTATTTGATATTCTTGAACATAGCCTCCGATGGAACTTACTTCAGATACACCATTTGCAGAAGATAGTGCGTATTTTACATAGTAATCTTGTACGCTACGTAATTCGTTTAAATCCCAACCTCCCGTTACATTGCCCTCTTCATCATGTCCTTCTAGGGTATACCAAAAAATTTGTCCCAAACCTGTTGCGTCTGGTCCAAGAGATGGACTTACGCCTTCTGGCAATACGTTATTTGGTAATGAATTTAGTTTTTCAAGAATTCGAGAGCGACTCCAATAAAAATCGACACCTTCATCAAAAATCACATAGATGCTCGACAAGCCAAACATGGAAGAACTACGAATGGTTTTTACTCCTGAAATTCCTAATAAAGAGGTGGTTAATGGGTAGGTAATTTGGTCTTCTATATCTTGTGGCGATTGTCCGTCCCACTTGGTAAAAACAATTTGTTGGTTTTCTCCAATATCTGGTATGGCATCAACGGCTACAGGGTTACTTGGTAAAAAGCCCGTATCTAAATTAAAAGGTGCGTTTACTGTTCCCCATCCTACAAATAAAATGAGTAAAATAACTGCTACCAGTTTGTTTTCTATTAAAAATTTGATGCTTTTATTGAGCATAAAGAAATGATTTTAAACAATTAAACATGGATGTTTATAAAACATCGAATACAACAAATCATCCGATTGAAATCTTCAAAAAGGACAACTAGTTATTGTTTAAAAAATCATATTAAGTATACTTCATCAAGTACGTGAATATCCCTGACGACCAGCGGAGGCTTGTAATTTTTAAAAGAAATTACTTTATCGTGAGTTCCTTCGAATAAAGTAACATAATAGTGGTAAAACGATGCAATAAATACTTGCTGATTGAAAGACAATGCATCGAAAGAAGTAATTTTTAAGGTATCTTGTCCTTCAACTACTGAAGCCACATCTTGACAACAGTTCTTTTTCATTACTGAGCAATCTTCAGACTTTGTTTCTCGCTTCATATCCATGCCGCAAGATTCAGCTTTTACAAAATAACTTGTACCCACTAACATATCTCCACAAAAGTGACTGTTAACCGTAAATGACATTGTAGAAAAAACTACAATGAATGCCATTGTGATGGATGTTATTTTATGAAATGCTTTTTTCATCTCACTCAGTGAGTTTATTAAAAATTTATCTAACGATTATTTACTTTTAACTGCTTTTCTTAAAAACCAGAAATTATAATCGTGGTTATTTTAACTGTACAAAAGTACAAAAAATTAAATTTCAAAAGTTTAAGTAATTCTTAAAACCATTTTTTATATTTAAAATACCCTAACATGCCTATTACTATTAGTAAAATAACACCCCACATTGCAAAGTACCCGCCACGATACCTTAGTTCTGGTATATATTCGAAATTTGTACCATAAATACCTGCTATGAAGCTAATGGGTATAAATACTACTGAAAATATAGTGAGAATTTTCATGATGTCGTTCAAGCGGTTGTTTACGTTCGTTGAATATACCGTAAGTTGTTCCGTCAGCATACTTTTGTAGTTTTCTACAGAATCGTGACTTCGTTGAATGAGGTCGTTCAAATCATTAAAAAAGGGTTGTTCTTTTTTTGTTATTAATTCGGTTTTCAATGCTCTAAAACTATTTATTCCCTCTCGAGCCGGTCTTATGGCTTTTCTGAAATAATTCAGTTCCATTTTATATTTGTTGATTTCTTGTAGAATATTTTTGTTCGGTTCTAGTAAAATTTTATCTTCTAAATCCTCCACTTTTTCTCCAAAAGTTTCCATCAAAAAGTTATAATTATCTACAATTACATCCAGTAAACAGTAGTTTAAATAGGTCACGTTATAGCTTCGAACTCTTCCTTTTTTATGTCGCAATCGTTCTCTTACCGACTCAAAAACATCTCCATGTCGTTCTTGAAAAGTAATCAATACATTTTTCAACAAATACATAGAAACTTGCTCTGCTTCTAGTTGTTGTTTGTCTTTGTGTAAAAACATCATTTTTATACTGGTAAAAATATACTCTTCTTCAATATCAACTTTTGGTCTTTGGTCTGTGTTTACTATATCTTCTAAAACGAGTGTATGAATATTAAATAGCTTTCCTATTTCTTCAATCAACGCTATATCATGCAATCCATCTATGTTAATCCAATTTTTTTTATACGTATTAAAGTACGTTTTCAGCTCATCTATGGTTGTCAATTCAATCTCTACAAACTCGTGTTCATCATACCCTATGAATTGTATTTTAGTTGTTTCTTCTTTTTGATTTCCAACAAAAACTGGATTTCCTGGAGCTACATCTTTGGTGTTATTTTGTTTGGCTATAAACCTTGTCATATTGCTACTTATACAAGTTTAAATAATTTGTGTAATCTTGCCAGAATAATAAGCTCTGACTTGTTTTTTCTTGCAAAAGAGCCTGCAATTTCATGTGATGCGGCTACTAAATCGTGAATTATTTTTTTAGAAAACTCCTCTTGATGCGTTACATAGTATGTTTTAAAATTTTGATAAGCCTCTTTCGACGTTGTTTTTTCTCGAATCAACGCTCTTAGCGTTTCATAAATTAATTCGCTGTCTGATTTATTTTCTGAAGCAGCCCAATTGAGCTGTACTCTTTTAACAATGCTCTTTTTTTCTTCTATACTCATGTTTTTATCGGCCATAGAAACTGCATAAAACAGGTTCGCTATACTTTTATAAAATTCTTCTGTAAACTTCATAATTACACTATTTCAGGCAAGATCAATATAGGTATTTTACTGTGAAATGCCGATTTTTTTAGCACGTTTTCATCTAACAAACGATTAAAAAAATTGTGCTTATGATTTATTAAAACCAACAACTCACTTTCTGTTTCTTCTATATGTTCTTCTAGTGTTATTGTTTCAGAATCTTTCCAGTCTAACTTTTCATACACAACATTCAACTCTTGTAACAACTCTCTTAACTTGACTTTATTTCGCTGCTGGTTTTCAGACAAAAAATTTTCTTCTGACAAACTTACAACCTCCAGCATACACTTTTTAAGCACGCATAAATTAATTAAGAATTGTAACTCTTTTATTGTAAATTTTCTTTTAAAATTAGTAGAGAATACTATTTGGTGTAATGGTTTGTACTTGTAATGCATGGGCACCACCAATATTGGACATTCATTAATTGTATTAATTATTTTCATGGCATTGGTACCAATAAATGTTTCAGCTAAACCCTTTGCCCCTTTGGTACCTGCAATAATAACATCAATATTCTTTTCTCTTACTGTATTCTTTACTGCTTTGGTTAATGAATTAGACGCTACAACATAATCGTAATTAAAATTAGCACCTTCTCTTTTTAAAACGTCAATTAAATACTTCAATTCCTCTTCAATTTCATTATCCATTTCATTAAACCACTTCTCATTTTCTTCATCACTTAACATTTCTGAGGGCTGACTTACATATACGTTTAGTAGGCAAATATTTACCTCAACTTCTTTAAACAGTTGTTTTGTATAATTCAACGCATTGATTGCTGCTCCAGAAAAATTATAGGGTATTAAAATATTTTTCATAATGATGTATAATTATGGTTTTCTACCAAATATAATTTTTTATTTTGAGATTGTATTTACAAAACCAAAAGTATATTTGTATTAAAAAAACTATAATGAAAAATCGTTTTTCAGAATTCTCTATCTACAGTCCATTTTTACAATTCTTACTTTTAATAATTGTACTGTTTTTTTTAATTCATCTTACTAAAAAGCTTACGCGATCGTATATTGTAAAAAATGCTATTGAGCCTCATAGGAGAAAATTAATCTTGAACCTCAGTTACTTTTTATATTATACCCTAGCTCTCTTTATTTCATTAATTATTTTTGGTATCAATTTTAAAGAGGTGATTGTTTTTGCATCTTCAATACTTGCCGTGTTGGGAGTTGGTTTTTTTGCGCAATGGTCTATTTTATCCAATCTAACAGCGAGTATTATTTTATTTTTTTATCATCCTATGCGCATAGGTGACACCATAAAAATTATAGATAAAGATTTCGACTTGCAAGGTACCGTTAAAAACATAACTGGCTTTTATGTTTTGTTATATATGCCTGATGAAAAAAGAGAAATTACCATACCAAACACCATTATTTTGTATAAAGGAATTGAGTTAATAAAGAAACAAAAAAATAGCTAAACAGCTGTAAGTTAATTTTTTAAAAAAATAAAAAAAAGTTTGTGGTATTAAAAAATAGTTTACATTTACCTCATCTTATTATATAAGTCAAAATGTTATGTTTTACTTATTTCGGCAATAGCTTTTACAGGAAGATAGTAAGTTATTTAGTGTTTGAGAAACACAACCGAAAAATTAAGGTTTCTTCCTACTCTCAATACTCTCTACCACTGAATTTTTATAAACAGTGCGGTGATTGTTTAGCTTTAAGAGTCTGACTATTCCATTTATTTTGGTTTTAACACTTTGTTACAATCCGACAAAGCTTGTTATACATCTTATTTAAAAGTTTTGGCACACACCTTAACTACTGAATGATTTTCTGTATCGAACATACAGATTCAACTAAAATAATAATGAATACTAAATATAAAGACTTAATAGAACAAACATTTGATTTTCCGCAAGAGGAATTTCATACAGTAAACAATAATTTATTTTTTCACGACATCGATATGATGGAATTGGTGAAGCAATACGGAGCTCCGTTAAAATTCACCTACTTACCTAAAATATCAGAAAATATAAACAGGGCTAAAAACTGGTTCAACGAAGCTATAAAAAAGCACAACTATCAAGGTGTATACAACTACAGCTACTGTACTAAAAGCTCGCACTTTAAATATGTGTTAGACGAAGCTTTAAAAAATGACATCCACATTGAAACATCGTCTGCTTTTGATATTGATATTGTAAAATCATTAAAAAAAGAAGGAAAACTAAGCGACGATGCTTATGTATTGTGTAACGGTTTTAAACGCGACCAATACATTGCCAATATCGTGAGCTTAATTGATGGCGGACACACAAATTGCATCCCTATAATAGACAATTATGAGGAATTGAATCTACTGCTAGATGAAACTAGAAGTAAATTTAATGTAGGAATTCGCATCGCTTCTGAAGAAGAACCTAAGTTTGAATTTTATACCAGTCGCTTAGGAATTGGTTACAAAAATATTGTATCTTTCTACGAACGTGAAATTGCCAACAATCCGCAAGTAGAATTGAAGATGTTACACTTCTTTATCAATACAGGTATTAGAGACAATGCTTATTACTGGAATGAGCTATCAAAATGTCTACGAGTATATACCAAACTTAAAGAAGTATGCCCTAGTTTAGACAGCTTAAATATTGGCGGAGGCTTTCCTATTAAAAACTCTCTAGCATTTGATTACGACTATGCGTATATGGTCGATGAAATTATTAACCAAATAAACCTAGCTTGTAAAGAAGCTGGTGTAGAGGTTCCTAATATTTTTACTGAATTTGGTAGTTTTACCGTAGGTGAATCAGGAGGGGCTGTCTATGAAGTACTATACCAAAAAAAACAAAACGATCGTGAAAAATGGAATATGATTAACTCATCTTTCATTACCACCTTACCCGATTCTTGGGCGATTAACAAACGTTTTATCATGCTTCCTCTTAACAAATGGAATCATCGATACGAACGCGTTTTATTAGGCGGTTTAACTTGTGATAGTGATGACTACTACAACTCAGAGCAGCATATAAACGGAATTTACTTACCTGTATACGAAAAAGAGAGTCCGCTATACATCGGTTTTTTTAACACAGGTGCTTATCAAGAAACTATAGGTGGTTTTGGCGGATTACAACACTGTTTAATACCAACCCCGAAACATATATTAATTGACAAAAACGAAAATGGTGATTTAACCACTAAATTATTTAAAGAACAACAAAAAAGCGAAGAGTTATTATCAATTTTAGGATACTAGTAAAAACATTAACATGAAAAAAAGAAACTACGCAGGAATACCTGACCAATACGCAAAATTAGAAAACGCCAAAGTAGTATTAATTCCAGTTCCTTACGACGGAACTAGTACTTGGCAAAAAGGAGCTGACAAAGGTCCAGATGCATTTTTAGATGCCTCTGAAAATATGGAATTATACGATATAGAAACCGATAGCGAAGTATATAAAGAAGGAATTTATTTAGCCGATGCTGTTACAGAAAACGCTTCTCCTGAAGCTATGGTAGAAGCAGTACATACAGCAACTAAAAAATACATTAACAAAAATAAGTTTGTAACACTTTTTGGTGGAGAACATTCTATTTCTATCGGTACTATCCGTGCTTTTAACGAATGTTTTAACAACTTAACAGTGTTACATATCGATGCGCATGCCGATTTACGCAAAGAATACGAAGGTAGTTCATGCAACCATGCTTGTGCTGTATATGAAGCAAGTCAAACGACCAATTTAGTACAAGTAGGTATTCGTAGTATGGACATATCAGAAAAGTCTTCTATGAACACAGACAAAGTCTTTTTTGCACACGATATGGCAGTAAATGAATATTGGATGGATGAAGTTATCGACCAATTAACTGGTAATGTTTTTATCACGTTTGATTTAGATGCTATCGACCCATCACTATTGCCAAGTACAGGAACACCAGAACCAGGAGGGTTATTTTACTACGAAACCTTAGAGTTTTTAAGAAGAGTTTTTACCCAAAGAAATGTCGTTGGTTTTGATATTGTAGAGCTATGCCCTAATGAAAATGAGAAATCATCAGACTTTTTAGCTGCTAAATTATACTATAAAATGCTGAGTTATAAATTCTCTTCTACCATGGAAGATGAAGAAGATTACGATGATGACGAAAACTCTCCATTTAACAAATTAGCAAAGTTTAAAAGCGACGACGACGATTATTAAAATGTACTTGCAAACAATTGCATATCATCTTGAAAAACGAATAGCACTTGGTGCTATTCGCTCACAGTTTGAATCGTATGAGCTAATAAAAAGAGAACATTCTTTTTTGCTATATAAAATTACAAACAACTCGTATATTTATATAAAAGATTACGGAAGTGTTGTTTTTATGAACTGTGCAGATGATTTCATACATCAAACTGTTCGTTTTTTAATCAACAAAGAAAAGTCAGTTATCAATAATTTACCTTCAGAAAAGTACCAAATCTCTTTTTCTGAAACGATTGAAGTTGACTTTGGAACTATTCAAATTAAAGAATTAAACGATGATGTGGCACATATCATTATGCTAAACCTAGCACAATCGGTAGCATTGATGAATTATGTAAATAAAACATCTGATTTACACGACAAAACTTTAGTGTATTCAAAGCAATTAGAAAAAACAGGAAGTTTTAAACTTTCTAAAATTCAAATGAGAAAATTCATTGGTAAAACCATGAATTTAAAAAACAACATTGCTGAAAATCTGTTTGTTTTTGACTCACCAGATGTCGCTTGGAATAACAAAGATTTGTCTGATTTAGATTACAAGTTAAAAGATGAATTAGACATCGTAAAACGTCATCAAGGAATTGAAAATAGTTTAAATGTAATTAAA
This sequence comes from Tenacibaculum tangerinum, assembly GCF_029853675.1. NCBI lineage: Bacteria > Pseudomonadati > Bacteroidota > Flavobacteriia > Flavobacteriales > Flavobacteriaceae > Tenacibaculum > Tenacibaculum tangerinum. The sequence continues at coordinate 3,142,768 of NZ_CP122539.1, read as the reverse complement.
GAAAATTTAGATTTGTTCAACGATATACTACAGCACAAATATAGTAGCATGTTAGAGTGGATTATTATTATTTTAATCCTCTTTGAAGTGATACAAGTTATTGTTGAAAAATTAATTTAAAAAACATACAATGAACAAACCTATAACTAATTTTATAGAAAAATACTTCTTACACTTTAATGCTGCAGCGTTGGTAGATGCTGCCAAAGGGTATGAAGCACAACTAGAGCAAGGCTCTAAAATGTTAGTATCATTGGCTGGTGCTATGAGTACAGCAGAGTTAGGGAAAATTTTTGCTGAAATGATTCGTCAAGATAAAGTACATATTATTTCGTGTACAGGAGCCAATCTTGAAGAAGACATTATGAATCTGGTAGCCCACTCACACTATAAAAGAGTGCCAAACTATCGTGATTTAACTCCACAAGACGAGTGGGACTTGTTATTAAAAGGGTTAAATCGCGTTACCGACACCTGCATTCCTGAAGAAGAGGCGTTTAGACGCTTGCAAAAGCATATTTTCAAGATTTGGAAAGATGCCGAAGAAGCTGGTGAACGTTATTTTCCGCACGAATTTATGTACAAACTGTTACTTTCTGGAGTTTTAGAAGAATATTACGAAATCGATTTGAAAGACTCTTGGATGTATGCCGCAGCAGAAAAAAACTTGCCTATTGTTGTTCCAGGATGGGAAGATAGTACTATGGGAAATATTTTTGCTTCCTATATAGTAAAAGGAGAGTTAAAAGCTTCTACTGTAAAATCAGGAATCGAATACATGACATTCTTAGCAGATTGGTATACTGAAAACTCAGAAAATGGGATCGGATTTTTCCAAATTGGAGGAGGAATCGCTGGAGATTTCCCAATTTGTGTAGTGCCCATGTTATACCAAGATTTAGAAAGAGAAGACACTCCGTTTTGGAGTTATTTCTGTCAAATTTCAGATTCTACCACCAGTTATGGTTCGTACTCAGGAGCAGTTCCGAACGAGAAAATTACTTGGGGAAAACTAGATATTGACACTCCTAAGTTTATTATAGAAAGTGATGCAACGATTGTTGCTCCGTTAATATTTGCTTATTTATTAAAAATGTAACCTTATGAAAAGAGTTATTGTAGACTATGCTAAGTTAACTACCGATATTTTAGATTTATTGGTAGAGAGGTATCCTGACGGGTACGATCATTCAGACATTATTTCCTTTAAAAATAGTAAAGGAGAAACAGTAAAAGCTGTAGAAGTAAATACTGAAGACACTCTTTTTTTAGTAAAAATAAGTTCTCAGTTACAACAAACCATGGAAGATTATGATGGTGATGATAGTGATGACGGTGACGATGATACTTTTGATGAAATAGAAATAACAGATGATTTTGATAAAGAATAAATAGTAAATTGTATGTAAACCATGGCTTATTATAACTCACAACAAACAGTTACATTAGTCGGCGTTTATCAAGGATACACAAACGGCTATTATGTTTTTGAACTAGAAAACGGAGACATTATTGATTTTGAACAAATCAATAAAAAAAATCTTGAGCATTGGGATTTGAAATCATCAACATACAAAAACAAAAATTTTGAAATTACTTATAAAGAAATTTTTGACGATTTAGATGATGAAGATCTTGTAATTTTTAAGCTAGAAAATTTACAGTTGCTTTAAAAAAATCCCATTCTGAGAAGAATGGGATTTTACTTTTTATAAGATATTCAGTATCAATTTATACTCGTCTAAATCAATTTTACCACTAAAAATTCGTGTGGTTTTAGCAATAATCTCCTCTGCCTTTTGTTGTGAAAAACCAAGCTGAATCGCATACCTTAAAATTAATTTCAACTCAGTCTCATCTATTTCATGATCTGAATAAATTATTTTAAATAAATCAAGCAAACGCTCTAATCTATCATCTGTTTTTGCTTGAGGTACTACAGGGTATTTTTTAGAATTTTTTGTTATTTCTTTATATTCTGCTTCGGTTATATCTAACTTTCTTGCAAACCTGTTTACCAATTTTTTCTCATCATCATTCAAATCACCATCAATGGTAGCTAAATTAACAATAGCACTAAAATGTGCTATATTATTTCTGTGGTTACTCGACTCGTATAAATCTACAATACTCATAATTATTCTATCTTTTTTATTGATTGAAGTACAGGGGTTTCAACTTCATCGTCTAACACTTTGAAGTCATACGTAATTTCAAACACCTCACCTATAAAAGTATCATCTTGTAAATTATGTACTTTTAATAGTTCTTCTGATATTGTTTCAAAGGTAATTACGTCTTCATCGCCCTCTTCGTTTTCAAATGAAAAAGTATAACCATACTCGTCGTAACCTTGAAAAGTTGCAACAATTTTTATAGGGTCAATAAATTTATTTTGCTTCGTAGTTAGAGCGAAACTTACTCCAACAAATAATATAAAAACAGTTTTTACAATTGTGTATTTCATCTTCTTTAAAATTTTTAATCAACAAACTTCTTATCTTGGAAATTAACCACAACAAGTCCAAGCCTCTTTTAGCAAAAACTAGCTTTTAGCGATGCTCGTGGTATTTAAAGAAAATGATATTACATAGGCTTTTGTCATTACTATTCTACCTACATAATGATACATTATTTTTCATTCTTTTTTTACAGGATTCTAATATTTTTTAGTTAAAAAATAAACAATTAAAAAAGACCTTAAGCTTTCACTTAAGGCCTTTTCGTCTAACCAAACTTAGTATAAAAACTAACTACTACTATTTTTAACCCTGTAAAAACTTCTCCTTTCAATTGTAACTGTCAAAGAGAAGTTTTGTTTTTAAAAGGGGTATATTTTATAACTTCTTTATTTTTGTCTACACTATTAAGACACACTATTTTTTATTTGGTCACGTAACGGCAAAAAAAAACTCAAAAAAGTTTTTTTTTGAGTTTTTTTAATACAAATATTTTTTTAAAATTATTCGGTGTTCTGGTATCGATTTATCGTAGTTACTAACCAATAACTCTAGTATTTCTGGAGGTTCTTTACCTATATATTCTTTTGATGTATATTTTGAAATATATAAATTATATGTTGACTTATTTTTTTCAAAAATTAAAAAATGCTGCTCATTTAATTCTGAAAAACTAATTTCATCTCCCTGAAATGTACCAGAATTGTCTTTAAAAAATGCTGAAAATTCGTAATACTTAAAAACGTTTTCCATTCTTACACAATCTCTGCTGATAAACCTAACTCTAATAATTTAGTGCATCTAGGTTCTAAATCTTTGTATTCTCCTGTTTTAACCGAACACTTTCCTTTATAATGTACTAACATAGTACATTGTTCTGCTTGCTCTAAAGTATGGTCACACACTGTTACAAGACTATCAATTACAAAGTCAAAGGTATTTACATCATCATTGTGCAAAACAATTTCGTGCTTTCTTGTTTCATTTAATAAAACATCAAGCTCTTCTTGAATTTTTTCTATCGTACTCATTTGTTTTATTTTTGATATTGCAAAGCTACCCAATTATTTCTTTTTATGGTATTTTTTAATGTTAAACCATATTTAGAAACCTCATTATCAATTACTGGGATATCTTCACTGTAAAATCCACTTAATAATAATACTCCTTTTTCGTTTAAACAACTTGTATAGGTTTGCATGTCATTTAACAAAATATTGCGATTAATATTTGCTATGATAATATCGTATTTTTTTCCTTCTAAAAGCGCTGCATCTCCTTCGTACACTGAAATATGTTTGCACCTATTCCTCTTAACATTTTCTATCGAATTTTCGTAACACCAACTATCAATATCAATAGCATCAATAGGTTGCGCCCCTTTCATTTCAGCAAAAATTGCTAAAATTCCTGTTCCACACCCCATATCGAGCACTTTTTTACCAGTTACATCTATATTTAGCAAGTGTTGTACCATCATGTGTGTGGTTTCATGATGCCCTGTACCAAAACTCATTTTGGGTTCGATAACTATATCGTATGGTAAATTCGGATTTTCATGAAATGGCGCTCTAATACTTACTAAATTATCGACCTGAATGGGGTTAAAGTTTTTTTCCCATTCTGCATTCCAGTTTGTTTGTTCAATTTCTTTATGCTCGTATTGAATAGAAAATTCTTTAGAATTTAATACAAATACATCCTCTAAAATAGTAGGAGTCCAGTCATTTTTTTGAATATACGCAACCACTCCATCTTCATTTTCTACAAAACTTTCAAATCCTACGCCCCCTAACTCAGCTATTAAGATTTCGGTTGTGGGTTCTTTAGGACTTGTTTTAAAAGTATATTCTATATAAATATTATCCATTAAATTGATTTAACGATTGCTGCAAAATCCTCTGCTTTTAGGGCTGCTCCACCAATTAAGCCTCCATCGACATCTGGCTTAGAAAAAATTTCTTTTGCATTTGCTGGTTTCACGCTACCCCCATATAAAATTGAAATAGCATCGGCTGTTTCAGCTCCATACGCTTTGGTAAACAGTTCTCTTACAAAAGCATGCATTTCTTGCGCTTGTTCTGGCGATGCTGTTTCTCCTGTTCCAATCGCCCAAACAGGCTCATAAGCCAAAATAATATGTTTAAAATCTTCTGCTTTTAGATGAAATAATGCTTTTTTAAGCTGATTTTCAACAATTGTAAAATGATTTTCAGATTTTCTATCTTCTAATAGTTCTCCAAAACAAAAAATAACCTCTAACTCATTTTCTAAAGCAGCTGCTACCTTTTGAGCCAATAGCTCATCGGTTTCTCCAAAGTACTCTCTACGCTCAGAGTGTCCTAGAATTATAATACCAACACCTAAACCTGTTAACATATCGGCAGAAATTTCTCCTGTAAAAGCGCCATTTTTAGATTGGTGCATATTTTGCGCTGCTACTTCTATAGCTGACTTTTTAGTTTTTTTTACTGCATTATGTAGATTTACAAAACTTGGGGCAATAATTACTCTGGTATTTTCTTCTAAACCTGTTTTTACTTCCTTCTTTATCTCCTTAATAAGTTCTTTTGCTTCACTAAGGTTTTTATTCATTTTCCAGTTACCTGCTACTATTTTTTGTCTCACGTCTATTGTTTTTTTTCTGGTTACTAATTATATGTGTGCAAAATTACATTATTTCTAGGCTTTTACGAATTAAATTATCGGTGGCTTTTGTTGCATTGAAAACAATTATTTTTCCGTTCTCATTAACTACTAAAAATCTCGGAATCCAATTTAAGTCTAAAAACTTACCAAAACTCCCTTCCCAACCTGATTGCATAAAATAATGGTCTCCTTCTATTTTTAAGCGTTCGATACCGTTCTTCCAATCTGTTTTGTTTCTGTCTAAGGATAAAAAAACATAGGCTGCTTCTTTATATTCTCCTTGAATTTTTTGTATTTCGGGAATGCTTTTTAAACAATCTGGGCACCAAGAAGCCCAAACATCTATCACTATTTTTTTGCCTTTGTGTTTTTCTAAAATTGTATTGAACGTACTTTCTTTCCCTTCCAAAGAAATAAAAACATCCTCCAAAGCTTCTGTTGAAAACTGACCTGGATTTTCTTTTGAGCATCCTAACATGCTTATTCCTATAAAAACTACTAGAACTATTTTCTTCATATTACTGTGCTTTGTTGTGGAGTTTATCTGACACTTTTGATGATTTGTACACGCTAATTTTTCCTTCTTCATCTATTATTAAAAACCGTGGAATCGTTTTTAATTTTAAAAACTCACCTAGTTCCCCTTTTCCTTTCTTTGGAATATAATAATGTTGTCCTTTTACAGGAATACTTTCCAAACCTCTTTTCCAATCATGGTATGAATGGTCTACCGATAAAAAAACATACTCAAGTGCTGGATTCTTCTGCTGAAATAACAAAACATCTTCAAAACTGCGTTGGCTATAAGGGCAGTACGATGCAAAGATTTGTACAAAGGTTTTCTTTCCTTTATTCTGTTCTAAAACTTCCTTAAATGAAATTGAGGTTCTTTCTAAAGTTAACAATTCTTCATTCAAAGATGCAGCAGTGAATTGTTTGGGCTGAAAAACAGCACAACCAGACAACAAAACTAAAGCGATTATTAAATATAAATTTCTCATGCTACGATAATCGTATTCTTGGGTCTAACCAACTATATAAAACATCGACCACTATGTTGATAATTATAAATAAGGTCGCTACTACTAAAACCGCTCCCATGATAACGGGTAAATCGAGCGTATTTAGTGAGTTTACTATTTCTTTTCCTAATCCGTTCCAGTTAAAAATATATTCTACAAAAACTGCTCCAGCCAACATCGAAGCAAACCATCCAGAAATTGCAGTTATTACTGGGTTCAGCGAGTTTTTTAAGGCATGTTTTCGAATTACCTGATACATAGTTAATCCCTTTGCCTTTGCTGTTCGAATATAATCTTGACTCAACGTTTCAAGCAATGAGTTACGCATTAACTGAATTACCACAGCTAACGGACGAATTCCTAATACTATTGCTGGTAATAACAAATTTTTCCACTGTATATACGTTCCTTCTCCAAAATCATCTACTTCATACAAACTTCCCGTCATTTCCAAATGTGTGTATCTGTGCAATACAAATCCGAACAACCAAGCAAACAATATGGCTGAAAAGAACGAAGGAACACTCATACCTAAAGTACTAACGACTGCTATGACTCTATCGAAAAAGGTATCTTTTAACAACGCAGAAAAAACTCCTAATACAATCCCTAAAAGCAAGGCTATGGTTATAGCAACTATCGCTAAAATAGCCGTATTAGGCAAGGTTTCTTGAATTACTTCGGAAACATTTTTTCCATTTTTTTGAAAGGATTGACGTAAATAAGGGGTTTTGAGAACCACTTCTGTATTTCCTATAGAAAACAGGGGTTGTGCGTTGTATTTTCCTTCAGACAAAAAGGTATAATTGTTTTTGTTCTTACTGTGAAAAGATACTGGAGACACATCGTTCAAATAATACAAGTACTGTGTAAATACAGGTTTATCGAATCCGTATTTCTTTCGAATATTTTGTAGTTGTTCGGTATCTTCTCGTTGGTCTAACATCATACGTGCTGGGTCGCCAGGCAAAATATTAAACAGTAAAAAAATTACCGTAACTACCCCAAACAGCGTTAAAAATCCGTAAAAAACTTTGTTAATGATATACTGAAACATATGTAACAAAGATAACAGAAACTGCTAAATTTATGTACTTTTGCTTAACTTTTACAACAACACATGACAACACAACAACTTGTATCTGAAATTCAAAAAAAGAAATCGTTTTTATGCATTGGTTTGGATGTTGATTTAAACAAAATTCCAGCATATTTATTGCAAGAAGAAGACCCTATTTTTGCCTTTAACAAAGCCATTATTGATGCTACGCATGAGCTTTGTGTCGCTTATAAACCCAATACTGCTTTTTATGAGGCTTACGGAATTAAAGGTTGGAAATCTCTTCAGAAAACAATTGATTACTTAAACGAAAAACATCCTGAAATTTTTACAATTGCCGATGCTAAACGTGGTGATATCGGCAATACCTCAACCATGTATGCCAAGGCTTTTTTTGAAGATTTAGCTTTTGACTCGGTAACGGTCGCTCCGTATATGGGAAAAGATTCTGTAGAACCTTTTTTAGCTTTTAAAGACAAACATACCATTATGTTGGCATTGACTTCTAACGAAGGTGCTTTTGATTTTCAAACGAAAACTGTTCATGACAAAGAGTTATACAAACAGGTTATTGAAACCTCTAAGACTTGGAAAAACTCTCAGAATTTAATGTATGTTGTAGGGGCTACTAAGGCTGAATATTTAGCAGCAATCAGAAAAATTATTCCTAATAGTTTTTTATTAGTTCCAGGAGTTGGTGCCCAAGGAGGGAGTTTAGAGGAGGTTTGCAAGTACGGAATGACCGATACTGTAGGCTTGCTAATCAACTCTTCTCGTGGAATTATTTATGCTTCTAACTGTAATGATTTTGCAGAAGCTGCGACTAAAAAAGCACGTGAGTTACAACGGCAAATGGCAAAAATACTCGATTTATAATTTCAAAATAAACTATTAAAGTTCAATTTCTTTTTTAAAATATACTTAAACAAAAAAAATCATTACTTATGAAAAAGCTAACAGTTTTATTCTACCTTTTAATTTCTTTATACTCATGCACAAAAGATGAAACACCAACCGAAGAGGAAGTCTCTGTGACAGATGAAATTAAAGTATACCAAAAAAATAAATTAAATGATGATTTAGTATTGATTACTCAAGCTAATACTAATGAAGCCTCAATAATAAGAAAGGACGGTTCTGTTTTCCATAAATGGAATTTTTCACATAATACAGGAAATGATATACATTTAGAAGATAATGGAAAACTTCTTGCTCTTTTAAAAACAGATAATGACTTTATAAATTTTGGTGGATATGGTGGGCAAATTCAAATTATAAATCCAGACAGCAGTATTGAATGGAAATTTGAGTATTCTACAAACGAATATAACCTCCATCATGATATCGAAATGCTGCCAAATGGAAATATTATCGCTCTCTTATGGGAACGAAAAACACTAGAAATGGCTGTTGAAAATGGTTATAATGGCGATGATGATATTTTTATTGAATCAGTCATTGAAATAAACCCTATTACTGATGAGATTGTATGGAAATGGAGTTCTTGGAATCACATTATACAAGAACATGATAACACAAAGAAAAATTTTGGTGCTATCTCTAAAAATCCGCAACGAATTAATATAAATCACAACAACTTTTCTCACGGTGATATTATGCATGCCAATGCTATTGAGTATGATGCTAAAAATGATTTAATTTTTATTAGTGTTAATTTTTACAATGAAGTATGGGTTATTGATCACAGCACTTCGACAGAAGAAGCTGCTTCAAGTACGGGAGGTAACTATAATAAAGGAGGTGATTTAGTGTACAGGTTTGGTAACCCTTCTGCTTTTGAAAGCACTAACCAAAGACTTTTTCATAATAATCATCATTGTAACATTATTGAAGATGGACTGCCTGGTGCCGGAAACTTATTGATTTTCAATAATGGAAATAACGATAAACAATCTGTTGTTTACGAGTTAGAAATTCCTGCTACATTTGATTTTAAAACCAACCCAACAGTGGTATGGTCATATACAGATCCTTCGCTTCATTCTGCTAAAGTTTCTGGAGCTAAAAGAACAAAAAACGGAAATACTATTATAACAGAAGGCGACTTCGGGTATTGGGAAGTCACTAAAAACAAAGAGTTGGTTTGGCAATACGTTAAAGGAGGCTTTTATTGGAGAGGATACCCCTATGAATACGATAGCGATGCTATTAAAAACTTAACTAAATAAACTATCAAACCTAACAACTTAGTTTTTAACAAAAACCATACAAGAATTATCTCTTTAGTTCCAAGTCAAACAGAATTGCTTGTTGATTTGGGACTAGAAGATAACATTGTAGGAATTACCAAGTTTTGTGTGCACCCAAAACATCTCTTAAAAACAAAAACTATTGTAGGTGGCACAAAGAATATAAAGGTTGAAAAAATTAAAGAATTACAACCCGATATTATTTTATGCAATAAAGAAGAAAACACCAAAGAAATTGTTGAAACTTGCCAAAACATAGCTTTTACACATATTTCTGATATCTGCACGCTTACTGATGCAAAAGAGTTAATCGTTTTATACGGGAGTTTTTTCTCTAGAAAAGAAACGGCTTTTAAAATGATTAGCGAATTAGATGCTAAAATAATCGATTTTAAAAATTATGTAAAAAATATCCCTCCTAAAAAAGTGGCCTATTTTATATGGAAAAATCCTTGGATGGTAGCAGCAAATAATACGTTTATCAATCATCTACTAGAGTTGAACAAATTTGAAAACGTATATAGCAATAAAGAACGTTATCCTGAGATAGATATTGAGAAACTACAACACAAAAAACCAGAGTTAGTCTTACTCTCTTCTGAGCCTTTTCCTTTCAAAGAAAAACACATTAAAGAAGTAAATACATATATAAAACCAACTGTGGCAATCTTGATAGATGGCGAATACTTTTCTTGGTATGGTAGTAGACTTCTAACAGCTTTTGATTACTTCAAACAATTACATAACTGTATTTGACACATCTTCATCTAAATATTTAATTCTATTTAGCTTTTCCAATATTTTCATTGCTTTGAATGCAGAGCGATCACTTTTACACTCATCTTCGTATTTATAATCATTAGCCGTCTCAACCAAACTACGATACCTTTCTTCTAAATGTTTTTTATACTTTCGTAACTGATTAATTCTTGACATATTAAATTTGGTTAAACGACCATATAAATATACATAATTATTTGAATGTGATACCAATAAAATTATTTCTAACTTTAGAAACACAAAAAAAACTTAAAACTTATATAATTACAATTCCTTCTAGATAATATTTAGTCTTTTCAGAAATAGCTAACACCTCTTAAAATAGCTGTACTGCTCTATGATTTCTACTATTTTACAGCTATAAATCACTGTAGATTATGTTCTATCAAACAATTTAACTTTTCTTCTAGAACACAAAAACAGAATTTTTACATAAAAACAAGGTGATTGTCTCACTTGTAATCTACGTGTCTTAATTTTTTACAGTTCGTTTTTACATAGTAAGCCTAAAAAATGACCACCGTCTAAGACGGTGGTTCTATACATTCAAATAAATCTATCGAAAAAAAGTAATAAGAGTAAAATTTTATTCCTTAATAAAAACACCAATAAGTGTTCTTATGCTAAAACTGTTCTAACAAATAGTAAATTAAATCTGTAGTAGTTACAATACCTACCAGTTCACCATTATCAACTACTGGTAATGCATGAAACTCTTTTTTTGTTAAAATTTCAGCAACTTCTTTTATGGTAGTTGTAGAACTTACTGTAGTTAAATTTTTCGCCATTACCTGATTAATAGTAAACATGTTATACACTACAGTATCTACATCTGATTCATCTTCATAAATAGCATCGGCAAAACTAATTCTAAGTAAATCTGTATAACTTAACATTCCTTTAATTTCATTTTCTATCAATACAGGAATGTGTCTTATATTTTCTCTTTTAAACAATCGCTCTGCAGTTACTAAATCGTCTGTACTACTCAAGGTAATTACATCTTTAGTCATAATTACTGAAACTGGTGTTCTTTTTTTCATCTTAAGGTATAGTTTGTGTTTCTATCTATCCCCAAATTTCTGAAATAAATAATAACCAAAAACTGATTAAAGTCATAGACTTTAATCTATTTTATGACTACATAGATGTGCAAATATTTAGTTATTTTTACAAAAAATACATTTCATTTTGTTAGAAAATTTACAAAAACACTACGGCTTTTTATTTGAAGAAGCTTTATTACAAGAAATAACTGATGTTGCTACCTTTAAAGAAATACAAGCAAATGATACAATTATTGATATAGGAAGTTACATTACCTCTATTCCCTTACTACTAAGTGGTGCAATAAAAATATTGCGAGAAGATAAAGAAGGGGATGATTTGGTTTTGTATTATATTGAGCGAGGTGATACTTGTGCGATGACCTTATCGTGTTGTATGGGAGAAACGAAGAGTCAGATAAAAGCTGTCGCAGAAACAGATACTGAATTGCTCATGATTCCTAAACAAAAGATGAGTGAATGGTTAAGCAAGTATAAAAGTTGGCAAGAGTTTATTTTGTACAGTTATCATAGCAGGCTACAAGAATTTATTGAAGCTATTGACACAATTGCTTTTTTAAATATGGATCAACGCCTCTTTAAATATTTAAAAGATAAGGCTTTTGTAAATCAAAATGAAGTAATAAATGTTACACATCAGCAAATAGCAAACGATTTACATACATCTAGAGTGGTGGTATCTAGACTTTTAAAAGCACTTGAAAAACAACATAAAATAGCGTTAAATCGAAATCAAATAAAAGTCTTAGAGTTATAAAACTGTAACTTGTGTTACAATTTTTATAAGAGAATCGTTCTATCTTTATATCAAATTTTCGAACGATGAAAAAACTTATACTCTTACTTAGTATTCTATACTTTTATGGCTGTAATCAAAGTCAAAAGAGTGATGATTCCAAGAAAAATACTGAAGATATTTCAGTAAAAAAAGTGATGATTCCAGAGGGTAAAAAACTTTTAGAAACTCATTGTTTTGTGTGTCATAACCCTACCACACCACACGAAGAAAGAGTAGCTCCGCCAATGATTGCTATTAAAACACATTATATTGACGAAGGCACTTCTGAGGAAGATTTTACGAATGACTTTCTCCAGTTTTTACAAAACCCAACTAAAGAAAAAGCTAAAATGAAGGGTGCTGTAAGAAAATTTGGTGTAATGCCATATCAGAAATTTAACGACACTGATCTAAAGAAGATTGCTTCTTATTTATACAATTATCAAATTGAAGAACCAACCTGGTTTAAGGAACATTGGGAGTCTAAAAAAGGAAAAGCGTACATCAATTCTGGCAAAAAAGTAAGTTTAGAAAAAACCGCCAAGACTCCTGAAGAAATAGGAATGCACTATGCCATGGAAACTAAAAAACTATTGGGTAAAAACTTAATGGGAACCATTCAAAACAGTGGTACTATAAACGCGTTAAAGTTTTGTAATCAAAATGCTTACACATTAACCGATAGTATGGCTACAAGGTTTAAAGCTACTATACAAAGAGTTTCAGATAAACCAAGAAACCCACAAAACATGGCCAATGCCGAAGAACTAAACATCATTGAAGAATACAAAAGAGTGGTACATAATAACGGAAGTATTGAACCTGTAACCAAACAAATAGAAAAAGGCACTAAATTTTACTATCCAATCATCACCAATAAGATGTGTTTGCAATGTCATGGAGCTCCGAATACACAAATAAAAACTGAAACATTACAAGAATTGGCTCGCCTATATCCTACCGATAAAGCACAAGGGTACGACACAAATCAAGTAAGAGGAATCTGGAGTATTACCTTTAAAAACTAATATTATGGGAAATTTTTCTGAAATAATAAAAGGCGACAAACCCGTTTTAATTGATTTTTTCGCCGAATGGTGTGGACCTTGTAAAATGATGGCACCTATTTTAAAAGAAGTAAAACAAGAGTTAGCTGAAAAAATTACCATTCTAAAAATAGATGTTGACAAGAATCCACAAATAGCTACAAAATATCAAATTAGAGGCGTGCCCACATTCATGCTTTTTAAAGAAGGTAAGTTGCTGTGGAGGCAATCAGGAATGTTGTACAAAAATGATATGATTCAAACTATTAATCAACATACCTAAAACGTATCATTCTCCCCAAATTAAAAGCATCTGTAAAAAGATGCTTTTTTTCATTGTAACATTAGTTACTGACTACTCCCTAATATGCCTCTACTTTTGTCTTTATAAAATCATACAAATGAAAATACCTTATTTCAATATACTTATAGTTACCCTATGTATTGTCGCTAGCTCCCAAGCGCAAACTAAAATTTCAAAAGAAGAAGTATTGCAAAAAGTTCAAAAGCACAATACTTCTCTAAAAATAGCAGCACAAAACTATGAAGAAGCTAAGGCCGATTATACGCAAACCAATGCGATTTTCTTACCTAATATAACTGCCTCTCATACAGGAATTGTAACTACTAATCCATTAATGGCATTTGGAAGTAAGTTAAATCAAGAAATTTTAACGCAAGCCGATTTTAACCCCGATTTGTTAAACAACCCTAAGCGAACACAAAATTTTGCCACTAAAATTGAAATACAACAACCTTTAGTGAATCTAGATGGTATTTTTCAACGCAAGGCTGCCAAAACAAAAATGGAAGCTACTACCCTACAAACACAACGTACACAAGAATTTTTATCGCTTGAAGTTGAAAAAGCTTATATGCAATTGCAGTTGGCTCATAAAGGAGTTATCGTATTAGAGAAAGCCTTAAAAGCAGCAGAATCTAATCAACAAATGGCAGAAAACAACTTTAAGCAAGGGTATTTACAACGTGCCGATGTTTTAGCAGTAGAGGTTCGAGTTACCGAAGTAAAAAACCAATTGCAAACCGCAAAAAGTACTATAAAAAATGCTTCTAATTACCTTTCTTTTTTAATGAATGAAGCACAAAACACGGTTTTTATCCCTGCAGATAGTTTACAAGTAACGCTAACAAATCAGTCCTCTGATGTTGTTCTTTCTAAGAACCGTTCAGATATTAAAGCCATGGAGTTAGCTTCTGAAGCCCATCAAAAAATGTATAAGGCTAATAAAATGGATTTTCTACCTCGCCTAAATGCTTTTGGTAGTTACGAATTGTATGATGATGCTCTTTTTAGTACTGATGCTAGTGGGTATGTAATAGGCGCGCAGTTAACTTGGGACGTTTTTAAAGGCTCAAAACGTTACGGAAAAGTTCAAAAAAGCAAAGCTCAGTACGAAAAATCGAAGCTAGCATACGAGCAGTACAAATCTAAAAGTGAGCTAGAATTAAACAATACAAAAAGGTTATTGGCAGATGCAAAAGAACGCTTGAAATTAACTGAATTGGCGCTTCATCAATCAGAAGAAGCGCTAAGAATCAGAAAAAACAGATATAAAGAAGGACTAGAAAAAACATCTGATTTGCTAATGACTGAAACCCAATACGCTCAAAAACAATTAGAATATTACCAAACCGTATATCAATATAACTACACCAAAGCTTATTTAGATTTTTTAACCAAAGAATAATCAACCTTAAAAACAAATACATGAAAACCATCTATACCATTGCTCTTTTATCTCTTTTAATGATAAGCTGTGGCAAAAAAGAAACAACTGACAAACTCGATAGCTCGCCAGCAGTTACCGTAAAGGTTGCTAAAGTAACACCTAATAACAACCATCCGTTTGTAACCTCTAGTGGTAAGGTAACTGCTACCAATAGTGCTGAGTTAAGTACTCGTATGATGGGCTATGTAACCAATATATATGTAAAAGTTGGTGATAACGTAACCAAGGGTCAGCTTTTACTTGCTATTAATAACAGCGATTTACAAGCTAAAAAAGCCCAAGTAGAAGCCAATATTATCAAAGCTAAAGCGGGATTTTCAAGTGCCGAAAAAGATTACAATCGTTTTAAAAACTTATTTAAACAAAACAGTGCCTCTCAAAAAGAGTTTGATGATATCTCGGCACACTATAACATAGCCAAAGCAAACTTAGAAGCGGCAAAACAACTAAGAAATGAAATTAACTCTCAATTTGCATACACCAATATTAGAGCACCCTTTTCTGGAGTAGTAACTAACAAATTTATCGATAAAGGTGCTATGGCAAATCCTGGGATGCCACTTTTGTCATTAGAAGGAAAAGGTGGATTTGAAGTCACTACCCTAGTGGCTGAAAACGATATTGCTCAAATTAAGAGCAACACCAAGGTGGATGTTTTAATAAAATCCATCAACAAAACAGTTACAGGTACGGTATCAGAAGTAAGTACTTCAGCAAAAAACACAGGCGGACAATACCAAGTTAAAATTAACTTGGATAAAACAGACGTACCACTCTTATCAGGAATGTTTGCTACGGTGCAATTCCCTGTAGAGAAAACACCCCAAAGCAATGCTATGGTTTTAGTTCCTACTGAGGCTTTGGTACATAAAGGACAATTATTAGGCATTTATACGGTAAGTCAAAGCAATACTGCTTTGCTACGTTGGTTGCGCTTAGGAAGAACTTTTGGCAGTGATGTTGAAATATTATCGGGGTTGAATGCTGGCGAAAGCTATATCATTTCTTCAGAAGGAAAACTTTACAACGGAGCGAAAATCAGTGTACAGTAAACAGTTAGTAATAAACAATGTACAGTTAGTTGTAAACTAAAATTATAAATCACAGTTAAAAGTTGCGTTAGGGATAGAAGCGGCATCCTTTTTACGTTAGTTCGAGTGTACTGAGCGAAGTCGAAGGATACGAGAACAAGTAAAAAGATATAGCGAATAGCCCGTTAAAACGCCCAAAAAAATATAAATCAAAATGAAAGAAGGTTTAGCAGGAAAAATAGCCAAAGGATTTATCGGCTCTAAACTCACCATTTTATTAATGGTAGTGTTTATGGTCATTGGCGTATATAGCTCTTTTTTAATCCCTAGAGAGGAAGAGCCACAAATTGATGTGCCTATGGCTGATATTTTTGTAGGATATCCAGGGGCTAGCCCTACCGAGGTAGAATCACGGGTAATTAAACCTTTAGAGAAGCTCATTTCTAACATTAAAGGTGTAGAATACGTATACTCTACTTCTATGAAAGAGCAAGGAATGGTAATTGTTCAGTTTTATGTAGGCGAAGACATTGAACGTTCGTTTGTAAAGCTATACAACGAGATTAATAAGCACATGGATCAAATGCCGAAAGGAGTAACCATGCCTTTGGTAAAAACACGTGCGATTGACGATGTTCCTATGTTAGGTTTAACATTATGGAGTGAAACCTATGATGATTACCAGTTAAAGCAACTCGCACAGGAACTTACCAACGAAATTGAA
Organism: Tenacibaculum tangerinum; assembly: GCF_029853675.1. NCBI lineage: Bacteria > Pseudomonadati > Bacteroidota > Flavobacteriia > Flavobacteriales > Flavobacteriaceae > Tenacibaculum > Tenacibaculum tangerinum. The sequence goes on along the minus strand of NZ_CP122539.1, from coordinate 3,126,191 downwards.
AAGGTAAACGATGTGGCAGTTACTCAAAAAATTGGAGGTAGAAACCGTGAGGTTCGTGTGGTAATTGACAAAGATAAGCTGGCCGCTAGCGGATTGGATTTCTTATCAGTTACCGAAATGCTAAAGGCAAGTAACCAACAAATAAGTGCTGGTAGCTACCAAAAAAACGATACCGAATTTTTAGTTTCAACAGGTAAGTTTTTACAAACTTCCGAAGAAGTAAAAAATCTGATTGTTGGAGTACAGCAAAATCAACCCATTTACCTAAAACAAGTAGCCAAAGTTATAGACGGTCCTGAAATTCCAAAAAACTATGTAAGTTTTGGATACGGAAAAGCGAGTGATAATGCTAGCACCTACCCATCGGAATACCCCGCAGTAACTATCTCGGTAGCCAAGCGAAAAGGGGCAGATGCGATGCAAATTGCCGATGTAATTTTAGCCAAGGTTAATCATTTACGTAGTAACTTAATTCCTGATGATGTACATGTAGAAGTTACGCGTAATTATGGTGAAACGGCTTCACAAAAAGTATCTGAGTTGCTACTACACCTTATCGGTGCAATTATCGCAGTAACTTTGGTGGTAATGCTAGCTATGGGCTGGCGTGGTGGATTGGTTGTATTCTTATCGGTACCCATTACCTTTGCACTTACCTTGTTAAGTTACTACATGCTAGATTATACCTTAAACAGAATTACCCTATTCGCCTTGGTATTTGTAACAGGTATTGTGGTAGATGATTCTATCATTATCGCCGAAAACATGCATAGACACTTTAAAATGAGGCGACTACCGTTTAAACAAGCCGCTTTGTATGCTATTAACGAGGTTGGAAATCCTACCATATTGGCAACCTTTACCGTTATTGCTTCGGTATTGCCAATGGCATTTGTGTCTGGTTTAATGGGACCTTATATGAGTCCGATGCCTATTGGTGCTTCTATTGCCATGATTTTATCATTATTTGTAGCATTAACCATTACCCCTTATTTAGGATATATCTTCTTACGTGAAAAAGACAAAAAAGGTAGCAAAGAGCAATTTGAAGAAGATGAAACCAAAGCCATGCAAAGCACGTCAATTTACAAATTGTATGAGCGTTTTGAGCGTCCGCTTATTGAAAATAAAACCAAACGTTGGGTGTTCTTAGGAATTACGATACTATTATTGGTAGGCTCTATGTCGTTATTTTTTACCAAATCGGTTGCTGTAAAAATGTTGCCTTTTGATAATAAAAATGAATTTCAGGTAGTAATTGATATGCCTGAGGGGTCGACCTTAGAACGTACTAATGCAGTTACAAAAGAAATAGCCCAGTACTTAGCAACTAGGTCAGAAGTAGTGAATTACCAAAGTTATGTTGGTACTTCTGCGCCTATTACGTTTAACGGATTGGTGCGTCATTACGATTTACGTGGTGGAAGTAATATGGCAGATATTCAGGTAAATTTAGTCGATAAAAAAGAGCGAAGTGAGCAAAGCCATGACATCGCCAAGTCTATGCGCTCAGAGATTCAAAATATTGCCAAACCGTTTAATGCAAATGTAAAATTAGTAGAAGTTCCGCCAGGTCCTCCTGTACTATCAACCATTGTGGCAGAGGTATATGGCCCTGATTACGAACAGCAAATAGCCATTGCCAACGAGGTACAAAACATTTTACATAACACAGAAGATGTGGTGGATATTGATTGGATGGTTGAAGATAACCAAACCGAATACGAATTGGTAATTGATAAAGAAAAAGCAATGCTGTACGGTGTAGCACCTCAACAAATTGCTTATACCTTACACATGGCATTGTCTAACAATCCTGTTTCAACCTTGTATGATGAAAATGCTTCCCAGCAAGTAGGCATTGTATTTACCTTAGACGAAAAAGAAAAATCTACCATAGCCGATATCGCTCAGTTACAAATTACCTCACAACATGGCAACATGGTTTCAATAAGTGATTTGGTTCGAATTGAAGAAAAAAATAGTGCCAAGAGTATTTATAGAAAAAACCAAAAACGCGTGGTATATGTAATGGCTGACATGGCTGGTGAGCTAGAAAGTCCTGCCTATGCTATTTTAGGTATGGAAGAGCAATTAAAACAAATTGCACTTCCAGCGGGGTACGAAATGAATGAACTGTATATTAAACAACCCGATTTTGAAGATCATTACACCGTGAAATGGGATGGTGAGTGGCAAATTACTTTGGAAGTTTTTAGAGATTTAGGAATTGCCTTTTTAGGAGTAATTATTATTATTTATATGCTAATTGTTGGATGGTTTCAAAACTTTAAAGCTCCGATAGTAATGATGGTTGCCATACCGCTGTCTATGGTCGGAATTATTTTAGGTCACTGGATGCTAGATGCTTATTTTACCGCAACTTCTTTTATAGGAATGATTGCTTTGGCTGGAATTATGGTGCGAAACTCCGTCTTACTTATTGACTTCGTTAACTTACGCTTGGCAGAAGGAATTCCTTTAAAACAGGCGGTTATTGAAGCGGGAGCCGTTCGTACCACGCCTATTTTATTAACTGCTGGTACCGTAGTTATTGGTGCTTTTGTTATTTTATTTGATCCTATTTTTCAAGGATTGGCTATTTCTTTAATGGGAGGTACTATTACTGCCACCGTGCTTACATTACTCGTAGTACCGCTCGTATATTATTTAATTGAACGTAAAAACTATAACTAACATGAAGTTATTAATTATAACCGTGGTTGAAGGGCTACAAAATGAAGTTATTCAACTCTTAAAAGAAGCAGGAATCAATAATTTTAGTGCTTCAGATATTGAAGGGTTTCGAAACTCTTTCCCTGTAGTTTCGGTAAACGATTGGTTTTCTGGCAATGAAAGAGCAACAAGCTCTTATATGTACTTTTCATTTACTGAACCTGAAAAAATTGAAGTGTTCTTTAAATTAGTTACAAAATTCAATACAAATTTAGAAACCAATAATCCTATTCGAGCTATTGTAGTTCCTGTAGAAAAACATATTTAATCATTATTAATCTTTAAAAGACAAACCCCATGAAAAATAGAATTGTACGTGGTATTGCAGGAGCATTTATCCTCATCAGTTTAATCTTAGCTATTAAAGTAAATATCAATTGGTTGTGGTTTACTGCTTTTGTTGGTGCTAACTTATTACAATCATCGTTAACCAAATGGTGTTTACTTGATGATATTTTAACCAAGGTTTTTAAGGTAAAAGAGTAACCTATTTAATGTGAGTTTAGGATACCCATAGGGTTCACTTTAATATTTTAACCTCTGAGGCACATTTAAAAGTGTTCTTCCAATGACTCATACTTGCTTTTAAAGTTTCATTCATACTAAACAATTGATACACTATTTTTTTCTATGCCAGTCTTGCTGGCATAGTATTCTTATATGCACTGTAATACTGGTAGAAACTTAGCAATTTATTTTTCACCTACATTGGCACTCAATCTAAATAACGTATCTAAATCATCGTCTAATTCATATTCTTTACGAATGAGTTTTCCAGCTTCTTATAGTGACATTTTACGGTGTTAGTTTGTGCACAGTTTAGGGATATATAGTTTAACGTGAGTTCGGGATAGTTTATCCTATTCTTTGTAAGTTATCGATATTGATATTAGGTTTAGTTGGATAAAACGAATAAGCGATTAACCCTGCGACTAAATTTAAGATAAAGTTATCGAAGCTTCTGTGTCTTGTGTGCTCTATTTGACATACGTTTTTCAAAATATCATTCACACTTTCAATAACAGCCCTTTTTCTAAGCATAATTTTATCATAGATATGCATAAGAGTATTTTTCATATTCTTTCTAATTTTTGTAACCAAATGTATTCCATCTACAAAAAGCTGTTCAAACAGTTCTTTACCTACATACCCTCTGTCGGCAAATATTTTTCCGAACACACGATTATGAAAGGCTTTATCTTTAAGTGGTTGCCTGTCATCTATATTACCTTGCGTAATTAAAAAGTCAACGATATCGCCCTTTTCATTGATAATAATATGAAGTTTAAAACCAAAGAACCACCCCATGGTTCCTTTCCCTTTTTTTGCGGTGTTTTTAAAAACTTTGTTCTGCTTTTCTCTTTTATAATGACATACTTTAATAGTGGTAGAATCTAAAAAGGAGATCCCTGTACATTGACCTAAACAGTGCATTTGAAGAAACAGTATCATAGGCACTGAACAACGCTTTTTCAATTCTACAAATCGGTTATAGGAAACTAAATCTGGAAATTCTTTTGACAAGTGTTTGCTAACATATTCGATATAAAAGTGTTTAAAACACCTAAAACCACTAAAATGGAAAAGCACCATAATTGTGATTATTTCACTTTGGGTGAGTTTAGGCTTTCTTCGTCTAACTATCTTTGAACAGGTTTCTAAAGCATTTTTATCAATAACTTGATTAATTTCGGTACAAAAATCATCAATTAAACAGAAAAATTCAGTAATTTTAAAATCAGAAATCATAGTGGAAAATTTAGTTATACAATTAAAAATCAGCACTTTACTTTACTAAATTTTTCGCTTTTTTTCGTGTAATTAAAAAACTTTTTTATCCCGAACTCACGTTAGTTTAAGTTGTTTTAGTACTTTTGGATGTAAATCGCCGATATTAAATTTATCATCTCCTTTTGATTTTATTACAGTGTTGCTATTTGAAGGGGTACAAACATAAGTATAGGTTTCATAATATTCCAATACACCGTAGTGATGTTTAATGTCTTTTTTAGATAGATGGATAATTAAAGGTGGTCAATTTTTCGTTTTGATACATATTCAAATCCTCTACCGAAAAACTACCTAAATCTTCTTCATGATCTATAAAATAGGCAGTACCATAATCTTGAAAGACCAATAGCATAGAGTTTTTAGAATAGTTGTAAAAAGCCAATGTAGCATAAGGAGCTTCATAGGTGTTAGTTGTGTATACTTTTTCGTGTTTATCAACTTCTTATCTATTATGTCAATCACTTTGTTTTTAATCATAATTTGCAAAGAGTCACGATTTTGAATTTCATTTTTTACCAAATATAAATTGGGATATACGTTGGATTGTATGAATTCCATTTTTATAAAAAATATCTGATGAATAGTTATACTAATAATTGTAATTAACAGTATTGATAACGTACTAATAATTCTCTCTTTCTTAGCAATAATCCATTTTAAAAATTTTTAGAGTAGGAATATGCCTATACCAAGGAATAAGAATAAATTAATGATAACGAGTATTTCCATTTTACTAACTTATTTATTCCCAAACACGCATTGTAGCATTACAATATCCTGTGACCATATCTAAAATATCATCAGCTCCGTCTTGCAGGGTTTGGTTGGCTGGATGTTCAATTTTTATTGTTTTTAATATTTCAATAGCTATATTTTGTGTTCCTTCAGAGTTTTTAAAAGTAAACAATACTTTTCTAACTTCTTCGTTAAAACAATTGCCTTGTTCAGCAAATTCTAATAAGGTTTTATATAGTTGCTTATTGATGATTTACTGTTTTTAAATTACATCAATCACTTTTTCTAACAGCTAATGTACTACTATCACAAAAGCAGTAACTATCATAAGAGCTCCGAACTGAATAGAAATTAGTTTACCATTATTTTTCAACTTCTTTTTTAGGCAAAAAACATCCAAAAGAATAAATAACAACGTAATTACGAGTCCAATTATCAACCCTACATGAAATAGTCCCCAGTTGTAAAACATATGAGCTAAATACCCCAATCCTTCTTTAGGTATATTATTAGCCCCTAAAACAATCCGCATATACATTATACCCAACACTATGGAAACTATTGTCCATAAAGTGTATATAGCAATTTGTTTTAACTTTTTCATATTTCTAGCTTTCTTCTAGAATTGTTATGATTTATTGTTAATTAATAAATACTATCCATAATCACAACTAAATAAAACAGTTGTTTTTTAACTATTGGATCTAATTAAAATTATATAGCTAAAGTATTTACTTCTGCTTCTAACTATTGAAAAGCTTTTTGCTGAGAAGAAGCTAACAAAGCACTTTTTATTTTGCCCGTAATTATTTCAATAATATTTTGTCGTGCCTCTTGGCTTTTGCCAAAATAAGCATTCATAACCGAATTTGGTATAACATGATTTATTTTTACTGTATTATCTTCGACAAAATGGAGTTTTATAGCATGCATTCCACTTTTCTTAAGTACAATACATTGTGCTATTCGTCCATTATCTTCAGTTCTCATTTCCCATTTGTCATATTCCTTAGCGCAATCTAAAGTTGATTTGTTTTTAAAATAATTGTAAAGCGTATCTAATGAATTGTATTCGTTTCTTAGTATGATTATTTTTTTCATTGGTATAAAGTTTAGGTTGTTTTTTAATTTAATGATTAGCAAACCGACTTATTATATAAAAATCGGTTTGCTTTTTTGTTTTTTCTTAAACTATAATTATTATTGATAATGATAATTAATTCATAAAAGCTGAACCTGTAGAAAGAAACATATCTGCTCCTGTTTCACAAGGGATATATCTGAAAATATCATCTTTACCATCTCCATTAAAACTCCCAATGTACCATCTATCAGTTCCATTACCAGCTCCTGTCCAACTTCCAGACTGAACAAAACTACTTCCAGTAGATAAAAATACGTCAGCTCCACTAGTACCTGGAACATATCTAAAGATATCATCTTTACCATCTCCATTAAAATCTCCTACATACCATCCATCATCTCCATTACCAGCTCCTGTCCAACTTCCAGACTGAACAAAACTATTTCCTGTAGATAAGAATACATCAGCTCCACTAGTACCTGGAACATATCTAAAGATATCATCTTTACCATCTCCATTAAAATCTCCTACATACCATCCTGCATTTCCATTATGAGCTCCTGTCCAACTTCCAGACTGAACAAAACTACTTCCAGTAGATAAAAATACGTCAGCTCCACTAGTACCTGGAACATATCTAAAGATATCATCTCTACCATCTCCATTAAAATCTCCTACATACCATCCATCATCTCCATTACCAGCTCCTGTCCAACTTCCAGACTGAACAAAACTACTTCCAGTAGATAAAAATACGTCAGCTCCACTAGTACCTGGAACATATCTAAAGATATCATCTTTACCATCTCCATTAAAATCTCCTACATACCATCCATCATCTCCATTACCAGCTCCTGTCCAACTTCCAGACTGAACAAAACTATTTCCTGTAGATAAGAATACATCAGCTCCACTAGTACCTGGAACATATCTAAAGATATCATCTCTACCATCTCCATTAAAATCTCCTACATACCATCCATCATCTCCATTGTTGGCAGTTGTCCAAGAATTGTAATTATTGCTTATAGTTATACTAGGAGTTGGTGCTGTCCACCATCCGAGGTAACCATTTCCATTAACATAATCCCATATATATATGTAGGCCTTAACTGTATAAGTGCCATCTGGTAAATCATATTGAGAAAAATCTAAACAATTATTAGATGGTCCATACGTTGTTCCTACATAAGCATATTGATTACCATCTTTAAATAAAACAAAATCGTATATATCTGCACCTGGTGGAACACAGGCTGAAAAATTATAATTTAAACAATCTTTATTGTAATTCAAACTAAATTCACTTTTTGCTTGAAATGAAATAACGATTTGCTCATATTCTTCTTTTGATAAAGGTTTTCTCTCAGGCGGTATTTTTTCTTGTACCTGTTTATGTTCAGGAAGTTCTTTTCTTTGTTTATGTTCAGTGTTTAAAGAGTTTGAATCTAATTCAATAATTTGTTGTTCACAACTACTGAAAGCAATAATGCACAATAGTGTCAAAATAATTCTAAAATTCTTTTTTTCATAATTTTAAGTTTTAAATGAGTTATATTTATGTTTGATTTATTAGTAGTCTGTTTCAATAAAATCTCCATTTAATTTATACCTGAATGTAAATGTTGTACCTCCTTTTTCAGGGTTTAACATAACTACATATTCGGTTTTAGTCACATCTCCATTCTTTGGAAACTTGATATACGCCATGTTTAAAACAGGATTTTCTATACCTTTTTCAGCAGTTAATTTTGTACTCGATTTTTCAACCAATTCACCTAGTTTAGAAAGATTGATATCATCGTTTAGTTGAAACATAAAGTCTGCAGCTTTGTTTCCCTGAGGTACTTCTAAAGAAATTTCTGAGTTTTGCTTCCAGTTATCTTGTATATGATTCCATTGCCCCATTTTTAAAGATTCAGGAGCTGAAGTAACTGTTACTCCAATAATATTTCCTATAGATTTATTATGAGTAATCGTAACATCTGTGTAATATGCATTATTACCAAATTCGCTTTTAACCTTTTTTTCTATAGCGGCAAATCCTTCTTTGTTAGCCGCTTGCTTACTTGTCGAATTTCCGCAAGAAACCAACGAAATAAATACTGCTATGATTGCTATGAATTTTAACACTTTCATTTTCGTGTTTTTATAATTACACGACTAAAAGTATATAGCTAAAGTGAAGTAGGAAATAGAGAATCTATTTCTGGGGTTTTTGAATAAATAAGTGCAGTACTTTACAAAATATCCGTAAAACAGGAAGTTAATTATTTGTCCAGTTTAAAAAAATATTTAAAAAATGTTCTTTTTTCCGAGAAGAAACAGGTATTTTCTTACCACATTTTAAATGAATAACTCCGGTTTTATCATATTTATCTATGAATTTTAAGTTAACCATGTAAGATTGATGCGGGCGCGTAAAATTAGCCTTAGAAAGACGCTCTTCAAATTCTTTTAAAGTTTTTGAAACCATATATTTTTTATTGTCACTACAATAAAATGTAGTGTACCCCTTGTCTGATTCACAAAATAGCAATTCGTTTAAATCAATTACTTGAAAACTGTCATGCAAGGATAAAATTAATTTTGAATCCTCATTGTTCCAAGCCTGTTTTGCAATTTGTACTTGCTTTTTATGTTGACTTATGGGTAATTGCGTAACTTTTTGTATGGCTACTTTTAATTCATCGATATCGACGGGTTTAAGTAAATAATCGACGGCACCAAATTTTAAAGCGCGTAATGCATGTTCTTCATAAGCGGTAATGAAAACAACCTTAAAGGTAAGATGTTCAGTTTGTGCTAAAAAATCAAATCCAGTACCATCGGTTAGGTTGATATCTAAAAAAACCAACTCGGGCCTGCAAGCATTAGCAACTACTGTGGCATCTTTTACCGATTCACATTCTCCCAATACTGTTATTTCTGTATCAAGTAATTCTAATAGGTTGCACAATGCTTTACGAATATATTCTTTGTCTTCAACTATTAATGTTTTCACTACTTTGAATTATTATATATGGAATTATCAATGTAACAATAGTTCCACGTTCATTATATTTCTTTCTATCTTCAATAACTACGGATCCTTTCTTTTTAAAGTCTTTCGACAGTAGTTGTAAGCGTTCTGCCGTAATCGTGGTTGATAGTGATTTTTTATCTTGATTTTTATCCTCCATCAAATAGTCGATACCTACACCGTTGTCTGTTATCATACAGATTAATTCTTGATTTGAATAGGTCAGCTCAATGTTAATAATTCTATCGCCTGTTACATTTATAAAGGCGTGTTCTACAGCGTTTTCAACAAAGGGTTGAATAAGCATTGGTGGAATTTTAAACAGTGAAGTATCAATTGTGTCTTCTACGGAAATAGTATAGGTATACAACTGGTTTTCTAGATTTTGAAGTGCTAAATAATTTTCAATTGCTATCAATTCTTCAGAGAAAAGTACAGTTCGGTCTCTCGAGTTTTCTAAAATAGTACGCAATAATTTGGAAAACTTAGATACATAAGAAACCGATTTTTTCTGCTCTTTGTTTAAAATCATGCCTTGTAAAACCGAAAGGGAATTGAATATAAAATGCGGTGTCATTTGCGAGCGTAGTAATTTTTGTTCAATAATTACATTTTGTGTTTTTGATTTTTCGTTTCTCAGTTTTAAAGATAAAATGACAATTCCTAAAACCAAGGTTGTTATTAAAAAAGCAACGATACCAAACAATAAATTACGTTGTGACTTTTTTAAGTTTTGAGAAGTATCAAGTACTGTTTTTGTTAGTTTTAATTCTCGAATACTAGCAGAATCTAAGGCTTGTTTGTATTTGTAATCGTATTCTATTTGAGTAATTTTTTCAATATTTTCTTTATTAAACAAACTATCGTTTAACTTTTTAAACTCTTGATGACTTTCTAAGGCTTTTTTGTATTGCCCCATATGTTGATAAACTTCAGAAAGTATATCTGAAGCTGTTTTTTGAGATTCTAATAAGTCTAATTCTTTAGCAAGTTGTTGCCCCTCTAAAGCATTCGAAAGCGCTTTTTTATACTGCTTATCTTGTAAAAAGGTTTCCGAAATTCCTAAAAGACTAAAAGATAAAATACGTTTGTTATTTATTTGTTTACTTATGTCTCTGGCTTTGCTATAATTTTTACGAGCAATTAATGACTTATTTTCTTGTAAATATATATTTCCAATGTTAATAAAGTCAGTGGCAACTTTCCTAAAATTACCAATCTCTTGACTTGTCTTTAGTGATCTGTTAAAATATTCAAGAGCTTTTGTGTAATCTTTTTTATACATATATATACTTCCGATGTTACTATAATTAAGATTTATAAGAACCTTGTATTCGGTGTTTTCTAAGAGCTTTAATGATTTTTTATGATATTCTAATGCTTTATCATACCTTCTAATCGAAGTATAGGTGTCTGCTAAATTGAAAAGGCTATTTGCTATACCTAATTTGTTTTCCCTTTTTTCTTCATAGGTCAAGCTCTCAGTATAGCTTTTAATAGCTAATGGATAATTACCTTGCCTTGAGTATACAACACCTAAGTTAATAGAAACATAAGAAATGTGATCTTCATCATTAATAGCTTTACATAAAATTAAAGCCTCTTTGTAATTAGCAATGGCACCCTTATAACTTCCAAGTTCAGAATATACATTTGCCGTATTTATTAAACAGGTAACTATTTCTTTTTTGTTTCCTAAATCTTTATAAATTTCTGTAGCTTTTTTGAAATTCTCTATGGCATCATCGTACTGTGATAAATCACTATTTGTAATACCAAAAGCTACATAAACATCTGCAATTCTCTTTGTATCTTGAATGGCTTTAAAATACGTTAGTGATTTTTTAAAAAAGGTTAAACTTTTTGTATAATTAGCTTTCATGTTTTCTAGCCTTCCCTTGGCAAAAAATACTCGGGCTTTTCCTTTAGTATAATTTAAAGAATCGCTTAATTTTTCAGCTTTTTCAAGATAGAATGTAGTGCTATCTAAATCTTTTCGAAAATTAGCATAGGCTAAATCATACAATATATTAAATCGTGTAGTATCCTTAATTCTATGATGATCTAACTTTATTTTCAAACTATCTATTTTTTTATCTTGTGCCTTTATTCCTGCAATTAAAAGGAAAAAGCTTAGTAAAAAAAGAATATAGTTTTTTTTGAAATTCATAAGAAACGGGTATTATAACTTTAGTATCTGTAAAATTTTTGTTGCTAAAACTACTGAATATTATTCAGTAAATCTTCTTTTATATTTTATAGAGGTTCGTCGTATACAAATATCGCAGATTCGAGTAAGGGTAAGGGTTTTATTGAAATAGTTAAGCGTTAAAATCTACATACATTATAAAATGAAGGCAGCATATTGGTTATTAGTACGCTAATATATTACTTGATTGAACATAAAAATTATACATAAGAGGTTGATCTTTTATACTACAGAATAATTCAACATCAGTTGAATCTTTTGATATAATTGCGGAAATTGTTGCTGTAGGTCTTCGGGGGTTTCAAAAAAATGCTCCATGATTACAGCAACAAATTCTAATTTATTTGTCAGTGCATAGTCTCTAAAATAACCTGACGCTCTAATTGTTTCCGTATTTGTGCTATTATCCATAAAACTGGTTATTTCTTCAAATAATCGATGATAAATTCGGGCACTTACATCTTTCGATTTTCTTCCATGAAAAGTTAACGCATGCGAAAATTCGTGAATGCCTAAGTTTACATTATCGTTTAGTACAATATCTCCTAATAAAAAATCTTCCCAAGAAAACACAATTGTTTTCAAACCAGGGTTAAACTCTCCTTTATGATACAATTTGGTAATGGGCGAGTAAAAACTGGTTGGGTAAATAATAATCTTATCGAATGTACTGGTTAGGTATTTTCGCATTCCGAAAGTTAATTTGATATACGATGCAGCAATTAAAACTTTCATCTCTGGAGTTATTTCAAAATTACCTCTTTCGATAAAATCGTATTTTCTTATAAACTTTGCCAATCGGTGTTCGAAATATACTTTTTGCTTTTTTGTTAGCTTTTGATAAAAAGCTACGCTTTCTGCTAAAAACACTTTCTTGTTTTTAGGCAATTTCTTCTTTATTGGGTAAAAATGAACAAAAACTGGTTTGTTAAAAAAATATACATAGAACGATTCTATGATATTTATTCCTACACCTACAAAGCTCAAAAAAACGGCAGTATATTTTATTAAAAATAGAGGTCTCATATCAACTTTATAACTCCAACATAGCTTATGTAACATAAGTTACATTAATTTAAAAGGCAACTTTGTACTTTGGTCAAAGTAGTTAAGCAACCTTTCCCCAATAATTTCCCTTAAAGATAAAAACAGTAGATTTATTCTACTGTTTTCTTTTTGTGACCCAGAGAGGACTCGAACCCCCAACCCTCAGAGCCGAAATCTGATGTTCTATCCAATTGAACTACTGAGTCGTTATATTTCTCTTACGCTAATTTCGCTTTTACAATCGCAGAAATAGTTTTTCCGTCTGCTTGCCCTGCTAATTTTTTAGACACGATTCCCATTACTTTCCCCATGTCTTTCATTCCTTCTGCTCCAACAGCATCGATTGTTTCTTCAACAATTTTACCTATTTCTTCATCGCTTAGCGCTTCTGGTAAAAACTGCTCTAAAACAGCTGCTTCTTGTAATTCTGGTTCTGCTAAATCTTCTCGCCCTTGTTGCTTAAATATCGCCGCACTATCTTTTCGTTGCTTGACTTGTTTTTGAATAATTTTTAGCTCTTCTGCTTCAGATAAATCTCCTGCTCCTGCTTCGGTATTTGCCAGCATAAAAGCAGATTTTAAAGCTCTTAAAGCTGTTAAAGCTACCGTATCTTTCGCTTTCATAGCTTCTTTCATTTTATCCATTACCTGTTGTTGCAAACCCATTATGTATGTTTTTAAGTAGTAAAAAAATCCCGATTTTGCCTCGGGATTTTAAAAATACGTGTTATTCTTTGATTAATCTACATTATCGTGTAAAAATGAATTATTAGAGCGCAATAAATCATTATTATCGGTATTCAATGCCGTATCTGACTTGCTAATATCTGAACCAGCATCAATGTCAACTCCTAATCTTTTGTACGCAGGTTGGCGCTCAATTTCATCAATGTTTTTACTTACCTGATCGTTGAACTTATAGTTAAATCCTTTCATTTTTTCACGTCGTTCCTTTGCTCTTTTTTGCAATTCAGAAATTGTTAAACTTAACGGAGAAACTTCTTCACTTGACGTTTCTATGTTATTAATTTCTTCTTGGGTTTTCGACCTTACTTCAAATTTTAATTCTTCTTCTACCTCATCTTTAGTTGATGGCGTAGAACTTTTACCTATTGTTGGCTTTGCATTAAAGTCTTCTAATACATATCGTTTTTCAACTTTATGATACGTTACTTCTTCTGCCTTTACTTCGATATTTTTTATCTCATTAGTTGTTTCAACTAAATGAGAAGCTGGTTTTATTTCTTCGAAAGAGTTTAAAGGCAAATCAAACAACAAATCTTGTTGTATAGGTTGTGCTTCTATTTTTCTTTCTTCAACCTTAGGTTTGGCTATATTGGTGATGATAAAATCGTCTTCTGAGATTGCTTCTATCTCAATTTCATCATATACTACCTCTATATTTTTAATTGCTTCTGTGGTAGGAATGATATGCGATATTGGTTCAGGACTTTCTTCTTCTAAAACATGAACCACTTTAGTGGGCGATGTACTTCTAATAGGTTCATCTATTGCTCGATCAGTTTGTACTTTTTGATCACCAAAATTATAAGTTGCTTTTTGTTCGTCTTCTAACGTATGTACTATTTTTTTTACTTCTGTATTGGTAATATTTCCTTGCTGGTCAGCTGCAAAACCTGTAGCTACAACGGTTACAGCAATTCCGTCTTCTAACGACTCGTCTTCTCCAATACCCATAATGATGTTGGCATCGTAGCCTGCTTCATCTTGAATATAGTCGTTAATTTCACCTATTTCGTCTAAGGTAACTTCATTCACTCCAGAAACGATTAATAGCAATACATTTTTAGCTCCTGTAATTTTGTTATCGTTTAACAATGGTGAATCTAAGGCTTTTACAATGGCATTTTTAGCTCGATTTGCTCCCGATTCTTTTGCCGATCCCATGATGGCTGTGCCACTGTTTGACAATACAGTTTTTGCATCGTGTAAGTCGATATTTTGCTTGTAGTGGTGTGTAATTACCTCTGCAATTCCTTTGGCAGCTGTAGCTAATACTTCGTCTGCTTTAGAGAAGCCTGCTTTAAATCCTAAATTACCATACACTTCGCGCAGTTTGTTATTGTTGATAACAATTAGCGAATCTACATGGTCACGTAGCTCATCTATTCCTTTTTGAGCTTGTTTTGAGCGCATTCTTCCTTCAAACTGAAATGGCATGGTAACGATACCCACCGTTAAGATGTCCATATCTTTCGCAATCTTAGCTATAATAGGAGCTGCACCTGTACCAGTACCTCCTCCCATACCTGCGGTAATAAATACCATTTTGGTATGTGTACTCAACATTTGTTGAATTTCCTGCATACTCTCGGCAGCAGCCTGTGCTCCTATTTCTGGATTTGCCCCTGCTCCCAACCCAGAGGTTAAGTGTGCCCCTAATTGCACTTTGTTAGGTATCGGACTGTTTTCTAATGCTTGTGCATCTGTATTACAAATTACGAAATCTACTCCGTGAATTTGTTTGCTATACATGTGGTTTACTGCATTGCTACCTCCCCCACCAACACCAATTACTTTAATGGCATTCGATTGTGTTTTTGGCATGTCGAATGAAATGTTATCAAATTCTGCGCCCATAATAACTTTTCTTTTTTATTAATTCTTATTCAATTTACACTCCTCATAGGGGATTCATTAGGAGTTTTCTTATTTATATTTAATTACTCTGCGTTATCTAAAAATTCTTTGAATCGCTCGGTAAACTTATCAAAAAACGATTTAGATTTTTTCGTTTTGGGTTTCTTTTCTTCTTGCACTTCTTCTATAATTTCTTTTTCTTCTTCAATGGTTTGTTCTAACAAAACCTCTGGTGCTTCTTTAGTTACTGCTTTCTCTTCTACGTGTTTTTCTAACCCTTCCATTAACAATCCTACAGCAGTGGCAAATGCAGGACTTGACAATGCTTCTTCTGAATCTCCTGCTAGGTGCTCGTTTGGATAGCCTATACGAACGTCCATACCAGTAATGTATTCTACCAGTTGTCGTAGGTGTTTTAACTGGGCTCCTCCTCCTGTTAGTACAATTCCTGCAATGAGTTTTCCTTTTTGAGTCTCGTGTCCGTAATTCTTAATTTCTAAATACACGTGTTCAATAATTTCCTGAACTCTAGCGTGAATTATTTTTGATAAATTTTTAAGGGTAATTTCTTTGGGTTCTCTTCCTCTTAGTCCTGGAATGGAAACAATTTCTGTTTCTTTATTTTCTCCTGGCCATGCCGAACCGAACTTAATTTTTAATAGTTCTGCTTGCTTTTCAATAATTGAACAGCCTTCTTTAATATCTTCGGTAATTACATTGCCGCCAAAAGGAATTACGGCTGTGTGGCGAATAATTCCGTCTTTAAATATTGCTAAATCTGTAGTCCCTCCTCCTATATCAATTAATGCGACACCAGCTTCTTTTTCTTCTTGACTTAATACTGATGCTGCTGATGCTAGCGGTTCAAGCGTAATATCTGATAGGTTTAATCCGGCACTTTTAATACACCTTCCTACATTTCTAATAGAAGAAACTTGTCCTACCACCACATGAAAATTTGCTTCCAATCTTCCTCCATACATTCCGATAGGTTCTTTGATATCGGGTTGACTATCTACTTTAAACTCTTGTGGTAATACATGTATAATTTCTTCGCCAGGTAACATTACGAGTTTGTGCACTTGGCTTACTAAGTTTTCGATATCATTGGCTTCTATTACCTCTTCTGATTTTTCTCGTGTTATATAATCGCTATGGTGTAAGCTACGTATATGCTGACCTGCTATGCCAACAACTACATTTTCTATTTTGTATCCTGAAATGCTTTCTGCTTCATCAACTGCTTGTTGAATCGATTGTATTGTTTGCGTAATGTTATTAACTACCCCACGTTTTACACCTAAACTTTTTGCTTTACCAATACCTAAAACCTCAAGTTTACCGTATTCGTTTTTACGACCAATCATGGCAACAATCTTGGTTGTACCAATATCTAAACCAACTGCAATTTTATTGTTCTCCATCTTGATTTTGTTTTGTGCACACAACTTGGTTGTGGTATTTTACATTTATCGCTTTATAGTTTTTTATGGTTTTGTCTTTAAATGCTTTGTTATAAAATGCTGTTAGCTTTTTAAACTTTTCTGAAGCATTTGTTGCCTCCCCAAAAATTATTTTATAATCGCCACTACGAACTGTAAATGTATATTCGTTTTGGGCGTCTCTTTGAATAGCAATGATTTCTTTTGCAAAAAAACTATTGCTATTAACAATGTTCATTAACGTTATTAATTCGTTGATTTCTTCGGGCCCCCCAACTCCTAAAACTAACGGTACTCTTGCTGAAAAATTTGTTGATAACGGAATTTTTACTCCATACTTATCAACATAAAAAGATTTGTCTTTATCAACAATACGAGCTATCGGTTTTCTTTGCTTTATAAAGGTTTTTAACACCCCATCTACAGTTAAAAACACCGCTGTTTTTTCAACATACGGATTCGCCGAAACATTAGCTTCTAGAAAGTGTAAATCTACCAATCTTTTTGGTTGATTTTTAACAAATTCATTATTTTGTATTAACAATTTATCAACCATACTGTGCGTCAAAAAGTTATTGTCTCCAGCTGCAAACTCTATTGCCGTTTTTTTAACCTTCTTCGCACCATTTCTAAGGGTTGTAAAACCATATAAAAAGCCCAAAAACAGCAGCAGCAGGAAAAAAGACAGGTATGTTGCTAATTTTTTCATTTTATTTTTTGTGCTTTTTTTCTAATTTATTTTTTACTTCATCAACTAATAAACCAATATCTCCCGCACCCAACATTACTACAACTTTTGACGCTGATTTTATGATTTCGTCACTCAATTTTTCTTTCGTTACTAACTTTTTAGCATCCGTAGTAATTTTTTCTAATAACCAACTCGAGGTAATTCCTTTGATTGGCACTTCCCTTGCTGGATAAATATCTAATAACAGTACTTCGTTAAACAACGATAATGCTTGAGCAAAATCATCTGCAAAATCTCTAGTTCTGCTAAACAAGTGTGGTTGAAATACCACCAACACGTGCTCTTTTGGATACATTTCTCGAATAGATTGCGCTACGGCTTTTATTTCGGCGGGATGATGTGCATAGTCGTCAATTAACACCATGTCTTCCGTTTTTATTTTATACGAAAATCTACGTTGTACTCCTTTAAAACTTCCTAACTGTGTTTTGATGTTTTCTAACGATACTCCATACACATCTGCCATAGCTAATGCTGCCAAAGCATTCATCATATTATGCTTTCCTGGTAAATGAAAGGCTATATTTTTAATTTCTGATGTTGGTGTTTGCACATCAAAAACATAGTTTCCTGTTGCTATTCTTACGTTGTGCGCTTTATAGTCTGCTTCTTCATTTACAGCATACGTTATTCCTTTTAATGGCAATCCTTTTGCTACAATTAAGGTATCAGAAACTTTACTTGCAAACTCTCTAAATGATTGCTGTAAGAATTCATTTTCCCCATAAATATCTAAATGGTCTGCATCCATAGAGGTTACACAGGCAATATTGGGTGCTAATTTTAAGAACGAGCGGTCAAACTCATCGGCTTCTACAACAGAAACTTTGGCTTCTCCTAAAATTAAATTAGAATTGTAATTTTCTGCAATTCCCCCTAAAAAAGAGGTGGCTTTTTCGGGTTGCATGATGTGCCCTAAAATAGCAGAAGTGGTTGTTTTTCCATGTGTTCCTGCTACTGCTAAACAAAAGGTATGTTTAGTGATTTCTCCTAATATTTCTGCTCTTTTTAATACCGTGTATCCGTTATTTATAAAATAGTTTAATTCTAGATGATTTTTTGGAATTGCTGGAGTATACACCACCAGTGTTTTTTGAGTTGATAAAAATGTAATTGGAATATTGTTTACTGCATCTTCAAAATGGATTTCGATTCCTATTTCTTCTAAACTTTTAGTGATAGGTGTTGGTGTTTTATCATACCCTGCAACTACTTTTCCATTTACAGAGAAATAGCGGGCTATGGCACTCATTCCTATTCCGCCAATACCTATAAAATAAACGTTATGTATCGTTTTTAAATTCACTAACTAATTAATTTTTCTATTTCGTTAACGATATGACTGGTTGCATTTGGCAACGCCAATTCGTTAATATTTTCACTTAAACTTTCTTGTTTTCCTTTATCTTTTAATAAGGTTTCTAGCACTACATGAAAGGTTTCTAGCTCATTTTCTCTTATTAAAATTGCTCCGTGCTTATCGGCAATAGATTTTGCATTTTTTGTTTGATGGTCTTCTGCCACATTGGGCGACGGAATAAAAATAGTTGGTTTGCCAACAATGCATAATTCTGATACGGAACTTGCGCCTGCTCTCGACACAATAAAATCTGCCGCAGCATAGGCTAAATCCATTCTGTTTAAAAACTGATGTACTTGAACATTCTCTTGCTCGTCGTACTTTTTATATTCTTCAAAATACAACTTACCACATTGCCATATTAGTTGCACATCTAGTTTTTTAAAGAACTCTAAATTTGCTTCAACTAACTGATTTATTTTACGGGCACCAAGACTTCCTCCTAAGATTAGAATTGTTTTTTTTGATGTATCTAATTCAAAAAAGTCTTTTCCTTCTTCTACTTTTGTATGTATAAATAGTAGGTCTTGGCGAACTGGATTTCCTGTTTTTACGATTTTATCTACTGGAAAAAATCGTTCTAAATTATCGTATGCTACACATATTTTACCTGCTTTTTTTCCTAATACTTTATTGGTTATGCCTGGATAGGAATTCTGTTCTTGAATTAAGGTTGGAATACCTCTTTGATTTGCTACCATTAAGGTTGGTCCGCTAGCAAAACCTCCTGTACCTACTGCTACATCTGGTTTAAATTTTCGTATAATTTGATATGCTTTCCACAAACTACTGAGTAGTTTAAAAGGGAACATCAAATTTTTTAAAGTTAGTTTTCTTTGTATTCCTGAAATCCACAATCCCTCAATGTCATATCCTGCTTGCGGAACTTTTTCCATTTCCATTTTGTCTTTTGCGCCAACAAACAAAATTTTTGCCTCTGGGTAACGTACTTTTATTTCGTTGGCAATGGCTATGGCAGGATAAATATGACCTCCTGTACCTCCTCCGCTTATAATGACATTTATTGATTGTTTCATACAGTTATTTTTATGTTATCATTCAGGTTGTATGTAACACACATCTTAGTTTCAACCCATAAATCGTTATTTTTAATCCAGTGCTTCATGTAAAATATCTAAAGGGTTATCATCTAAAATTGTTTCTTCTGTTTCGTTTTTAGAAGCGCTTACGCTTAAAATCATTCCTAATGCGAAACAGGTCATCCATATAGAGGTGCCTCCACTACTAATAAGCGGAAGTGTTTGTCCGGTTACTGGTAATATATTCACGGCTACTGCCATGTTAATCATTGCTTGAAAAACGATGGGAATTCCTACACCAACGACTAATAGTGTTGCAAATATGGTATTGGCTTTTTTAGCGGTTATTAGTATTCTGAAAAGCAATAAAAAATAGATAAAAATGACCACTATTGCTCCTGCAAATCCATATTCTTCTACAATAATTGCGTAAATAAAGTCGGATGAAGATTGGGGTAAAAAGTTTTTTTGTACACTTTTTCCTGGTCCTTTTCCTATGACTCCTCCTGTTGCTATGGCTATTTTAGCTTTTTCTACCTGATAATTTTCTTCTCCGTCTGGTTGAAAAAAACTTTCAATTCTACTTTTCCATGTATTTACACGGTTTGGCATCGCATCTGGAAATGCTTTGGCTACTAAGATGAAAAATAAGAAAGCAAAAAGTCCTATTCCTAAAATATAACCTATGTATTTTAATGGATATCCTCCGATAAACGACACCAGCAAAATCATAAAGAATACCATTGCTGTAGTTGAGAAGTTTGCTGGTAATATTAAGATTAGCACCAAACCTACAGGAAGCCATAATTGCAGTAAACTTTCTTTGAAAGATATTACTTTTTCTTTATTTTTAGCTAAGTACCGTGCGACATATACCATTAACACCAAACCTGCTAAGGTAGAGGTTTGAAATCCGATACCTACAAACGGAATGCGAATCCATCTACTCGCATTAGCACCTCCAATAGTAGTTCCTTGTGCTAGCGTAAAAATGAGCAATAACACAACAATGGGCAACATTAAAACGGAACCTCCACTAAAATATCTGTAGGGTATTTTATGTACTCCGTAAATCACAGCAAATCCTGTAATTAATAAGACAATATGTTTTACCAAGTGCCCTAAGGTAGAGCCGTTACCAACTACATATACTAAATTGGTGCTTGCGCTATATATTGGCATGAATGAAAATATTGCCAATACTGCAACGATTGCCCAAATAGCTCGGTCTCCTTTAATATGTTGAAAGATGCTTTTCATCAATATTTATGATGTATTATATATTTCTTACCGCTTCTTTAAATTTTCTTCCTCTATCTTCATAATTTTCAAATAAATCGAAGCTTGCACATGCTGGCGATAGCAATACTGTATCGCCTCTTTGCGCTACTTTATACGCTACTTTTACGGCTTCTTCTGCTCCTGCTGTTTCAACTATGATATCTACTACACTGGCAAAAGTGTCTATTATTTTTTGGTTGTCTAATCCTAAACAAACTATTGCTTTTACCTTTTCTCTTACAAGGGGTAGTAAGTCGGTATAGTCGTTTCCTTTGTCAACTCCACCCACTATCCAAACTGTTGGATTATCCATACATTCTAATGCATAAAACACTGCATTTACATTGGTAGCTTTGCTGTCGTTAATAAATTCAATTCCGTTTACTTTTTGTACTTTTTCTAAACGGTGTTCTACTCCTTCGAAATCAGACAGACTTTCTGCGATGGTTTCTTTTCTTACTTTTAACAATCGTGCAGCCATCGAGGTTGCCATTGCATTCTTAACGTTGTGTTTTCCTTGTAATGTTAGTTCAGAGACTTTCATTAATTTTTCTTCTGTATTTAGTTTCATTAGTATCGTATCTTGTCTTAAAAAAGCTCCGTAATCCAATTCTTTTTCTACTGAGAATGGCACTAGTGTCGCTTCTGTTTTGTTGTTTTTTAACCAAGTTTGAATTGCTTCGTCGTCGGCGTCGTATAGTAAAAAATCGTCTTTTGTTTGATTTTTTGTGATTCTGAATTTTGAGTTGATATAGTTTTCGAATTTGTATTCATATCGATCTAAATGATCGGGTGTTATATTGGTAATTATAGCAATGTGCGGCTTAAATTTTTCAATTCCGTCTAACTGAAAACTACTTAACTCCAACACATATTCGTCATACACATCGTCTACTATTTGCTTGGCAAAACTGTCTCCAATATTGCCTCCAACTCCTACATTTAACCCTGCCTTTTTCAATACATGATACAGCAGCATAGTGGTGGTGGTTTTTCCGTTGGAACCTGTGATTCCTGCAATGGTAGCATGGGTAAATTCTGAAGCAAATTCTATTTCAGAAATTACTTTAATTCCTTTTGAAACTAGTTTTTGTACCAATGCTACTTTATCTGGAATTCCGGGGCTTTTCATGACCACATCAGCATTTAAAATTTTAGCTTCGGTATGTTGATGTTCTTCAAAATCAATTGAATTATGTAAAAGAACTTTTTTGTATCGCTCTGCTATATTTCCTTTATCGGAAACAAAGACGTCATATCCTTTTTGCTTTCCTAAAAGTGCTGTTCCTACACCACTTTCTCCTCCTCCAAGCACTACTAATCTTTTCATTTTTAATTAATGATTTTAGATTTATTGATTGAAGATTTTGCCCTACAAGCAGCTCTATAATTAGCTCCAACCGAACTAGAACACCTTATCAATTGTCTACAATATGCATCAAACTCTCTCGCTTTGGGGTACTCTTTACATAACCCCCAATAATCGATAGCAAATTGTTTCGTTCTATTTTTAATCTGTTCTTTCATTCAATCTTATATCTTAAATCAAAGCTCTAGAATCGCTTTTATCTTAACTTTAATGTTACAATGGTAAATACCGCTAATAAAATTCCTACAATCCAAAAGCGTACTACAATTTTACTTTCGTGATAGTTTAATTTTTGATAATGGTGATGTAAGGGAGACATTTTAAAAATTCGTCTTCCTTCTCCAAACTTCTTCTTTGTGTACTTAAACCATGAAACTTGTAGTATTACCGACAGGTTTTCTACCACAAATATGCCTGCTAAAACTGGCAGTAATAATTCTTTTCTAATAGCAATCGCTATTACTGCTATAATTCCGCCAATGGTTAAACTTCCTGTATCTCCCATAAATACTTGGGCTGGGTAGGTGTTGTACCATAAAAAACCAATTAATGCTCCTGCAAATGCCAAGATGAATACGGTCATTTCTCCTGACTTTGGGATATACATGACATCTAAATAATCTGCAAAAATAATATTCCCTGATACCCATGCAAAAATGGCAAGGGTTATGACCATGATTGCCGATGAACCTGCTGCTAAACCATCTATTCCATCGGTTAGGTTTGCTCCGTTTGAAATTCCTGTAACAATAAAAACAGTAATAAAAATAAAGACTATCCATCCATATTTTTCATATCCATTTCCTAAGAAACTCAGTGCTTTTGCATAGTCTAATTCGTTGTTTTTCATAAAGGGAACGGTTGTTTTCGTAGATTTATGTGCTTCTCCAAAGACTTTTTTCTTACCATCTACTTGCACTACTTGTTCTGAGGCTGGCAACTGCTCTTTTATGGTTACATCTGGATGAAAATACAACATCAAGCCTACGATTACACCCAAGCCTATTTGCCCTAAAATTTTAAATCTTCCTTTTAACCCTGCTTTATCTTTTTTAAATACTTTAATATAATCATCGGTAAAACCAATAAGTCCCATCCAAACTGTAGTTATCAATAGTATAATGATGTATATATTTTCTAGCTTTGCTAAAAGGAGTACAGGAATTAAGGTTGCAAGGATTATAATTACACCACCCATGGTAGGTGTTCCTGCTTTTTGCACTTGCCCTTGTAATCCTAAGTCTCTTACGGTTTCGCCTACTTGTTGTCTTCTTAAATAATTGATGATTTTTTTACCAAAAATGGTTGAAACCAACAGCGATAAGATGAATGCCATGGCAGATCGAAATGTAATAAACTGAAACACACTTGCTCCTGTTAAGCTAAATTCATTTTCTAAATATTGAAATAAATAATATAGCATTCGTTAGTGTTTTTTTAGTTGATTAAAATAGTTGGTTACTTCTTCTAAATCATCAAAATGATGCCTTACACCATTTATTTCTTGATAGGTTTCATGTCCTTTTCCTGCAATCAGTATGATATCTCCTGAAACTGCCAACTTACAAGCGGTTTTAATCGCTTGTCTTCTATCTAAAATTGAGAGTGTTTTTTTATAATTTTCTGCTCCAACTCCTGCTTCCATTTCATCGATTATCGACTGTGGGTCTTCTGTTCTGGGGTTGTCTGAAGTAAAAATAGCTTGATTGCTTAGCTGAGAGGCTATGAATGCCATTTTTGGGCGCTTCGTTGTATCTCTATCTCCACCGCAACCTACCACCGTAATTACTTTTTCATTTCCTGTTCTGATGTCGTTAATCGTTTGCAATACATTTTTTAATGCATCGGGGGTGTGTGCATAGTCTACAATAGCCGTAATTCCTTCTTCTGAAACCGTGTACTCAAATCGTCCACTTACACTTTCTAATTCACTAATGATTCGTAAAATTTCTAATCTTTCAAGACCTAATAACTCTGCCACTCCATATATAGCTAGCAAATTATAGGCATTAAACTCTCCGATTAGTTTGGTCCAAACTTCTACTCCATTAATTGTTAACAGGGTTCCTGAAAGGCGTTTTTCTAGCACTTTCGCCTTAAAATCTGCCATTGTTTTCAAGGCATAGGTTTGTTTGGTAGCTTTGGTATTTTGCAACATTATGGGTCCGTTCTTATCATCGATATTTACCAATGCAAATGCTGATTTTGGTAACGAATCAAAAAATGACTTTTTAACATCTCGATAGGCTGCAAATGTTTCATGGTAATCTAAGTGGTCGTGCGATAAATTTGTAAATACGCCTCCTGCAAATTCTAATCCCTCTGTACGTTTTTGATGGATTCCGTGAGAGCTTACTTCCATAAAACAATAGTCAACACCAGCATCCACCATTTTCGATAAATAGTTGTTTATCGCTACTGAATTAGGTGTTGTATGTGTTGCTTTGTACTCTTCTTCACCAACCATTATTTTAACGGTAGACAACAACCCAACTTTATAGCCCGCTTTTTTAATTAACTGATACAACAAACTTGCAATGGTGGTTTTACCATTGGTACCTGTTACCCCTACTAATTGCAAGCGTTTTGATGGATTTTCGTAATAATTCGCCGCCACTATGGCTAGTGCGGTATTAGAATCTTCTACTTTTATATAGGTAACGCCTTCTTTTTTATCGGTAGGTATTTCTTGACAAATAACAGCTGTAGCACCTAACGATACTGCTTTGGCAATAAACTGATGTCCGTCTACGGTTACTCCTTTTTGAGCGACAAAAATATCACCCTCTTGTACTTGCCTGCTATCAAACTGAATACCGTTTACAGCAATATCTGTACTTCCATAGACTTCTTTTATAGCTACCTTGTATAGTATGTCTTTTACTTTTTTCAACTATGATAATTTTAAGTATATCGTTGCTCCTTTTGAGACTTTTTTCCCTCTTTCTATCGATTGTTCTGTTACTTTTCCTACTCCTGAAAACTTTACTTTCAATCCCATATTCTCTAATAGCGCAATGGCATCCATTCCGCTCATACCAGTTACCTTAGGCATGATTGTTTTATATTTTCTTAATTTCTGATAGTATTCTTGATAGGCTCTATCAAGTACTTCTTCTGAAATTGTATCAGACACCGACTGATTATTAATAGCGGTTGACGTATAAATTTTTTGTGCTATTTCTTTGAAAATAGGCGCTGCCACTGTCGCTCCATAATATCCTTTTTCTTTATTAGGGCTATGTACTACTACTATACACGAATATTTTGGCTCATCTACTGGAAAAAAACCTGCAAACGAGGCTACATACTTTTCATTTGAATAATATCCCCCTTCGTACTCTCCATTAGCGTTCTTAGTTCTTGGAATATATTTTTTAGCAGTTCCTGTTTTTCCTGCCATAGAAAAGTTTGGAGAATAAATATCTTTTCCTGTACCATATTTTACCGTATTTTCCATAACTTTTCGAACCTTGTTTAAGGTTTCTTGAGAGGCTATTTTTTCTTTTACTACTTCTGTTCCAAAACGCTGCTCTACTTTACCTCCAACCCGCAACTCTTTTACAAAATAGGGCTTTACCAATGTTCCGTTATTGGCTACTGCATTGTAAAAAGCTAAGGTTTGTAATGGAGTGAGGGAAACTCCGTATCCCCAAGCCATCCATTCTAATGAAATCGGACTCCAACTTTTTTCTGTAGGTTCTGGTATGTAGGGTTTTCCTTCTCCTTTTATTTTCACCCCTGTTAATTGATTTAAGCCAAAAGACTTCATTCTATCGGTAAACTTTTTAGGGTTCTTATCGTAATGTTTTTGTATTGTTTTTACAATCCCTACGTTTGATGACACTTCAAATACTCTTCCTAGCGATATTTTTCCGTATCCTCCTTTTTTACTATCTTCTACTTTGCGGTTATTAATGTAAATTCTTCCCTTTTCACAATCTACCACTGTGGCTGTATCTGCAACTTTATCTTCTAAAACTGCCATCAAACTTGCTAGCTTAAAAGTTGACCCTGGTTCATGGCTTTCCCAAACAGCATAGTTTCTTTTTTCGTAGTATTTTCCTTTAGAAGTTCTTCCTAAATTAGATATTGCCTTGATTTCTCCTGTTTCGACTTCCATTACTACAGCACAACCATGATCGGCTTCAAAATACTCTAACTGTCGTAACAAAGCATGGTGTGTTATATCTTGAATATTTACATCGATCGTAGTAATTACATCACTGCCATCTATGGGTTCTTTCTCGTTTACATCGTTAATAGGTTTCCATTGCCCTTTGGCTATTTTTTGCTTTAAACGCCAGCCATTTTCTCCTTCCATATAATCTGCAAAAGCTCCTTCGATACCAGCACCTCCTCGATAATCATCATAACCAATAGTGCGTTCAGCAATTTTACCAATAGGATGCACGCGAACTGTTTTTTGTTCTGCTATAAAACCTCCTCGATACACTCCTCGGTTAAAAATGGGGAAGCTTTTCATTTTCACATAGTCATTGTATCCTACATTTCTAGCTATTAGCAAATAACGATTTTTCCGTTTTTTCGCTTCTCTTAATTTATTTTGATAATACGTAACTGACCTCCCCAATAAACCAGAAAGTGATTCAGAAAGCGGTCGAATATTTTTTTCAAACACTTCTGAGTCTACCGCCATCACATCCATTCGAATGGTAAATTTCGACATCGAAGTGGCTAGCAAATTCCCATCTGCCGCATATACATTGCCTCTATTGGCAAAAATGGTATCGTTTTTAACTGTTTTTTCTTCGGAAAGTTTTCTGTACTCCTCTCCTTCTACATATTGGAGTTTAAAAAGTCTAAAAATGATAACCACAAAGAAAAGCGTCATTAAAACAACAACCACGTAGAGTTTGTTTAATATGCCTTTTTTTACTACCATTTTATATTACTCTTTATTATAGGTTACTTTAATTTTTTGGGGTGGTTTTTTTGCGGGGTACAATCCTTTGCTTTTTACTTTATCTCGAATACTACTTTCTAACTTCATTCGCATTAGTTGTGTACTCGTATCTACATCTTCTGCCCGCAGCTCTCTTTTTTTCTTGTTCAGTTCTGCTATTTCCACCACTTTAGCATCGGCACTGTGAGAGCTGTATATCATAATTAACAGCAGCAACACAACAAAAATTAAAATCCGCCAATTTTTAAAAGAACTTTCATCTGTAAGAAAACTACCTCTTAAAACGTCGTATATATTCTTTCTTGCTTTAGACATTATCTTTTAATGTTGCTATTCTCAGTTTTGCACTTCGTGCTCTGTTATTTTCTTTTATTTCTTCTTTGGTAGGCACTATCATTTTACCCACCTTTTTAAGCGGTTCATTTGTATTGCCGTAAAAATCTTTTTCTGGCTCACCGCTAAACAACCCTGTTCTTATAAATCGTTTTACCAATCTGTCTTCTAACGAGTGGTACGAAATCACACTCAATCGCCCATCTTCATTTAGTAAATCTGGAATTTGCTGTAAAAACTCTTTCAACACTTCCAATTCTTGATTTACCTCTATTCGTATTGCTTGAAAGATTTGCGCTAAAATTTTATGCTCTTTTGCTTTCGGAAGAAATCGTTGCAACACCTCTTTTAACTCAAAACTTGTTTTAATCTCTTTCGCTGCTCTTGCCTCCACAATAGTTTTTGCCAAAGCTCTTGCATTTCGCAATTCTCCATACAAAAACAACAAACTTGCTAACTCTTCTTCACTATAGGTATTGATAATTTTTTTACCTGACAACTTAGACTTTTGATCCATTCGCATATCTAAATCGGCATTAAAACGAGTTGAAAACCCTCTTTCTGCTTCATCAAACTGATGCGACGACACTCCTAAATCTGCCAACACCCCATCTACTTTCTTTACCCCATAAAAGCGTAAAAACCTCGATATGAATCGAAAGTTTTCACCAATCAACACAAACCGCGGGTCGTCAATTTTATTTTGTTGTGCATCTGGGTCTTGGTCAAATGCAAACAATTTTCCGTTTGGTCCTAAACGTTTTAATATTTCTCTAGAGTGCCCTCCTCCTCCAAAGGTTACATCTACATACACTCCATCTTCCTTTATATCAAGTGCATCTACACTTTCCTGTAACAAAACTGGGTTATGATAACTCATCTGCTTCCGTATTACCCATTACCTCTTCTGCCAATTCAGCAAAATCAACAACAGCATCATCAATTACTTTTTCGTACTTATCTTTATCCCAAATCTCAATAATGTTTACTGCAGAAGAAAGCACTACTTGCTTTTCTATTCCTGCAAACTGACATAAATCTTTCGGTATCAATATTCTTCCAGAAGCATCGATATCTACCATCTTTACACCAGCGGTAAACCTCCTGATAAAATCATTGTTTTTCTTTACAAATCGATTTAGTTTATTGATTTTTGCCATCATTAAATTCCACTCTTGCATCGGATACAACTCCAAACAAGATTGAAACACAGAGCGTTTAATTACAAAGCCTTCTTGCAATACTGAAGATAACTGCTTCTTAAACGCCGACGACATCATTAGCCTTCCTTTAGCATCTACCTTACACTCGTATGTTCCAATTAAATTTATCACGTATAAAAACTATAGTCTGCATCAAAAATAAAAAATATTTACCACTTTTTACCACTTTTTACCACTTTGTTAATAAGTTTTGATTTTTTAGCTAAAAAACTGAACCTAAAGGCTTTCCAAATCGACAATAATGATGAAATAATAAAAGTGAAAATTTGACAAAAAAGAACTACATTTGTGGTTAAGTCAAATAAGAAATCTATGACTGAATTTTTAAAGAAAGAAGGCAAATTTACATACGCAGAGGCAGGAGAAGGAAGCCCTATAATTATACTCCACGGTTTAATGGGTGCACTAAGTAATTTTGACTCTACATTTAATCATCTTTCGAAAAAAGGATATCAAATTTTTATTCCAGAATTACCCCTATACACCTTGCCCCTATTAAAAACTAACGTAAAAAACTTAGCGAAGTTCTTACATGATTTTATAGAGTTTAAAGGACTTAAGAGTGTTACTCTTTTGGGAAATTCTTTGGGTGGACACATCGCTTTGTACTATACCAAACACTATCCTGAAGATGTTAAAGCACTGGTTTTAACGGGTAGCTCAGGATTGTATGAAAACTCTATGGGAGATAGCTATCCTAAGAGAGGCGACAAAGAGTTTGTTAGAAAAAAAGCACAAGATGTTTTTTACGATAAAAATATTGCCACAGACGAACTTGTCGATCAGGTATACGAAGTTATTAACGATAGAAACACCTTGATTCGAACGCTCGCCATTGCTAAAAGTGCTATTCGTCATAACATGGCTAACGATTTGCCCAACATGAAACAACCTACCTGTTTAATTTGGGGAAAACAAGACAGCGTTACTCCACCAGAGGTAGCGAACGATTTTCAAAAACTCTTACCCGATGCAGATTTATTTTGGATTGATAAATGTGGGCATGCGGCGATGATGGAAACTCCAGAAGAGTTTAATAGAATTTTAGAAGGTTGGCTTTCTAAACGCAATATATAACAGCTAAGCTACAGTATGAAAATAACGTCTGCTGAATTTGTAATGAGTAACAGTAATGTTACCAAGGCTCCTAAAGACAGAATACCCGAGTATGCTTTTATTGGGCGTTCAAACGTTGGGAAATCGTCGTTAATCAATATGCTTATGGAGCGTAAGGATTTGGCTAAAACTTCTGGTAAACCGGGAAAAACACAATTGATTAACCATTTTAAAATTAATGACGAGTGGTTCTTGGTTGATTTACCTGGATATGGGTACGCACAGGTTTCTAAAAAGAAGCGTCAAATTTTTCAGTTTTTTATTGAAAACTACTTTAAAGAGCGTGAACAACTGGTTTGCACCTTTGTTTTAATTGATTCTCGTCACGATCCACAGAAAATAGACTTAGAGTTCATGCAATTCTTAGGTGAAAATCAAATTCCTTTTTGTATAGTTTTTACCAAAGCAGATAAATTAGGTAGCTCTAAACTCAACAAACAAATTACTACGTATAAAAAGAAGCTCTTGAACTATTGGGAAGAATTACCGATGTCGTTTGTTACTTCTTCTTCCACAGGAATGGGACGCGATGAGTTTTTAAATTTTATTGAGCAAGTAAATGAAGATGTAGCTGATAATTTTAAATAATCTTTTTTCGACTACGCTCAAGGCATTCAGAATTATGCACTCTACCGAAGAAAATTTACAGGTGTTACACGAAGACAATCATATTATTGTGATTAACAAGCGTGCTGGCGATATTGTGCAGGGCGATAAAACGGGCGACAAACCTCTTTCTGACGTAGTTAAAGAATACATTAAAAGAAAATACAACAAACCTGGCAATGTTTTTTTAGGTACGGTGCATCGTTTAGACAGACCTACTTCTGGCATTGTTATATATGCTCGTACCTCTAAAGCACTCGAACGGTTGAATAAAATGTTGCGAGACAAAACCATTAAAAAGACCTATTGGGCAGTGGTTCAACAACAACCTAAAAAAGCAGCCGACACGTTAACCCATTACCTAAAGAAGAATCCGAAGAACAACAAGTCTGCTGCTTACACTAAAGAAGTTGCTGGAAGTAAAAAAGCTATCTTACATTACAAAACACTCAAAACATTAGAGAATTATTCGCTCTTGGAAGTCGATTTAGAAACAGGGCGTCACCATCAAATTCGTGTGCAGCTTGCTACTATTGGTGCTATTATTAAAGGCGATTTAAAATACGGTGCTAAAAGAAGCAATAAAGATGGAAGTATTCACTTACATGCTCGAAAAATCGAATTAACACATCCTGTGAGTAAAGAACTGATAAAAATCACTGCTCCAACTCCTTCCGATCCTGTTTGGGATGCTTGCTTGTAATTTGTATCTTTAGACAAATTTCACGCAAGATGAAAGCTCTTAAATTTTTAGCCATTTTAATCCTTCCTGTAACCGTCTACATTTCGTTTACCAATAAAGGATTATTAACCTTAACGCCGATATTTGTTTTCTTCGGGTTGGTTCCTTTACTTGAGCTACTTTTTAATCCAAATAAAGAAAACCTCAGCAAAGAACAAGAAGCGCAAGAAAAAGAAAATAAGCTTTACACCTATATTTTGTACGCAACGGTACCTATTCAATTATTTTTTTTAGGATGGTTTTTATATATGATGCAAGACGCTCAATTAACCAATATAGAATACATAGGAAGAATTTCAGCGATGGGATTATTATGTGGAGTTATCGGTATTAACGTAGGGCATGAATTAGGGCATCGAAACAATCGTTTTGATGAGTTTTTAGGAGAAGTTTTATTACTAAGCTCTTTAAATACCCACTTTTTGCCCTATCATAATGCAGGGCATCATTTTAATGTTGCCACTCCGAAAGACGCCGCTACGGCGAGAAAAAATGAACCACTTTATCTTTTCTGGATTCGTTCTCATTTTCAAAGCTATTACCAAGCCTGGGAAGTAGAAAATGCACGACTTAAAAATTCTGGAAGAAGCTGGTTTCACCTACAAAACAGAATGCTTATGTATACACTTTGTAACCTACTATTGTTAGTAGGCATTTTCTTTTTCTTCGGATTAAAAGCACTACTCGCTTTTATAGCTGCTGCTATTTTTGGAATTTTATTACTCGAAACTGTAAACTATATAGAACATTACGGACTAGTACGTAAACAAAACGATAAAGGTCGTTACGAACGTGTAAAAAGAACACATTCTTGGAATTCTGATCACCGAATTGGCATGCTTATGTTGTTTAATTTATCTCGACATTCCGACCATCACTACAACGGTAGCAAACATTACCAACTCTTAAAATCGTTGCCTGAAAGTCCACAAATGCCAACGGGATATCCAGGTATGATGCTCGTAGCCTTGGTTCCTCCGTTATGGTTTTCAATAATGAATAAAAAAATACAAAACCTCTAATACAATTTAAAGTTATGAATTGCGAATTTTTAGTTTTCAATAAACAAAAATAGTTATGGTAAATGTCTATATACACAATTCATATTTATAAACCCTATACCCTATGAACATTCCCGAATTGGTTCAAGCACAAAAAAACTTTTTTGCCACACAACAAACCAAAGATATTTCCTTTAGAAAAAGTGCTCTAAAAAGACTACAAAAAGAGCTTGTTGCAAGAGAGCAAGATATTATCAAAGCCCTACATGATGATTTTAAAAAGTCGGAATACGAAGCGGTAATGACTGAAACTGCGATTGTATTAGGCGAGTTAAAAATGGCGTTGAAAAACATGCATTCTTGGAGCAAACCGCAACGTGTATTGCCCTCGTTATTAAACTTTCCTTCTTCAGCAAAAATATATAAAGAGCCTTACGGAACCGTGCTTATCATTGCACCATGGAATTACCCACACCAATTGGCATTTGCTCCTTTGTTAGGTGCTGTTGCCGCAGGAAACACCGTGGTATTGAAACCTTCGGAATTAACACCTCACACCAGTAAAATTACCAAAGAAATTGTGGAAGCTGTTTTTGATAAAAACCACGTAACAGTAGTAGAAGGTGGTGTAGATGTTTCCACTCAACTTCTTGCCCAACGTTGGGATTATATTTTCTTTACTGGAAGTGTTCCTGTAGGGAAAATAGTAGCCAAAGCTGCTGCCAATCATTTAACTCCGGTTACGCTAGAGCTTGGCGGGAAGAGTCCGTGTATTGTTGACGAAACAGCCAATATCAAACTAGCTGCAAAACGTTTGGTTTGGGGAAAATTCATTAACGGAGGTCAAACTTGCATTGCTCCTGATTATCTACTAATTCACCAATCGGTAAAAGAACAGTTTATACAACAATTTAAAGAAGAAATTTTTAGAGCTTACGGAGAAAATCCTCGAAACTCTCCTGATTTCCCACGTATTGTAAACACTAAAAACTTTGACCGTTTGGCTTTGATGTTAGAAAATGAAAGTTGTGTAATAGGTGGACAAACCGATAGAGAAAAATGTTATATAGCTCCCACCTTAATCGACGAACCTAGCTTAGATAGCGAAGTGATGAAAGGAGAAATTTTCGGACCTATTTTTCCGTTAATCTCCTACGAGAATGAGACTGATATTGAAAAAATCACTTCAAAATACGATAAGCCTTTAGCCCTATATGTATTTACCAATAGAAATTCATTTGCAGAGAAAATGATATACCGTTTTTCGTTTGGTGGGGGTACAATAAATGACACGACGGTGCATTTTGCCAATCATCGATTGCCTTTTGGCGGTGTGGGTGAAAGTGGTATTGGTGATTACCATGGAAAACAAACGTTTGACACATTTTCTCATCATAAAGGGGTGGTCAATCGTGGTACTTGGTTAGATGTTCCTACTCGATATGCTCCGTACAAAGGAAAATTACAACAATTAAAAACATTGCTAAAACTGGGATAGCTTTTTTTGGGAAAGTGAAAAATGAAAAGCGAAAAGTGAAGAGTGAAAAGTGAAGAGTGAAGAGTGAAAAGTGAAAAGGGGAAAAATTTTAAGAATACAAACCAAAAAAAATCAAGAATAGAGATTTTCAAATTATGACAGAAAAAACCGTATCAGAAGCAGTTAGTTATCGTCGTTCAGTAAGAGTTTACGACCCTGAGAAACCTATAGACACTGCTATTGTTAAAAAATGTTTAGAACAAGCTAGTTTGGCTCCTACTAGTAGCAACCTACAATTGTGGGAATTTTACCATATTACCAATAAAGAAACTATAGAGAAAATGGCACCGTTGTGTTTTAATCAAAATGCTGCTAAAACTGCACAGCAATTGGTAGTTTTTGTTACGCGTAAAGATTTGTGGCGTCAACGTGCAAAAGCGAACTTGGCTTTTATGGACAAGGTTTTTGGTAAAAATAATCCGAAATCAGAGCAACGCAGTAGAGAAAAGGTAGCCCGTAACTACTACGGAAAACTAATACCCTTTACCTATTTTGATTTCTTTGGAATTTTTGGCTGGTTGAAATACCTACTGTTTTTGGTAGTGGGATTATTTCGTCCTATTTATCGACAGGTACGTACTAGTGATATGCGCATTGTGGCCCATAAATCATGTGGTTTGGCAGCGCAAACCTTTATGTTATCTGTGGCTGCTGAAGGCTACGATACCTGTCCCATGGAAGGTTCTGATACGTGGCGTGTCAAACGATTATTGGGATTGCCTTACGGTGCAGAAATCAACATGGTTGTTTCTTGCGGTATTCGCAAACCAGAAGGAGTATATGGCGAACGTTTTAGAATTCCTTTTGAGGAGGTGTATCGGGAGGTTTAATACTAATTATTTTAAAACTAAAAAACTAAATTATTATGAACAAAATTACCATTGTACTCCTCCTAGTAATATGTATACTTTTAATAGGAGACTTATTTCTTCTACTTAGAATAAAAAAAACAATTACTAAAAAAAAGAAAAATAAGTCAGATTTTGATGAGAAGTATTTTGCGCTAAAGTATGACATAAACCTATTGAGGTCAATAACAGCGATAGTAGTTACTATTTTAGCGTTCCTTGGTTACTCAAACTTCAAAGATTTTAATAATGAAATCAAAAATACTATTAGCCAAAATATTAAAACACAAACCACTGAAATTGACAAAATAAACGAAAAACTTATTCAATATGGGCAAACTATTGACTCTTTGGAGAAACTAAGAAATACTATTTATAGTTTAATGGGTAATAGTGAAAATGATTTAAAAAAAATAAATACCAAAATTATGAATATTGATGAATCATTTAAAAACAACCCAAAAGTATACGTTGTCAACAACTTAAAATACCCCGTTAATGAATTTAACAATAATCCCATTACAATTTACTTTAAAGACATGAACAGTATTCACGGTGAAAAACTACCTAAGTTTAAAAAAATACCCTTTGTAAACATCCAAGGCTATAGTATTGACCTTAGTATTATTAATGTAACCAGGGAATATGTCATAGTAAGTTTATCGTCTTATATTGGGAATGAAAATGACAACTATCCTAGAAACTATAGATTCGATTTATGGGTTGCTTCTTATTAAGAATAAGACTGTTTATTAAGCAAATACACTTTATGGATAGTGTCACAAAAAGATTGCTTCACTACGTTCGCAATGACGTTAGTAAATTATTCCTTCGGCACAAACACCAACTTATTGCTACTCTTCTTGATAGCTGCCTCGTTAAGGCTCATTTTTACAAACTCCCCATCCAAATATTTTTGGGCTTGATCTTTGTAATAGGAACTGAACACATTACCCGATTGCCCTGTGGGTAGAATACCTATGCTGTTTTCTATATCCGAAAAATCAATTACTCGTCGTGTTGAAGGGCCTGCATGTATTTTATAATACCCTGTACTATCAATCTTATGAATTTGGTTATTTATCACTTGGTCTCCTCCATGCGTTTCAAACGGACCAACATTAAAGAACGTACGCAGCAATCCACCTGCTTTTCCGATAGCGTGTTCATACTCTACTGTAGTTACTCTCTTCCAATACCAATTTTCTACATTTTCTCCTAACTGTTTTTGTAAGAAGTTAATTGTTTCTTTAAATGATTGCGTTACAATATCTTTTTTAGTTTCTACCGCTGTAGTCTTGATATTATCCCACCAAACTGATTCTTTTCTTTTTGCTTGACTTGCTACTGCTTTTTCTTCCAAAGGAGTGTTCACAAACTGTTCAAATGCCGCTCCCATTTCATCTTTAAAGGTATTCTTAACGAATGCATACCACAAACGTGTATAAATTACTGGAGCTACTTCTTTCTTTCCATAATACCCACCCCAATTTTGAAGTATATGCATTGCTCTTTTCTCGCTTGCTGTTAATTCATTCTCATCTATACTTTTCAGGAGGTTCTTAATAATATCAGGAGCAGTTGGAGACGTTACATCGTATATCATTTTTGCAACATCATTCTTAGAAAAATTGTTCTTAGCTTCTAATAAACTCTCTATTCTTTTAGCTCTATCTTCTGGCAAGTAATATCCTGGATACAACATACCTGCAATAGAATCAGGTTGGTTATTCGCTGAGTACACATAATTCCAACTCGGGTTTTCTGCCTGTGGATTTTCTTTAAAAGGCAGGTACTCTTGAATTTCATCTTTTCCAGAAGCTCCGTTCAAAATAATTTTGGTATTTAAACTATCTCTGTATTTATAGAGTTTAGCAGCAGCAAACCACGCAACATTCCCTTTGGCATCGCCATACATTACGTTGAGTCCTGGGGCATGAATTTTAGTAGCTGCCTTTTTAAAATCTTGTAAAGATGTTGCATGTGACATCTCATAAGAAACACGCAACATCTCATTTTTAAACTTTGTATAAATCCATTGCATTGCTATAGGACGTTCATCGTTCACAAAATCAATTAGATCATTTATTATCGGGCCGTGTTTACTTATCTTAACTTTATATACTGTGTCTTTTTCACCTTTAATTTTTATTCGTTTTTCAATTAGTTTATATTTTTCATACCCATTAGGTGTTTTGTATTCCAATGCGTTTTCAGGATTGTCTTTTTCGTAATAAAAATCAACATCATCATTCTCAAACATTGTTAAACCATAAGCATAATCTCTATTGTGCCCTAATAACGGAAATGGAATTAACGCTAGGTTAAACCCATACATCTCATAATCTGGAGTTTTAATATGGCTTTGATACCAAACCGAAGGTTGTGAGAATGCAATATGTGGGTCGTTCGCAAAAATCACTTTACCATTTTTAGTTTTTGGTGGTGCGATTACCCAAGAATTACTTCCTATAAAAGGAGAAATAGGTAATTTATCCATAACCACATTAATTGCTTTTGCAAATGATGCTTCTAATTCTCGATTTTTAAAATTCTTTATTTTTGTTAAATTCTCTGAAGTTGAATTGTTCAATTCGTTAAAATATGCTTCTCCTAATTTTTCTTTAATTTCTGTTAACAAAGGGTCTGTTTTATGTGCAATTGCGAAGCTAAAAGCCATATAACCAAAAACATTGTACAGGTCTTTAATGGTATACTTTTCTTTATCTAATCCTACTAAATAAAACTCCAGGGGTTTTGGTCCCTCTTCAATAAACTGGTTAATTCCGTTTAAATAAGCCGCTGTTAATTTGTAGGCTTCTGAGTTTTTATCTAATTCTCTAATGGTTTTTTCTGCCGCCTCTTCAATACCCAATCCAGAGAAAAACTTATCGGTTCTTACGAGGTCTTTTCCAAAAACTTCTGCCAATCTTCCCGCTGCAATTCTTCTTATAAGTTCCATTTGCCACAACCTGTCTTGTGCATGTACATATCCTAAAGCAGTATAGGCATCTTGCTGATTTTGCGCATTGATATGTGGTACCCCAACCTCATCGTAGTACACAGTAACCTGATTAGAAATAGCTGTTAGCTTTAATTCTCCTTTATAGGTTGGATGTAAGGTTTTGGTAAACAGCCAAACTCCAACACTTAACACAACTAAAAGTAACAGCACAATTTTTAAAAGCTTCTTAAATAAGTTCATTAGGTTAGGTTTTCTCCAAATATAACAGAAATTTAATTCGTATTTTTGAAGAATCAAAAAATTCATTTCCTGATGAAAAAAATTCAAATGGTTGACTTACAAAGTCAATATCAAAAAATAAAAGAAACTGTAGATGCTTCTATAGAAGAAGTATTAAATTCTTCAGCCTATATTAACGGACCGTACGTGCATGAATTTCAAGCAGCTTTGGAAGAATATTTGAATGTTAAGCATGTAATACCCTGTGCCAATGGAACCGATGCTTTACAAATTGCGATGATGGGCTTAGGCTTAGAACCTGGAGACGAAGTTATCACTGCCGATTTTACCTTTGCTGCGACCGTTGAAGTGATTGGATTATTACAATTGACTCCTGTTTTAGTTGATGTAGAACCAGATACTTTTAATATTGATATAGAAGCTTTAAAAAAGGCGATTACTCCTAAAACAAAAGCGATTGTTCCTGTACATTTATTTGGACAATGTGCCAATATGGAAGCTGTTTTAGCAATTGCTAAAGAGCATAACTTATATGTAATTGAAGACAATGCACAAGCAATAGGTGCTGATTATACCTTTGCCGATGGCACCAAAAAGAAGGCAGGTACCATTGGAAACGTGGGAACAACCTCTTTCTTCCCTTCTAAAAACTTAGGGTGTTATGGTGATGGTGGTGCTATTTTTACCAATGATGATGACTTAGCACATACGCTAAGAGGAATTGTAAACCACGGAATGTATAAACGCTATTACCACGATGTGGTTGGAGTAAACTCTCGTTTAGATTCTATTCAAGCAGCAGTGTTAAAAGCTAAATTACCTTTATTAGATAGTTATTGTGAGGCTCGTAGAAATGCCGCTCGTTTTTACAATAACGCTTTTGCTAACAATCCTTCTATAATTACGCCTACTGTAAGCTCAAAGGCAGCCAATTGTAGTGGTAATATATGCAGTACTTGTAATTGTCATGTATTTCACCAATACACACTTAGAATTACGAATGGTAAACGTAATGAATTGCATCAGCATTTACTTGATAATGGTATTCCGAATGCGATTTACTACCCAGTTCCTTTACATGCACAAAAAGCCTATCGAGACGATCGATATAATGAAAGTGACTTTACTGTAACCAATCAATTAATTGATGAAGTGATTTCGTTACCCATGCATACCGAATTAGACGAAGAGCAATTATCATTTATTACTAAAACGGTAAATGATTTTATAAATTAATTACAACTTTTCATGGACCAACAAATCAAAACCTTAAAAATCATTCATCTTAGCATGGTTGCCGGTGCCACTATTGCCTATACTGCTTTAGGAGATTTTAAAAATCTATTCAATATGGTCATTGATAACTCCTCTTTGTTCTATGCTTTTATTCCTGCCATAGCTTATGTTGTTGGTAATATATTGTATAGAAACATCTTAAAAAACGTGCAAAATCAAACAGGAAGTAATGAGAAGTTTGCCATTTACCAAACTGCTTCTATAGGAAGATGGGCAATTATTGAAAGTGCTTGTTTTATCATTTTGTTTTTAAAACCCGATTTTTTACTACTCGGAGTCATTTTATTGATTTATTTGATTCTTTTAGCTCCGAGGAAATCGCAAATTCTTGAAGTTCTAAATATCAAAAACTAATCGTTTTTAATAAAAAAACATAAAAATCACTCATTTTTGATTCTTTTTTATCAATTTTGAGTGATTTTTTATTGGTTTTAGGCTCAAAATTAAATTTTATCGTTCTCAATATGTTATTTATCCCCACTGCCTATTATCATATTCATAAAATAGCACACCCTTAATTCAAGAACCTGTATTTATTAGCTGATTTTTAAGGTTTTAACATTTATTAATTGACATCATGCTTTCGGCTTTTTAGCTTTGTAACCGAATTTAATGATACTAGAATAATGAAACTGATTAAAATTAAGAGAGAAACACGTTTAGAAAAACGATTTTCAAGAAAAATGGGAAAACTACATACCAATGTAACCTATATTAAAAAAATGTTTTTAAATATAATTCCCATAGAAACAGTACACAAATACAGAGAAACCTATTATGGCGAAGTTAAAGACTGTAAAGATTGTGAATTAGCTAGATAATACCATTTATAATTTGAAATGACCGTAATAAAACGCCCTTTTTTACTTTCTATTCCAGAATAAAAACAAACAGTAGCGAAGGCTATGACTCTTGTTTTCTTCTTTATATAAAGAAAAAAATTCATTTTCTTTTACCCTAATTTCAAACAACAAATGGTATAACAATTTTTTACAAAAATAAATCCCACTCCAAACGAGTGGGATTCTCTATACGCTACATTTATAGTATTTTCTTTAGGCAAAAGAAGCACCGCTAGCAGCTACGCTTCTATCAATCTTGCGCATTAAACCTTGCAATACTTTACCAGGCCCTACTTCTACAAACTCTGTTCCGCCGTCAGCAATCATAGCTTGTACACACTGTGTCCATCTTACAGGTGCTGTTAACTGGGCTATTAAATTTTCTTTAATTTCAGCAGGCTTCGTCACTGCCTTGGCTACTACATTTTGGTATACCGGGCAAATAGGTTCGTTAAACGTAGTTTCTTCTATGGCTGCTGCCAATTCTTCACGGGCAGGCTCCATCATAGGCGAATGAAATGCTCCTCCAACAGGCAACACTAGTGCTCTCTTTGCACCTTTTTCTTTCAATGCTTCACACGCTTTTTCAACAGCTTCTACTTCTCCTGAAATTACCAATTGCCCTGGGCAATTATAGTTTGCTGCTACCACTACTCCATCAATTGAAGCACACACTTCTTCAACTACAGCGTCTTCTAATCCTAATACAGCTGCCATCGTAGAAGGCTGTATTTCACATGCTTTTTGCATTGCCATAGCACGTTTAGAAACCAACTTTAATCCGTCTTCAAAAGAAAGTACTCCATTGGCAACTAAAGCTGACAACTCTCCTAAAGAGTGACCTGCAACCATTTCTGGTTTGAAATCATCCCCTAAAACCTTAGCCAAAATTACTGAGTGTAAGAAAATAGCAGGTTGGGTTACTTTGGTTTGTTTTAATTCTTCGGCGGTACCTTCAAACATTATATCGGTAATACTAAACCCGAGTATCGTATTTGCTTGTTCAAAAAGTTCTTGAGCTACCGGAGAATTCTCATACAAATCCAATCCCATCCCAGTAAATTGAGCTCCTTGACCTGGAAAAATATATGCTTTCATTTTTTAATTTTGTTGTTCGTTTAAGGCTACAAACATACAATTTTTAAAATTACTATCTTCGTTTTATGAAGGCACGACTAAAAAACCAAGCGCAACTTATATACTTAGTTTTAGCAGCTTTATTTATTGCATCTTTAGTAACTTCGAATTTAATTTTTCAGAAGTTTTTTTATTGGGAACCTTTTCATTTGTTTCGCTTTGAAGTTTCGGTTGGAATTCTTCCTTACCCTATTACTTTTTTAATTACCGACATTCTTTCTGAAATTTATGGTGAAAAAAAAGCAAATCAAGTTGTTGTAGCGGGTATTTTTGCTTCCTTTTTTTCAATGTTAATTATTTTAGTAGCTGACTATGCTCCTGCTATTGACAACTCCCCTGTTGGTAATGAAACCTTTACCAAAGTTTTTGGACTTTCTCCTTTGGCAGTACTGGCGTCTATGCTAGCTTATTTGGCTGCTCAATTTGTAGATATTCGTATATTTCACTTCTGGAAAGGGCTAACGAAAGGAAAACATTTATGGTTACGCAATAATTTCTCTACCTTTTTATCACAATTTATAGATACTTTTACCGTACTGTTTTTACTGTGTTCTTTTAAAGTACTTCCTTGGGATATGTTTGGAAGTTTGTTGTTAAGTGGTTTCTTATTTAAGGTAATTGTAGCTGCTTTAGACACTCCTATTTTGTATCTCATTGTATATGGATTCAGGAAAAAATTCAGTTTAAAGGTTGGAGAAGAATTAACAGATTTATAATCGAATACTACTATGCTAAATAAGTTTTTTTATACGATATTTAAAGAACAATTTTCACTTTCAGAAACGACTGCTATTTATCTTAACCTGTTAGCCAATCTCTTTGTTTTTGCAATAATTGGTTACCTACTTTTTAAAATTTTACGATACTATGGTAGAAAAGCCATTCGTAAAATGGCTGATAAAACATCGACCCATTTTGATGATTTGCTCATTAAAAACAGGGCTTTTCTCAATCTATCTAGAATTATAGTTCTTACCATTGTTTTCAATCTTTTGAAAGAAATTTTAGAAGATTTTCCTGATTTATTTACCTATGCAGAACGTTTTACTACCATCGCCATTGTTTTTTCAATCGTATGGTTTATAAGAAGTATCTTATTAACTGTTAAAGATTTTTTACGCACCACCAATGCCTTCAAAGACAAGCCTTTAGAAAGTTATGTGCAAATTTTTATGATCATATTATGGTTAATTGCCATCATATCGTCATTCTCTGTACTCACAGGCAAACCTCTAATTAGATTTTTAACAGCGTTAGGAGCTTTTTCGGCTGTTTTATTATTAATTTTCAAAGACACCATTCTCGGGTTTGTGTCAAGCATTCAAGTA
This sequence comes from Tenacibaculum tangerinum, assembly GCF_029853675.1. Lineage (NCBI taxonomy): Bacteria > Pseudomonadati > Bacteroidota > Flavobacteriia > Flavobacteriales > Flavobacteriaceae > Tenacibaculum > Tenacibaculum tangerinum. Next base: position 3,083,583 of record NZ_CP122539.1, on the reverse strand, counting down.
GCTGTAAACGATACGGTGAGAATAGGCGATTGGATTACTATGGAAAAATACGGTGCCGATGGCGATGTGGTTGAAATTAACCTTACTTCGGTTATTATTAGGAATTTTGACAATACCATTTCAAGTATTCCTACATATTACCTAACATCCGACTCTTTTAAGAACTGGCGAACCATGAATACCTCTGGTGGTAGGCGTATTAAACGAGCCATATTAATAAAAATTAACAGCATTCATTTTCTTACTGATGAAGATATTGAACGTTTTAAAAAGATTGAACTCATTGCCAATTATATGGAACAAACCAGCAAAGAGGTTAAAAAATACAACGAAGAAAACAACGTTGACAAATCGGTGCTACTGAATGGTAGAAACCTTACTAATTTTGGAACTTTTAGAATTTACTTAGACAAATACATCGAAAATCATCCTAAAATAAACCAAGATATGTTACTCATGTCTCGTCAATTAGAACCAACACCTAATGGAATTCCTCTAGAAATTTATGCGTTTAGCAGAGAGAAAAATTGGGTAGACTACGAGCGAGTTATGGCGAATATATTCGACCATATTTTAGCTTCTGTGAAATATTTTGATTTAGAAGTTTTTCAAAACCCGTCGAGTATTGATATTTTGAACTTGAAAGAAGCTAAAAAGAGTGAATAAGAATACTGGTACATCTTTATGGCAAATAGCCTTCCAAAAATTCAAACGTAGTAAAACTGGAATGTTTAGTTTTTGGTATATTGTTGTATGCGGATTCATTGCTGTTTTTTGCTACGTTTTAGCACCCGACAACAGCAATTCAGCCAATCAAATGCACTTAGAAATTCACTCAAAACCTCCTGGTTTTTCTGTGCAGATGTTACGTATTCCTTCCGAAGAAAAAAATCAAAAGTCTTGGTTTGCTATTTTTATGAGTGGAAAACAAAATTCAGCAACAGCAATACCGATCAAATCTTTTTCTGTTCAAAACAATCAGTTAGAAGTGGTGAAATATTCCGATGGTTTACCTAAAGAGTTTCCTGCTTCTTACCAAAAGTATATTCAACAAAAAACATTTTATTTGGGCACCGATAAGTATGGGCGTGACTTATTAAGCAGGTTGTTAATAGGGGCTAGAATTTCATTTTTTATCGGTTTTATCGCCGTTTTTATTTCCCTTTTAATAGGCATTCCTATTGGAGCTATTGCAGGGTATTTTGGCGGAAAAATTGATGATTTCATCATGTGGGTTATCAATATCACATGGTCTATTCCTACACTTTTATTGGTAATCGCCATTACCTTAGCGTTAGGCAAAGGTTTTTGGCAGGTTTTTATTGCCGTAGGGTTAACAATGTGGGTAGAAGTAGCACGTGTGGTTCGCGGTCAGGTAATGACTGCTAAACAGCAACAGTATGTAGAAGCTGCTAAGGCTTTGGGGTTTTCTGATTTTAGAATTATATTCAAACATATTTTACCTAATATTTTAGCTCCTATTATTGTAATCTCTGCCGCTAATTTTGCCGCAGCCATTTTAATTGAAAGTGGGTTGAGCTTCTTGGGTATTGGAGCGCAACCGCCTACACCTTCTTGGGGAGCTATGATAAAAAACCATTACAATTATATTATTCTTGGCAAACCTTATTTAGCCTTAATTCCTGGAATTGCTATTATGAGCTTAGTAATGGCATTTATGCTTATAGGTAATACTCTTCGTGATGCTTTGGATGTGAAGGGGTAAAATTTGTACATTCGCTTTCTTAATTTTTTTGATATGATTTTTAGTGTTCAATTTAAAACACGATGGGCAGATTTTGATGCCAATATACACATGCGTCATACCGCATACAACGATTATGCTGCTGAATTACGCTTGCGCTTTTTTAAAAAGCATAACATTACCATTCAAGATTTTACGAACGAAAATGTGGGGCCGATTTTATTTGAAGAAAACACCAAATTTTTGCGTGAAATACACATGGGAGAAGATATTACCGTAAACCTAAAAGTTGTTGGTTTGTCTAGTAAGGGAGAGCGTTGGAAAATTCAGCATGAAGTTTTTAACCAGGCAGGAAATCTATCGGCGATTATCACTGTTTATGGCGCGTGGTTAGATTTGACTAAACGTAAACTAACAGTACCTCCTGTTAAATTTCAACAAATTTTTAGTGAAGCTGAAAAAACACCAGAATTTAAAGAAATCTTATTAAAAAATTAATATGAGTACGTCTAGAAAAATAAAAGTAGTTATTACCATTCTTGCGTTACTTTTAGGTTATTGGTTGCAAAAAAAAATGAAAACACCAATGAATTACCTGAGTCTTCAAAAGAGACAATAGATAAAAAAACAACTAATTTTGAGTACCTTCCTTCTTCTACAACCGGTGTTATTGTAAAACACAATGGTTATCAGCTATCGTACAGCGAACAACACGAGCAAGCCGAATGGGTCGCTTATACTTTAGATAAAAGTGATATTGTGTACACAAATTACGAGCGTCCTTTTTTTATTGCAGATCCAAAAGTTAGCACAAAATCTGCCGATTGGAGAAATTACAAAAGATCTGGTTACGACAAAGGGCATTTATGCCCTGCTGGTGATAGGCGCGCTTCGAAAAAAGCTCATGATGAAACTTTTTACACTTCTAATATTACCCCACAAAACCATGAGTTTAACGCTGGCATTTGGAATAAACTAGAGCAAAAAACACGTTATTGGGCTAAAAAATATCATCACTTATATGTTGTTACAGGAGGTGTTTTAGAACCGAACCTAAAAACCATTGGTAACGAAAAAGTAAGTGTTCCTAATTATTTTTACAAGGTTTTACTAGATTATACCCAACCCGAAGTTAAAGCCATTGCTTTTTTAATGCCGCATAAAGACAGCAACCAACCTTTGTATAATTTTGTGGTTTCTATTGATGAATTAGAAGAAAAAACAGGCATCGACTTTTTTCCTGCACTACCTGATGAGTTGGAAGATACATTAGAGGCTTCTACTAATTATAAAAATTGGAGTTTTAGATAAACTCTCGAAGCTCTGTTATATGGGGATTTTCAGCAAAAATACGTGTGATTTTTGGATGAAAATTATTTGAGATGACCGATAAAAATGCCTTTTTACCTTTCTATCTCAAAAGAAAAGAGATCCATTAAAAGTCTTTTTTTACGACTTCTAATTGACCTCTTTTAACTTCGTTTGTTGCCTAACTAATAAAATCTATTTGTTTATTAGAGTTCTTATTGGGAACGGTATTTCAATATTGTTTTCTTCAAAAGCCTTTTTAATTGCCATAATGGCTTCACTTTTTACTTGAATTGCTGTTAAATTTCGAGTAGCATCTACCCAAAATCGTAGCATGAAATCAATAGAACTTGCTCCGAACTCTTGATAATATAGTTCTATTTCTTCACCTGATTCTGGCGGAAATACTTCATTGATAGCTTGTATAGCTACCTTTTTTACCTTTTCTAAATCAGAGTCATACGCAACGCCACAATTTATGGTTGTTCGAATACGCTTGGTAAGACCATAATTTTTAAAAGGTTTTTCAACAATAAGCTTGTTAGGAATTACAACAATATTGTTATCGGATTCTTTTAACTTCGTATTTCTTAACGAAATCTCAATAATTTCACCGCTATAGCCATTGGTTACCACCCAGTTTCCAACTTCTATAACATCGTTAACCGCCAAGTAAAACCCAGAGAGCGTATTTGACAACGTTCCTTGAATTGCTAAACTTACTGCTACTCCTGCAATACCAGCTCCTGCTAAAACAGTATTTAATGCATCGTCTAAATTTAGTACCGACAAGGCTAAAATGAGCCCCATAAACACGACTAATAACGATACCATACGGGAAATAAGATTTCTTACTGAAGATTGTTTGATACGTTTCTTCAATAATTTGTTTAGTAAATTATTAGTAGTGTTTGCCAACCAATAAAACACTATGAAAACAATTATTGCCACGAAAATATTAGGCAAATTTATTACCAAAGTATCTAGCCATCCTGATAATTTATCAGAGACTTTTCCCCAAGAGCTTTTTAGAGTTTCTTCTTGCATAAAATGAGTGTTAATATTTTACGACTAAAAACAAAGTGTCTTTAGAAATACTACGTTTCATAGTTTTTACTAAATATAAATTATTTTGTATTAGTCTACTTTTAAAAATTTTAAAACTTCATTATTGTTAGTATCGTAAAACATTAATTTTCCTTCTTCTACTTTATAGCTTGAAATGTTATTTAATGCTTTATGAAAGCTAGAAGGAACTTCCATCTTTATGCACATTTTTTCAGTTTTAGCAATTTGTGCTATAGTAATTGATTGAGCATCTATCGATTTGATGGCTCCCGAAAAATCATTACATCCATCGTTCCCCATTACTCTCATGTCAGTTAAATTCACCTCTAATCTTGGAGCTTTTACCATTCGGTTTAACGGACCTCCATTAATGGCAACAGCTACCCAAATGTCATGAATAGTCATGTTTGCAGCAGTCGTGTTATTTTTTACAAAAGCCAGCACTTCCTCTCCTGATTCGTTATAGAACGTTAGGTTAGACTCATCTGCCTTATAAGAGTTTATCTCGCTTAATGCCTCTCCAAATTGTGGCTCTACATTTTTATTCATACAGGCTTTTTTTGTCATCGCAGGCGCTCCTAAAGACAAGGTTGTATTGTTACTGTTTTTAATAGCCATGGTATAATTATTACATCCTCCATTACCACTAATAAGTTTTTTATCGAGCTGAATATTCATAGTTGGCACAACTACCATTCTGTTTAAAGGTCCTCCTTTTAGTCGCGACAATGTCCAACCACCACTAAGATATACTCTGTTATCAGGTTGCGTTTCTAATACTTCTTTTAACGTATACTTTAAGCTTGAAGCATCGGCAGGAACTTCTGATGCGTTCAATTTTTCAACCGATACTTTTATCTTTTGTAGTTGTCCTTCTTTAAAGTTAAATCCTTCGATAGGAGCATAAAAATTTTCCCAGTTTGCTTCCTCTAAATTATCTGCTTTTGCAACGTTTAAACACATGGCTTTTCCTGCACCTGCACTGCAAGGTGTTTTTAAACCACTCACCCAGAAAGTTTCTTCGTTAACTTTTTGGGTACTTCCACAAGACTGTAATAAAATGATTATAAACATCGCCGAAATTAAATTTGAGATTCTCATAGTTAATACTATTTTAGTTTATGTTAATTGTTCTTTTATTTAGTATACTTTCCAAGATTATTATATAATTTATTTATAATAAGATTCACTTTACGTATTTCTCAATGAAATTTCGAGTGAACTTATAATTAAAATTACTTATGTAACCTTGCAAATATCTCTCCTAATTGTTAAAATTGAATATTGTATGTTAATTTATTTTGGTTCAAATATTTGCAAACTCATCCATATTATTCACTCTGGTATTTCAATAAACATTTATAAAAATACTATAAATCAAACCTTTATAAAATAAAAAAATGTATTAATGAATATTAGAAAACAGCACAATTTACAAAAGCAAGAGGTTTCAAAAGTGCTCATTTGCAGTTTTATTTAGCTTAAAAAAAAGTAATGCTAAATTGATATTTATACAGGTTTGTGTGTTTTGCATAGCGTTAATAAAAAATATTAACTACTATAATTTCAACTATTTTTTAATGGCAGTTTTTAACTCGGTTATAAACAATTCTTAAGTCACTAATATCACTATCTAGATGAAAATTCTTTTCTCCTGTTTCCAAAATTAGCGTTGCGTATGCTTTTAAAATTTCTTTGTTCTTTTCAGAATCGCTAGTCTGTATCAGCTTTTTAATAGATTCCATTAACCTAATGATTACCGATGGTGTTTGAGCACCAAACTGCCTGATTTCATCGAAAGAAGCCCTCAAAAAACCCTTAAAATTAGTAGAAGGTATGATAAGTCTAATTTTATTGGGATCATTGGTAAGGTATTGCTTAGGCGTTTTCGATTTTGCTAACATGTTTAGAGAAGAAGTTAATTGATCGATACATATAATGGCCGTATGAGGATCATTTATTCCTGGCGAAAGTGCTCGTGAGGCAATTTCAACAATTTGTTGAATAGCAAACTCGGTATCTTGAAAAATGGATTTACTCCTAAAAACTTGGTAGTATGCATGAAGTTTATCTATTTCACTAGATTCAGTCGCTATTTTTTCTTCCTTTAAGATTTCAAAAATCGCTTGATTTTTAATGATGAAAGCTCCAGGTTTTTCTAAAACTTTTATAATACAATTATTTTCTTCTGAATACTTCATCAAAGCTTCTAAATCAAAAAATTGGATATACCCACTTTTTGATGCATTCACAACATGCGAATTGTATTGTTGTTTTTTAATATTTTCTAAATAGGTTTTTTCAATATCAAGATTCAAGTCTGGATATAACTCATCTGACTTCTGTTTCAAATTCTTCCCTAGTTGATGAATTACCTTACTGGGTTGAATACTAACACTTACACTATGAATGTAAAAAATAAGAATGAATACATTAAAAATTGCAAACACAATGGCTGCAATTATTGAAAGGTTTGGTATAAAGGAATACGAATCGCTATCTCTAACTGAATTGATTACTATTAAACAGTATAAAAACAATCCTATGTACTGACCTAATACTACTTGATTTATACGTTCGTACATAAAGTTTTTGAGTAGTCTTGGTCCTAGTTGAGAGGTTGCTAATTGTAATATTACCAAGGTTATAGAAAACACGGTACCAGCTATTCCTGCCATACTCCCCGCAATTATAGACAATACATTTCGCCCTGATTCTGGGTTTTTTGAAAAAATAAGATTTAAAAAACCTTCAGGTTCTATGGGAGCCCGTTTATCTAAGTATATGAACAACAAGGCTAAAAGAATATTAATTACCAGTATAGCAGATGGCAAAAACCAAAAGCTTGATGCTAATTTCTCATACAAATACTTTATTCTAAGGAGCATCTTGTGTGTTTTTTGTTACGGTTCTCACACATCTAAAACCAACGTGTTGCATACCAGAATCTGGACTCAAACGCATTCTACGGGCGTTTCTATATCCAGAGCACCAATCGTCATTGCATAAAAAAGAGCCTCCTCGTACAACTTTATTCGTGGCTTTTGCGTTGTACACTTCGCTGGTTTGTTCTGGTCCTTTAGGATTCATAGCAACTTCATGTTCCTTTTTTAATCTATCATAGTAGTCTGCCCCATACCAGTCTAAGGTCCACTCCCATACATTTCCAGAAATATCATACAATCCGTATGCGTTGGGAGCAAATGACTTTACAGGCGCTACGTTTTCAAAACCGTCTTCTACAGTGTTGTAATACGGAAAATCGCCTTGTAAAAAATTTCCTTTATTCATTGTCGAAGCTACCATTTCATTTCCCCAAGGGTACATGGTATTATTTTTTCCTGCTCGCATCGCATACTCGTACTCAGCCTCGGTTGGTAATCGTTTGTTTGCCCATTTGGCATACGCCATGGCATCGTACCAAGAAACTTGAGTAACAGGAAGGTTTAGAATAGCATCTAACTTAGGTTTGCTACCATCGGGATTTTTCCAATTCACCCCTTTGGTAAAAGTCCACCAGTTACCAAGGTTATCCTTCGGAGTTCCTTTGGGTGCATATGAAAACACCAAAGAACCCGCCTCAAGCAAGCTATTATCGGGCTTTGGAGTTCCTTCAGGCAACTGTTTTTTTAATTCATTCCAGTCTATATCGTACTCAGCAACCGTTTTGTAACCTGTCGCTTTTACGAATTCTAAATATTGTCTTACGGTTACCTCATGTTCATCCATATAAAAATCAGAAACGCCTACTTTGTGTTTGGGAAATTCATCTGGTTGTGCTAATGCCGTTGCAGGCATTTCTTTAGCATTTTCTGGTGTATCCCCCCCCATATCGAAAACGCCTCCTTTGATTAATACCATGCCTGAGGTGTCGTTTAACAATTTATCATTGGGTTGAACAGCTTCTAAATTAGTAAGCATTTTTTTATCTAAAAACTCAAAGCCTATGAGTGAATCTGAAGGTATATAACAATAAGTGTTGGAGGTTATTTTTTGAGTTGGCTTGTTTTGAGATTCTTTTTTACAGGAAATAAAAAAAAGGAACATACAAAGTAGATAATGTATTTGTGCATGATTAGTAGTTATAGTTAGCATGAGCTCGGTTATGAGTTGTTTGTTTGAATATGTAATGTGTATTTATAAAGAGATAACTTTTTAGTTAAAAAACTAAAATACTTGAAACTATGATTGTTTATTATCTAGGTAAAGTTACCGAAATTTTCTATTCGTTTTAGTACTTTTTATGAGAAATTTTATCTTTAAAAGGTACAGAAAAACCGTATGTTTGGATGTTACTCACTTTGTTTACGCTTAAAATTCGTTATATTAGTTTCGATTAATCAAAACTTTATGAAATGAAAACTTGTAAAAAAATTTTACTTGCACTACTCATTCTTACATCCTTTAATGTATCTTCTCAGATTGATTTCGGAATAAAATCTGGCGCCAACTTTGCCACTTTATCCGATGCTACTAACAATGGTACTAAAATAGGATTTGTTGCTGGAGTATTTGGAAGTGGAAAAATTGGAAAAAAATGGGCGCTTCAGGGAGAACTTTTGTACTCTCAGCAAGGCTCTGAATTTGATGCTTTTAATTTTAATACGGAATATTTGAATGTTCCTATACTTGTTAAAAAATATGTTGGTTTGGGTTTTAACCTTCAGTTTGGTCCTCAATTTGGTTTTCTAGTTAACGATAATGCCGACGAGTTTGATAGTATTGAAGCTGGATTTGAATCTAAAAACTTTGACCTTTCAGGAGTCGTAGGTTTGGGATATGATTTTATTTTTGGATTGCGTTTTGATGCTCGTTATCAATTTGGCTTTACCAATACTACTGGTAATTCTGAATTTTCTAATCAAAATAGAGTGTTCACTATAGCGGTTGGTTATTCTTTCTTATAAATTATAGGCTATCATTGCCATTTATATTTTGCTATGCTATCTAAATTACTTCTGTGTATTCGATAGCATAGCTAAAAATTGATGTTACATACACCTACTTAATGTGCATTTTTTGTGTTGAGGTTTATTTCACTTGTTGGTACTCCAAACTCAATTCCTTTTTCTTCTGCAAAAACCATAATTTCTGTTAAAATTTCTTGCCTAGACCTGAGTTCTAAATCGTAAGAACTTACATCAAAAAAACAATAAAACATAATGGTAGGCTGTCCATTGTTCATGTCTTCCATACCTACTTCATATCTGTTGTCGACTACCGCTGGATGCTCTTCAATAATCGTTTTTATCTTATCAATAAACTCACTTATCTTATCTATAGATATTTTATTTTTTAAATTTATTTTTGTTTTAAAGCGTCGGTACTTTCTTAACCCTATGTTGTTTACCTTATTATCTGCCAAAATACTATTGGGTACGGAAACTACAGAATCTTCGAAGGTGCGAATTCTTGTTGAGCGGACTCCAATTTCTTCCACCACTCCTTCAACGCCATCAAATTCAATCCAGTCATCTACTCTAAAAGGATTGTCTAAAATTATCATAACCGAACCGATGAGGTTTTTTACTGTGTCTTGCGCTGCGAGTGCTAATGCTAGTCCGCCAATAGACAAGCCTGTTAAAATGGTAAATACGTCAATATTTAAATATTGTAATACATATACCAAACCGAGTATCCAAACGACAAACTTTAGTAATTTTCGTATTACAGGTATTACTTGATTATCTCTACTTCCATGAGTTCTTTCTTCTAAGTACGCTACAATTACATCAATAATTTTATTGATTAGGGCTACCATTAAAAAAATAGAACCAATACCTACAGAGCGAAGTAATAAAGCATTCCACGTTACTGGAAGCTGAATTTGTGGTAGCAGCGAATTAAAAAAAGTTGCCCCCATCAACGCTCCGAAAATTAACGACGACCTCTTTAGTTGCTCTTTTACATTGGGCATAAGGTCATATTTTTTCCTCAGATATTTAGAAAGAATCGAAAAATAAATGCTTCTGGCTAAATAATATACAAGGAAGGAAACTAAGAGAAGTACTAAAAGCCCAAACCACTGTATTACTCTTATGCTAAAAAATTTCTTGTACCAAAAATCTTGATGGAAATATTCTTTAAAATTAATATCTAAAATATAAATGCTGTCGTAGAGTTCTGGTAATTTTTCTATAGTTTCTTTGGAATAATACCATTTTCCTTTAATTTTTTCAACATATATACTTTTTTCCATTCCGTATAGATAATATACGTGTGCGCTAGATATCGTATCTAAATAATTGTTTTGTTTAGGAGCGTTTAAACGACTAGAATTCACACCTAAGCCGTCTAACACTTTTTTTAGTTTAATCGCTAATTCTTCAGGGTTTTTAAATGATTTTGGTATTGCTTTTGCCGCTATGCTGGGTTTATAATTATCTAGTTCTAGGTAATAAGCATGCCCTTTAATAACATGGTAAGGAGATTCGTTAATTTCAGTAGCTTCAACTTGCGCATTGATGTATATTGACATTAAAAAAAGACCTATGGCTAGTACTCTTTTTATCACTGTTGTGGTAGTGTTTTTTAATTGAATTCCCATCCTATTGTAGTATTTAATATATAATCATCTTTTTCAAAACCTAGAGCAGGTTGATTGTCGTAGTTGTATTTAAGTCCTAATTTTATGAACAAATCTAAGGGTAAATCGTACTTTACATCAAGTTCTAAATCGGTTCTAAACCGACCTTTCTCCGTTAAACTTGGATATGCTAAAACACGGGTAAAGATATCTAAATCGCCCACATCAAACATATTAAATTCTAAACCTCCGTAGGCTTCAAGTGAATTTTTATTTTCTTCAATGTTGGTTATATATTTTTCATTATTCCAAGCAAGCCCAGCGCCTACACCAAAATACATTTGGTTGCTTCTAACCACGTAGTTTCCAGCTCCTGCCCTAATGTTCGTTCTTAAATCTAAATCTATTTGATTGTTTGACAAAAACGTGGCGTTTGCATTGATAAACCAATCGTTTTGTAAAAACATTCGTACACCAACGTTGCCATCTGTTCTTTCGGTACGATCTGCATTGTCTTGTGTACTAATTACGGTGTTTAATCCTGCTGTTGTTTCCCACTTATTATCAGAATAATTTATTTTTGCACTGGTAATAAACTGTGTTAAGTTATTACTTTTTGTATAATTAAAACCTAGAGAAAAATCTGCCGAAAGTCTGCTTAAAAAGGAAGCCTCTACCGATTTGAATTCTACCACCTCCTCAATAGGGAATTTAAACGTTTCATTATTTTCTGTAAGAAATAAAAAACCTTTGTCATTTGGGTGCGATTTAATTTTGGTATAAAAACGCTTTCCACTTGATAGGGTTATCAAATAATCTTGCTTGCAATCTATTTCCAGCACATCCAACCAATCGATTTTAAAATCAGAGTCGCTGTAGGATGTTTCCATGGTTAACACTCCTCTGTTCATACTCTTGATTTCTCCAATAAGTTCGTCATTATTTTTCAATAAGAGTCTATCCTCTTGCCCCACACTATGCAGAGAACTGATTAGTGTTAGTAACAATAAAAAAATACGTAATTTCATTTATATAAAACTTAAATTAAGTCACCTTAAAAAACTGTTTTCCAATCGGTTTTCATGTTTATGATGGTCCAATTTCTTTCTTTGGCTACTTTTTTGCCTTCCATTAATTTTCCTGCTGGGGTGTTTTTAGTGTATAAAAATTCGCGTTCTCCGTCGGTATGATCTAAATACAGCATGAACGTGGGTAATGGGTTATTGGTATCACTATACTTCATCATCTCTAAATCACCATCTGAATTTCCTACGATCATAATTGGTTTTTGCCCAATAAATTTATCTATCGCCACCACTTTCCCTTGGTGATCGTCAAAAAATTCCAAGTTTTTTGTTTGTGCTATGCTAATGGTATCGCCTTTTTCTACTACTTCTCGCTCAAACGTAGAACCGATAATGTTTTTCTTCGGAATACCATATATTTCTGGTGCCCAAGCACGCATAAATTCTTGACTTCCTCCTGATACAATATATATCGTAAAATCTTTTGCTCTTAGGTAGTTTAACAATTCTAACATGGGTTTGTATACCAATTGCGTATAGTTTCTATTTAAAATAGGGTGTTTTGCTGTTTTTAACCAGTTGTTTACAATAGCATCGAAATTTGTTACATTATCTACAGCGTGTGCTGTTCCTACAATCTCAACAAGATCTTTTTTGTGGAGCTTTGAAATGGCTTCCGTATCTTCTTCTAGTACTGCTTTAAAAGGCATTTTATGCTCCCAATCAGGATTGTTTTTTGCCAGTTCTTGAATTCTATCAAAAGCAAAGAATAGTTGTGAGGGTATGGGTTGTTCTACCCAAAGTGTACCGTCGTTGTCGAACACCACAATACGGTTTTCTTTTTTTACGAATTTTGTACTGGTGCTATCGGTAACACTCGTAACAAAATCTATAATGTTTTTTTTAGCTTCAGAAGTATTGAAAGAGGGTAACGGGTCGCTTAGCATCACTTCGTTGTTTTTATCTTTTTTTGTATCAGTATTGCAGGATAGTATGAAACATACCGCTAATAATACTAAGTTCATTTGTACAATTTTACTCATTTGATACGTTTTTAGGAGTTGTTCTCGGGAATTCTTTTAAAAATGGGTAGGTATTGTTCGCATAAATTACATATTCTGAAGCCAATTCTTGAGCATAGTACGTTTCTAACAAGAGCTGATAAGCATCTAAACCGTGATTCCTAAATACGTTGGGATGATTGCGCCGTACATGAATATAATAGTCTTCATCGGCCAACAACGTAATTTGGTTACCACAGCGCTGATAGTTCGTACTGGTATAATCGCTTTTAATTTTATATTCTGGCAAGAACTCTTGTACCAATACCCCAAATTCTTTTCCCATAATTCTGTTGTACTTTCTTTTAGACCTATCCATCCTTCGCATAATTCCTTTGAATTTTCCACGTACTACCCATCTACTTAACAATGGCAAGTCTTCGGTTCCTTTTTTATAATATTTAAACGGATTGGATGCTGCAAAATCTCCCATAGTTTGCATGCTCAAAGGTACTTGTGGAACCCAATCTTCTGAATTAACTACATTGTAAGACCACCCCTTTTGTGTGTAACTTTCGTAATCTTGTGCAAAATAAAGGTTACCTGGTTTAGGAGCAGCACTTGCATACATTTTAAAAGTAATGTCTGAAGGTATACGACCTGCTAATTGCTCATATTGATAATATGCTCTTAACAAATAACTTAAGGCACCCCCTTGGCTATGCCCTGTGATTATAAAATCTTTTATTCCTTTTTGATAACATGAGTCTATTTTAGGAGTAATATCTCTTTGTAAATACGCTGTTCCTATTAACCAGCCAATATGTACAGAGGCTCTCTGATTTTTTGCCAATCGGTAATTAAAGGTAAAATTCTTTTCTAGGCTCAATTTACCTGTAGCGTTTACCATAACACTATGTAAGTTTTCTGCCCAACTGCTACTTTCTTCTGTAGTAGCTCGTAAACTTATTACAGCTACTTTTAAAGGGTTGTTGGGTTTTGCTGTCCATAATTGCCAAGCATTACCCATACCCATTGTAGGAGATTCATAGCTTACATCAAATTTTAAGGCTTTAGGAAAAACGGTATCAGGCACTGGATTGTTTTGTTGCATTCCAATACGTAACATCTCAGCATATTCGTTCGGATTAAATCCCGGTTTTAGTACTTGACCAAATAACATGTAAGCACTTGAAAAACAACACAACCAAAGTAACGCTATTCTTTTCATAAAATTAATATTTGCTTTTTTAAAGGGCAATCTAAATTCGTTCTAAATATTATGTTTAGCAAGACATCTGCCGTGTAGATTTGGTAAAAACAGGAACTCTTAGGCAATGCTAATGGTTACTTGTATATTATGAAGTGCCTAAAAGAGTTACTAACAAACCTAATGTTTTTTATAGTTTTATAATTCTTTAAGAATTTTTGAGAAATCCTCATACTCCCAAGAACCTTCGTACTTTTTCCCGTTCACAAAAAATGAGGGGGTTCCGTTAACGCCACTCTCTACACCACTCATAAAATCGCTTTTCACCTTTTCTACTTTTTCGTTTTGTTCTAAACGAGCTGAAAATTCATCTGAGTCTATACCCAATTGCTTTGCATAATCTATGAGGTGGTCAATGTCTAATTGGTCTTGATTTCTGAAAATCAGCTCATGCATTTCCCAAAATTTATCGTATTCTCCAGCCAGCTCTGCCGCCCGTGCTGCATCATTGGCAAATTTGTGTATTTGGGTCAAAGGAAAATTTCGGAATACCAAACGTAAATCATCTCCATAATCCTCTTTGATTCGCTTTACTATGGGCATAGCCATTTTACAGTGCGGACACTCGTAATCGCCATATTCTACTATAGTTATTTTAGCATTTTCGGGACCCGCTATTTGATCTTGGTCATTTACGGGTAGCTCTAGTTCGTAGGTAAAAAGATTTTTCATTTTTCAATATTTTTTAACGTTTCTAATATTTCTTTTGCACCAGGATTTACATCCATAGGCGAAACATGGCTCCATTGTATGATGCCGTTTTTGTCGATAACAAAAAGGGCTCTTTCACAAAATCCTTTCTCGTGATTGTATACGCCCAGTAGTTTGGAAATTTCTCCTTTAGGCTCAAAATCGCAGAGCAATGGAATGGTCATATTATTATGCTCTTTAAAGGCGGCATGGCAATGCGTACCATCTACAGAAATTCCATATATAACCGCATTATAGTTTTCGAACATCGGTATTAACTCATTGTACAGCATCATTTGATTACCACAAACGGCACTCCAATCGGCAGGGTAGAAAGCGAGAATAACATTCTGACCTCTATGATCGGATAGTGTCATAAAATTATCCTTATGGTCGTCTCCATTACCATTTCCAATACGGAGTGTAAAGTCTGGTATTTCTGTACCTGCTTCTAAAAGTTTATTTTTTTTCATTACAAGTGTTTTTCTCTTGGTATCGTGGCATCTTGCCCCATAGTTCCTGTTTCGAGGTCGAACGTAACGAGGTCTAATCCGCTTTTTTTACTTTGTTCAATAATATTATAGCCATCTACTAATTTTTTAATCAAGGCTTCTTCTTCGATTTGCTCTTTAACAAACCATTGTAAAAAATTATAGCTAGCCCAGTCTCCTTCACTTTGTGCAAGAGAAACCAGCTTATTTATGGCAGCTGTGTTGTCCATTTCGTGTTTCATCACCGCTTCGATACAAGCTTTTATATCCTTCGGGTCTTCGGCAGGCGCAGCAATGGTTTCTATTTTTGCCCTACCACCCCTATCGTTGATATAACGTAGTATTTTATACATGTGGTTGCGTTCTTCAACGGAATGCTTGTAAAGGAATTTTGAAAATCCCTGATAGCCATTGACTTCTGCCCATGAGGCATATGACAAGTAGTTTTGAGCCTGAACGGCTTCTGTTGTGAGCTGTTCATTTAATGCCGTTTCCATCTTTTTTGAAATGTTCTTGTATGTTATCATCTTATATGGTTTTAATTATTTCTTTCTAAATAAAATTTGATGGCCTCATGACGGAATACTTAACTATTTGATTTTTTTTCGTAAGCACGAATAATGGCATACACTGTAAATCCTGTAGCTGCTTCCATAAACAAATACACCATTAAAATGGTAGTTGGACTCCCATCGACTAATAAGCTTATGATACGACTTATTGATAAACCGAACATAGCGAACATCAACGAATACAAAGCGCCTAAGACAAAACGCCGTGTAAACGCTGCGTAGAGCCAAAATGTACAACAGCCTAAAATAAGCCCCATAACTGACCTATAAATCGCTATACTATTTATATCGTTAACAGCTTCTGTGTGATATAAGTTCGGAATAAAATAAATAGGATTTCCTCCAAAGGAAATGGCAATTATTATGAGTATAATCGCACTAAAAACAAGCATTTTAGGAGCAAGTGATTCAACGTTTAAATTCATAATTTTTAATTTAGTTTTTCAGTTTTTGAAACTTTTCATCTGGATTCATAATAACGTTGGGCTTAACCGTTGAGGGGTCCATGGTGTTAATTTCCATGCCTATATGAGAATAATATGTGGTAACGCCAATAAGCATGAACACAATTCCCAAAAGGCCAATTAATTTGATTAACCATTTAAAAGACGCTTTTTTGTTGCTTAAGACCGCATTCATATAAGCAACGAAACCTATAGCAGCAACACCCACGGCCATCCATGTTAAGCCTATCATATACGTCGTGATATACGGTATTTTTTTTTCTAAAGGGCCCACTATAGGTTCTTCAGGCGGCGCAATAAATATTTTATATTTTATACCCGCTATGCCTATCATAATAAGTCCTAATCCCAGGCCTACTAGTATATATTTAAAGGAATTGAAATCTTGAAAAATATGACTTATAAGTTTTTCATTACCTATTAAATTTAATTGCTCCCTTTCTTTCCAAAAATAAAAGGCCATGGCAAGTAACAAAGCGCCAAAGACAAAACAAGGTTCACCAAAGGCCGAATTGTCAAAAGGATAAGTTGGCGATAAAGGCCAAGTTAAAGTCGTATGGACTCCTGTAATGAATAAGATAATCCCTATAACCGCAAAGTTGAGAGCTATACCAACTGGTCTGATTTCTTTTCTGGAATTTAATTTTGAAAACAAACTCCACAAAGATAATAATCCTGCCCCGGCTACTACAGCCATAAGGGAATTGTATAAATGGATTTTTTCCCAGTCGATAATTAAGTGTTCTTCCATACTATGCTAGCAAAAATTCCAGTTTTATTTATTTCTCATTATATCGTTATTTTTACGTCTTCTATGCATAATTTTTTGATTCCTAACTGTATTAAATCAAAATATAACCGCAAAGTTCTTTTTATTTAACACCTTCAACAAGATGGCCATAATGAGTAATGTTGCCGCAGATAGTGCCGTCCAAACTAATGTTGTACTGTTGCTCCAATGGTCTATCGCAATAGCAACCAACGTCCATACCCCCACCAATGCAAATACTACCATATTTCGAGTGAACAACATATACACATACAATAACATGACAACGATAATTACAGCTACTGTCCAATTCACATAGGTGGCATCACTGCCCAACCCCAAATACGATAGGTACGTACTTAAACCAACAACCGAAGCTGCCATCATCCAGCCTGAGAATAAAGAAATAGGTAGCCAAGTATAGCGTCTTACAGCTTTTGGTGCCTCTACAATTTGCATTTGTAAGCGCACTACTATCACCATTAAACACGCAAAACTAGCGAACAGTAAATAAGGTGACAGCTCTATATTGCCTTGCTGCCATTGATACGACCAAAATTGATTAATAAGTAACGCCAGTATTAAAAATGGACCAACCTTCAATAAGGTATCTTCATCTTTTGTTTTACCAAAAGCTACACGTATTTGATGAATACTAAAGATGAGCAACCCTAAATAAATAAAAAACCAAATAGCAAAAGCATAGCCTGCTGGTGAAAACAGATTGGTAGCCTGTATATCCACACTACTAATGGCTTTTCCTTGGTTTTTATCAATAAACATTTCTAAAAATGGATACAATACCACTAATAGATTTAAAATACTGTACGCTTTTTTCATAAAACTCGATTTTTAGATATTAACTCATCGCTACCTTGCTAAGAGCGACAAACCAATTGTACATAAAGTTAAAAGTCAGATAAAAGTAAGGGAACAGTAATGATTCCCTTACTTTGAATTTACACTATTTATTACTGTCTTGTACCAGACTTCATAATCTGATCTATAGCTTTATTGATATTTAGAGATGCGGCCTCTTGTCTAGGTAGAAAATCCTGAAACGTTTTTAAAAGTTAATAATTGAAAAGACTTTTCTTTTAATTATTAATCGTCATGTTTTAGGCCTATCGACTCTATTTAATGACCCGACCTATTCATATTTTCCAACAACTTATTCATCATACCACTAAAGTCTAGTGACTTTGGTTTTTGTACAGGTGGGTATTGTTTCATAGATGTTACAAACTCGTTCAGATTCATATTTATAAAATCGTTTACAAATTGTTTAGATTGTATTGCCCATGTTTGTGCTTGGTCGCTGGTATAGCTTTCAAAAGGATCCATTCTTAGATTGAACATCATAGGAAACTTAAACTTTTCGTAGCTGCCGTAGTAGGTATCCGTCCCTTGAAAATTAACTTTCCAATTGCCCATACGAATGGCTTTTAAATCGGACTCATAGAAATATAAAAAGTTTGTTCTGCTACTCTTATCTGTTTTGCCTAACCAATAATTCAAATGGTTATAACCATCTATATATTGTTTTTTCTCTTTTTTCATGGTTTCTCTGATGTCATTTGCACCCGCTGCAGCAGCCAAAGTAGTAAACAACTCCATATGAGTTTGAATACCATTTAACACTTTACCTGGCTTAATTTTACCAGGCCACATTACCATAGCAGGAACACGTAAACCGCCTTCGTAAGTGGTCATTTTTTCACCTCTAAAAGGGGTTGCACCTCCATGGAACATAGCGCTGTGCTCGGGTCCGTTATCAACAGTGTAAACCACAATAGTATTTTCTAACAGATTGTTTTCTTTCATATAATCTAATAAATCACCCACCATAGCATCGTGCTCAATCAAGCCACTACCATATTTATCGTCGCCAGTTGTAAATTCTCTTGCTAAGTATCTAGATTCGTCGGTAAGATGCGTATGCATGTGCATGCGTACGGGGTTGAGGTAAACAAAAAATGGTTTCTTTTTGCTCTGAGCTTTGTTCATAAACGTTTTTGCTCTATTAAAAAAGTCTCTGTCAATAGTTGCCATTTTTTCTAAGGTAAGCACTTCTTCATTCAGTATTTTTTGCTTGCCAACTACGCCAAATCGAGGGTCTTTGGTATCGTCAAAAGTATTGGTTGCTACTATATCTAACACTCCTCTAGGACCGTAATTCTTTTTGTAGCTTGGATCATCAGGATAGTCGTTATTAAATTCTTCTTCAGACACATTTTGGTGGTACAAATTACCGTAAAATTCATCAAAACCATGTACCGTTGGTAAGTGCTCGTTTTGGTCTCCAAGATGGTTTTTACCATATTGAGCGGTTAGGTAACCTTGATCTTTCATTACTTCACCGATTGATGGTGATCCTGCCTGAAGCCCTAATGCATCTCCTGGTCTTCCTACTGTAGTCATACCACTACGAATAGGGTATTGCCCTGTAATAAAAGCAGCTCTTCCCGCTGTACATGAGGGTTGTGCATAATGGTCAGTAAATATAATTCCCTCTTTCCCTATGCGGTCTAAATTGGGGGTATGATATCCTACGGTACCTAATCCGTAGGCACTTACATTTTGCCAGCCCACATCATCAGACATAATTACTAGAATATTCGGTTTGTCATTCTTCTGGGCAAAACCCAGGCTACTAAGTAATAGTAATGCAAAAAGGTAACTGATTTTTGATTTCATTTGGATTGGTTTTTAATATTAATAATTGGTTTAAATATTAATGATTGATTTTAAATTTTACTTTTTGACACTCACAATCTGCGTATTGTTCGCTAAACACGTTGTACTTGTTTTAAAATGCTTCATTGATTCCTAGATAAAATCCGTGAGCCCCATAGTTACCTATAGCGTAGTCTACACAAACATTTGTTCTCGATTTTTCACTAATCATAAATCGGAGTCCTGCTCCGACTCCAGTATTAATGTAATCGAACATATCTATTCCTAGATCTCGGTTGGTGGCAGAGTTTATATTAAAAAATAGTACTCCTCCCCAGCGCTCTTTATCTTTTTGTAATGGAAAACGCCACTCTGCTTCTGTATACACTAGCGATTGTCCTCTAAAACGTCCTTGTGGATACGCTCTTCCTGAGCGCCCATATTGATCCCATCCTAATGAAGGCAGGTCCAGATAAGGTAAATTTCCTCCTAGCTCAAAATTACCATATACCCACAGTGCTAATAGGTTTCGGCGTCTTTCTTTATTTAGTGTGATATAATCTCTATATTCTGTCCATAAAGAACTTGATGCTTGGTCACTACCTAACCATTCAGGATTGAATTTTAGCGATACAAACCCGTAACGTCCTTCTTCTGGGTTTACGGTATTATCTCTAGTATCGTACATAAGGTTTGCTGAAAGCCCCGACAAGGTATATTTCTCTGGGTTAAATCCGTATTTGGTACTATATTCGTAGTGACTGGTTACTACAGGAGTTTCTGCTTCTAAGTCTAATAACTTATCATCTATTTTACTATGGATATCGAGGTGATACCCTATACCTCCATAAAACCCCTTTTGTCCTAATCTTCTAAAGTAGCTTTCATGAATACGTAAAAAATTAAAGCTCATCATTTGTCCTACTTCTATACCTTTGGTATAATTTTCATCTACATATTGAAAGCCATCATCAGCTAACTGAGAAGAGTTGGGTCCCGTACCAAGACCAAAAGTAGGCTGAGAGGTTTTAAAATACCGGACATCTTGCATGATGAAGCTCTTGTTCTCTGGAAAATAAACATTTCCTTTTAGCGTAAACAAAAACTGACTTTTAGTTGTCCAAATTAGCGATCCTAGTAAAGATGAATAACTTGTTTTCTCTGAATCTCCTATTTTCCAATTGAGTGCAGGTGCTACTCCATACATGAATCCATTTGCTGGATTGGATGCCAAAACAGGAAGCCAGATTATTTTATCCTTCTTTTTGACCTTAGTCTCATTTTCCTCCTCTTGACCAAATAGTACAAAAGGGAAAAATACCAAACAAAGAATTATTAGTTTTTTCATATTGTATCTGTTTTTTAGTAATAGCCTTACTAAGAGAGTCTTCCTTTCGTACAGACTCTCTGAAAAAGCATTCATCAGTTTGTTAATTAGTCCTCTTGGTTGGGGGAGGTTAGTGATATGCTATTGTTTTACCACTTAAAGGGGCGTATTCCGATTCCAAACTCTACCCAATCTGCTGCAAAACCTCTTGCCTTTAAGCCTACTTGTGTATATAACCAAGGTGTTACATCGTAACGTAGTGCAGGTCTAAAAAATAGGGGTGGCTTCGTTTTGTTTTCATTTAGGTAGGTTCCTATATGACCTATGATGGTCATTCTCCAGAACATAAAATCGTATCCTGCATGTATACCAACATGGTGTCTTTTTGAAGGATCATCAGGGTATTGCAATGCTAAACTTCCGTCGAAAAAATAATCGAATCCTGCCGAAATACTGTGCATGTTATTGAATTTGTGTTGGTATTCTGCCACGACACTATAAGCGGGATATCTAATAGATGTTCCTTGATCTTCGTAATTTTGAACCGTAGAAATGGCACCATATAAATTAATAGAATTGGCTCCTTTTTCAATTTTAGTATTCGGAGTTTTTCTCGGACGTTTGAATCGAATGGGCAAAAGAGGACTTTGTGAGTACACATCATTGTTTACCTTTCTTTGATCTGGATTATAGTTGTAACTTAAACCAAGGTTTATTCCAATCATGTTTAGTCCGTAATTGGGAGTATACATACGACCGTTACTAAAGTGAGTCGCATCGAAACCGTAGGTAATGTCCATATCATGAGTCCATTTATAAACCCATCCAAATTTCAGATTGAAGTAAACAGCCATCTTTGCACCAATGGCGTTGTTAAGTGGATTTTCCTCAGAATCATACGGTTCTAGATTATAGGTAAGTCCTACTGCAGGCTCGATGGTAAATACATTTCTTTTTTCTGAAGAATCTATATAAAACCGCATAAAACCATAGAGAGCATTGGGCTTACCAAAAATTTGTGGACTTCCAACAAAACCTGAATACACTCCAAAACCATAGGCTGGATATCCATACTGAGCTGCCCAATGGTCTTTTTTTGAAGGTTGCCAACCTACACGTAATTCTAAGGCTCCATATCCTGATTCTAAAAAGGGTTCTAAATCTACATTCCCTGTATACGAATGAAATCCTGTATGCGCTCTAAATTCTATAAAACGATACCGTTGTTCTGTAGGATCTAAATTTAAAATCCTTTGAACCTCGTTCTCTTGCGAAAGTGTTAAGAAACTTTGAAATAAAAAAATAATGAAAATAATCCCCCCGCAGATGGTTTGTTTGCTTTGCACCTGATAAATAATTAAAGTTAAAGTTTGGTTAATTATAATGCCTATTGACACGCAACACATACTCTCTCAAAAACCTAATATTATAGTTTCATGTACTTAATATTGTGCTTTGAAAGCGTTATGGATCTAAATGTTCAAAACGGAAGTAAAGTTTAAAAATATTGTAATGATTTATTACAACTAAAAGTCTGTTTGATTTCCCCTAAAAATACTTACACAAATTCCCTTACTTCTTTCAAATTTTTTTTCTATTATTTTTATAGAACTTCAAATGTATACATAAATAAACCTTAATTTAACTCATTTAAAAAAAAAACGTCCTCATTTGCATATGAGCTAACTTTAATTCGTTAAGCTATAGAAAATCCATTACCTGAGTTGTGTTTACAACTTTAACAACGACGTTCTGTTACATAATTCGGGTTCAAAACAATGATACTTCTGCCGTTTCTTCTTTTCAATTCATGTTTAGTTTATTAACTTAGATGAAGATATTTTACATGTATCACACTACAAAATTGGTGCTAATAATCGTGCTGCTTTCTCTATAAAGCGGGTTATGATAGAACGGCTATTCCATTCTTCTAACACAATTTTCTTACTATTTTTAACATCTTCTAAAAACGCTTCTTTGAGCTTGGCTGCAAACTTTTTATTATATATAAAAGCATTTATCTCAAAGTTAAGGTCGAAACTGCGCTCATCTAAGTTTGCGGTTCCTACGGTACTAACAAAACCATCAAAAACCATGGTTTTTGCATGTATAAAACCTTTTTCATATTTGTAAATTTCAACCCCTACCTCTAATATCTCTTTGTAAAAAGAGTGTGATACCGCATTTACTAGTTTTGAGTCTGAAACATCTGGCACTAGTAATTTGATATCAACTCCACTTAGCCTAGCAATTTTAATGGCATCTAAAAAAGAGGTTCTAGGTACAAAATATGGAGTGGTTATTAATATTTCTTTTTTTGATAATAGTATTGCCTGAATAAGCGCATACATGATATCTGGGTGATCAGAATCTGGTCCGCTGGCAATTATTTGTACTAACTGATTTTCTTCGTTTGTTTTTTCATCTTTTTCTTCAATTAAAGGAAAAAACTTTTCTTCTAGAATCATATTTTGATTGGCACAAAAATTCCAATCTGCTAAAAAAACACGTTGTAAACTTAAAACTGCTGGCCCCTCAATTTTAACATGAGTATCTCTCCAATAGCGATTGAATTTATTTGGATTGCTATACCTGTCTGACACGTTGATTCCTCCAACAAATCCAACTTTACCATCAACAATAATAATTTTTCTATGATTTCTATAATTAATTCTATTTGCAAACAACAACCACTTTATTTTGTAAAACGGAAAAGCTTCGACTCCACTATTTTTAAGCGACTCAACAAACGATTTACGAATATTCTTACTCCCATAATCGTCATAAATAAAGCGTACATCAACGCCTTCTGTTGCTTTTTCTTTTAAAATTTCTCCTATTTTTTTTCCTATATCATCATTTTGAAAAATATAATATTCGATATGAATATGATTTTTAGCTGCTTTTAAAGCTTTGATAACTTCCTGAAATTTATTTTCTCCATTCAAAAGTAAACTTACCTCATTGTCTCCTGTTAAGAAGTTTTCTAAATGAACATATTTAGTCAGGTTGTAAAAATGGGCTAGATTTTTTTTAGATTCTGAAAGTGTTTTTTCTGCATAACTCTGTACCTGCTCTTTTAACTTTGCAAAGAAGTTTTTATCTACTGACAGTTTTTTATTATACAACTTGTGTGTTCTATAATTCATTCCTATCGAAAAATAAATAATAATCCCCACAACTGGGAATAAAAAGAGCAAAAACAGATAGGCTATTGACTTAGAAGCTGTTGAAGTATTAACTATTATTATAGCAACAGTCGCAATAACGGCTATGTATAGAATTGCAAGTAGAGTAGTAATCAAAACAATAAATCTTTTTTATAAAGATATTCAACAAACATAAACATCTTACGTATTAATAATTAAGAAACTATTTATTTAAGAGACGGTTTCTATAACATCTTCTTTAGGTCTTCTAGATTTTGGCATTACACTTGGTTGGTACTTATCATCTTCAGATCTGTAGCCCACCGCCATTGCTAAAATAGGTTTATACGCTTTCATATTTAAAATGTCTGCATACTTATCGGGTTCAATCCCTTCCATGGGTGTTGAGTCTAAACCTAGTGCTATGGCCGTACTCAAGGCAACGCCCAAGGCAATGTACACTTGTTTTGCCAACCATACTTTTACATCACTCTCTGGGGTAGTTTGTTTTATATTGTTATACCAATCACGAAGCCCATCAGGAAGTTGATTTACCGTTTTTTGAAACTCTTCTAAGTCATCAGCAACACTAAAAACAATTAATAGGTCAGCCTGATTAATTTTTCCTTCGTTATGTAACGACGCTGCTGCTAATTGAGTTTTTACTTCTGTATTGCTCACAAAGGTAAACTTCCAAGGTTGAATGTTGATTGATGATGGAGTTAGATGCAATACCGCTTTCAATTCCTCTATTTTTTCTTGTGGTATTTTTTTACTACGGTCGTATCTCTTTGTAGAGTAACGCTTTTTAGCTAATTCTAATGGTTTCATACTTCGTGTTTGTTAAACTATTCTACTTGGTTTTTTAACCTTACTGATACCAATTGACTCTCATTTGATTTTAGGAGTATTGTAATAAAAAATACATTCCATACTTATCGCCCCTTATTATACGGATTTCTTATTAAAAGTTGTTTGTGGTTTGGCTTACAAAGGTACTCTCGTTTCCTATATATTTTTCCTCATAAAAATTTATTCGGTGCTCAAATAAAGTAAATCTTTTCTCCTTTTCAACTACTTTAATAACACTATGCCCATGCAGCTAAGCAATTAGTTCTTTGTTTAATTGTTCTTAAACACGAACAATCGTTTAAGGTCGTTCCAAAAGTTGTGGTTAGGGAAAAATTTGAGTTCATCTAAACAGAAAAATTTTACATCTCTTACTCCTCTATATTGTGCTTTAAACGCTTTTACTTTTGTATTAAAAGATTCTGCTGAAGCTTTTGTTCTCCGATTATCAAAATAATTAATTATAAATCAATAATTTAGACTAATAGTATTGGCTACAATATTAAAATCTTTAAAGCCTAATTCTTCTACTTCTTTAAACCAATGTGCGAACTTTTAAAAGCTACTTCTTTTGAGATTGTTGTGTTATTAAAAACATTTCTGAGTTTTTTGACATATCCCATATGCTTTTTTAATATCTAGCTTTTAAATAATTTCTCAGCTCTTCCTAAAGAAAAGTCTTTAATTATAATTTCTTTATGAAAGCCAAGGGAGATTACTATATCTTTTGAAAAACTCCACTGGAATCCACTTTTTCTCCTTAAAGTATAAATATAAATCTTATCCTTGTAGTGTGTGATTCGTTAAATCAAAATGAGTAATCAACAACTAGGGTAATGTAGTTTTAAAACTTATAGTGATAATTCTAAACCTCTGTTTTTTTGCAAAAATTAACATCATATTTTAAATCACACACACAACTTTTGAAATTGACCCATCTTTCTATTTTAACTTAAATCTCATTTCTACTGGCAAATGGTCTGATGCTTGTTCAAATTGAGTAAGCACTTTTCCGTCTACATACGTTATATCTTTCTTGGTGTAAAAAATATAATCAATACGTTCGGTAGGTTTTTTTGTATCAAAAGTGCTCTCTGGGTTTTCAATAGAAAAAGCCGCATTGCCTACGCCCTCTAATTTGAACATTTTCTGAATAATCGCTTCTTTATCTCTTGCTTTAGAATTAAAATCACCCAATAAAATTGTAGGATATTCATTTTTACAACTGTTAAAAAGGTTTAACACGTATTGAAACTGACGCTCTCGTGTAGGTTTATCAAAAGCTTCTAAATGTAGGTTTATGATTACAACCTCTTTTCCTTCTAAAATAATTTTCACTACTTGCACCAATCTATCTAAATAAAAAGCATCTCTATAAAAAGGGTTATCGGCTACTCGTTCTAAAACGATACGCTCGTAATCTTTTAGGGCATATTTACTTAAAATTGATTGTCCTGAAACTATTTTACCAAAATGCATGCTTGGTGGCCAATACGGAAAAGGTAGGTAACGTTCATCCCAATTTACGCCTCTAGCAACATAGTTATAACCTAATTCTGCTAGTTTTTCTTCTTGGTTTATGTTGTACGATCTTGCAGCATTGTAATCAACTTCTTGAAGTGCAATAATATCTGGATTTACTTTTTTTACTTCTGTAAGTACTTTTTTTAAGTTTGAATTAAATAATTTTTTAGGTTTTGCTATTGCTCTATTGTTGGTCATTCCGCTTAAATAACCAATATTATAAGTTACGATGCTATAAATAGAATCGTTATCGGTAACAGACGCATACTTGTGTGTGATACTTTTAGCGTATTCGGCTTTATTTATCGTTGGAGAGGATGCCCAGAAAAAAAATACGGCAAACAATCCTACAGCTAACAGTAAAAAACTTAAAACAATTCTGAAAATTGACTTCATAAAAATTAAAAAAATGTTAAAAACAATTTCAAATTTAAACTTTTTTAATTGCCTCTAGTCTTAAGTGTATAAATTAATCATTATCCTTAAAACTTTACAATATGAAGAAGTTATTCACCATTTTGGTTTTAGCAGTTGGTTTTACTGTTACCACTCAAGCACAAAAAGAAGACAAGCAACAATTAACAATTGAGCAGAAAACTGAGTTGACTGTAAAAAAAATGACTTTACAACTTGATTTAACTCAAGCTCAGCAAAATCAAATACGACCTCTAATTGCAAAACAGGTTGCTGAAAGGCATGAAATGTGGACTCAAAGAAAGGCTATGAAAAAAAGTGGCAAGAAGCCTACTGCCGATGAGCGATACGCAATGAAAAGTAAAGTTTTAGACAACCGCATTGCTTATAAAGCAGAAATGAAACGTATTTTAAATGAGCAACAGTATCATCGCTACGAAAAAATGGCTGCTAGAAAATTAAAAAGGCATTCTAAAAAAGAGGAGCATAAAAAACATAGAAACACAAGACAACTATAACAACAATTAAAAACAGGTAGTTTTATATAGTAGATTCGTTTTTAATTGAAAAGCTCGATTCTGGAAACAGTATCGGGCTTTTATTTTTGAATGAAGTGTTAAAATTCTACTACTACTGCCTTTCTTCGATATTCTCGAAAAAATATTCCCACGCCCATAAATCAGCATTGTAAAATACTGGAGATTTTAGCTTATCTTCTTTATTTCCTCCTAAAGATTCTCCAAAAACATCCCACATATTACCGTTATCATCTTCTAAAATAACAGGAAACTTATCTTTAACCAATTTTAAATTAGCTTCTTCTGGAACATAAAATGCGGTAAAGAATTTCTTATTATTATCTCCAACAACAATTATATTGTTTTTCTTCTCAAAAATTTCATACATGGTAAGTTCTGCAAAATTAGTATGATTAAAAACATACGCTTTTGTTTCAATTCCATATTCCAAAACTCCAATGTAACTAGACCAATTTGAGCTGGTGTTTTTTTTATTTAATAGGTTTGATTTTTCTGTTAGAAAGTTTTGATAGTAAACTTTTGCTTGTGGAAAATATTTTTTTACCGTTTCCCATGAGGTTTCAAAAGAATATATTTTTGAAATATTCTTGTAAAAGCTTTCTCCTCGAATACCCGTTATTAGCATTTGAGACCAAAAATTTTCTCTTTCTAAATCTGATAAAACTAAATTGTCTTTAAACAAATAACCTGAGGCAATCATTGGTATTTTCTCATTATTAACAACCCCACTAAAACATATCCCGCTCTTGGTTTGAGGGCAATACGACGCAACATAATTAATAGAGCCTATGCGATCATTCACTACTTCAGAATAGTTTAAATAATGATAGGGGTAAGCCCTGATTTCATCTTCAATTTTAACTAGTAACAACCTATCTTCATCTGCTAAATCTTCAATTTCCGGTACTGCTTTAAAACTAGGGTTTTCTATATATTCAAATGGTGCTCCTTCTTTTATAAAACTTTCGTCAACACTCCATAAGCTGACTTCTTCCATTGTAGAAGTAGAAGGGGTATCTATATTTTCTTTACAAGAGAAAAAAATGAAACACAAAACAATACAACGCAAAATCATACTCATCGATTTAATTACTTAATTACTAGGTCGTAAAAAAAATAAAACATTACACTTTAGCAACCATTATCTAATCGGTAAAAGCATATACAGTCTTTTGTTACTCTTTAAACCAACTTGAATAATTTACATAGTTGTTGGCTATTCTATCAATCTCACCAGAAATAAGTTCTTGGGAAATGTCTTTTACTTTTTTAGCTGGAATTCCTGCATATATACTTCCACTTTCAATGTGCGTATTTTTAGTTACTACCGCACCTGCTGCAATAATAGAATTCGATTCAACAATACAATCATCCATAATAATACTACCCATACCTACCAATACATTGTCGTGAATTGTACAGCCATGTACTATGGCATTATGACCTATGGATACATTATTCCCTATGGTTGTGGGCGATTTTTGATAAGTTGCATGTATTACTGCTCCGTCTTGTACATTCACTTTATCGCCCATTTTTATAAAATGTACATCACCTCTAATTACTGCATTAAACCATACACTACAAGCTGTTCCCATTGTGACTTCTCCAACAATAGTAGCATTTTCTGCTATATAACAATCTTTTGGAATTTGTGGATGTTTTCCTCTAACTGGTTTTATAATTGGCATACGTTTTTATTTAAAATATGATAATAAGTTTGCTTTTTTAGCTGCTGAAACCATAATCTCCTGTCCATTTGATAATACAACACTTCCTCCCTTTCCTTTTTTATACTTTACAATTTCATTAATATTTACTAAAAATGATTTATGCACTCTAACAAATGAGCTCTCTTTTAAAGCGTCTTCAAAGTATTTTAATGTTTTACTTACCAACTTCTTAGAATTCTCAAAATAGATTTCGGTGTAATTATCGTCTGCTTTACAAAATAAAATTTCTTTCACTGCAACTATTTCAAATCCGTCTTGCTGCGGAATGGTAATTTTTCCGTCTACTTGCTGTGCTGTTTTTGAAGTTAACACTGCAGTTTCTAACTCATTTTCTTTTTCTTTAATATCGGTTACAATACGTACTGCTTTTATCAATTCATCTATTGAGATGGGCTTTAATAAATAGTAGGTTGCTTGATTGTTCAACGCCTCAATCGCATAATGGTCATAAGCTGTTACAAAAACCGTTTCAAAAGTTTGGTTCTCTACCTTTTCTAACAAGTCAAAAGCGTTTCCAAAAGGCATTTCTACATCTAAAAACACCAAATCTAATTCGTATTGCTGAATTAGTCGATGCGCTTCTTCAATAGTACCTGCTTCTCCTAATAACTGTACATTCGGACAATACTTGGTAACATAGTTTCGTAGAATGTCTCTACTAATTTGTTCGTCTTCTACAATAATTGCTTTTATTTTCATAACTTATTTTTATCTTTTTTTAGTGTCAATTCAACCCTCGTTCCACTTCCTTCTTCCGACAGATTTGAAACCGCTACAGAAATTTTATCTTGATACATAGCATTTAAAATAGCAATTCTTTTTTTGATGGTACTCATTCCTTTCGATTTCTGTTTGAGTTGATTCTTTGTCTTCATTTCTATTGATTTTTCTCTTCCAATTCCATCGTCTTCAATCAAAATAGTAATAGACTCGTTATTTTTAGGACACATTGAAATTTGAAGTCTACCCTTATCTTTTTTATATCGAAGCCCATGCCAAATGGCATTTTCTATGTATGGTTGTAGCAACATTGGTGGAATTGAATATTGCTCTAACGGTATGCTTTTATCAACATAAATACTATAATCGAACTTATCTTTAAATCGGTTGTGTTCTAACTTCACATACAGTTCTAACAACTCAATTTCTTTGGTTAACGGAATGAAGTCTTCGTCAGAGTTTTCTAAAACCGAGCGCATCAATGCTGAAAATTCTGACAAATACCGATTGGCACTTCGTTCGTCATTTACGGCAATAAAACTGTTTACAGAGTTTAATGCATTGAATATAAAGTGCGGATTCATTTGTGAACGCATCGACTTTAATGCCAACAAGTTGTTTGCTAACTTTTGCTCCTTATTCGTTCTAAACATAAAATACACTAATAAAACCATGAGCAAAAAACCTCCAATCAATGAATAAATAACCCATTTTTGTCGCTTGTTACTTTCTTCAACTAATTGCTGATCTTTATAAGCGAGACTTATTTTACTATCTGCTAGTTTTTTATCTTTTTCTAAACTAACTATCCTGTTTTGGTTGTCTAATATGCGTTTTCTAAATCGTTTTAATTGCTGTATTTCTTGTTCTTTTCGGGAGTATAGGGTATCTACTAATTTTACATAGCTATTGTACGCTTCAATAGCTTCTAAATGATTACCCGACCTCTCGTAAGCCTCCGATAACCTTCGAGTTGCATCTTTACCTATGATTATATCTTTATTTTTATCGGCATCTTCAATACTCTTTTTTAAGTAAGGAATGGCTTCTTCATATTCAGACTTTTGTAGATATGCATTACCTATTTTATAGTTGATTTTTTGCGAGGTAATAGAATCAACCAACGACTCGCTACTTTCAGCCTCAACAACTATATCATCCGCTTTTTTTAAACTATTTTTTCGTAGCTGTATTTCTTCATCGTATCGTTGAGATTTATTGTAAAAATCGGCTACTTTTTGCTCTTCTAGCAAAGAGCGCTTTAAGTTTTCTTTATTTGCCAATTCAAGAGAATTTTTAAATAGAGAGTCTGCCAATTGTCTCTTTCCTTGTTGTACATATACTTCTGCCAGCTTAGAGTTTAAATCTGTTATTTTAGGTGTGATAAGGTTCTTTCTGGCAATCTTCAATGCTTTTTCATAATTAGCCTTTGCCTTGTCGTAGTTCTTTTGTATTAGATAAACATCTCCTAATCCTTGGTATGCCGTTAAGCGTTCATAGCTGTTTAGAGCCCCACTCTTTACACTTTGTAAATAATTTTGCTCACTGCTACTGTAATTTTTAGCTAAGAATGCGGCTTTTGCCAATTGCAAACGGACTCTTGGTGAATTTACTTGTTGTAAAGAAATTTGATAGTTTTCAACTGCCAAATCGTACTGCTTCCAATAAAAATACACATTAGCTAGTTCTTTGAAAACGCTTGCCCTTTGAGCTTTACTTGGATTCGCCAACAATGCTTTTTCTATAAAAGACAAACTTTTATCGATATCTTTCTTTTTATAAAATTGAACAGAATCTAGGTATTGTAAGTACAAACCTGTTTGTTTTCTTTTACTATAAGAAGAGCTTAGTTTCGATTTTCTTTCAGGAGTAAAACCTTCAACTTCTATCCTTATATCTTCATCGTCTTTAATCGTATAATTAACGGTGTTAAAGTTAGGGTGTGAAACTTCCAAAAGATTTCCTGCTGTGGTTCTCACAGTATAATATCCATTTATTCCAGAAAACCGAAAAGTTTGTCCGTTTACTTCGACTCTCGCGTCTTTAATAGGTTCCTTTGTTTCACTGCTGACTACTGTCACTTTTACCGAAAACTCCTTCGGTAACGGACTCTTTTCTTGAGCATATATTGAAGAAACACTCAGTAAAAATATAGTTGACAATATTATGTAAAAAAGCTTTTTCATTTTTTATTTCTTCCTGTAAACATACATACAAAAAGCCATACAAAAAAACGCCTACCTCACTAAAACACTATAAAAAAGAGCAAAAATAAGAGGTTACTCATTCAATTGTCTTTTTCACTAAACAGTATGGCTTGTTTACTCATTATTGGTTTTTTACGAAAAAAGTTAGCAGTAGTTTTGGGTAACAACAAACGCCAATCAAACTTTTAATCAGATGAATAACTAAAAACAAAAATTATGAAAGCACAGGCATTAAACGTATTCTTCATTTGTCTCATACTACTAACCGCAAAAGTTTCTGCTAAAGAAAGTCAACCAATAGTACAACCCAAAAAGCAAACTGTTAAAGTTGCTTTGTTATTAGATACGAGTAACAGTATGGATGGATTGATTAACCAAGCAAAAGCTCAGTTATGGGAGATTGTAAATGAGTTATCTTATGCTAAATGCGATGGTATGACTCCTAATTTAGAAATTGCTTTGTATGAATACGGAAACTCAAGTTTACCATCTAAAGAAGGATACATTCGACAAGTTTTGCAATTTACGAATGATTTAGATGAGATTTCAGAACATCTTTTTTCTTTAAGCACAAATGGTGGTAATGAATACTGCGGACAGGTGATTCAAACTTCGTTAAATGAATTGGATTGGGGTGCTAATAAACGTGATTTAAAGATGATTTTTATTGCAGGTAATGAGCCTTTTACTCAAGGTAAAATTAATTACAGAGATGCTATTACCAATGCCAAAGAAAAGGATATTACCATAAATACCATTTTTTGTGGTGATTACAATAATGGAGTTTCTGGAAGATGGCAAGACGGAGCTGTGTATGGTGGTGGAGATTATATGACTATTAATCAAAATAAGCACATTGTACATATTGTAACTCCGTATGACAATGATATTCTTATACTCAATAAAAAATTAAACGACACCTATATTCATTATGGTTCTTATGGGTATTCTAAATACAGTAACCAAGCAAAACAAGATACGAATGCAGAGAGTTTAAATGAAGCAGTAATCGTAAAGCGTGCCGTAACTAAAAGTTCTAAATTATATAAAAATGCTGAGTGGGATTTGGTGGATGCTTCGGAAGAAAAAGAAATTGATTATAGCTCTTTAAAAAAGAAACAACTTCCTAAACATTTACAAAATAAATCTACGCAAGAGATTAAGGTATATGTGGATAAAAAGCGTAAAGAGCGTGCTGAAATTCAGGAAAAAATTCAAGAGTTAAGTAAAAAAAGGAAAAGTTATGTAGCCAAAAAACAGCGTGAAAGTTCTAAAAAGAATGAATTAGAAAGTGTGATGATTAAAGCTATCAAAAAACAAGCACAAAAGAAAAATTACTCATGGTAGTTTTGATTAGAGTTTGGTTAGCGAGGCGGAGTGAAAACTCCGCTTTTTTTATCTTACCATTAGTTCTTGACCAATACTAATATTGTTATCGGTTAATCCGTTTACTTCCTTTAATCGTTGTACAGACGTATTGTATTTTCTAGCAATCGAATACAACGTATCTCCTTTTTCAACTTTATGAGAACCTATTTCATAACTTGGTGTTTCAGCAGCTAAAGAGCCATCGGGTTGTATCTTGTCGTAGGCATCAAGATTGTATTTTTTAATAATTGAAATTAGCTTTTGAGGATATTTTCTGTCTGTCGCATATCCTGCTCTTTTCAATCCGTAAGCCCATCCTTTATAATCAGTATTTTTTAACTTAAACAAACTTGCATATCGTTCACGGGTTAGTAAAAATTGTGAATGGTCTTCGTACGAGGTTTCAGGATACTTGTATTTTCTAAAACACTCGCCTTTTTCATCATCATCATGAGTAACACTATGCCCTTGCCAACCACGGTGACATTTAATTCCAAAGTGATTATTTGATCTAAGTGCTAGTGGACTTCTACCACTACCTGATTCTAATACTCCTTGTGCCAATGTTATACTTGCAGGAATACCATGTTCATGCATTTTTTTTACGGCTATTGGCGCAAATTTTTGAATGTAAATCTCGGTATGAGTGGTGGTGGTTTTTAATGGCTTTTGTATTTGTTCTAGCTGAGGTAACTCTGGCATTTTTTCTTCTTTGGGCTCTAAATCAACTTCATTAGGTGTTGACTTTACCACATTTTTACCCGAACCACAGCTTGTCAAAACTAGAGCACTTACCGCTAGAAAAACTACTTTTATCTTCATTAAACCTTAATTAAGTCTTTGTTTTTATTCTTTAACTTTTGATTTACCCCTGCTATACCTTGCAAACCACCTGTGTGAATTGCTACTATCTTACTTCCTTTCAAAAAAGCATTTTTTGCTATTAAATCTAGTATTCCAAATACCATTTTTCCTGTGTAAATAGGATCTAGCAAAACACCCGTTTCTTCTTTAAATTCATTTATAAAACGGATTAAATCCGCAGTATATTTTCCGTAGCCTCCAAAATGATACTCGTTTTGTAAACTCCAATTATCGTTCCCTTTTACGAAAGGTTTGATTTCATCTACTAAAAAATCACCTTTTAATGCAGGAAACCCTATTACTTTTTGATGTTTTTTAGCTGAATTTATCAACCCAGAAATTGTACCGCCTGTACCAACTGCGCAACAAATATAATCGAATTTTTCATCTTCATTTGTTAAAATCTCCTCACAACCTTGAACAGCTAATTTGTTAGTTCCGCCTTCTGGAACCAGGTAGAAATCGCCAAATTCTTCTTTTAATTGAGTAATGAATGCTTCGGAAGCTTTATTTCGGTAGGCTTCTCTTGATATGAACTTGAACTGCATTTCATTATCGAATGCATTCTTTAAGGTCTCATTTTGAGAAATTGTATGAGATAGGTTCCTTCCTAATTCGTCACCTCTGATAATGCCTATTGTGTTCAATCCTGCCATTTTTCCTGCGGCAGCAGTGGCTGCAATATGATTAGAATAAGCGCCGCCAAAAGTTAACAACGTGCCTTTCTCTTGTCGTTTTGCCTCTTTAATATTGTACTTGAGTTTTCTGAATTTATTTCCTGAAACAAATGGATGAATGGTATCTTCACGCTTTACAAAAAGTTCAACTCCCTTTGCTTTTAAAATAGGCAGTTGAATTTGTTGATTTTCAGGTGCGGGAATTTCTAGTTGAAACAGCATTTTAAAAAGTTATCAGCACAAAAATAAGTCTTTAATCTATTTCTAGCTTATACCCTACTCCATGAATATTGGTTATTTTTATGGAAGTGTCGTCTTTTAACTTTTTGCGAAGTTTAGAAATATAGGTATCTAAACTTCTTCCTACGATCACTCCGTTATCTTCCCAAACTCTTTTGGTGAGTTCTTCTCGTTTTATAATTTCGTTAGGTCGGCTAATAAGAATTTCTAACAACTCACATTCTTTTTTAGACAAGCTAATTTCAAGAGCTTGTTTTACTAATTTGTGCTGCTCTGGGTAGAACTCAAAAATTCCTAAGCTTACTACATTGGTTAAATTGTTGGTGGTCGTTGTGTTGCTTTTTCTGTTCTTTTGATACATTACTACACCCATTATGATTGCTAGAAATAGTACTCCGTAAAAAATAAGCTGACGGTTATTTGAGGTGTCTTCTTTTAGAAATTGAATGTTGATAAAGTAACAATTCTTTGGTAAGGTTCTCCCTTTGCAAGGAATAATTGCTTTTTCCTCTGTTTTTTGCATTTCATAACTATACACGACTTCTTCATCAGTACAGTTTTTTACTTCTAAAATATAATCCGCAGGGAAACCCGCTTTCTCAAAATTCTTGTGTACTAACGTTACCAAACTATCAGGCTGAATTTCTAGGTTATTTTGAAAACTTAGTTGAAAGCTTGCTTCATTTATCTGCTGTATGGGTAGCACTAACGAGGTAGTATCTTGATTACTTAACAATAACTGATGCCCTATATTTCGTAAGGACACTTTTGCCCGTTCTGAAAAATTTTCGTGGGTAGTACACGATGTAAAAAGTACAATTACAGCAAATAGGTACAGACCTATTTTAACAGTTATGAAGTTGGAGTAGGTATTCATATTATTTACAAATATCCCACTTTTCAATGGCTTTAAACAAGAGTTGACATTTCTTTTACACTTTTTTGACATTTTTTATAGTTTAGACCTTTACTTGTTGCTTACTATTATTCCGATGATTATATTTTTTCTGTTTTTCGAATTTCAAATTTGGTCAACTTTGTTTTCATCGCCCACGCAAAAGGAATTGGGCGGGAATGGGGTATTTCATCATTTAACTTAGAACTTCGACTAAACCCTCTAAGTATTGATTAAATGAAGGTGATATAGTTAGTAAAAATTCTTCATAAAGACTATTATTTCCTTAATCGTTTTTTGTAATATTATGAATTACTTTATCTGCTAATTGTAGCGTACCTTGTAAGTCTCAATCTAAATCATCCAAATGGTAAAATTTCTAATTGTAATAATTCCTTAATTGATTACCCATCACTTCGTTTAATACTGAATACTGTTCATAGTACTTTGCAATCATGGTCTGTATAGCTGATCATAGAACTTTTTATAAAGCTGTTAACTAAAACTCTTTAATCACGAAGTAATTCTATATTTTTTAAAATCAATATTCTGCCTCAACCATGTCATTTAGTAACTTAATAAAAGAAGGCGATAAGTCTATTTTTTCACCTTCGGTGTATCGAACTTTAGTATTACCATAAGTAGCATCATTGTTTAATGACATTATAATGTCTCCTCCTCCACTAGTAAAGCCTATAGCAAGGTAGCCAGTAGGAAGTCTATCGGATAAATCCTCATTGAATTTTTCTACCGTATAACCTCCGTACTTTATAGAGAGGAAATCGCTAATTCCTCCATCTCCTAATCCATAATAATTCTTGTGAACTATATCATATTGTCTTACAATTCCTCCATTATAAGTTAACATGTGTTGGCGATAATCTTCTGGTAAGACTAAACCACCAAGCGAGTTTTCAAATTCATTTAACTCTTCTGGAGTACTTATTTGATTACGGTTTTTAAAAGTTATTCTTATTGGGTTCATTTTATTTATTAAAAAAGTGTTTCTTTTTATTTTCAGCTGTTAATCTTCTTCATCAATTCGTTGATCTTCTAAAAACTGTCTAAAGGAAGGTGCTAACTCTTCTATACTACCATCTGCATACCATTCCTTAATTGTTCCATAATTATCGGCATTTAAAGACATAAGAATATAACCTCCTCCTGTGTTTGCTCCAATAGCTAAGTAACCTTCTGGCAAAGCATGCCCTATTCTTTCATTTACCAATTCAATAGTTCCTGTACCTCCATACTTAATTGGAAAAAGATCACTTAACACCCCACCCCCTTCAGGAAAACTTATATTATAAATGTTATTTTCATATACTATACCTCCATTATTAGTCCTAGCTGAAAGCATAAATTCACGATAATCCGCAGGAAGTACTTTATTAACAATATTGTCTTGATAATATTCAAACTCTTCCAGAGTAATAGTTTGCGAATTAGTTCTTCTTTTAAATGTTATTTCCATGATAATATTTTTATTTACAATCTTTCTTGTATTAATCTAAAAAGAACTTTCCATTGTGCTACACTTCCTGAATGAGAAAGTGACGCTACATGAGCTTCTTCATACAATAATTGCATTGTAGAGTTGATATTTTCATCCAAATCATCTATATGATGCCAAGTCAACTTAAGTTTGCGTTGTATTATTTTACCATCTTTAGGGTTAATTCCTAGTGCTCTCCAACAATTGGCAAAATCTACTTTTCTATCAGGATCCATTGTAGGTACTCTTACTTGTTGTTTGTTACTGTTTCGAATCTTTGTTAAGATATCTGATAGAGGTTCTGAAAGCCCTTTTACTTCCGTTATACCACTCCCTAATATAAATTATTAAAAATCCTCATATCTATCAATACCTTCGACAATGTCTTCTAAATATTGATTAAAAGTCGGAGACATATCATATAATTCACCATCGGAAAACATTACTTTAATATTACCATATGTATTATCGCTTTTAAGTGACATAAGGATATCCCCCCTCCCCTCGTTGAACCGATAAGTATACAATTTTCTTCCAAAGCATTTCCCATAAACTCCATTAACGATTCAATGGTATTAACATTATAGTCAATAGAGTAAAAATTTTCTAATCCAAAATCACCATCTTCTGGATATTTTTTATGCTCTAAATTCAATTGATGCACCCCTCCTCCATTCCACTCTAACATGTGTTGTCGATAATCTTCCGGTAAAGTTTTACCGATTCGACTCTCAAAAGCTATAATATCTGCTTCTGTAAGTTTTTGATCTGCTTTAAATTTAAAATCTACAATCATATTCTTTCAATCTTCTAAATCATACGTATTAATCTATTCGCTCTACCATATCTTCCAAGTATTGAGTAAATGATTCTGACATATCGTTCAATTCATCATCAGGATACCATTCTTTTATTCTACCGTATGTTGTATCATTATTAAGTGATATTATTACATACCCCCCCGCCATATTAAGTCCAATAGGTAGGTATCCACTTGGTAAATATTCTGAAATGTCATTAATAGTATGTTCAATCGTATCA
Source organism: Tenacibaculum tangerinum (assembly GCF_029853675.1). Taxonomy (NCBI): domain Bacteria; kingdom Pseudomonadati; phylum Bacteroidota; class Flavobacteriia; order Flavobacteriales; family Flavobacteriaceae; genus Tenacibaculum; species Tenacibaculum tangerinum. Next base: position 3,044,976 of record NZ_CP122539.1, on the reverse strand, counting down.
TAACCATATTTTATAGGAAGAAGATAATTTAGTCCAGTGCTTGGGTTTTCAGGATAATTTTTATGTTCTATTTTTTTATTAATTACACTACCGCCATTATATAACAACATGTGCTGACGATAATCCTCTGGTAAAGTTTTTCCTAAACTAATTTGGAAAGTATTCAATTCATCTAAAGTAATAGCTTGAACATTTTGCTTTTTTTGAATTTTACACTCATCTTTTTTATTTGTTAAAGGTTATAATTGTTTATCTATTGTATCAAAAAGAATTTCTAATTGTTTATGACTACCTGAATGTTTATAGGTAACTCTATGAGACTTTATAGTAACTAACTGAATTTTACTTGTAAGGTTTTCATCCAAATTATCTATAGTATGCCCAGTTATCTCCAGTTTATTTTATAATCTCTCCATCATCAGGGTTAATTCGTAGTACTCTTTAACAATTGATAAAAACTACTTTTTTATCAGTATTTCATAGTTTAGACCTTTACTTGTTGCTTACTATTATTCCGAGGATTATATTTTTTCTGTTTTTAAAATCTAAATTTTGGTCAACTTTCTTTTCATCGCCTGCGATAAAGGATTCGTTCGGGAGCGAGGGCATTTCACCATTTAACTTATAACTTCGACTAAATCCTCTAAGTATTGATTAAATGAAGGTGATATATCATGTATAAGCCCATAATCCGTCTGTAATTTAATATTGCCAAAAGTCTCATCTAAATTTAAGGACATAATTATTTCATCACCTCCAACTGCTGAACCTATAGGAATATATCCTTCAGCAAGTATATCACCTGTTTCAAAATCCCAATATGCTTTTACAGTACTGCTTTCATCATCGGCTATTAAAGGGTATAAACTTTCTAATACAAAATCAGTTCCTGCAGAAGGGAAGTCTTTATGAACTAGGTTGTCTTGCAATGCTACTCCCCCATTCCATTGAATCATATGTCGACGATAATCTTCTGGAAGGATTCTACCAATATGAGCTTCTAACAGATTCAAATCATCTTCTGTTACTTGAAAATCTTCTATTTTTACAAATTCTATTATCATACTTATCTTTTAAAAAATTAGTGAAAATTCTTCATAAAGACTATTATTTACTTTAACTCTTTCTACCTCTCCAGGAATCAATTTTTTTATATAATCTACTATAAGCACTCCATTTTCTATAAAACATTGTGGTTCGTTAATTTTCTTGAAATAACCTTCATTCATTATTACCTCTTCTTTAACTTGGAATGCACTATTCATCATCTTTATCCCCGAAAATATCTTCTTCCTCTACCATATCTTCTAAAAACTGACTAAAAGAAGGAGACATGTTTATAATGTCTCCTTCGGAAAACATTACTTCAATATTTCCATAAGTTTCATTATTTTCAAGAGACATTAATATTGTCCCACCCCCTCTCGTTCTGCCTATTGGTATATAATTACTAGGCAAAGCAGAACTTAAAGCATTCATTTTGTTTAAAATCGTACTTTTACTATGACTAATAGGGGCTAAACCTAGCAAGCCATAATCAGAATGTTCTGGAAAATTGACATGTTCCAAATTATATTGATGTACTCCTCCCCCATTCCAATTAAGCATATGTTGCTTATAATCGTCTGGTAATACTTTTCCTATTTGCGTTTCAAAATCACTTATATCAGCTGGCGATAGTTTTTGATTTGTTTTTAAATAAAATTCAATAATCATGTTTACTTTTTATTAACTATTAACGAATTTTTTTGATTTAAAATTTGTACTGTTTTTCTATCGGTTGCTGATATGTCTTTTATTCTAACAATAAAATGAGTTTTAACCACTTCTGACTTATGATAATCTTTTTTATAATTTCTCTTCTCATTTATTTCTTTCTCTTTCATACAAATTAATTCTAATTAACCTTTCTTTGCATATCCCCAGACGAAAAGACATGTACGAGAGTGTTGTTTTTATAGTGGTTCTATCTATTCTATACCAAAGGCTTTAAACGCTCCATTGGTTAGCGTTATAGTAACATCATCATCATTAGTAATGCTTGCCGAAAATGTTCCTTCTATATATTCACCTGTTGACTTTGTTACCGTTATAGTTCCACTATTGGCAAAATCAAAATCAAATGCCAAAGAGTTTGAAGTGAATGCTATTTGGTAATCTGCCGAAAAACCACCTTCAACTTCAAAAGTACCATTACTTAAGGCCAAGGGCAACCACAAGGCTATTTGTGTATCTCCTGCATTTGAAAACCCTTCTCCATTGTTACCGTTTAAGGTAATAGATGTAGATTCTGCTGTTATAATATCTTTAAATTCGTAGTTGGTATCGTTAATAGTAAAACGAATATAAGTCTCTGGATTTTGTACATCTGATTCATCGTTAGAACTGCACGATTGCAAGGTTATACTTACTATTAAGACGATGGCTATTTTTAAAATTGTTCTTATTTTTTTCATTTTTTGTTTTAGTTATTATATTGTTATTAATTATTGAATATCCTATCTGAGTATTTTTGCTCCATTTTTTGCATCATCTACTCCTCTATGATGTGTTCCTTCTAAAGGAATGTTTACCTATTTTCATTATAAAATATCTTTCTTCACTGCTACACGAATACTTTCATTTTTCTTTGTTAAATTATCTAATTGCCTTAATATTATTGGTACTCTGTACTCTCCATACATGTTTTTAATTCTTGCTGCTGCTTGTTTTTTACACATTCCTATAGATGATACGTATAATGGTTTTTTGCTTTCTCCTCTGTAGACCTCAATAACCGTTTGGTTATTCTTGTGAAACGATGTTTTAGCCACTCCCACTACGGGAATTTCTTCATTATACTCTTTAAAAACATAGCCTCCTAAACCTAAACCTCCTTCATTATCTACATATACATGACCATCTACTACAATAATATCAATATCAGAAAGGTTAACCTGTTCTATTACTTTTTTTATACAAGGTAATTCACGTTTATAAAACTGCCCAGGCATATAGGGTAATACTCCTTCTATTATCTCTATAACAACTTCTTTGGGTTCTTTATCATCCCAATTAAACAAAACCCCTACTGCTTTAGCCGTGTGTTCAAGTTCATTATAGTGTACATCTATGGCTAATATCATTCTTCTAAATTTGGATTTGGGTGTTTTATGATTTGTAGCCTATTACCATAATCATCGTAGGTCATATAGTAAGTCAAATTACCATCTTCATCCCATTCTTTAAGATGCTTATAAATACCCCCCCTAGTATTGAATACCATTCGTTTTTCTTTTTACCATTTTGCCAATAGTCTATTTGTAGACCAGCTTCACGACCATCAATAATTTGTGATTCGTGTGCCAATACATTAGTACCAGGGAAATATTCATAGGTTATTCCTGTAAACCATTCGCCGTTATACGTTAATATATTACCCCCATCCTCTGCTGGATAAGGATCTATATCTAGTTCATTTATATCTACTCTTAACATCAAACTTAACTTATCAATTAATTACATAGGATTTATTCCCTCTTTAACAGCTGTTATACCTAGATGTACTAATTGGCTTAAGCTATAGAGCGGACGGTCTAAAGGCCTTCCCCTATCTGGTGCTCCGGGTCCATACTCATATACCATTGGATTTATTTGATCCTCATCTAAATAGACAAACAAAAATTGATCACCACCATAATTATCTATTATGTAAAAAGGTCTAGAAAACGAATCTCCTCTTAGCTGCATAGCCTCTCTTATTTCTTCTTGCATTTCTTGCTGGTTTTCATGAATATTATAATCCAAAATATGGCAATACGTACCTGCTAAAAATAACAACTCTCTCAAAGCTTGAGGAAATCTATCCCCTGTATTCCAAGCCTGTTCTAAAGTTTCAATTTCAGCAATTGTTAACCCTTGATTTTCATGCCTGTTCTCAATATCATTTGGGTATCTTGAAGGGTATTCTCTTAATTCAGTTAAAATTTCTATGTTCATTGTTTTGTTAATTTACATTATTTTTTACGTCTCCTAAAGTGAATACTTTAGGGTGTGAATAAAATTTAATGTTTATTGTTTTTCCATTTTTTCTTCCATATTCCACCAACATCATTAAATGACGTTGACAAGATGGGCAGGTAAAAAGAACTGACTCTAGTTCTATATCAAATTTATTACCAAGACTCCATTTTTCTCTCAAAAACCATTCAATAATATCAATATCAGAAAGATTAACTTGTTCTATTACTTTTTTTATACAAGGTAATTCACGTTTATAAAACTGCCCAGACATATAGGGTAATACTCCCTGTATTATCTCTATAACTACTTCTTTGGGTTCTTTATCTTTCCAATTAAACAAAACCCCTACTGCTTTAGCCGTGTGCTCAAGTTCATTATAGTGTACATCTATGGCTAATATTATTCTTCTAAATTTGGATCTGGATGTTTTATGATTCTTAACCTATTACCAAAATCATCATAGGTTACATAGTAAGTCAGATTACCATCTTCATCCCATTTTTTAACATGTTTATAAATCCCGCCTCCCAATATTGAATAATATTCGATTCGTTTTCTACCATTTTGCCAATATTCTCTTTGCAATCCCGCCTCACGACCATTTATATACTGTGATTCATGTTCTAAAACATCTGTTCCAGAAAAATATTCATAGGCTATTCCTGTAAACCATTCACCGTTATACGTTAATATATTACCCCCATCCTCTGCTGGATAAGGATCTATATCTAAATCATTTCCATTTACTCTTAACATAATTATCTATTTTTAAAATTTATTAATAAAACGTGAGTTCGGGATAAAAAAGTTTTTTAATTACACGAAAAAAAGCGAAAAATTTAGTAAATTAAAGTACTGATTTTTAATTGTGTAACTAAATTTTCCACTATGATTTCTGATTTTAAAATTACTGAATTTTTCTGTTTAATTGATGATTTTTGTACCGAAATTAATCAAGTTATTGATAAAAATGCTTTAGAAACCTGTTCAAAGATAGTTAGACGAAGAAAGCCTAAACTCACCCAAAGTGAAATAATCACAATTATGGTGCTTTTCCATTTTAGTGGTTTTAGGTGTTTTAAACACTTTTATATCGAATATGTTAGCAAACACTTGTCAAAAGAATTTCCAGATTTAGTTTCCTATAACCGATTTGTTGAATTGAAAAAGCGTTGTTCAGTGCCTATGATACTGTTTCTTCAAATGCACTGTTTAGGTCAATGTACAGGGATCTCCTTTTTAGATTCTACCACTATTAAAGTATGTCATTATAAAAGAGAAAAGCAGAACAAAGTTTTTAAAAACACCGCAAAAAAAGGGAAAGGAACCATGGGGTGGTTCTTTGGTTTTAAACTTCATATTATTATCAATGAAAAGGGCGATATCGTTGACTTTTTAATTACGCAAGGTAATATAGATGACAGACAACCACTTAAAGATAAAGCCTTTCATAATCGTGTGTTCGGAAAAATATTTGCCGACAGAGGGTATGTAGGTAAAGAACTGTTTGAACAGCTTTTTGTAGATGGAATACATTTGGTTACAAAAATTAGAAAGAATATGAAAAATACTCTTATGCATATCTATGATAAAATTATGCTTAGAAAAAGGGCTGTTATTGAAAGTGTGAATGATATTTTGAAAAACGTATGTCAAATAGAGCATACAAGACACAGAAGCTTCGATAACTTTATCTTAAATTTAGTCGCAGGGTTAATCGCTTATTCGTTTTATCCAACTAAACCTAATATCAATATCGATAACTTACAAAGAATAGGATAAACTATCCCGAACTCACGTTAATAAAAGTTACTTCAGGTAATATATTAAAACAACCTATGAGTATGCCTAATAATATGTTTATTAATTGTGATAACGTTTGGCCAAAGGTGCCTATTGAACCATCTCTTTCATCTATATGATATACCATTGGATCATCTTCTTCATCTAAATACACAAATCGAAAATTACCTGGATAAGCTAAGTCAATGATATAAAATGGCCGCGTTGCGAAATTTAACTCCGTATCAAGAACATCATAACTTCTGACACTTTGTTGCATATAGGTTTGAGTTGGCAAGATATCATCTGGGTCTACAGCATTATAGCCTAAACAATAACAAGAATTACCTGCTAAAAATAATAACTCTCATAATACCTTCGGAAATAAGTTCCCGTTATTGTAAATTGCCTCCAAGTGTAAAATCTCCTCTATTGAACTTGGTCTAATTTTAAATCTTGATATTGCACCATAAGCATCTCGACCTGCAGGATACTAAATTAGCTTTTGTAAATATTGTATTTCCATTAAGCATTTTGCATTATTCATTTTCATGCCTAATCCTTATCTTCTCCCATTCCTCATCATGTTGCTGCTGCTGGTCTGGTGTCATTAATTGATATTTAATATTTCTAAGTTCGTTCGTCGCTGCTATATATTCTGCAATAGATTCATTTCCTACATGATAATTTTCAGGAAATTCAAATGGATTATCTAAATACTTTTTAGCTTGAGCTTGACTAGGCGCTGCTAAATAAGCTTCTAGCTGAATTAATCGCTGTTGTAATTCTTCTTCTGTCATATTATATCCCAAAAACCAAAATTATTCTTGACTCTTTACACTACTACTCACCTTCATGCCTAATCCTTATCTTCTCCCATTCTTCATCATGTTGCTGCTGTTGCTCTGGTGTCATTAATTGATATTTGATATTTCCAAGCTCAATTTCAGCAGCCCTATAGTCTGCAATGGATTGATTTCCTAAATGGTAATTTTCAGGAAATTCAAACGGATTATCTAAATACTTTTTAGCTTGAGCTTGAGCTGGTGCCGCAAGATAAGCTTCTAATTCTATCAAGCGTGCTCTTAAATCTTCCTCTGTCATAATCTATAATTCTTTTAAATAAAGCAATCTCATCGTCGTTACAAGAAAGGTACGACTGAAATAATTTTTTGTAGGGGAAACCGTAACGAAAATATTGCTATTCCATTTTCTTTTACAACGGAATATTCCCGTGTTTTCTATTAGGTCGTTCTACCTTTTTACCTTCTAACATCGCAAAGGCTTTAATGAGTTTTCTACGGGTTTCTTCCGGTAAAATCACCTCATCTATAAATCCGCGTGCTGCTGCTCGATACGGATTCGCAAATTTATCGGCATACTCCGCTTCTTTTTCCGCTAGTTTCGCTTCATGATCGTCTGCTTCAGCAATTTCCTTTTTAAAGATAATCTCACTCGCTCCTTTCGCTCCCATAACCGCTATTTCTGCACTCGGCCATGCAAAATTCATATCGGCGCCAATATGTTTGGAGTTCATGACGTCATAGGCTCCACCGTAAGCTTTACGGGTAATCACACTGACTCTTGGCACGGTAGCTTCACTCAACGCATATAATAATTTTGCTCCGTTGGTAATAATGGCATTCCACTCTTGGTCGGTTCCTGGTAAGAACCCTGGCACGTCTACCAATACCAATAACGGAATGTTAAAGCAATCGCAAAAACGGGTGAATCTTGCTGCCTTTTTAGAACTGTTTACATCCAAACATCCGGCTAAACTCATCGGTTGATTGGCTACAATCCCAACACTTCTTCCGCCTAAGCGGGCAAATCCCACTACGATATTATCGGCATAGTCTTTATGAATTTCAAAAAACGAATCGGCATCGGTAATACCGTCAATCACCTTACGCATATCGTACGGTTTACTGGCGTTATCTGGAACGATACTAGCTAGTTCTTCTCGAATTTCATCCCCCAATTCAAACGGTAATTTTGCCGTGGTTTCCTGATTATTCTGCGGTAGATAACTCAATAAGGTTTTAATATCTTCCAAACACTGTACATCGTTCGCTGCCGTTAAATGTGTGACTCCCGATTTGGTTGCATGCGTGCTTGCACCTCCCAATTCTTCCGAAGTAACTTCTTCATTCGTTACTGTTTTTACTACGTTCGGCCCTGTTACAAACATATAACTCGTATTTTCTACCATAATGGTAAAATCGGTCATGGCGGGTGAATATACCGCGCCTCCTGCACAAGGTCCCATAATGGCAGAGATTTGCGGAATTACGCCCGATGCTTGCACGTTTCTGTAAAAAATATCGGCATAACCTCCTAACGAACGTACGCCTTCTTGAATACGCGCACCACCAGAATCGTTCAATCCGATTAATGGTGCTCCTACTTTGACGGCTACATCCATAATTTTACAGATTTTTTCGGCGTGTGTTTCCGATAGTGAGCCACCAAACACGGTAAAATCTTGGGCAAACACGTACACCAAGCGTCCGTTTACGGTTCCGTATCCGGTTACCACTCCGTCGCCATAAAACTTCTGATTTTCCATTCCGAAATCAGTCGTTCTATGCGTTACTAAAATACCTACTTCTTCAAAAGAGCCTTCATCTAAGAAATAATCGATGCGCTCACGAGCGGTCAATTTTCCTTTTTGATGATGACGGTCGATGCGTTGTTGTCCGCCTCCTAACTTTGCTTCGGTAATTTTATGTTGTAATTCTTCTATTTTAGATTTCATCTGTATTCTTCTTTTGGGCGTTTCCCTGCGGGTCGGGCTTTACGCTGTATCTTTTTTTGTGAGTCATTGCGAGTTAACTAACTATTTGCTGTGGCTATCTCTCAAATTGATGAGATTACTTCGTTTCACTCGTAATGACGGATTTACTAACACAAAAAAGGATGCCGCTGCAATCCCTAACGCAAATTATGTATTAACACGTTTTTAAAATACGTTGCTCTTTTATATACTGTTGTAAGGCAACTTGTGCAGCAATCTTCGCTTCTCGTTCATATCCAGCTTTTAACAACTCAGGTGTGTAATACTTCTTTACAAAATGGGTGTCGAAATTTCCTGAGGTAAAGGCTTCGTGTTCACATACGAACTTTCCAAATGGTAACGTAGTTGCTATTCCTTTTACTTTGTAATTGCTAATGGCTTGCTTCATTCGCTCAATCGCTTCTTCACGGGTATTTCCGTAGGTAATAAGTTTCGCAATCATCGGATCGTAATAAATAGGAATTTCCATGCCTTCTTCAAAACCATCGTCTACACGAATATTCTCTCCTACTGGATGTTCGTAGGTTTCTAACACCCCAATACTTGGTGCAAAATTGTCTAACGGATCTTCGGCATACACACGTAATTCTAGCGCGTGTCCGTTAATTTGTAAATCGTCTTGCGTGAATGCCAGTGCCTCACCTCTCGCTATTTTTATTTGCTGCGCTACCAAGTCTATTCCCGTAATTAGTTCAGTTACTGGGTGCTCTACTTGTAAACGTGTATTCATTTCCAGAAAATAGAAATTCTTGTTTTCGTCTAGTAAGAACTCCACCGTTCCTGCTCCTAAATAATCACAGGCTTTCGCAACTCTTACCGCTGCTGCTCCCATGGCTTCTCTAATTTCAGGAGTTAACACACTCGAGGGTGCTTCTTCGACTACTTTCTGATGGCGACGTTGTACCGAACATTCGCGTTCAAATAAATGGACTACGTTTCCGTGTGCATCGGCTAATACCTGTATTTCGATATGACGTGGAGAGCCTACATATTTTTCTATAAATACAGATCCGTCTCCAAAAGCTGATTCTGCTTCTGAGATGGCACGCTGCATTTGTTCTTTAATATTGGCTTCTTTTTCAACAATACGCATTCCTTTTCCGCCACCACCTGCCGAAGCTTTGATTAAAACAGGGTACCCTATCTCTTTGGCTACTTTCGCGGCATACTCTACATCGGTTACCGCTTCATCAATACCCGGCACCATGGGAATATCATAGGCTTTTACCGCTTCTTTTGCTGCTAATTTGCTTCCCATTACTTCAATCGCATGGGTTTTTGGTCCTATAAAAATCATTCCAGCCTTAGAAACCGCTTCTCCAAAGGCTGCATTTTCACTTAAAAATCCGTATCCTGGGTGAATTCCATCCACATGCAATTCCTTCGCTACTTCGATAATTTTATCGCCTAGCAAGTACGATTGATTGGAGGGGGCAGGACCAATACACACCGCTTCATCTGCAAAAGTTACGTGTGGTGAGTTTCTGTCTGCCTCGGAAAAAACCGCTACCGTTTTAATACCCATCTTCTTTGCGGTACGCATTACACGCAACGCAATTTCTCCTCTATTCGCTACTAATATTTTTTTCATATAACTATTATCATTCCTGTATAACCAGAAATCTTTTTTTATTATTTTAATGAGATTCCCTCCCTCATTTTGACTTCACTCAATGAACATGCGGAAACGACAGAAAGTGTATCCTTACTCCATTTCAATTAAAATCGTATTCTTTTCTACTTTATCACCTACTTGTATCGCTACCGATTTTACCACTCCGTCTTTGGGTGCTTGTAAAGTATTCTCCATTTTCATGGCTTCTAATACCAAAATTCCATCACCTTCTTTTACTTCTTGTCCTACTTCAACAGCTACAGAAACAATTAAACCAGGCATTGGCGCCTTGATATCGTTTTCTTTTTTCTCTGTAGCTACTTCCAAGCCCAATTTGTCAATCAACATATCTAATTCATCAGCAATACGTACCTCATACGAGTTTCCGTTGATTTGAATGGTATAGGATTTTTTGTTGAAATTTGTTTGAAGTACAGTGGCTTGGTAGGATTGGTTACCATCAAGTACATGATAGTCATTTTCTGATTTTTGAACGATATCTAACGCTGCTATTTCCGCTTTAGTAAAGTCAAAATCATGCGTTTTATTAACGCTCGTTTTAAAAGATTTGCTCATAAACAATTGATATTTTCACCACTAAAATATTAAAATTACATGGAACATATAAGGGAAATCTATAAATAAATTACGGATGTTTTTTTCTGATACTTTACAACTAGCTTCTACTTTAGAAAGTAGTATCAAAAAACTTACTATTTATCATTTATAATTCAAAATTCATACCTATTTTTGTGCCGTTCTCATAAAGGGGTGCCTTATTTGAATTACGAATTGTGGAATTACGAATTTTGATTAGTAAAAATAATTTGTAATTCATCATTTATAATTCATAATTAAATTCAGGCTGAGATCATACCCAATGAACCTGGAACAGGTAATGCTGTTTAGGGATATAACCGTCATTGCGAAGTAATTTTAAAAGTTACGACAGCAATTTGTTTACAGATGAAGAAGATTACTTCGTCGTAAACCTATCGTAATGACACATTTTAATTATTCAATGTTTAACTAAAGAATAATTACCTCTTTTTATTCGATTTTATTTTTTTATAAAAATGAGACCGATGTCTTTCAAACAATCATCACAATTAATTCGAGCGAAAATAATCGCTTTTGTACTTGTCGCATTCACCAGCTTAACAATGAGTGCACAAACGGTTACTTTATCAGGAAAGGTAATTGACAGTAATCAAAATCCGTTAGTTGGTGCTACTGTAGCCATTGCCACTCAAAACAAAGGAGTGGCTACCGATTTTGATGGAAACTTCAGTTTAAATCTTTCTAAAGGGAAGCATGTTATTGAAGTATCTTATGTAGGTTTCAAAACCAGCTCGCAAGAAGTGAATCTTACGAACAACGAACAAATCACAATTCAGTTAGTGGCTAATGAAACCGTGTTAGATGAAGTGTTGGTTGCTGCTGTTCGTGTGAAAGCAGATGCGCCTGTAACACATTCTAATCTTAGCAAACAAGAAATAGAAAAGCGTAATTTAGGACAGGATATTCCTGTGTTACTAAATTATTTACCTTCGGTAACCTCCTCTTCTGATGCGGGTGCGGGTATTGGCTATACCTATATTCGTGTTCGTGGTTCTGATGCTACTCGTGTAAACGTTACGATTAATGGAATTCCGTATAACGATGCCGAAAGTCAGGGTACTTTTTGGGTAAATATGGGAGATTTTGCTTCGTCTACGCAAAGTTTACAATTACAGCGGGGTGTGGGTACTTCTACCAACGGTTCGGGCGCTTTTGGAGCTAGTTTAAACATCTTAACCGATGCCGTTTCTGAAGAAGCTGGTGGAGAAATTTCAAACGCTTTTGGTTCGTACGGCACAAGAAAACACACGGTAAAGTTTACCACTGGAAAGTTAAATAACGGCTTTGAGTTTGCAGGGCGATTGTCTAATATTTATTCTGATGGGTATGTCGACCGCGCTTTTACCGATTTAAAATCGTATTTCTTACAAGGTAGCTATACCGATGACAACACCTTGATAAAAGCCTTGGTTTTTGGCGGAAAAGAAAAAACTTACCAAGCTTGGTTCGGATTGACTCCTGAGGAATTAAAAGAAGATCGTCGCCAGAATCCGTATACTTACGACAATGAAACGGATAATTATTGGCAAGATCATTACCAATTGCATTGGAATGAAAAACTTTCTGAAAACTGGTCTACCAACATAGGTTTAAATTATACGCGTGGTAAAGGATACTTCGAGCAGTTTAAAGATGAAAGTGCTGCTGCCGATTACGACAATTTAATTATTGACGGTAGTGATGTGATTGTAAGAAGATGGTTAGACAATCATTTTTATGTTGCCAATGCGAATGTTACTTATAAAAATGATAATCTAGAAATTATTTCAGGGGGTTCTTACAGTACGTATAATAATGACCATTACGGAGAAATTATTTGGGGAAGCGATTTGGCTCCCAATACCAATATAAACGACCGTTACTACCTCAGTGTTTCTGAAAAATTAGATTGGAGTATATTCTCAAAAGCTACGTTTCGTCTTTCTGAACAATTTAAAGCTTTTGTTGATGTGCAAGGAAGGTTTGTAAATTATCAGACCGAAGGGTTGACCTCTGATAGAATTCCTATTGATGTGGATAAGGATTACAACTTCTTCAATCCGAAGTTGGGACTTACGTACAAAATAAACGACGAGCATAGTATCTATGCTTCGTATGCAAAAGCCAATAGAGAGCCGAATAGAAATGATTTTGAAGGTGGTAATTCTCAACATGAAAGCTTAGACGATTATGAATTCGGTTGGCGTTTGTCGAACGAAACGGTTCGATTAAATACGAATGTGTATTATATGGATTATCAAAACCAACTGATTCTTACGGGGGCTATTGATCCAAACACAGGTGAGCCTTTACGTGCTTCTAGTGGTAGTAGTTATCGTTTAGGATTAGAAATTGATGCTGATATTACGTTGTCTGAACAAGTAACTATGCGCCCAAATATTGCATTTAGCAAAAATATTAATAGAGATTATCGTGCTGAAATAGACGGAGAATTGCAAAACTTGGGAGATACGCCCATTACGTTTTCACCCGATATTGTTTTTGGAAATGCGCTGGTGTATCAACCTGTACACAACGTACAAATTGCCTTTTTATCTAAATATGTAGGGAAACAGTGGATGAGCAACTTAAATAGCAAAGTTTCTGATTTAGATGTATTAGAAGACTTTTTTACCAGCGACTTAAATTTGGTATATGAAATCAAAACCAACAAAATTTTTAAATCGATTGTATTTACTGGTTTGATTAATAATATTTTTAACAAAGAATATGTTGATAGAGGGTATTATTATACCTATGACGATACGTGGTCTACTCCAGGAACGACCACCACTGTTGACGGCGCAGGTTACTATCCGCAAGCAACTAGAAACTTTTTAATAGGTGCAACGCTAAAATTTTAGCGATGATAAAAAATAACTAAATCACTCTGTACTTTTTAGTACAGAGTGATTTAGTTTGAATAGCATTTCTTTAACGGAACTCTTGAAACGTTTCCAAAAACTATTTCTTTCTTATCCTAGTGTTTGCTTTTACTATAGATTATAAAGCCCAGCAAGCCTGAAAATAAAAACCAGGCTATAAATCTTATAACAAGGCTTTATACATTTTTAAATTTTAATTTCTAGTTACTTATATACTCGCATGGATTGCAAATCCGAGCTATCGGTATTCGGAATGCGAACTACAATTAACCCTTTAAAAACCTGCAATCTGTTCTTCAACCTGCTCCCACTCTTCCATCAATTCGTCTACTTTCGCTTTTTTCGCTTTGTAGTTTTCAAAAAAGTTAGGACGAGAAGATACTTCATCGTAATTCTGAGCCAGTTCTAAATCTATTTGTTCGATTTCAGCTTCTAAATTTTCGATTTGCATTTCAATTTTATTCAGCCTGTTTTTTAGCTTTTTAAGCTCTTTTTCTTGTTCTTTCGATAGTTGATAGGCTTCTTTTTTAGAAGTATCTTTTTCTTTGGCAACTACCGTTCTTTTTTCAGCATCACGTAAACTCTCCATTTTGTGTTGCTCTAAGAAATAATCAATATCGCCTAAATATTCTTTTATTTTATGGTCTTTGAATCCGTACACAGTGGTTGTGAGTTCTTGTAAAAATTCACGATCGTGAGATACGACTATTAAAGTTCCGTCAAAATTTTGTAATGCTCTTTTTAGTACGTTTTTAGAAGCAATATCAAGGTGGTTGGTAGGTTCATCCATAATCAACACATTGAATGGCGACAATAGCAGCTTACACAATGCCAAACGGTTTCGCTCTCCTCCCGATAGTACTTTTGCTTTTTTGTCTACCGCTTCTCCACCAAACAAAAAAGCCCCTAACATATCTCTTACCTTCACCCTGTTGGTATCATTCGCTGCCTCTTCCATGATTTCCAACACCGTTTTCTCTGGCGGCAATTCTTCGGATTGATTTTGTGCGAAATATCCTATTTCAACATTGTGCCCGAGTTTAAGGCTTCCTTCAAACGGAATTTCTCCCACGATCATTTTTGCCAAGGTAGATTTACCTTGGCCGTTTTGCCCCACAAACGCAATTCTACTATTCCGTTCGATGAGTAAATTCACGTTTTTTAAAACTTCTTTTTTACCATAACTCTTGGCTAAGTTTTCAGCTTCCACAATAATTTTACCGGGTTCTTTTGAAATTTCAAAACGAATATTCATAACCGCATTGTCATCTTGATCGACTTCAATACGTTCTACTTTTTCTAGTTTTTTAATAAGCGATTGCGCCATGGAAGCCTTACTGGCTTTTGCACGGAATTTTTCAATGAGCTTTTCGGTATGCTCTATTTCTTTTTGCTGATTTTTCTGTGTTTGCAGTTGCTTTTCTTTGATTTCTGCTCGTAATTTTAAAAATTCAGAATAGGGCTTTTTATAATCGTAAATTTGACCCAAAGAAATTTCTATGGTTCGGTTGGTTACGTTGTCTAAAAACATTTTATCATGCGATACCAATACAATCGCGCCTGCATAATTTTTTAAGAAGTTTTCTAACCAAA
This sequence comes from Tenacibaculum tangerinum, assembly GCF_029853675.1. Lineage (NCBI taxonomy): Bacteria > Pseudomonadati > Bacteroidota > Flavobacteriia > Flavobacteriales > Flavobacteriaceae > Tenacibaculum > Tenacibaculum tangerinum. The sequence goes on along the minus strand of NZ_CP122539.1, from coordinate 3,029,702 downwards.
TAATCGATTCGATATCTAAGTGGTTGGTAGGCTCATCGAGTAATAAGATATCGTTATTCTGCAATAATAGCTTTGCCAGCTCAATACGCATGCGCCAACCTCCAGAGAAGGTATCGGTTAGCTTGTCAAAATCTTCCCGTTGAAATCCTAATCCTTGTAAAATCTTTTCGGTTTCTCCTTGATAGTTATAACCTCCTAGTAATTCGTACCGTTCTGTTTTTTCGTTTAAATCGATAATTAACTGATTGTATGCCTCACTTTCATAATCGGTTCTTTCAGCAAGTTGCTGATTGATTTCGTCTAGCTCTACTTCAATTTCTTTAATTTCTGTAAATGCTTGGTAGGCTTCTTCTAAAATGGTTCTTCCTTGTTCAAAATCAATATCTTGACGTAAAAATCCAACACGTACATCTTTATCAAATGCTAAGGTTCCTCCACTACTCTCTATATCTTTTGCCAATACTTTTAATAAAGTAGATTTTCCTGCTCCATTTTTTCCAATCAATCCAATTCTATCTCCTTTTATCAATTTAAAAGTGATTCCTGAGAACAAATCTGTTCCCATAAATGAAACTGATACATCGTGTACGTTTAACATAAAAAATACGAATTACTAGTATTTTGTAACTGTGGTTACAGATTACTGCTTTATTTTTGTTGAAATTTGTGCAAACTTACAAAAAGCAACTAGTTAATTGGATTAATCTCTATAAGATATGTTTGGAAAAGGGAATAAATTATATAGTATTTTTAGGAATAAGTGTCCGCGTTGCCATGAAGGGGACTTTTTTAAATACCAACCTACTTTTAATCCTAAAAAAATGACCTCTTTACACGAAAATTGCCCTAAGTGTAATTTGAAATACATGATAGAGCCTTCTTTTTTCTTTGGTGCCATGTATGTAAATTATGCGATTGCAGTTGCCTTATTTGTAGCTATTTTTATCATCGCAAAGGTATTTATTGGCTTAAGTATCTTACATAGTTTTATTGCTATTGTAGTCGTATCGTTATTATTAACTCCTGTTAGTTTACGATTATCGAGAATTATCTGGATTAACCTTTTTGTGAGTTATGATAAAGATGCTGTAAAACTAAAATCTGAGCGATAAATTCAATTAGTTAATGAGCGAATGGGTTAATGATCAAATGGGTTAATGGTTTAATGTGTTGATAAATGGTAATTAATAACTGACAACTCAAAATTAATAACTACTCACTAGATTCTTGGCTCTTGGTTCTTAAAAGTATGCAAATATCAGATAAGAAAAAAGTTATGGAACATTAGGCTTGTTCTATGGTTTTAAGTTACATCTAGTTTGTAATGATAGAGGACAAATTATTGATTTTCTCATTACTAAGGCTAACGTAGATGATAGATATCCACTTAAGAATAAAAAATTCCACGATAAAGTATTTGGAAAAATATATGGAGATAAAAGATATTTAGTTAAAGATTTATTTGATAAATTATTTGTAGATGGAATCCATTTAGTAACCAAATTAAGAAAGAATATGAAAAAGAAAGCAATGGAATTCATGGATAAAGTTTATCTAAGAAAAAGAGCAATCGTTGAATCTGTAAATGATGTACTAAATAACACCTGTCAGATTGACCACTCTAGACATCACTCATTTGATAACTTCTTGAGAAACTTAATCGCCAGATTAATTGCCTATTCTTTTCTTGATGCAAAACCTTCGATTAAAATATAAAGATTTTTACCTAATATTAACGTAAGTTAAATCGAACTCACGTTAAATTATAACAATAAAAATAGGCGGTTTGATTTTCAAACCGCCTATTTTATATAACTAAAAGCATTAACAAATTAGTTGCCCTTTGCAACATTAACGTTAATAAGCTCTTTTATTATTTCCTTCGTAAAAATTGATAAATGCTTGATTTACTACTCGGTGCCCTCCATCTGTTGGATAATCTCCTGTAAAATACCAATCTCCTAAATGATCAGGACAGGCTTTGTGTAAACCACTTATTGGTTGGAAAATCACCTCAACTTCTGCCTTTATCTCAGGGGTTCTTAGCATTTGTGCTATTTTTACCGAAACCTGCTCGTAAGTAAAAGGCGCATATATTTCTTTTACATAGTTTACCACGTCTTTATCCTCACTACTTTCTTGTTGCTTGCATTTCTGATATACTTCATCTACAATGTGATATTGTCCTGTTTCTTTTAACAATTCTAACGCAGCTTTGAACGCAATAAAATCGTTGATTTTTGCCATATCAATACCATAACAATCTGGGTATCGAATTTGAGGTGCTGAAGAAACCACTACTATTTTTTTAGGATCCAATCGGTCTAAAATCTTAATAATACTTTTTTTCAAGGTAGTACCTCTTACAATACTATCGTCAATAATTACCAAATTGTCTGTTGGCTTCACCACTCCGTAAGTCACATCATACACGTGCGCTACCAAATCATCACGACTGCTATCGTCTGTAATGAACGTACGCAATTTTGCATCCTTAATCGCTATCTTTTCGAAACGAGGTCTTTTAGAAAGAATTTCAATCACTCTTTCTTTTGAAAGCTTTCCTCCTCCTACTAAAATAGCTTCTGTTTTTTGCTGATTTAACACATCTTCTGCTGCTTCCATCATTCCAAAAAACGAGGTTTCTGCTGTGTTTGGTATGTAAGAAAACACTGTGTTTTCAATATCGTTATTGATAGACTTCAACACTTCTGAAAAAACATATTTTCCTAAATTTTTACGTTCTTCATAAATAGATGCATCGCTTCCTCTTGAAAAGTAGATGCGCTCGAAAGAACATGCTTTTTTAGGGCGTTGCTCTAAAATTGGCGAAAGTGTGGTTTGTCCGTTTTTCTTAATAATTAAAGCGTGTCCTCTATCAATTTCTTTAATGGTGTCGATGGGCACATTGAATACGGTTTGAATTACAGGACGCTCTGAAGCCACCACTACTACTTCATCGTCTTCATAAAAGAAGGCTGGGCGAATTGCTGATGGGTCTCTTAACACAAAGGCATCTCCATGACCTAACAATCCTGCCATGGCATACCCTCCATCCCAGTTTTTAGCAGAGCGTTTTAAAATACGCTGAATATCTAAGTTTTCTTCAATATAGGGCGATGCTTCTTTTTTATTAAACCCTTCTTCTTTAGCTTTTAAGTACAAATCGGAAACTTCTGATTCTAAGAAATGACCTATTTTTTCCATCACGGTTACCGTATCGGTAAACTCTTTTGGGTGTTGCCCTAACTCAATTAAATCGTTTAACAATTGCTTAGAATTAGTCATGTTAAAGTTTCCGGCAACAATTAAGCTTTGATGTTTCCAGTTGCTTTGACGCAAGAAAGGGTGTACACTCTCTATAGAGTTTTTACCAAAGGTACCATAACGAACGTGCCCTAAAAATAAGTTGCCAATATAGGGTACGTTTTCTTCTTGCCATTTTACATCGTCTACCTTATCAGGGTTTTCTTCAAAAACTCCATTAATGCGTTCGTTAATTTTTCCGAAGATATCTTGAATAGGTTGTGATTGATTAGAGCGAATTCTGCTTATGTATCTTATTCCTGGAGCTACATTGAATTTTATACTTGCTAATCCAGCACCATCTTGCCCTCTATTGTGCTGTTTTTCCATTAGCAGGTACATTTTGTTTACACCATAAAACGCAGTACCGTATTTATCTTTATAGTATTGTAATGATTTCTTTAAACGAACCATTGCAATTCCACATTCGTGTTTAATAGCGTCACTCATTTAATTTCAAGTATTTAGTTGTGTTGTCGTTTTGTGTTGTATCAAAAAATCCGCAGCAAAAAGCGCGGATTTATATTTTATGATAATGCTATATCAAACTGTGTTAATTCTTTAAACGCTTGTAAGCGTGCCTGTACTTCTTCGCTCGTTAATTCTTCCATGCGTTGTGTTCCGAATTTTTCAACACAGAACGATGCTAAGTTCGAGCCGTAAATAATAGCACTTTTCATATTTTCGAATGTTATATCTTCTGTTTTCGCTAAATAGCCACAAAAACCTCCTGCGAAAGTATCGCCAGCTCCTGTAGGGTCAAACACTTCTGCTAATGGCAATGCCGGTGCAAAGAACATATTTCCTTCGTTAAACAATAACGCTCCGTGTTCTCCTTTTTTTATAACTACGTATTTTGGCCCCATTTCATGGATTTTCTTTGCTGCATTAACCAACGAATACTCTCCACTTAACTGACGTGCTTCCTCATCGTTAATCGTAATAACATCTACACGTTTTAAAACTTCATGTAAATCGTTTAATGCGATATCCATCCAAAAATTCATTGTATCTAATACTACTAGCTTTGGTCGTTCATTCATTTGGTCTAAAACCGATGCTTGAGTTAATGGGTGTAAATTTCCTAACATTACAACAGGTGCATCTTTAAATGCTTCTGGAACTACAGGTTGAAAATTTTCTAATACGTTTAGTTCGGTTACCAAGGTGTCACGAGAGTTCATATCGTTGTGATACCTTCCGCTCCAAAAGAATGTTTTTCCCTCTTCAACGATTTCAATTCCATCGGTATTGATTCCTTTTTCATTCATCATCTCTAAGTATGATTTCGGAAAATCTCCTCCTACTACAGAAACCACTCCTGTTTGCACTCCAAATTGTGAAGCGGCTAAACCAACAAACGTTCCTGAACCTCCTAAAATTTTGTCAGTTTTTCCAAAGGGTGTTTCGATAGCATCAAATGCCACGGTTCCTACTGCTAATAATTTACTCATAACTCTACTTAATAATCCTATAACTAAGGAAATGGTTTTGTTTTAGTAAGCCTCTATAAATCACTAAGACTTAAAATTTTACTAATTCTACTGTTTAAGGCTAAAACTATCATGTTAACTGCCTTTTTTATCGTAATTTTGCGTTTTTAATTAAAAACGGTCCTTTTGACTTTGCAAAAATAGTTTTAAAAAATGACTATCAAAGAAATACAAGAAGAAATTATTGACGAGTTTTCGATGTTTGATGACTGGATGGAACGTTATGAGTACATTATCGAACTAGGCAAATCGCTGCCGTTAATAAATGACGCATACAAGTTAGATGAAAACTTAATCAAAGGATGCCAATCGAAAGTATGGTTGCATTCTGAATTAAAAGACGATACTATTGCGTTTACTGCCGATAGCGATGCTATTTTAACTAAAGGAATTGTCGCCTTATTATTAAGAGTGTTTTCTAACCAAACACCAAAGGCTATTTTAGAGGCAGATACTGATTTTATTGATGAAATTGGTTTAAAAGAGCATTTAAGCCCGACTCGTGCTAACGGATTGGTATCTATGGTAAAGCAAATAAAAATGTATGCCATTGCACAGCAAAGTAAGTTGACAAATTAAAGAAGCTTAGAATTATGACTGAAGATAAATTAGAAGAATTAGGAGATAAAATCGTTCGCGTTTTAAAAACAATTTTCGACCCAGAAATACCTGTTGATATTTACGAGCTAGGGTTGATTTACGACGTATTTATTTCAGAAGAAAACGACGCTAAAATATTAATGACCTTGACTTCTCCTAATTGTCCTGTAGCAGAAACCTTGCCTGTTGAAGTTGAAGAAAAGGTAAAAACCTTGAAAGAAATTAACAATTGTGAGGTTGAAATTACTTTCGACCCCACTTGGACACAAGATATGATGAGTGAAGAAGCTAAATTAGAATTGGGAATGTTGTAGGCTGTTGGCTGTTGGCTGTTGGCTGTTGGCTGTTGCTAAAAATACTTTTCAACTTTCAAACTTTTAACTCAAGAACTTTTTAACTTAAAACATGGCAGACGAAATCATAAACAGAGTCGCAAATAGTCAACTTATTACTATTGATTTGGAGGATTTTTATCCTGAAGGCAAGCGTGTGTTATTTGATATTAAAGATTGGTTATTTGAAGAATTAATTCTTCGTGAAAAAGACTTTAGAGCATCTGCTGAAGAACACGACTGGTCGCAATATCAAAACTGTTATGTTTCTTTAACTTGTTCTGCTGATGCTATTATACCTTCTTGGGCGTATCTTTTATTGGCTACGAAACTCACTCCCTTCGCAAAAAAGGTGATGGTTGGTGATTTGGTGTTGTTAGAGACCTTAGTATATCAAGAGGTTATCAAACAACTTGACCTTACTGAGTATGAAGATAAACCCGTAATTATCAAAGGGTGTAGTAATAAACCCATTCCCCCATCTGCATATACCCTATTAATAGAAAAAATTAAACCTATCGCTAAAACCATTATGTTTGGTGAGGCTTGTTCAACCGTACCTCTTTATAAGAGAAAGAAATAACTAAATTCATAGAAATTACCCAATTTATAATTCCCCATGAAAAGGCTATTTTCAATCCTGCTCTTACTTTGTTCTTTTACGATATCTTCTCAAAAACCTCAAAAGGAAAGAGTATATAAAACGACCTTAACCAATGCCCCCTTAGATAAAAATTTTACGACTCCCGTATTCAGAGGTGTGGTATCTGCCGAAATTTTGATTAAAAAGAATCCTCCAAAAAAATGGACGGTTATTGGTAAATACACCTTTCTTTTTAATCAGTCAACATTTTCTAATTGGTCTGCCGGTGGAAACAACACCGTTGCAGGCAACATGACACTCGATTATGATTTTAACTACAAAAAGAAGAGATGGAACTGGGATAACAAAATTATTTCTGCCTATGGCTTGAGTTATGTTGACGAGCAAGGGATACGAAAAACAGAAGACCGTTTTGAATTTAACTCTTTATTGGGGTTAAAAACATCTAAACTGTGGTTTTTTTCCTTTTTTAGCAACTTTAAAACACAGTATTCAAGAGGATATGACTACAAAAAAGAGCCCAAATTGGCAGTCTCTGATTTCTTTTCTCCTGCCTATTGGAGTTTCGGACCAGGGATGCTATGGAAACGAAATGATAATGCCAGAATAAATATAGCTCCTGCCACCGCTCGTTACACTTTTGTTTCTGATGAGTTTTCAGGAAAATATGGGGTAGCAGAAGGTAAGAACTCCATCTTTGCTTTAGGTTTTAATCTCTCTGCTTATTTTAAAAGCGAAATAATGGAAGATGTAACCATGGAAAGTATTGTAGCGATATACTCTGATTACTTTAACAAACCACAAAATATTGATATTGATTATCAGCTAAACTTCTTTGTTAGAATCAATAAAAACTTATCTACCAACCTTAGTTTGCATACTATTATTGACGATGATGCTTCAAGTAAAATTCAGTTTAAAGAAGTGTTTGGTTTGGGCTTAAATTATATTTTTCATAAAACGTGACTTTTGCGCAATAAAATTGTCTAAACCCTACATAAAGCGTACTTTCGCTGCCCTAAAATTAATTTAAAATTATTACAATGAAAAAATTATTAGCACTTGCTGTTTTATTTGGAACTTTGACAGCCAATGCACAAGAAGAAAAAAAGAGGAAGTTAAAGAAGGTTGGAAAAAAAGTGGTACTGTTTCTTTTTTATTCAACCAATCTGCTTTTAACAATTGGTTAGCTGGTGGTACAAACAATATTTCTGGTACTCTTGGCTTAAATTATGATTTTAATTATGCTAAAGGGGATTGGAATTGGGATAATAAATTAATTGCTTCTTATGGTTTAACTAAATTAAGAGGACAAGAATTACAAAAAACAGACGATCGTTTAGAACTGAATTCTTTAGCAGGTAAAAAAGCAAGTGGATACTGGTATTATTCAGCATTTTTCAACTTTAAAACGCAACTATCTTCAACCTATGTTCAAGATGTGCAAACTTCTCACTTCTTTTCTCCAGCCTATTTCCAATTAGGTCCTGGTATGTTATGGAAGAAGAGTGATAATTTAAAAGTAAATATTGCTCCTGCAACTTCTAAATTAATATATGTAGATAAAGATTTAACAACTTTTGGTCCAGCTTTTGGCGTGCAGCAAGGCGAAACGACTCGTTATGAATTAGGGGCTGCTGTGAATGCCTACTACAAATTGAATGTAATGAAAAATGTATCTGTAGAAAACATTTTAAATCTTTACAGTAATTATTTAGAAGACTTTCAAAATGTAGATATTGATTATACCGTTAATGTGGTTATGAAAGTGAACGAATACTTATCTGCCAACCTTTCTATGCAAGCAATTTACGACGACAATGCTTTTGAAGGTTTTCAAACAAGAGAAGTATTTGGTTTGGGTATAAACTATGGATTGTAAAAAACTCAATATTGTGATAAAACCTCAAGAACATATCTTGGGGTTTTCTTTTTTATGTATTTTAGCCTAAAATTTTTAACCAAATGACATTATTAATTGTTTACGCCGCCTTATCTATCTTTTTTTCTTTTTTATGCTCTATTCTAGAAGCTGTTTTGTTAAGTGTTACGCCTACTTTTATAAATGTAAAAAAGAAAGAAGAGAAAGCTTATGCTAACGATCTTGAAACCTTAAAAAAAGATGTAGACAAACCTTTAATTGCAATTTTAACTGTAAATACTATTGCACATACGGTTGGTGCCATCTTGGTTGGTGCGCAAGCAAAAAAAATATTTAATGATGAAGGAAATGGTGTTTTTATCGTTTCTGCTGTCATGACAATTTTGATTTTAGTTGCTTCTGAAATCATCCCTAAAACCATTGGAGCTACCTATTGGAGATCTCTAGCAGCTTTTACCACCAAAGCTTTAAATGTACTGATATTCATTTGTAAATACACAGGTATTATTTGGGTGCTTCAGTTATTTACAAAATTATTTGGCAAAGGGGCACATGGTGAAAGTGTTTTAAGTAGAGAAGATTTTTCTGCCATGACAGATATTGCAGAGCAAGAAGGTGTTTTTCAAGAAAGCGAAGGTACGGTAATTCGAAATATGCTTAATTTTAAAGAAGTTCAAGCCAAGCATATTATGACACCGCGTACGGTTCTTACTACTGCTGATGAAAACCAAAGCATTGAATCTTTCTTTAACGAAAACAGACCTTTACGCTTTTCAAGAATTCCTGTATATTCTGAAAACCCCGATAATATTACGGGCTATGTTTTAAAAGACCAACTTTTGCTTTCTTTGGTAGATAACAAAGGAAACGAGCCTTTAAAAACCATTAAAAGAGATATTATCATCGCCAATAGAGAATTATCGATTCCTAATTTATTTGAAAAATTAATAGAGCAAAGAGAGCATTTAGCCTTAGTTGTTGATGAGTACGGAGCCGTAAGTGGCTTGGTTACTCAAGAAGATGTTATAGAAACGCTTTTGGGATATGAAATTATGGACGAAAGCGACAACGTTGCCAACCTACAAAGTTTAGCAAGAAAAAGCTGGGAACAGCGTGCTAAAAGGCTAGGGATTATTAATGATTCTGAAACGGAAACAACCGAATAAAACTTTTATAACGCTAACGAGTACATAAAAAATATCGAGGATTTTAACTTTATAAAGTTAAAATCCTCGATATTTTTTTGTGCCTTACTTTGTAAGCAACAAACTACTTTACATTTGCTAAGAAGCTGCTTTTAATTTTTTTAAGGCTGATTTTGTTAGTTTTGCTTCTGCGTATTCTTTTGTTACTTTAAACTCTTTTTCTTCTGAGCTTGGCATTTCAAACATGGCATCTGTTAAAATAGCTTCACACAAAGAACGCAATCCACGAGCTCCTAATTTATATTCTACCGCTTTACTCACAATAAACTGCAAAGCCTCCTCTGTCATCGAAAACTCAACATCATCCATCGCAAAGAGTTTGGTGTATTGCTTTATTATAGAATTTTTAGGCTCCGTTAAAATAGCTCTCAACGTTTTTTCATCTAACGGATTCATATAACTCAACACAGGCAAGCGACCTATAATTTCTGGAATTAAACCAAAAGATTTTAAATCTAACGGAGTAATGTACTGCAATAAATTATCGTGATCGACTTTATCTTCTTCTACCGAAGCACTATACCCAACTGCTTGCATATTTAAACGCTTGCTTATAATTCTATCGATACCAGAAAATGCCCCTCCTGCTATAAATAAAATATCTTTGGTATTTACCTCAATAAACTTTTGTTCTGGATGCTTCCTTCCTCCTTTTGGAGCCACGTTTACCACAGCTCCTTCCAACAGCTTTAACAATGCTTGTTGCACTCCTTCTCCAGAAACATCTCGAGTAATTGACGGATTATCTCCTTTGCGTGCTATCTTGTCTATTTCATCAATAAATACAATACCTCTTTCTGCTTTTTCAACATCATAATCGGCTGCTTGCAACAAACGGCTTAAAATACTTTCTACGTCTTCTCCAACATAACCTGCTTGGGTTAATACAGTAGCATCTACAATAGAAAATGGTACGTTTAACATTTTGGCGATGGTACGAGCAACCAAGGTTTTTCCGGTTCCTGTTTCTCCAACTAAAATAATGTTTGATTTTTCAATCTCTACCTCATCTTCATCATCTCTGGTTTGCAACAATCTTTTATAGTGATTGTATACTGCTACAGACATGGCTCTTTTGGTTTGATCTTGCCCGATGATGTATTCATCTAAAAAATCTTTAATTTCTTTCGGCTTCTTTAACGTAAGATCTTTTGATAAATCACTTGTTCTAGCTTCAGCTATTTCCTCTTCTACAATTCCATGAGCTTGCTCAATACATTTATCGCATATATGTGCATCTAAACCTGCGATTAACAAATCGGTTTCTGGTTTTTTACGCCCACAAAAGGAACATTGTAAATTTTCTTCTTTCGACATTATCTTAGGCTTTGGGCTTTAAGCTTTAGGCATTATGCAAGCACTTTAATGTAGGGCTTATAGCATGTGGCTTGTTGCTTAACGCAAAAATTATTTTCTAATTAAAATTTCGTCTACCATTCCGTAAGCTTTTGCTTCTTCGGCTTTCATCCAGTAATCTCTATCAGAATCTTTGTTTACTTTTTCTATGGTTTGACCTGAATGCTTGGCGATAATTTCGTACAACTCATCTTTCAATTTTAAGATTTCACGAGCTGTAATTTCAATATCCGATGCTTGTCCTTGTGCTCCACCTAATGGTTGGTGAATCATAATGCGAGAGTGTGGCAATGCTGAACGCTTTCCTTTTTCTCCTGCACACATTAATACGGCTCCCATAGAAGCTGCCATACCTGTACAAATGGTAGCTACATCTGGTTTAATAAATTGCATGGTATCGTAAATACCTAAACCTGCATACACTCCACCTCCTGGTGAGTTGATATAGATTGAAATATCTTTAGTAGCATCTACACTTTCTAAGAATAACAATTGCGCTTGAATTACATTCGCAACTTGGTCGTTAATTCCTGTACCTAAAAAAATGATTCTATCCATCATTAAACGAGAGAAAACATCCATTTGAGTAATGTTCATTTGGCGTTCTTCCATAATGTATGGAGTTAAGCTACTGGTTATTTTTCCTAGGTAGTTGCTATTTATTCCGTGGTGTTTTGTTGCGTATTTTTCGAACTCTTTTCCGTAATCCATTTTTAAAATGTTTTTTGGTTTATAAAAGATGTAAATATAAGAACTATTTCGTTAGTATGTTTGTTAGAATTCATGGCTAAAAAAACCTGAATGTACATTCAGGTTTTTTGGTATAAATTTTAGCAATTGCTTATTACTTGTATACTTCTTTGATAAAATCTTCGTAAGAAACTTCTTTTGTATCAAAACTCATGTTCTCTTTATAAAAAGCTAATAATTTTTGAGAAATTAGTTGCTCTTGTAAACGACGTGCTTCGTCTTGATTTTGTAAGATTCTTCCTGCGATATCATCTAATTCTTTTTCTTCTGGATTCATATTACCAAATTGTGCCATTTGCGCTCTAATAAATCCTTTAGCATAATCTACTAACTCTGCATAGTCTAATTTAATATCGTTATCCTTCATAATCTTTCCTTCGATTAATTGGTAACGTAATCCTTTTTCAGACTTGTTGTATTCTTCGATTGCTTCTTCAGTAGATAATTCTTTTTCTCCTGCAGTTTGCAACCACTTTTGTAAGAATTCAGCTGGTAAATCGAACTTCGTATTATCTACTAAGTTTTCGGTAATTGCGTTTAGCAATTGTTGGTCTGCTTGTTGTTGGAATTGTCTTTCTGCGTCTTCTTTAATTTTGTCTTTTAATTCAGTCACAGTTTTTACACTTCCGTCAGCAAATAACTTATCGAATAATTCTTGATCTAACTCTGCTGGTTCTATTTCAGTAATTTCTTCAATGGTAAATGTTACAGGAATGTCTAGGTCGTGAACTTCGTCGTGAGACACGCCTAAAGCTCCTTGTAACTTGTGCTCGTCTTCGAATAAGTCTTTAGTTTCTAATTCTAAAACGTCTCCTACTTTGGCTCCTACAAACATTTCTACATTTGCTTTTCCTTTGATATCTTTTACAGAAATAGTAGATTTTTTGTTGATTTCTTTCTCTTCGTTTACAAAAGTACCTGTTACATTCGTTTCTTCTGTAACTTCGTCTTTGGCAGACATTTTACCGTAACGAGATTGAATGTTTTCAATTTCTTTTTCGATTAACTCGTCGGTAGCAACAATGTTATATTGTGTTACTTTGTTCTCTGGTTGTAAGTTTACCTCAAATTCAGGAGCTAATCCTAATTCAAATTCAAAAGAGAACTTGTCAGCATCCCAATTGAAATCTTCTTGAACTCTTGGTAATGGATTACCTAAGATATCTAACTTTTCTTCAACTAAGAATTTATTTAACGATTCTTGTAAAAGCTTGTTTACTTCATCGATCATTACTGATTTTCCGTATTGCTTTTTTACCATTCCCATTGGTACATGACCTTTTCTAAATCCAGGAATGTTAGCCGTTTTACGGTAATCGTTTAATACTTTTGTTACTTTATCTTGATAATCTTCTGCAACAATATCAACTTTTACAACTGCATTTAATGCATCTACGTTTTCTTTTGTTATATTCATCTTAAAAATCTGTTTCTTAAAAAAATCGGGTGCAAAATTACTACTTTATTTATTGATAACCAAGACTTTTAGCAATAAGAATAGCATCTTTTTCACCTTCATTACTTTCTAGTTTTTAATGTTTTAGGGCGCTTATTCGTCTCCTTCTTTTAATAGTGAAAAGAGTAGCGATCTGAAAACTGACAGCAATACACTAAATAAAAGTGCTGTAAAAAAACCGCTTACCGCAAATCCTGACACCAATTTATCTGCCAGTAATATGATAACTGCATTAATTACAAAAAGGAACAACCCTAGCGTAATAATGGTGGCTGGTAGTGTAAAAAACACTAATAACGGACGCACAATTAGGTTTAACAACGCAATAACTACTGCTACAATTACTGCAGTAGTATAGCCAGACACGGTTACTCCTGGTAAAATTTTTGCCAATACAATTACTGCCAATGCTGTTAATAATATCTTTAAAAATGTTCTCATTTTTCTTTCTTTTATTTGGTTGGTTACGAATTATAAAATTACTCTTTTTTTCGCTAAAACTATGAATTCGTAACACTACGTAGACATTACCACAACCATACCAAAAACGGCAACCTGCTGTTTTGGCAGGTTTAAAAACGTTGTTTTAGTTTTGAATAAATATATTATAGATTTGGTAATCGTAAATTGTCATGTATTATAACAGAAAACTATATTTAAAAACCAAAAATAAGTACCCGCCGCATTGCAACCTTTATAAAAGTTTCCCGTTTCATCAAAATGGAGTTGATGTATTTACAAAGCATACTAACAAAAATCTATTACTTTTGTGGTAGTGATGCGCATTTAGGAATTTATGGAAAAATTAACAAGTATTGAAACAAAAAGAGACTATCTATTCGCAATAATTGCATGTGCATTGTTATTTATTACCACCAAAGAAGCAATTCCTGTATTCGTATATTCTTTTTTTGCACTTTTGTTTGCTTTTTATTTTTTACCTATTCGGCTGGCTTTCAATCTCAAAAAAGATATACCAACCAACGAGATGGTAATCTTAATTATAAATAGTGTACTTTTTTCTACTGTATTGGCTTTTTCGATACTTCAACTATATATTCCTGAAAGTAGTTTTGTAAAAATTGCTATTTTAGTTATTGGAATCATCAACTTTTTCATCATAGTTTATGGTTATTTTAAATTCAATAGACTTTTATTTTTAAACTTTATCTTTGAGTTCATTATAGCGCTAATGCATTTATAAAAACAAAAACCAAGGATTATTCATTCTAACCATTTCTATTTTCTTCAATCAACAAAATTCAATACGTGATAAACAACATTATAACCTCTATAAAAGTCACCGATTTTCATCAAAATGAAGTGGATATTCTTACAAAGTATGCTAACAAGATTCTATTATTATTGTTTTACAACAATGCTTGCTTGGGCTGTACTGGTAGAGCTATTCCGCTAGCGTATCAATTCAAGCAAACTTATCAAGACATTGAGGTTATTGGTATTCATAGTAACTTTAACAGCAACACTGTTTCTAAAGAGGATATTCTAAGTATTTTTACTGTTAACGAGCTTCCGTTTCCTATTTATATAGACAACGACCACAAAATGTATGATTTTTTTCAGTCGGAAGGAACGCCGCAATGGGTATTGCTTACCCCCAAAGGCGAAGTGTATCGCTCAATCTTCGGCTCGCAAGAGAATGCCCAAAACAGATTGTACTATGCTTTGGAAAGTTTAACTCAAAATAATGGTTAAATTTTTAAAGTAAATTATTGAATACTTATTTTTTTAAGACTTCTGATACTTTAACGGCTATTACTTCTTGCACTTCCTCGTCTTCTTGTAACAGGTGTAGCAAATTGTCTTTTATACGACTGTCGATATCTGATATATCGTACACCAACGGTGGTTCACCACTTATAGCCAACGACATTTCTCCTTTACCAGTGAGTAGCCATGTTGGATTTATTTCTGGAAAGGAATTTAGAATTTTGTTTAATACATTACTTTTAAAAGACGATTTTCTTCTAATTGCTGTACCGATAGAATTGTTAGACACCTGAATAATCTCTTCAAAAGACCTGATATTAAGTCTTTTGTAGTTAATTATCTCTTCTACCCTTTTATATGTTTCATCTACAAAATCGCCCATTCAAAAATAACTTTTTTCTAAAATTTATTAAATTTTGTTTTCTTTTTTAGTTTTTTGTTTGTATCTTTACTTCGTAATAAGTACAGGATACGTACAAATATAAATTAAAAAGCGCTATTAATTCCTAAAAAACAATTTGAGTTTTTATGATAACTGCTATACAACGAGAAGAATTAGAAAAAATCAAACCTCCAAAGTACCGTGAGAAGGTAAAAAAACACCTATTACAAAATGGCCATCATTTTTCTTTAGAAACCATACAAAAAGTATATTCTGGCAAGAGAAATAACTTAGCTATTGAAAAAGCTATTGTAGAGGTATTTCATAGTTACATGAAAAACCAACAGGCTCTTTGCGAGAATATTAACAATTTAATGAACGAAATTAACGATAACATCTCTTAACACATGTTGTTTTTCGCCGGGGGGCGACTATACTAAACGAGGGTAAGGAATTAACATCCTCCCTCGTTTATTGTTAAAAAAAAAACCGCTTCTTTGTAAAAATCTTTTGGGTTTTCAGCATGCAACCAATGCCCTGCTCTAATTATCGTTTTGATTTCGGCATTCGGAAAATGTGCTTGAATTAAGGGTTCATCTTCTTCAGAAATATATCTTGAATTGGCTCCGCGCAAAAACAAGGTGTCTCCTTCAAAAACGGTAAAAGGTGGTAGTGCAACACCTACTTCACTATTATTTTCTGTTAACGATGGTAAGTTGAAACGAAATGCCAATTCATCCTTTGTTTTTCTGTATACGTTTTTTGCTAAAAATTGACGTATTCCTTTTTCTGGAATTAGCTCTGCTAGTTTTTTATCGATTAACGTACGTGAGGTTTGTACCGAAAAATCTACAGCGTTTAAGGCCGCTAGAATTTCGTGGTGATGCGGTGGGTACTCTCTTGGTGATATATCGGCTACCAATAGTTTACGGACCAATTCAGAATGTTTAGTAGCAAACAACATGGCTGTTTTACCTCCCATGGAGTGCCCTAGCAAATCAACTTTGGTTAAATTGTGGTGTTGTATATAATTGTGCAAATCGCTAACCAACAACTCATAATCAAAGGCATCTGCATGAAAGCTTCTTCCATGGTTTCGCTGGTCTATTAAATGCACTTCAAAACCGTCTTCAGCAAATTTGTTTGCATGCGACTTCCAATTATCACCCATGCCAAAGTATCCATGCAAAATAAGCAACGGTTGTCCTTCACCCACTATTTTTGAATGTAATACCTCCATAATTATTGCAAACGGTGTAAATACATATTTATCACATTTTCTAAGCCTAAATACAAACTTTCAGAAATTAATGCATGCCCGATAGACACCTCGGCTAAATGAGGAACCTGTTGTTTAAAAAATTGAATATTATCTAAACTTAAATCATGCCCTGCGTTTACTCCCAATCCTAATTCATTTGCCAAAATAGCAGCTTCGGCATACGGTTTTACCGCCTCTTTGTTTCCTTTTTCGTATTGTGTAGCAAATTCTTCGGTATACAATTCAATTCTATCCGTTCCTGTTTTTGTAGCAGCTTCAATCAGTTTTAAATCAGCATCAATAAAAATAGAAGTTCGAATTCCTGCGTTTTTAAATTCGGCAATTACTTCTTGCAAATACGATTGGTGTGTTAGCGTATCCCAACCAGCATTTGAGGTAATTTGATCAACACTATCAGGCACCAAGGTTACTTGCGTTGGTTTAATTTCTAATACCATTTGCTTGAATTTAGCTATCGGATTTCCTTCGATATTGTACTCGGTATTTACAATGGACTTTAAATCATAGGCGTCTTGATACCGAATATGACGTTCATCGGGTCTTGGGTGAATGGTAATTCCTTCTGCACCGAATTCTTGTATATCGGTTGCTACTTGCAGTAAATTAGGCACATTTCCTCCTCTAGAATTACGAAGTGTTGCTATTTTATTAATATTAACGCTTAACTTTGTCATATTGTAAAATTAGACCGCAAAGGTAACGCATTCCAACATTTTAAACTATATTCGTACTGATGAAAATCAATGATTTTATATTAAAAGAAATAAAAGCGTTAACGCTAAACAGCACGGTTAGAAGCGCTCAGAATCTGTGCAAAGACTTACCTATAACTCATATACCTGTTGTAGAAAACAATAAATTAATAGGCTGTTTGCCAGAAAGTGATATTCAAACAATTGAAAATAAAAATCGTACACTTAGTGAGTACTCTTACTTGTTAGACCACTTTTACACAGATGAGAACGCTACATTGCTTGATTTAATAGCATTATTTGCCGATAATGACTCAAACTTAATTCCTGTTCTTAACAAAGAAATGCAGTACGTTGGGTATTATGAATTGTGTGATATTTTAGATGCCTTTGCCAACAGTCCTTTTTTACATAACGAAAGTGATACGTTGATTATTGATAGGAATAAAACCGATTATTCTATGAGCCAAGTAGCACAAATAGTTGAAACCAATAACGGTAAATTATTAGGCGCTTACATTTCTTCTGAAAATATGAATAGCGTTGAAGTGACACTTAAAATTGTTTCTGAAGAAGTTAATGAAATTATTCAAACATTTCGCAGGTATGGTTACAATGTGATTACGCAACACGAAGATGATTTTTATTTAGAAGAATTAAAAGATAGAGCTGCTTATTTAAGAAGGTACTTAGATATGTAATTTTTTCAACAACTAAAACCAGTATTTACACGTGAAAAAAGTCGCTATTTACGGACAAGCTTATACGATGCGAGCAGAAAAAGAAGTAAAAATTCTTTTAACTGTATTAGAAAAGCACAATATTGTTGTTTTCTTCGAACAGCAATTTTACAATTTATTTGTAGAAAACAATTCGCTTCATAAAAAATACCCCACCTTTTCGCATTACAACGATTTATCAGATACGTTTGATTTACTATTTACCATAGGTGGAGATGGCACCATTTTAAGAGCTGTTACTTACATTCGCAACTTAAATATTCCTATTATGGGAATAAACACAGGGCGTTTGGGTTTCTTAGCTACCATTCAAAAAGATCAAATTAAAGAGGCAGTTAATTTAATGCTTGAAAAAGAATACACTATTCAAGAGCGTTCTTTGTTGCAAATAGAAACATCACCTGCTACCAAAGATTTTTCTGAATTAAATTTCGCTCTTAACGAGGTAACCATAGCCAGAAGAAATACCACCTCGATGATAGGTATTAAAACTTATTTAAACAACGAATATTTGACCAACTATTGGGCTGACGGACTGATAATAGCTACTCCAACGGGCTCTACAGGATATTCACTTAGTTGTGATGGCCCTGTAATTTTACCCGATTCGAAGAGTTTTGTAATCACTCCTATAGCACCACATAACTTAAATGCCAGACCGATGGTGATACCTGATAATACAGACATTCACCTTGAAGTGAGTGCTCGTGAGAAAGACTTTTTAATTTCTTTAGATTCTCGTATCGCCACAGTTTCTTTAGAAACGAAAATAAAAATTCAAAAAGCACCATTTAGTATAAAAACTATTGTTCCAAAAAATCAATCTTACTTAAATACTTTACGAGGAAAACTTTTATGGGGAGAAGATACACGAAACGAATCGTTATAATTACAATAAATCTCTAAAAAAAAAGTTAATCAAAAAGACAGATTATTAACTTTTTAAAGCAAATTCAATTCCCTATATTTGCACGCTATTTCACAATGAGAGAATTTATTTTATTAATATTAGTAACTTGTGCTGTAATACCTTTACAATCACAAACACACGAAGTCGGTTTTTTTGCTGGAGGATCGAATTATGTAGGAGATATAGGTAGCACCAATTACATCTATCCAAATAAGATAGCTGGAGGTTTAGTGTATAAATACAACTTAAACCCTCGAATTGCTTTACGAGGCACCTATACATTCATCCCTGTTTCTGGTAATGATAAAAATGCCGACAACCCTTATCGTAAAAATAGGCCTGGCGGACAATTTAGCTTTTCTAATACTATACACGAATTTGCCGCCGGTGTCGAATTTAATTTCTTTCATTATAACATTAACGATTACACGAGTACATTTACCCCCTATATCTTAGCTGAATTTGCAGCTTTTAATTACAGAAGTCCAGAACCTTCTGCCTCTAGCAACAACATACTGTTAAAAAGTACATTTTCGTACACTTTACCTGTAGGAGTAGGAATTAAAGGAAGATTAGCTGATAATTTCGCAATAGCTTTTGAAACAGGTGTACGATTTACATTGGTAGACGATATTGACTTTACAACAGACAAAATAGACTCATTAAACTTTGGAGGTAATGGAAATGATTGGTATGTATTTACTGGTATTTCTTTGGTGTACACCTTTGGAAGACCTCCTTGTTTTGGTGGTATAGCAGAATAAATATGAACGAAAAACTACAACGCATTAACTTACAAAATATACCAAACCATATAGCCATTATTATGGATGGTAATGGTAGGTGGGCAAAGAGTAAAGGGATGCAACGTGTTTTTGGTCATCGAAATGCATTAACAGCCATTAGAGAAACTGCCGATACAGCCTCAGAATTGGGTGTGAAATTTTTAACACTTTATGCATTTTCTACTGAGAATTGGAGTCGCCCAAAACTTGAAGTAGACGCTTTAATGAGTTTATTAGTAACTAGCTTAAAAAAAGAACTCCCAGAATTTCAACGCAAAAATGTAAAAATAAATGCTATTGGTAGTATAGATAGTTTGCCTAACAATGCCCAAAAAGTATTAAATAGTGTTATCGACGCAACTAAAAACAACACCAATTTCACATTAACCTTTGCTTTAAGTTACGGTTCTAGAGAAGAAATTGTTAACGCAATCAAAAACATATCAAAAAAAGTTGTTAATAAAGAAATAGAAATTGAAAAAATCAACGATAAAATTATAAATAATCATTTATATACGTTTAATTTGCCCGATGTTGATTTATTAATACGCACAAGTGGAGAACAAAGAATAAGCAATTATCTACTTTGGCAAATAGCATACGCTGAATTATATTTTGATGATGTATTGTGGCCAGATTTTAGAAAACAACATCTTTACGATGCAATAATCGATTATCAAAACAGAGAGAGAAGATTTGGAAAAACCAGTGAACAGATTGAGACCAATGAATAAATATTCGTATTTACTAGTATATTTTATCGCCGTTTTTTCGGTGAGTACGCAAGCACAAAACACAATTCCTAAAGACAGTACTACCACTAATATTATTTCTTATGAAAAAGGAAAAGAATATATTTTAGGAGGTATAACAATAACTGGTTTACAAAAATTTAGTGAACAAACAGTAAGAGTATATACTGGCTTGGCACAAGGACAACCTGTAAAACTACCAGGAGACAAACTTACAAGTGCTATTAAAAAACTATACGAAAGCAAACAGTTTAGTGAAGTAGACGTATACTTATCTAAACGCGATGGAGAAACAGTATATCTACAGTTCGATGTTACCGAATTACCGCAGTTAACTGATGTTACTATCTCGGGGGTAAAAAAATCTCAAGTCAAAGAAATTAAAAAAGAAACCGAATTAAAAAAAGGTGTAATGGTTACCGACAACCTTATCGTAACTACACGTAACTATATTCAGAAAAAATATACTGATAAAGGTTTCTTAAAAACAAAAGTTTCATTAGATACCAAAAAAGACACTTCTGATGTAAACACAGTTAGCATGTCTATTTTTATAGATAGAGGTGAACGTATAAAAATTAAAGAAATTAACTTTACTGGAAACGAAGCAATGTCTGACGCTACCTTAAGAGGCGCCATGAAAAATACCAAACGTAAGGTTTTTGGTCGTTTCTGGAAAACTTCAAAATACATTTTAAACGATTATAAAGAAGACTTAAATAGTATTCTTGAAAAATATAGCGAGAACGGATACCGAGATGCCAGAATTTTATCTGACAAGGTAGTTTGGAACGATGACAATACAATTAATCTTGAAATCAAAGTAGAAGAAGGTCGCCAATACCGTTTCGATGAAATTCTTTTTATTGGAAACAAAAGGTATACAGACGAACAGTTAAGCAACATGTTGCGAATTGAGAAAGGTGATATTTACAACGGAAAAGTTTTAAAAGAACGAATTTCTGGTGATGGAACCCCATCTTCACAAGATATCCAAACATTATATCACAACAATGGGTACCTATTTTCTCAAATAAACGCTGTAGAAACTAAAGTAGAAAATGACTCTATTACCGTTGAAGTTCGTATTAGAGAAGATGATCCTGCTACGATTAAAAAAGTATCTGTCGCTGGAAACGATAAAACAAACGATCATGTAATTTACAGAGAGTTACGCGTAAAACCTGGCGACTTGTTTAGTCGTGAAAATATTATACGATCGATTCGTGAAATCGGACAGTTAGGTTTCTTCGATGCGAATGTAACTCCTGATGTTAAACCTAATTATCAAGATAAAACAGCAGATATTGAATTTTCTGTGGTTGAAAAGGGCGGAAGCCAAATTGAATTACAAGGTGGTTATGGTGGTGGATCTTTTATTGGTACCTTAGGACTTTCTTTTAATAATTTTTCTATCAGAAACCTCTTTAATAAAGAAGCCTACAAACCATTGCCAATGGGAGATGGACAAAGTTTATCTCTACGACTTCAAGCAAGTAGAACATTCAACACCTATAGCTTTTCGTTTAGCGAGCCATGGCTAGGAGGTAAAACACCACAATCATTGTCTTTTTCTGTATACCTATCAAATCAATACCGTTTTGATTTTACAACCAATGAGGTAAATAAAAACGAAAGTTTGGGTATTATTGGAGCTACAATCGGTCTAGGAAAGCGTTTAAAATGGCCTGATGACTATTTTACCCTTGCACAAAGCATTAGTTTTCAAAGAATTGAATTACAAAATTATGGGTATCGTGTAGGTTCATCTAATGACATTCTTAGTGAAGGAGATTTGAACAACTTAGCTTACACCGTATCATTTAGTCGTAACTCTGCAGGTCCTAGTTTAATTTTTCCAACCTATGGTTCTGAATTTACCTTAAGAGCAAAAGCTACTTTTCCGTACTCGTTAGTAAACGGAAAAGACTACACTGAACCTGACAACCTAACTCCAGACGAAAGACAAGATTATTTAGCCGAAAAATACAAATGGTTAGAATACTACAAAATCGCGGCAAAAGGAAAGTGGTATACCTCACTCGCTAATAAATTAGTTTTAATGTCTAATTTTGAAATGGGTTATTTAGGAAAATATAATGACAAACTTGGATTAACCCCTGTAGAAAGGTATTTTGTTGGGGGTGATGGTATCGCACAAGGACAATTAGACGGACGAGAAATTGTTGGTTTAAGAGGATATGAAAACAACCGAATATCATCAATCGATGGAGGGGCTATCTATAACAAGTTCCAGTTAGAGTTACGCTATTCTATTACCGATAAACCTTCTGCTTCTATTTATACATTAGGATTTTTAGAAGCGGGTAATTCTTATGACAATTTTAGCGATTTTAATCCGTTTAAATTAAAACGTTCTGCTGGGTTAGGTGTTCGCATATTTATGCCTGCATTTGGATTGCTAGGTATTGATTTCGCACATGGTTTCGATCCGTTACCAGGATTCACCGAAAAATCTGGTTGGCAAACGCATTTTATAATTGGAAGACAGTTCTAAAATCATTCATTTATCATAGGTTTCGGTTTTGGCACGGTTTTTTCTAAATACATTATACAAGATGAAAAAAAATATTTTATCGATCGTTCTTTTACTTTTAGCCAGTATCGCTGTTGCCCAAAAAAACCAACGTATTGCATACATTGACATGGAGTATATTCTTCAGAATATTCCCGCATATATGGATGCACAAAATTCTCTAGATTCAAAAGTTGAAAGATGGAAAACGAAACTAGATAAGGAAGCTCGTGCAATAGAAGTTTTAAAAACAGATTTAGCTAATGAAAAAGCTATTTTAACAAAAGAACTCATAGAAGAGCGCGAAGAAGATATTAATATAAAGCAAGAATCTCTTAGAAGATTAGAGTCTCTATATTTTGGTCCGAATGGCGATATGTACAATCTGAGAAAGCAGTTAGTAAAACCTGTACAAGATCAAGTTTACAACGCTGTACAAACTATTGCTTCTAGAAAAAAATATGATTTCGTTTTCGATAAATCGAGCGACTTGGTTATGTTGTATTCCAACAAAAAACACGATATTAGCGACCTCGTTGTACAAATGATTAATATCGACCAAAAGAAGCAAGCTAAAAAGGATAAAATTAATGCTAAAAAAGAATTACTTAAAGACGACAATTTAAGTGAAGCTCGAAAAGAAAAAATTGCCAAGAAAAATGAATTGAAGGATAAGAAAGAGGCAGATAGGCTTGCTAAAATTAAACAAATTGAAGAAAAAAGAAAACAACGTTTAAAAGAAAGAGCCGAAAAAAGAAAACTGTTGCAAGAGAAAAGAGAAGCACTGTTAAAGGCGCAACAAGAAGCTAGAAAGAAAAAAGAAGAAGACACAAGTAAGGACAAATAAATCAAGAATAAAGAACATTAAATTAAATTAAACAAAGATGAAACATTTAAAAACGTTATTATTAGTTGCAATTTTTACGATTGGATTAGGTGGTGTGGCAAATGCACAAAAAACTGCACATATTAACACTGATAAATTATTAGCTGAAATGCCTGCTACAAAAGCTATGAAAGCAGAATTAGAAAAGCTTAATAAAACCTACCGTGACGATATTGAGACTATGTACAAAAAACTAGAGGCTAAAATGAAAAAATATGAAGCTGAAGGTAAAAGTCAAACACAAGAAGTAAACCAAAAAAGAGCTATCGAAGTTCAACAAGACAGACAAAAGATAGCGCAAGCTGAGCAAACTGCTGGTCAAGAAATGCAAAAGAAGTATCAAGAAAAAACCATTCCTATTTTGCAAAAAGCAGAAGAAGCTATTAAAGCTGTAGCTGCTGAAAAAGGAATTATTTATGTACTTGATGCTGCTCCTGGTAAAGGTCTAATCGTTTACGACAAAGGAGAAGATATTTACGATGCAGTAAGAGCTAAATTAGGCTTCTAAGAATAATATTAATATATTTTATATCGAAATCCTGCTGTTTAAACAGCAGGATTTTTATTTTTGTTTTCTGTATGAAAATTAACCTAAAACAACCTATTGGTATTTTTGACTCTGGAATTGGAGGCACTTCTATTTGGAAAGAAATTCACCATCTACTACCCAATGAAAATACTATTTATTTATCTGATAGTAAAAATGCGCCCTACGGTCAAAAAACAACACAAGAAATAGTTAATTTATCTATTAAAAATACTGAGCTACTGATTAAAAAAGGAGCTAAAATCATTGTTGTTGCTTGTAATACAGCAACGACAAATGCTATTCAATATCTAAGAAATGAATACACGATTCCTTTTATAGGAATTGAACCAGCTATTAAACCTGCTTCTTTAAACACTAAAACAGGAAAAGTTGGTATACTTGCCACAAAAGGCACTTTAAATAGCGCATTATTTGAAAAAACAGCCTCTAGTTTAAGTGATGAGATTACGATTATAGAACAAGTTGGAGAAGGTCTGGTTGAATTAATAGAAGATGGAAAAATGTATTCTGATGAAATGACTTCTCTCTTACATAAATACCTAACTCCTATGCTAGAGAAAAAATGCGACTATATTGTTTTAGGCTGTACACACTATCCTTACTTACTTCCTCAAATACAGAAAATAGCAGGAAAAAATATAACAATTATCGATTCTGGTGAAGCTGTAGCCAGACAGGTGAAAAATGTTTTATCAAATCAAAACCTACTTAATAATAGTTCTGAAAGAGCTAACACTACCTTCTATATAAATAAAGAAACCACTGTTTTAAAAGCTATGCTGAAAGAGTATGAGAACAGCAAGATTAGCTTCTTAGATTTTTAATAATAAATTCATTCTCATTATCTGTGTAATACGTTTACAAAGGCAATGCCATCGTATTAATAGGTAAAACTTCCGTTGATATTAGGACAAGCAGCCGCTCTTCTTTTTGTACAAAACAAATTTATTCCTAAAGATAATTGATGAAAACCTCCGTTTGAAAAAACAATATCGCCAGTTTGCTGTGTATAGGTATAAGCAAACATCCAGTTTTTATAATTAACCCCAACTATGGGTGTTATATATTGAGCTTCTCCAAATACATTTCCATCAAAACTTCTTCTATACGATAATGCTGCCCATAATTGCGTTTCACTCAAGGTTTTGTACACTTTAAAGTTCACATCTGCAATCTTTTCTGCCGTTTGTTCCTTGTACTGAAACATAAATGAGGGCTCAAACTGTAGTTTTTCTCTGTCTCCAAAAAAATAACCTCCTCCCAATATATAATTTCTTAGATTGAAAGATTCAAAATTTTGATTTAAGTTATTTTTTGCTGACAAGAATACGTTTTTCACGGTAAAGTATGAAGACAATCCATTTTTATGATACGCCATACCAAAATCGGCATTGAAATAAAAATCACTTTCAATAACCTGACTTACGGCAGGATCGTTTACAAATGTTCTTTGATCTCTTTCATTCTGAACAACAGAAAAAGACAATCCAAAAGATAATTGATTAAAAAGGTTTTCGTTCCCCATATCAATATGGTATGCATAGGTACCCTGAATACCTTTTTGAGAATGATACCCGTTTTTATCGTTAAAAAGTATAACACCAAGCCCTGTATTACTGTACTCATCTAATTTTGCATGAAAACTTGCTGTTTGTAAAGCAGGGGCATCATCGACCCCTAACCATTGTTGGCGAGCTGTTAACCGTATTTTTCCACAATCGCCAATACCAGCCGCTGCAGGGTGTAACAAATATACATTGTCAGACAAATAATCGGCATAAATTGGTAATGTTTCTTGTGCAATACTCTTAGTACTGATTAACAATACTAAAAGTAACGAATATGTAATTCTTTTTCTCATTAAAGCTCATTGGATAATAATAGCTGTCAAATATAATCAACTGTTTTTAAAAAAATACGACAATCTTTTGTTTTCTTACAATACTAAAACAAGTTAAGTGCTAAAAACCCGAATTTATTCTGTATTCTGATGGTTTTATCAATTTATTTTTTTTAAAACTTCTATTGAAATTAGACAAGTTATTGAATCCGCATTTATATGCTATTTCACTGATTGTAAGAGAATTATTTGAAACTAATAATTTACAGGCGTTTTCGATTCGTAATTCATTTAAAAAAGTAAAATAGGTTTTATTGGTTCGTTGTTTA
This sequence comes from Tenacibaculum tangerinum, assembly GCF_029853675.1. Lineage (NCBI taxonomy): Bacteria > Pseudomonadati > Bacteroidota > Flavobacteriia > Flavobacteriales > Flavobacteriaceae > Tenacibaculum > Tenacibaculum tangerinum. The sequence goes on along the minus strand of NZ_CP122539.1, from coordinate 3,003,303 downwards.
AAATACCTGCAAAAGGCATTAGGAGTCATGTTTGCCTTTTCAGCAATTTCATGTAAATTGATATTTTTATCAAAATTATTCATTGTAAAATCCATGATAGTACGCATTCTATCCCCCTCATTATCTGTATATCTTTTTGGGTAAACAAAACTCGCAAGTGCTTCTGTTTTTGAGTTTATTACAATCTTTAAAACTTGAAGTAAGCCTATAAATCGGTTCAGGTTGGTAGATTTTTGCAATCCTAAAAAAATCTTCATTACTTCTCTTCTATTTTCAACAAGTTTAAATCCTGATACTGACTTTTCAAAAAAAGGAAGCAATTCTTTAAAATCATCTAACAAAAAAAAATCTTTTCCAAAAGAATGCTTCGTAAAAAATAATGAAATCATAAACGATTCTTTAATAATAGAAGCATCACTTTTAAAAACATGTGGCAAGTAACTTCCTATTACCAAAACATCACCGGATGCATACTTGGTAATCGTATCACCAACAATCAGTGTACCTTCTCCTTTAACGATTACACACACCTGTATTTCTTCATGCTGATGAAATTTATCGTAAAAATAATCTTCTTTATCTTCTTGATAAATCAATCCAATATTTTGGGTTTTAGGTATTTTAAACGGTAAAACTTTCATTCAAAAAACTACTGTTAGTATTCAAAAGTATGCAAATACTACTAATTCAATGCATTAAAAACACAATTTAAGATAATATAGTATTAGCATAGGGTAATTTGAAATAAAACTCAATACTTCCTTCATGATAACTTTGTAACAAAAAAAAGAGTACGATGCGTATAAATTGGAAAGGCGTAATGCCAGCAGTAACAACAAAGTTTACAAATAATGATACTTTAGACTTGAATATGTTTGAAGTAAATATAAAAGCACAGCTCGATGCTGGTGTTCATGGAATTGTACTAGGCGGTACTTTAGGGGAAGCCAGTACCTTGTCTGATGAAGAAAAAAGAATATTGACAAGAACTGCTGTCGACCTTGTAGAGAATCAAGTTCCCGTATTAATTAACATTGCTGAACAAACGACTAAAGGTGCTATTGAAGCAGCCCAAAAAGCCGAAGAAGACGGAGCGAAAGGGTTGATGATGCTTCCTCCTATGCGCTATAAATCTTGTGATAGAGAAACTGTTGAATACTTCAAAGCAGTAGCAAATAATACCTCACTTCCGATTATGGTATACAACAATCCTGTTGATTATAAAATTGAGGTTACGTTAGATATGTTTGAAGAATTGTTAACCTGTGATAATATCGAAGCTGTTAAAGAATCAACTCGAGACATTTCTAACGTAACGCGGATTAAAAACCGTTTCGGAAATCGTTTAAAAATAATGACGGGTGTCGATACCTTAGCCTTAGAAAGCTTGTTAATGGGAGCAGATGGTTGGATAGCTGGTTTAGTTTGTGCTTTTCCGAAAGAAACAGTAGCCATTTATGAATTGCAAAAAGCAGGACGTATACAGGAAGCCTTAGAAATTTATCGTTGGTTTTTACCGTTGCTTGAATTAGATATAAACCCTAAATTAGTACAAAACATTAAACTAGCCGAAGTCGCTACAGGTATTGGTACCGAAAATGTTCGAGCACCAAGGCTACCCTTAGTTGGTGAAGAGCGCAAACAGGTTTTAAACATAATAGAAATAGGTTTAAAAAACAGACCGATACTACCCGATTATAAATCGCTATCATTAACCCATTGAAATAATGAAACAGTAACAAAGTAAAGTTTTTGACTAAACAATTAACCCATTAACTCATTTTCTCATTAACTCATTAACCCATTAACTCATTACACCATTAACTCATTTTCTCATTAACCAATTAACTCATTTAGCCATTCAAATATGATTACAGGAAAAAACTATATAGGAAATCAATTAATCGCATCAGGAAATACAAGGTATACCACCTTCAACCCTCAATCACATCAGGAAAATGAGCATGTGTTTACCGAGGCAACTCCAGAAGAAATAAATAAAGCCGTCGATTTAGCTTCAAAAGCTTTTAAAGAATACAGAACCATTTCTGGCAAAAGAAAAGCTGCGTTTTTAAATACCATTGCTGATGAAATTTTAGCCTTAGATGATGAATTGATACAAATCTATTGTACAGAATCTGGATTACCTGAAGGTCGTGCAAAAGGAGAACGAGGAAGAACCGTATTTCAACTACGCTCTTTCGCTGATTTAGTTGAAGAAGGCTCTTGGGTAGAAGCTATGATTGACACTGCAATTCCCGATAGAGAACCAAACCCAAAATCAGACCTACGCAAAATGAATATACCATTAGGTCCTGTAGTTGTTTTTGGGGCGAGTAACTTCCCTCTTGCCTATTCAACCGCAGGCGGAGATACGGCTGCTGCTTTCGCCGCTGGTTGCCCTGTAATCGTAAAATCGCACCCCATGCATGCGGGCACAGGTGAACTCATTGCTTCGGCAATTATAAAAGCCGCAGAAAAAACAGGCATGCCCAACGGTGTTTTTTCTAACTTAAATTCTGGTGGTATTGAAGTCGGACAACAATTGGTGGCACATCCAAAAGTAAAAGCAGTTGGTTTTACAGGTAGCATTCGTGGTGGTAGAGCTTTGTTAGATTTGGCTGCTAAACGCGAAGAGCCCATTCCTGTATTTGCAGAAATGGGAAGCATCAACCCAGTGATTATGCTTCCAAAAGCATTAGAAAACAGGGCAGAAAGTTTGGCTGCTACCTATGCCAACTCCATCACCTTAGGTACGGGACAATTTTGCACCAATCCTGGGCTAATTTTAGGACTGAAAGGAGAAAGCTTAACAAATTTTATCAATTCATTAGCTCATAAAATCGTAGAAATCAATCCTACTTGTATGCTGCACCCAAACATTATAGGAGCTTATGAGCGTAATAAAAACAAAGCTATTGCTCAAGAAGGATTAACGGTAGTTGCTAGCTATAAAGAAAACACACCACCTAATTATGCTTCACAAATAGTTACAACGGTTGAAGGAAAAACATTTTTAGAGAATCCAACCTTACATCAAGAAGTTTTTGGCCCCTACTCTATCGTAGTTCAATGCGAAAACGAACAACAATTAGAAAAAATTGTTTTAAATTTAGAGGGTCAACTAACTGGAACAGTGATTTCTGATGCTAATGAAGTAGCAAACTACTCAAATATTGTTGCTGCTTTACAAAATAGAGTAGGAAGAATTATTTTCAACGGAGTACCTACTGGGGTAGAAGTTTGCCCATCAATGGTACATGGAGGGCCTTATCCTGCCTCAACAGATAGTAGGTTTACAGCTGTTGGAATTAATTCTATTCAACGTTGGGTACGTCCTTTTTGTTATCAAGATTGGCCAAACCATATATTACCAGATGAACTAAAAAACGAAAACCCATCAGAAATTTTACGTTCTATTAACGGTGTATTAACAAAAAAACAGATTAAATAATAAAATTTAATGTTTTCTTTAGAAACTCTGAAATCAAAAACTTACTTTTGGGGCATCTAAAGAAATTGAAATAAAGCCAGCTTTGTTTTTGATTAATAGAAAATTTTTTGAAGGGTTTTTTCTACTAAATAATTCAAGCTGGCGATTCAATTTGGTTAAGATGAAAAAAACTTTTTTTTGCATTGATGCACATACTTGTGGTAACCCTGTAAGAGTTGTTGCAGGCGGAGGTCCGAATTTATCAGGAGCGAGTATGAGTGAAAAACGCCAGCATTTTTTAAAAGAATACGATTGGATTCGCAAAGGACTCATGTTTGAACCTCGTGGACACGATATGATGAGTGGCTCTATCTTATTTCCTCCTCACAACCCTGAAAATGATGTTGCTGTTTTATTTATTGAAACTTCTGGATGTTTACCCATGTGTGGTCATGGAACCATCGGAACAATAACCATCGCCATTGAAGAAGGATTGGTAAGTCCTAAATTTCCGGGAAAAATTAAAATGGAAACACCTGCAGGATTGGTTGAAATTGAATACCAACAAACTGGTAAAAAAGTAGATTGGGTTCGACTAACGAATGTAAAAAGTTATCTAGCTGCCGAAGATTTAACAATAGAATGCCCCGAATTAGGTGAAATTACTTTTGATGTTGCCTACGGCGGAAACTATTATGCTATTGTTGACCCTCAAAAAAACTTTTCGGGAATCCATAATTTTACCGCTTCTAAAATTATTCAATACTCTCAAATTGTTCGAAATCGAATCAATGAAAAATATCCAAATATGTTTATTCATCCCGAAAACGATACGATTAGAGATGTAACGCATATCTTATGGACAGGCAACCCTATCGACCCAACTTCCTCAGGAAGAAATGCTGTTTTTTATGGTAATAAAGCGATTGATAGAAGTCCGTGCGGCACAGGAACCTCAGCGCGTTTAGCGCAATTATATGCCAAAGGAAAACTACAACTTGGTGAAGAATTTATTCATGAAAGTTTTATTGGAAGTAAGTTTATAGGTCGAGTAGTGAAAGAAACTACTTTAAACGGAAAACAAGCCATTATTCCGAGCATAGAAGGTTGGGCTAAAGTATACGGATATAACACCATTATAATTGATGATGAAGATGACCCGTATGCACATGGTTTTCAAGTTATTTAAGGCTAGCAATGAAATGGATTAATGAGATAATGGGGAATGTTTCAATGAATTAATGATTCAATGAGGAAATGATTCAATGAGGGAGTTGATGAAGTGATTTTTTATAAGCGAATGAATTAATTTATTCCATTATATCCTTAAATTAGGGAAAAATTAATTAAAACTGTTGTGAATAAATCGGAATTTATAGAAAGTGTTAAAAGTAGAACAAAACAATTAGCTGTGAATATTATTTTACTTTACAATCAAATTCAAAAAACTGATGCTACAAGAATAATAGGAAAGCAATTAATTCGCTCAGTAACTTCTACTGCTGCAAACTATAGGGCTGCATGTATTGCTCGCTCTCAAAGAGAGTTCTTTGCAAAAATGTCTATCGTATTAGAAGAAGCAGATGAAACATTATTTTGGCTAGAATTACTAAAAGACACAAAACTAGCTTCTGATGAACAATTAAAACCTTTGATGAAAGAATCCTTAGAAATTGTTAAGATTGTTTCTAAAGCACGGAAAAATTCAGGAAGTAGTTAATCTACTAGTAAGTAAATCACTTATTAACACATTAAATCATTGAAGAATTAAAACATTAAAAAAATGAAACAGCAAATAGTTAACTCATTATCTCATTAACCCATTAAAACATTAAATCAGTAAGTCATTGAAAAATTAAAACATTAAAACATTGAATCAGTAAATCATTAATCCATTATCTCATTAACCCATTAACTCATTGAAAAACTGTATTATCATTGGCGGTGGAATCATAGGTTTATCTACTGCATATTATCTTCAAAAAGAAGGACACCAAGTAACGGTAGTTGAAAAATCAGATTTTTCATCGGGAGCTTCGTATGTCAATGCGGGAATTATTACTCCTAGTCATATTATTTCCTTAGCTGCTCCTGGAATGATTAGCAAAGGGCTCAAATGGATGCTCAGTTCTACCAGTCCGTTAGCTATCAAACCTCGTTTAGATTATGATTTCTTTCAATGGGCTTGGTTATTTAAAAAATCAGCAACCCACCAAAAAGTGGCAGCGGCTATTCCTGTTATTAAAAACTTTAATGTGTTCAGTAAAGAACTATACGAAGAGATCAAAGCTTCAAAAGATTTTGATTTTCATTACCAGCATAAAGGATTGATGATGTATTATAAAACTGATAAAATGGGGGAAGAGGAATGGAATATCGGAAAACTTGGTATACAAGAAGGATTGAAGGTTGAACTTTTAACTGCCCAAGAAACTCAAAAACTAGAACCCCATATTTCATTGAATATCAAAGGAGCTGTATATTACCATTCTGATGCGCACATGACTCCGAACGAATATATGCAACAATTGAAGTTGTATTTAGAAGAACACAACGTTACATTTTTATCTGATGAAGAAGTGTTAGACTTTCATATTTCTACCAATAAAGTGGTATCAATTACAACTAAAAACAGCACGATTATTGGTGATGAGTTTATTTTAACTACTGGATCTTGGACACAAAAACTAGCTAAAAAATTAGGAATTACGATTCCTGTTCAGGCAGGTAAAGGATATCGAATGAACGTAAAAAGTAAAACGGGTATTAGCATACCAGCTATTTTAACCGAGGCGAAGGTTGCCGTTACTCCGATGAATGGATTTACACGTTTTGGTGGTATGATGGAAATTGCTGGTATCAATCAAAAAATCAATAAAAAAAGAGTAGATGCCATTGTAAATGCTAGTAAAAGTTATTACAACGGATTAAGCATCAATGAAAACGAAATAAACAATGTTGAAACTGGCTTACGCCCATGCTCTCCTGATGGATTACCATACATTGGCAGACTATCAAAGATTAAAAATGTAACCGTAGCAACTGGACATGCTATGATGGGATGGAGTTTAGGCCCTGCTACGGGTAAATTGGTTTCTGAAATTATTTCTGATAAAAAAACGAGTTTACCTATGACTCCTTTTAATGTAGAACGTTTTAATTAGTGTTTGAAATTTTAAGAAGTTCTACTCTTTTTCTACGTAAATTTTGTCAATAAACTTAGAACTTAACAGTCTGGCAACACCCATATAACTCAGTCTGAATTTCACCTTATCTCCTACTTTGTATTTCGTTTCTCCCAACTCATTTTTATTAAGTCCCACATCAATTACTAACATATCTGAAGTTATCCCGACAAAAGATATTTCTTTATCTTCTACATCAATATCGTTCTTATCTACATCGAGTAAACCAAAGTCTAAAATCGCTTTATAAGAGGTTTCTTGTATATCGCTTTCGTCATAGTTAGAGGTATGTCCTATACTCGCTTCACTAATAATACCATCGGGCACTACTTTTTTCTTTTCTAGCTCTATTACATTTGCATAAAACTCAAAGGTTTCGGTATGTAAATCTTGAAATTGTTTGTTTTCAAGAGGACTGATTCCAAAAAAAGCCGCCTCTCCAATTCTAAAATGATTGATATCTTTAGGAGCAACACCATTTTCTACCAGCGGAAGTGTAATCGATGTACCTCCTGAAACATATTTTAAATCCTTATTAAATTTTGCTGATATCAGTTCTTTGTACAACGATAATTGCAACAACTTATCGTACGTAGGCTCTACCCCATACATACAGCCTAAGTTTGAACCAATACCTATTACTTCGATATTCGATAAATTGAATACTTTTTCATAAAAACCTAAAATATCATCTCTTTTTATCCCTTCTCTTAACTCCCCCATTTCAATCATAATAATGATTTCATGAACTTTTCCTATCTTCTTTGCTGCTTCATTTAACGATTCTATGGTAGTCAAAGAGCTGTTTAAAGAAATATCAGCATATTCTACCACATCATCGGCATACATCTTGGCAGGAGGTTTTATATAAATAGTTCGTAAATCTGGATTTACTTCTCTTAAATTGCGTAAGCTTGTTAAGCGAGAATCTCCTATGGAGTTTATTTTTTGGGTTACATCTGGAGTTAAAATTGTTTTTAAAAATGTTTTATCTCCTGAAAAAACCTTTGTTACCAAACTCCACTCTATGTGGTTCTTTTCAAAAAAAGCGCTTAACTTTTTTATGTTATTCTTTATCCTTTCAGAATAGATGATTAATTCTGCCATAGTTATTTTGTTATAATTCTTGGTAAATTTTCGGGAAGTCGTGTTAATAATTCGTAGTTGATAATTTGTATCGAATCGTTGAATGAAGAAACTGTAATTTCTACATCTCCTTGGCGTCCTATTAACACCACCTCATCTCCTTTTTCAACAGTATTGGCATGGGTAATATCTACCGCCATCATGTTCATATTAATAGTTCCTATTATTTTATGTCGTTGCCCTCTTATTAAAACCTTTCCTGTATTGCTTAATGAACGACTGTACCCTGAGGAATACCCAACAGGAATAATGGCTATTTTGGTTTCTTGATTGGTAAAGTACGAGGTACCATAACCAATAAATTGCCCCGCTTTTACAGTTTTAACATCCATTATTTGTGTTTTCCAAGAAATAATTCTTTCTAATGGACTTTCTACTATTTTTTCTTTCGTTAAATAGTGCACTAGTATTTCTTTTGTTGGAAAAAAGCCAAATTGTAAAATACCTACACGCACGAGATCTAACCTTGTTTTTGGGTATCGAATAGTCGCTGCTGAACTTGCTAAATGATAGATGGGTTGAAACAAATCGAGTGCTGTTACTTCTTTTCTTATGCTTTTAAATTTTTTCTTCTGATTCGTTATTCTCTTATAGTTTGAAATACTTTCTGCTCCTGCTAAATGAGAACAAACTCCTTTTATGTTAATAAACTCTTTATATTTTTCTACAGATTTAAAAACCTTTAGTGCTTCTTTAGGAACAAATCCTGTTCTATTCATTCCTGTTTCAACTTCTATATGAATTTTTGCCTTCTTTTTTACTTTTTGTGCTGCTTTAATGGTTTTTTGCAGTCTGTTTTCTTCAAAAACATAAAACTCTATTTCATTTTCTATTGCCCACGGCAATTGGCTGTTTTCTATCATCCCCATAATCATAATCGTTACATCATGGTAAGGCAAGATTTTTTTACCTCAAAAGCCTCATTGGCATCAGAAACACTAAAATGCCTTACCCCGTATTTATAGGCTAATGCACAGTACGTTTTAATTCCATGCCCATACGCATTCCCTTTTACTACAGATGAAAAAATGGTGTTCTCTCCAATTACATCTCGTATAAAGCGAATGTTGTTTTTTATAGCCGATTCAGATAATTCTATGTATGAAGTATGCGTCATTTATTCTTGAACTTCTTTTAAAATGTTGTAAAATAGTTGTGCTCCTGTTAGGGTTATGTCATCAGGAAAATCATAATCTGGATTGTGCAATGCGGGGGTGTTTTTTCCTGCTCCTAGCCCAAACATGGCTCCTTTGTATTTTTGCGTGAACAATCCAAAATCTTCTCCCCATTTAAAAGGAATGTTTATTTTATTGATTGATAATTTTAGTTGTGTCGCTGCAGCTTCTATGTATTCAACAGCTTTGGTATTGTTTTTATTGGCATAAAACTCTTCAAACCAAGAAGCGGTAACACGCAGCTTTTCTTTTGTTTCGAGTGACTGTAGTAAACTTTTTAGTGTTGCTTGCTTTTCTTCCATTAAACGGGTACTCCAACTTCTTAAAGTAAGATGTACTTCTCCATATCCAGCGGAAACTCCATAGGCTTTTTCTCCCATGGTAATATGTATCGGGGTCGCCAAGAAAAAATCAGCACTTTCTGGTATATTGTTAGTTTCTTGTTTTATAAAGTAAAGAATTTCGGCAATTGCATTGGCTGGGTTGTATCCTTTTTCTGGTTCTGCCGCATGTGCCGTTTTTCCTTCTAAAATAATAGCTACGCTTTTTACATTGCTTGTAAATTCATTTTCTTTTACAACGATTTCTCGTTTGGTAAACCCTGGTAAATTGTGCAAGGCGAAAACATAATCTATGTGCAGTTTTTTAAAATAAGGGTCTTTTAAAACTGATTGGGCACCGCTTCCGTTTTCTTCTGAAGGTTGAAAAAGCAATACTACTTTTCCGTTAGGCAAAGGGTTTTCTGTGAGTAGTTTTGCCACTCCGAGTAAAATAGTTGTATGCCCGTCGTGTCCGCATTTATGAGAGACACCTTCGTTTACAGATGCATGCTCAAAAGTATTCACTTCTTGAATAGGCAGAGCATCAATATCTGCTCGTAACATAACCGTTTTCCCCTTTTTATTTCCATTAAAGATTGCTAATAGTCCTGTTTTAGCCACAGTTACTAGCTCACAAGTAGTATGTTTCTCTAAAAAAGCTTGTATTCTTTTTTGGGTTTCATATTCTTCTTCAGAAACTTCAGGATACTTGTGTAGTTCTTTTCGAATATGCTCTAAAATACCTGCTAGGTTTTCCATACTTTGGGGGAATTTGTTGCTTGAATTATAGCGAAAACAGTGGCTGACACAGTAATTCCGAAGAAGTTCGCATCCAGTCCATAAGGCAGTTTAACTTCAAAGATGATTAATAGTAAGGTGGTAAGTCCTCCGAAAATCATCGCATTAAAAGCGGCGATTGGCGATGGTTTTCTCAGTAATAATGTTCCTAAAACAGGAACTAATAATCCTGATACCATAAACGCATACGAATACAACATTAATTCTAATACATTGTGCATTTTAGTAGCCAATACAATTGCTAAACCTCCTATGATAAAAGTGATGAATTGTGATTTTTTTATACTGATACTCTTTTTAAAATATCCGAAAATATCGGTTGTTAAATTGCCTGATGCTGCCATTAAACAACTATCTGCGGTTGACATAATTGCTGAAAAATAAGCCGACATCATTAATCCCATAAGACCTACTGGCAAAATACTTCTTAACAACAACGGAAGTCCTAATTCAGCATCTAAATTGGTACCTGGGGCATATCCTATACTGGTGAACATTCCTTGTTCGTAAGCCACCCTAGAAAAGAGTCCTAACGCAACGCCCATAAACGCCATGATAGGATACTCAAACAACCCAGCTATTTTCCATGCTTTTTGAGCTGTTTTTTCGTCTTTACAAGCATAAATTCGTTGGTATAGTGTCATTCCTACAAACCAAATGGGCACAATGGTAATTATCCAGTTAAACATATCAATAAATGAAATATTTGTTAGGGATAAAAAACTGGACGGTACCATTTCTTTAATGCCACTCCAGCCTCCAACTTCTATATAACCTATAGGAATTCCGATACCTATGAGCCCTACCATGAGGATAATCCATTGAATAGTATCGGTATAAATTACGGCTTTGATGCCGCCAATAACAGTATATACTACGGCAATAACTCCCATAATGAGTACTGCATTTGTGATGGATATGGATGGAAATGTAGCCGAGGCTAATTTGGCACCTGCTAAAATTTGTGAACTGGTAAAGCCTATGTAACCTATGAGCGAGATGATTCCTGCCATTAGCGCTACTTTCGCATTGTAGTGAAAAGCTAGCGACTCTGGAAAGGTTAAAAAGTGATGTTTTTTTGCAATAGGATAGACTTTTGGGATTAAAAAAACGGCGCTTATCCAAGCACCTAACAATCCTGTAAAAAGCATCCAACTTCCAGAAAGCCCCATTAAAAAACCGAGTCCTCCTAAACCGATGGAGAAACCTCCTCCGACATCTGTTGCAACAACCGACAGCCCTATATGTCCGGCAGACATATTTCTTCCTCCTACATAATAGTCGTCTTTTGATTTATTTTTATTCATGAAGTACACTCCTACTCCAAGCATAAAAACTAGATACAGTATAAAAATTAGTAGATCTACAAAGTGTATATCCATGTTTTATTTTTCCTGCTCCAATAAAAACTGCTGTTTGTACTGGGCTTTTTTTAACTGTTCTCTTCTGCTAACAGAGGGTTTTTTATATTCTTTTCTCTCTCTTATTTCTTGTAATACTTTGGTGTTTCTATATTTTCTTTTATATCGTTTTAATGCTCTGTCGATATTTTCACCTTCTTTTACTTGAATGATTAACATGATTATATCTTTTTAATATTATTATTGCTATGCTGAATCTAGAACAACGTAGAAATTATCCTAAATAGGTTTTCAATACTTTTGTTCTTGATTTTTGTTTTAATCTTCGTATTCCTTTTTCTTTTATTTGACGTACGCGCTCTCTTGTTAAATCGAAAGCCTCACCAATTTCTGTTAGACTCATAGGACGGTAGTTTTCTAGACCATAAAATAATTTTATGATGTCTGATTCTCTCGGAGATAGTGTTTCTAAACTTCTGCTAATTTCTAATTGTAAAGATTCTTGCATTAAGTCTTTATCTGGTTTTGGTGCTTCTGAAGCTCTCATAACATCGTATAAGTTTGATGTTTCTCCTTCTTTTAAAGGGGCATCCATAGAAACGTGTCTTCCTGAGTTCTTCATGGATTGTTTTACATCTGAAACTGTCATATCTAACACCTTGGCAATTTCTTCTGGTGTAGGCATGCGCTCGTTACTCTGTTCGAGTTTAGAAACTGCTTTCTTTATCTTACTAATGCTTCCTATTTTGTTAAGTGGCAAGCGAACTACACGAGATTGTTCTGCCAATGCTTGTAAAATAGACTGGCGTATCCACCAAACAGCGTACGATATAAACTTGAATCCACGTGTTTCATCAAAACGTCTTGCCGCTTTTACTAAACCTATGTTTCCTTCATTAATTAAATCAGATAATCGCAATCCTTGGTTCTGATATTGTTTTGCAACAGAAACCACAAATCGTAAATTGGCATTTACCAAAGTTTCTAGCGCTCTTTGATCTCCTGCTTTGATTTTTTGAGCTAATTCTACCTCTTCATCTGCAGTAATTAAGTCAATTTTACCTATTTCTTGTAAGTATTTTTCAATAGATTTTGATTCTCTATTGGTAACTTGTTTTGTAATTTTTAACTGTCTCATATTATCTCTTTAATCTCATTTCTAAATACGGCGTGGTAAATCCTAGTTTTTCATAAAGAAACCTAGCTGGATTGTCTTTTTCTACGTGCAAAGCAATATCTCCTTTACAGTTTTCAATAGCATGTGTCATTATTTTCCTTCCAATTCCTTTTCCTCTGTAATCGCTGTGAGTGGCTATGTACACTAAAATATTTTCTGGTATGTACTCATCCATACCTGTTTTATTTATGACTACTGCTCCTACAATTTCATTTTTATCTTCAATCGTAAAAACATAACCTCCTAATCCTGTTCGCTCTTTCGCTGCATAGTTTAGTGCTTTGCGAATTGCTGTTTTTTCATCTCCATACTTTTCAAGATGTGTATATAAAAAATTAGTTACTCTTTCTATTTCTAGAGGTGTTATACGATTAAATGCATCGTAAGTGTTTATGGTCATAATTTTTATTTTAAAGGGAAATAGGTCTATACTTTATTCATTTAATAATGAGAAAATCAACACGCATACATACAAAACCTATTCTTTAGTATTTGTTTTTTAATAAAGTCAACTACCGTGACTTTAAGATTGAACCTGTAAGCAGAAAAACAATTTAAGAGCTACTTTGAAAACAAATAGCGTTTATATATGTTTTAAAACATAAGGGGGTAGATTCTCAAAAAAAGAGAAATCTTCATAAATTAGAATCCTGGAGGGATAAATTTGTCCGATTGGTTACGGAACACAAGGTAGTTGAATGTAAAAACTCGTTGATTTTTTTTCTCGTGTGTAGTATCTACCATATCGTGCAAAGGTACGCATTTTAAAAATAATTTCAAAATCTCCTTGTAAAAGAACCCTTTATACAATTTGTGGTTTATTATTTCGCATTTTTGTCTGTTATTTCGAACTGACAGTACACGTAAAAATTATTCGTAAATTTTATTACACTATTTTTTTGAATTTTAGTACGATATAATTCAAAAAAAAGCACCTCAGTTTTTTTTCTGAAGTGCTTTTTCTGCGTATTATAATTTTGATTACTTTTTAAAATCAGTGATTCCTTTTTCAAGCCAGTTGTAGTATTCATCTACATTGGGTGTGTACGCTATAGGGTCTATTATATTCGATTCATCATGATTCATTAACACATAAAATGGTTGTGAATTGGCTTTATATTTAATGGTTTGTAATTCACTCCATTTTTGACCGATATATTTTAGTTTTTTTCCTGGGTTTAATTTAGACTCAACCACCTCATCTTCTTTCAACGGGCGTTTATCATCTACATATAAAGAAATTAAGACCACTTTGTTTTTTAACACGTCTAAAACTTTTGGTTGTACCCAAACGTTTTGCTCCATTTTTCTACAGTTTACACAAGCGTGTCCTGTAAAATCTAATAGCACTGGCTTTCCTACTTTTTTAGCATAGGCCAATCCTTTCTCATAATCATGAAACGACATAATATCGTGCGGAGGCATTAGATGTGCTCCTTCTGGCAAGCTCTGATGTGCATTCTCTTGGCTCCCTGAACTTATGACTGCTTGTTTTGTAAACCCTACTCCATAAGGCGATTCACTGTAATGTTGTGGTGGTGGAAATGCACTGATAAGATTTAACGGTGCTCCCCAGAGTCCTGGAACCATATAAATAGTGAACGACAGTACGATTAATCCTAAGCTCAATCTTCCTACAGATATATGACTCATTGGGCTATCGTGTGGTAATTGTATTTTTCCGAAGAGATAAAATGCCAAAGCCCCGAAAATAGCAATCCAGATGGCGATAAACACTTCTCTTTCTAACAAGTGTAGTTGTAATACTAAATCGGCATTTGATAAAAACTTAAAGGCTAAGGCCAGCTCTAAAAATCCTAATACCACTTTTACAGTATTTAACCATCCTCCTGATTTTGGTAATGAATTTAACCATCCGGGGAAGGCTGCAAACAGTGCAAATGGCAACGCAATTGCTAACGAGAATCCTAACATTCCTACAATGGGTGCGATTCCTCCTTTTGAAGCTGCTTCAACTAATAAAGTTCCCACAATAGGACCTGTACATGAAAAGGATACTATTGCCAATGCCAATGCCATAAAAAAGATTCCTATTAATCCTCCTCTATCTGCTTGTGAATCTACTTTAGTTGCCCATGAACTTGGCAATGTTATTTCGAACGCCCCTAAAAAAGATACGGCAAAAATTACTAAGATTAAAAAGAATGCTATATTAAACCATACGTTGGTTGACAATGCATTCAAAGCATCGGCTCCGAATACTGCGGTTACCAAAGATCCTAGTAATACGTAGATTATTACAATGCAAAGTCCGTAAATTATGGCATTTCTTATTCCTTGTGATTTACTTTTACTCTGCTTGGTGAAAAAACTTACCGTCATTGGTATCATCGGGAATACACAGGGTGTTAACAAAGCTGCAAACCCTGATAAGAAAGCGATGAAGAAAATTCCAAAAAGACCTTTCTTTTCTTCTTTCTTAGGATCTTTTGAAGTAGCTGTATCGGCTATTGTTGTTTCTTTTGTTTTATCAGTAGCAACAGTAGTTTTTACGGCTTTCGATATGTCGAAGATTAAGTCTACCTCTTTGGGTGGCAAGCACATTTCATCGGTACAAGCAATAAACTCTACAAATGCATTGAGTTGCGTTATGTTGGCATCAATGAGTTCTATTTCTTGTTTGAAAACTGCTTTTTGGGAAAAGGATTTAATATTCATTCCGTTTTCACCAAAGAGGGTCGTGAATTTTACTTTTCCTTTAGGCTCTGTAGTATTTCCTATAATTTTAATTTTACCTCCTTCATCATCATAAGTAAAAGTGGTGGGTATGGGGCCCCCTTTAGGAACTTCTTGCGCATACAAATGCCAACTATCCTGAATAGTTGCCGTACTGACTAAATAGTAATTCGTTTCAGAAATTTTCTCTACACTTGTGTGCCACATTATAGGGTTATGAATCTGACCAACAGCTTTAAACCCAAGAATAAAAGAGAATAAAAATAATAGTAGTTTTTTCATTATGTTTAGAAAAAATAGGATTAGTTTACGTTAAAGGTCAACGCTACTTCTTTGGGTGGCAAACAATTTTCTCCTGTACACACCATGTATTCTACACTTCCGTTTACTGTAAACTTTTCTGTAGTTTTTAAGCGTATTCTTTGGGTAAAAGAGGCTTTGGTGTCAAAGTATTTAATTTTCATTTCAAACACGGGGTCATCTACAACATGACCTTCTTCTTCTTTGGTGTTTCCTTTTTTTAAGTATCTTGAATCTCCTTCAAAAGTAAATAGCGTTGGAATTGGTCCTCCTTCTGGAATTTCTTGAGAATATAAATGCCAGTCGTTTTGTAAGGTTGCAGTCGCTATTAACTCTGCTTCATTATCAGATATTTTTTTTACTGAGGTACTCCATTTTACGGGGTTGTGTACTTGGGCAAATGAAGCACTTCCAACAGCTAAAAATAAAAGTAAAAATATATTTTTCATTTTTATTTGGTTACATTATTATTAAATCCGTAAATGTAATGCCTTTATTAGCTAAAAAACAAAAATTCAAAAAAGTTTAACAAAAAAACCACAGAAGTTTATATGTTTCTATGGTTTTATTACAATGTGTTATCTTTTTGTAGTTGGTAATAACAGCTTAAATTATTTGACTATTCAAAAATTGAAAATCAATCTAAAATAAAGGGCATCCTTTTATTTACTCACTTTTACAGATTCTATTCATTCTTTTCTAACCCTTTTTTAATTTCAGGTGCCAAACGCAAACCGTATTCATAACCAAGATGGTATATCTCTTCCATTTTACTTACGGTAAAAGTACCATAATTTTGCAGTTCAGGTGGGTTAATCATCCATGTACATTGATCAAGTTTTCTTATAGAGTCGTATCTATTGGAAATTCTATAGGCTCTATCTGCCACATCTAAAGAGGTAGTAAACCTGTCTTTAGTGATGTTTTTTAATGGACTTAAGTACACCCCTATAATTTTTTCAGCTTTTCCTGAAAGTGTTTCTACAGGGAAATTATTAATAATTCCACCATCTGAATAAAGAGAATCATTTACCTCAACAGGAGCAAACATAAAAGGGAAAGCACAAGATGCTAGGATAGGTCGAAACATAGGTCCTGAATTAAAAACTTCAGAAAATCCAGTAACAAGATTGGTAGCTACTATTTGTAAATCGACTTCTAAGTCTTCAAAATTCTTATCTTTAAAATAAGGTTCAAACCCACTTAATAATCTTTCAATATCCATCATCCCTGCTTTTGACCAAGAAAAAGCACCTATTTTAAAAAAACGATACGACTTAACTAAATCGATAATTTCATCGCAAGAATAGCCACATGCATAAAAAGCAGCAGCTAACGCACCTGCACTTGTTCCTGCAATACAACTGGGTTTAATTTCATATTCTTCCATAGCTTTTAAAACCCCTATGTGTGCCGCCCCTTTTACCCCTCCACCAGCGAGAACCATTCCTAACGTATGTTTTTTTTTAGTTTCCATTAATTTTTATCTAATTAGTTGTGTATGAATATATTTTTGAAATACGGGTAGAAATTTACAAAAAATTATAATTCTATTTTTTTTAGTACTTTTAGCATAATTAACACTAAACTTTTAAAAATTATGGAATCAAATTTCTTAAAATCAGTAAGAAAGAGTATTAAATATTGGTATTTACCTTTGATTATTGGTATTCTATTCATTTTGACTGGATTTTATACTTTCGTAGCACCACAAGATTCATACTTAGCTTTGGCAATTATTTTTAGTGCCTCTTTTTTAGCTTCTGGAATTTTAGAAATCATCTTTGCTGTTTCCAATCGTGATGAGTTGGATCATTGGGGGTGGAATTTATTTGCAGGAATAGTAACTGCAATTATTGGTTTTTTATTACTAGTTAATCCTCAGGTTACCATGATTACATTGCCCTTGTACGTAGGATTTACGATTCTGATTGCTTCATTTACAGCCGTAGGTGCTGCCATGAACTTAAAAAATTACG
Organism: Tenacibaculum tangerinum; assembly: GCF_029853675.1. NCBI lineage: Bacteria > Pseudomonadati > Bacteroidota > Flavobacteriia > Flavobacteriales > Flavobacteriaceae > Tenacibaculum > Tenacibaculum tangerinum. The sequence continues at coordinate 2,985,732 of NZ_CP122539.1, read as the reverse complement.
GTGTATTAGACTGGGGAAACCTAATGGTTATTGGTGTACTGGGAATTTTATTCTCTTTCTTCCTAATTTTTAATCCTCTCTTTGCTGGGATGACAATCGTAGTATGGACTGGATTGGCTTTTTTAGCTATTGGAGGTTTTTATGTTTATGTATCAATAAGACTAAAAAAATTAAAAAACAACTTAACTGAATAAGAATATAGCATCTTTTAAAAAGTGGACTAGTACTTCAAAGAAAAATAACTACTTAAGTATTAGTTTACTTTTTTTAAACTACACCAGATTTCTGTGTTATTAAAATCGAGTAAAACAGAAAAGAAACAAGACTAGGTATTCTTGTAATTTAATTTCAAGTATCTTGTTTGTTTGAATGGTTTCACTCATAGCGCCTTTTGATTTGGTCATTGCCTTATCATTTTTATGCTTTTTATACAATTACGAATTACCTATTTTTAGGTTGTTACAAGTAAGTCGTATTTTGTATGTGCAATAGTTGGTCGTAAATGGGCTATTACTTGAAAAAAGCAATAGCATAATACGTTTTTTTAAATGCAAATTAACCTTTTAATAATTATACATTGATCCTACTCACTATTCTTTATTCCATTTTTATTTTACTAGTATGTATTAAAATTTTATACGATACCGATACTCCTAGTAAAGTTGTCGCTTATTTGTTTTTAATCATTTTCTTTCCTGTAATTGGGGTTATTTTCTACTTAACATTAGGTGTAAATTATAGAAAACAAAAACTGTACAAAAAAAGCTTTCTAGTAATTCTGAAATCTTTCATGAAATTGAAGAAAAAGTAGCTGCAATTTCTAATGAAACGTTGCTACAGAAAAAAGACGATTTAAAGCATTTTATGCCCTTAGCTAAAATGATTAGCTGGAACAACACCTTAAATACCTATAACAATACAACGAGTTTATTTATAAACGGAGAAGAAAAGTTTCCTGAAGTACTTAAAAGTATTTCTAAAGCAAAGCATCATATACATTTGCAATATTACATTTATGAAAATGATACCATCGGTACGCAAATTGGCGATCTTTTAATACAAAAAGCACAAGAAGGAGTTGAAGTAAGGGTAATTTATGACGATTTAGGAAGTAAAAAACTCCAATCTAAATTTTTAAAACGTCTGAAAGATGCTGGTGTTAAAGTTGCTCCGTTTTTTAAAATAAAATTTCTAGTTCTGGCAAATAGGGTAAATTACCGAAATCATAGAAAAATTATTGTTATTGACGGACTTGAAGGGTATGTGGGAGGTATTAATGTGTCTGACAAATACATTAACAATGGCAAACACAGTCTTTACTGGAGAGATACTCATGTTAAAATTGTAGGAGCTGCCGTAATGAACTTACAATATATCTTTTTAACAGATTGGAACTTCTGTGCTAAAAAATCTGTTCCACTCTCTGATGTTTATTTTCCAATACAACAGGCTGCTAGCAAGAATTTTGGCTCTCACCTTGTACAAATAACAGCTAGCGGACCCGACTCAGATTACCAAGACATTATGTACTCTTTAATAAGTGCTATTACCCTTTCTAAAAAAGAAATTTGTTTAACAACCCCTTATTTTATTCCTGAGAAGTCATTTACAGATGCTCTTAAAATTGCTAAAATGAGCGGTGTTGACGTCAAAATATTAGTTCCGGGAATTTCCGATTCAGTTTTGGTAAACATCACCTCTAACTCATATTACGAAGACCTTTTAAAGGCTGGAATCAAAATTTACAAATATCAAAAAGGTTTTGTGCATGCTAAAACCATGGTATGTGATGACTTGATTGCCATGGTTGGAACCGCAAATTTAGATCAGAGGAGTTTTGACTTGAATTTTGAAGTAAATGCTTTAATTTACGATGCTGAGTTTGCTAAAAAACTACGAATAGAATTTTATAAAGACCTAGAACATGCCGATGAGTTGGATTTAGAAACATGGTTAAAAAGACCTTTTTACACTACGTTCGCAGAACGTATTATGCGACTTGTTTCTCCTTTAATGTAACTCAACTCGCTAATAAATTATCCTACAAAAGAGTATTGAATGAACTTTGTTGAGTAAACCCTGATAAACAAAATATAGTTGGGTTACTGAAAAACTTATACGATTTACGAATAATTTTTTAGTGCACTGTCAGTTCTAGACAACAGACAAAAAAATTGTCAAGCAAATGTAATGACAGCTATAGAATTATTTTTTTAAAGGCAAATTACTTTAATTAACGAGAATACAATAAAGCACCTCGTCCTAAGCAGACAAGCCAAAAACAACACCACAAGAACCGTTAAAAATTAAAATCTGTTTGAGTGATAACGAATTATTTTGATTTAGGTTCGAGGATGATTATTATTGAGTGCAGACTGGTTAGGGCTAGATTTTTTGTCTTTTTTATACTGAGCGTAGCCGAAGGAGTTTCATCAATGGAAAAAGAAAAACATCTTAGAAAAAGAGTATGCTATGTAAAATCTAAGTCGTTAAAAAAAGAGGTCAATGGTAGTGGTTTTTAAGAATGATAATGAATTAAAAATTGTACTTCGGCAGCACTGAGAGATATCATATCACTTCTCGATACAAAATTATTTCCATTTCATTCAACTCATTTTACTCGAAGAGACATAGGCGAAAATGCGAAATAATAAACCATAAATCGTATTACCCCTTAAACAAATAAAAAGCTCCTCAATGAGGAGCCTAGAGTACATTTTGTTTTACATATTTTATTTACCCATTATTCTTTCAAGTTCAGATGTTAGTGTTTTAACATTACTAACCATTTTCATGATAACACCATTAGCATCAACGATTAAATGCGTGGGATATTGTTTTACTTTTAATTTTTTAGCCATATAATCCTTTTGTTCAGGAATGGTGGGGTATTTAAATTCTTTGGTTTTTAAGAAGTTAACCAATTCATCTTTTTTATCAAAAGCCAAACTAACAAATTCAATTTTATCGTCTTTGTACTTATCTACCAACTCATTTAACTCAGGAAACTCTTCAACACATACTTTACAAGTAATAAACCAACATTTAATAACTAACAATTTTCCTTTTGTATCCTCTTTATTGTGTGCCTTGCCCTGTAAGTCGACAAAATCATAATCAGGAAGCCTTTTACCCTCCATTTTAAAATATTGATGAGCTATTGCAGCTTTGCTAACAATGGACTTTTTAATTTTCTCATCGGTAGAGTCGTCAATACTCATTAGTTGATAGTGTATTTTTCCTTTTTTTTCAGACTTAACAGGAATATAAGCACCAGTGCGAAGCAAGGTTAAAAAGATACCTTTGTCCATTGAAGAGCCTTTGTCATCTATAGGAACAAAAGTTGACATTAAATCAATATTTTCTTTTGTGTAAGTATTCCAAGTGTCAAAATCTTCTTGAAGATCTTCTATGTTAACAGAATTTAAACTCATTGACACTTTTTCAGTAGACACCTCTTCCTCTTCACTTACGTTTTCTTTAGAAGATGCTTCATCTGACGGAGTTGTTTTTACCACTTTTTCAGGAGTAGTTACTTCACTACTTTCTGTAGTATCTTCAGCCGAAATAGAATTGTAATAACTATTTAGACCAAAAAACGAAATAGCAAATCCAATTGCTATTGATACTAAAGCTAGTAAAATATTTCTCATTTTTGCTTTGATTTTATTGTTAACATACCGTAACTCTGTACTAAGATAGCTCTTTTTTACGAAATGATTAAATCTTTATTCTCCAGTTATGTTTGTCTTCTATTTTGTTGTATTGAATGTTAAGTAGTTTTTCTTTAAAAAATGAAGCGTAAGGGTTATCTATTTCTGGTAATTCAAAAGCCTCATTTTGATGCTTAAAACCTTTTATAGGGTTGATAGTAGCAGCAGTACCTGAACCAAAAATTTCTTTTAATTCTCCTTGCTTTGCAGCTTCTTTTATTTCGGCAACAGATACTTTTTTTACTTCAATCTCTATATTGTAATCTTTAGCAAGCTGAATTATAGATTTACGAGTAACACCATCTAAAATACGATCATTGGTTGGTGCCGTTACAAGTTTATCTCCTATTCTAAAAAAGATGTTCATGGTACCTGCTTCTTCAAGATATTCATGCGTATTTGCGTCTGTCCAAATAATTTGCTGATACCCTTCTTTATGCGCTAAACTAGTAGGATAAAATTGTGCAGCGTAGTTACCTGCTGCTTTCGCAAAACCTACGCCTCCATCGGCAGAACGACTATACTTTTCAGCAAAAATAACTCTAACTTCATCAGCGTAATATGATTGAGCAGGCGAACAAATAATAATAAACTTATATTCTTCGGCAGGAGAAGCGGCAATTGCGGCTTCAGAGGCAATAATAAACGGACGAATGTATAATGAATTTCCTATTCCTTTTTTAATCCAAGTCTTATCTATTTCAAGAAGCTTTTTTAAGCCTTCAAAAAACACATTTTCGGGTACTGCGGGCATTGCTAAACGAGCACCAGATTTGTTAATTCTGTGAAAATTTTCATCTGGACGAAATAAAAAAACATCGCCATCATCGTCTTTATAAGCTTTCATTCCTTCAAAAACAGCTTGTCCATAGTGAAAAACTCTAGCCGACGGCTCAAAAGATAAAGGCCCATAAGGCATAATTTTAGGTGTTTGCCATTTACCATTTGCAAAATCACAAACCAACATATGGTCAGTAAAAGTGCGACCAAAGGCTAAATTGTTAAAATCTACGGTGTCTATTTTCGACTTCTGTATAGGTTCAATATCAATATTCATTGTGTTGTTGTTTAATGCCACGAAGATACAAAAACTGTATGTTATAATTAAGTTGAAAGGCTTAGCCTGAACAAATATGATTATCTTTGTTTTTTATAATTTAATTTTTTTAAAATGCATAAATTAGTAATAGCGCTGTTGTTAACAAGTATGGTTTTTATTTCTTGTAAAAAAGGAGAGCAAACAACTAGTGAAGCAACCAAAACAGCATATCAAACATTCGGAGCATCGATAAGTGCTAACGAAGCATTAACAGCAAATGAAATGCTTGCCAAATTTCAAAATTTATCTTTAGGAGACACCATAAATGTAAAATTTGCTTCAACAATAAATGAAGTATGTAAGAAAAAGGGATGTTGGATGAAGTTAGATTTAGGAGAAGAACAAGAATCAATGGTGCGTTTTAAAGATTATGGTTTTTTTATGCCTTTAAATGCAGACAGTAAGGAAGTAATTGTAAATGGTAAAGCGTATGTAACAGAAATTTCTGTAGATGAACTACAACATTATGCTAAAGATGCAGGTAAATCAGAAGCGGAAATAGCAAAAATTACAGAACCTAAATATACCTATGCCTTTGAAGCAGATGGCGTATTAATGAAGAAATAATGAAACCATTTATTGTTGTATTGTTAATGTGTTTGGTACTTTTTTCTTGTAAAGAAGAACAAAAAGAACCCAAACAAGAACTTGTAATGTATCAATCTTCAGAAATGGCAGCTTTAATGAATGCCATGTACGAAGGGAACATGACAATTAAAAATAAGATTTTAGAAGGAGAATCAATAGGAAACTTTCCTGAAACCTATCTGAATATTCACAATGCGGTTTTAACCGACCCGGCTGATAGAAATGCAAGCTTTGACGCTTTTTCAAAACTGTATATTCAAAATATGCAACAAGTATATTCTGGTTCAAAAGATTCTTTAAAACAAAATTTTAATCAAGCAATAAATAGTTGTATTGCCTGTCATAAAACTACTTGTACTGGATCCATACCGAGAATTAAAAAATTATTGATTAAATAATTGAATTATAAAACGAGAAATTATCATAACGTCCGATGGCTCTACCACCATTCATTTACCAGAATGGAATGAACAATACCATTCTAAGCATGGTGCCATACAAGAAGCCTATCATGTATTTATTAAGAATGGACTAAAACATACAGATGCTAAAAAGGTATCGATTTTAGAAATTGGTTTCGGTACAGGGCTCAATTGCTTTATTACCTTGTTAGAAGCAAACAAAGAAATTGATTATGTTGGAATAGAGGCATACCCCGTAGCAAAAGAAGAAGTTGAAAAGTTAAATTATGTTGCTGAATTAGAGGCAGAAGATAAACGGACACTATTTGAAAAAATTCACGAAATTTCTTGGGAAGAGAAACATAAAATCACTTCTAATTTTTCATTGACTAAAAGAAAACAATTTTTTAACGAAATTACCGATAAAAATTGTTTTGACTTACTTTACTTTGATGCCTTTGGAGCAAGGGTGCAACCTGATTTGTGGACAGAAGAGATTTTTAAAATCATGTTTACCGCATTAAAACCAGAAGGAATTTTGGTAACCTATTCAGCAAAAGGCAGCGTTCGACGCGCCATGCAAAAAGTAGGCTTTGAAGTAGAACGTTTACCCGGACCGCCAGGGAAACGAGAAATGTTACGAGGAACCAAGTTAGAATGTAATATTTAAGACAATTAGTATAGCAATTAGAAAATAAATAAATGGAGTTTAAAAGACGTTTTGGTAACCGAAAAAAAGGAAATCCTAAAAGAGGGTTGTTTTTGGTAATCTTGTTAATTATTGTATTGTATTTGTTTTTCAATGCAGAAAATATTTTGGGAAGATTTTTATAAATGAAACCATTTCAATTCAAAGAATTTTCTGTATACCAAGATAAAACAGCGATGAAGGTGGGCACTGACGGGGTGCTGTTGGGGGCATGGTGTAATTTAGGAGAGTTTCCAGATACCATCTTAGATGTCGGTTCGGGTACAGGAGTTATTTCATTAATGCTAGCACAACGTAGTGATGCCATGACTATCGATGCCGTAGAAATTGATGAAAATGCCTACGAGCAAACCGTTGAAAACTTTGAACAATCCGATTGGGGAGACCGACTTTTTTGTTACCATATTTCTTTTGCGGAATTTGCTGAAGAAATCGCTGAAGAAGAAGAAAAATACGACGTTATAGTGTCAAACCCTCCATTTTATACCGACAACTATGAAACAGAAGACGAAGCCCGAAATAAAGCACGATTTACGAGTTCATTGTCTTTTGAAGAATTAGTGAATGGTGTGAATAAAATATTGTCTGATACCGGGAAATTTTCAACCATACTCCCTTTTAAAGAGGAGGAGAATTTTGTGAAATTGGCTAAAAATTACAATTTACACCTAAACAGAGTTTGCCGAGTAAAAGGAACTTCAACCTCAGAAACTAAACGCAGTTTATTAGAGTTTTCATTCACAGAAACCACCATTCAAGAAGAAGAATTGGTTATAGAAACAAAAAGACACCAGTATACTGATGCCTATATAAATTTAACGAAAGGTTTTTATTTGAAAATGTAGCCTAAAAAAACGTGTTTACTCTGAATAGTCAAAATCTTCAGATAAAAACTTATCAGCCATTTGATTAAAAAATACTGAATTATTACGAGGAGCCCCATGATCGCCTCCAGGCATAATGCATAATTGTGCTTTAGGTATATTGTTAAAAATTTCTACGGCATGTTCATTTTTAATAATATCTCTATCTCCAATTATTAGTAGCACAGAAGCGGTAATTTTCTTTAATTCAGCATGACTAATATTTGGCTGGTTCATTAAAAGATTATCGAATAAAAGTTCTTTTTTCCAGTTTTTACTAGTGTCGCCTTTTATTATCATATTCAATGTTTTCCCATTCATTTCTCTAACTTTATCATAAGCCCATGTATTAATGGCAGTGGTGTCAGGTCTTAAGTTAGCCCCCATGGTAACTATTTTTTTAATAGGTACCTTATTGTTAATTCCCATTTTTAAGGCAATGATGCCACCATCACTCCAACCAAGAATATTTATAGAGTCAAGTTGCAAGCGAGTTACCAATTTTTCCATGTCTTTAGCCATTTTATCGTAGGTTAAAGAGATTGCCTTTAATTCAGACTTCCCTTGTCCTCTACTGTCAACAGCTATTACTCGGTATTTATTTTTAAAATAATCAATTTGATATTCCATTGCTTTAATATCGGCACCACAGCTATGAATTAATACCAAAGGTTCTCCTTTTCCATACTCTTCGTAGTATATTTTAGTACCGTTCACTTTTACATATTTACCTACAGCATCATTATTTCCGTAAGGAGTTGTGAATTTACTTTGGGCATTGGCAGTGCCAAATTGAAAGAGTAAAAGGAAAAAACATACTTTATAAAAAGGTAGTTTACTTATCATATAGTTCATATTTAGAATTAATTGTTTGTGCTTTAAAAGTAATTAAATTAAGATAGAAATCAACATGAATATACTGTTGTTCTTATATAAGGGGGGATTTATCTAACCCTAAATATAGTTTTTTTCTTTTGAAAGTAGAAAAGTATTTTAATCGAAGGACGATAGCCAAGGGTTTAATTTCCTGAGGCTTGCCTCGGTATAGTTTATTTAAGGTCGCTTTTAAGAATAAGAATTATGTATACACACGAAAAACATTGGTATACCTCAAGGTGTTGTGCATAGGTGTTATTGGCAATCGTTATTTTTTTGATTCGTTATGTAATTCGATGCGCATATACTCGTTTAATTCTGATTTATGAACTCCAAGATACTTCTTAATTGCATTATAATAATCTTCGTCAGTTGTACCACTCGACATAAATTCTTTCAGTAAACCCCAACCACCTTTGTCCATTATTTTCTTAGCTATTAGTCCACCCAAGGCGTAGTGATAAGAAGTTTCACTATCCAAATTAATTAGCTTTAACATATTACTTAAGTCTATTTCGCGATGTTCTTGTAAATAATTAGTTACTCTTTTTATGTGCCAGTCTAAACTTTTTCCACGGCTTCCGCCCAATAATGTTGCTATTCCTTCGGAAACCCAGAAGTGCTTGTTTGGAAAATTTTCGTCTAGTTGAACATGAAAAACTTCGTGCGGATAATATTCTCCCAAACCGCCACAGTAAACTTTATCATCTGATGCTTTACCAGTGGGTATTGATTGCCCGCCCATTCCTATATAATAATCAATACCTTTTAATTTTTGAATTTCATCGTAGTCTCTAGCAAGATAATACTCAAAAGGCTTTGGTTGCACACCAAAATTATCACATATCTCGTTTATAAAATTATTAAGTTTCTGAGCCTTCTGATAGTCAAATGTATGGTATTTAGGATAATAAAAATCGACAATACCTACTGTTGTGCAGTTCCAACTTTTTTTATTAATAGTTAACGAATTGTATAATTTGAACACGCCATTTTTCTTTTTAGCAATATAATTTACTATTGCTAAAACGTACGGACTTCCATCTTCTTTGCAATAAGAATACTGTACTTTGATCTGGCAAATTCCATTGTTGAATTTTATGCTCAAAACATGAGCTGGAAACCCCATATAAAGCGAAGGCTGAAATTCGCTTTCTAAAAAATCATAACTCTTGTGTTGCTGTTGTTCTTTACTATTCCAAAATGAATTTGTTGCTTTTTTTTGAGGGTTTGAAGCCAAGTAGCTTTCAAAAAGCATCATTACTTCTTTTGTTTCTACATCTGTTGAATCAATACCATGGTTATAGGTTACTTTTTGTCCAAAAGCACTTAAACTTATAAAAACTATAAGTATGGTTTGAAGTAGTTTCATTCTAATAGTTACTAACGAGATTTAAAGATATGATTCCGTAAATGAATCATATCTCATCAATAGCTAAAGTTAGTCGTTTAAACATTAAGAATCAAACTAAAATTACCCTTTCACACTCTCAGGATTATAGCCTAAATACGGTACTTCTTTTTCAACAAAATTAATTCCGTAATCTTCCAACTCCTTTAAAATAGGCTCATACACTTCTTTACGAATCGGCAATTGTACGCCAGGAGTAGTAATATCGCCATTTAAAATACGTAGCGTTGCCATAGCTACAGGCAATCCAACTGTTTTTGCCATGGCAGTATAGGTTTGGTCATCTCCTGTAATAACCATACTACTTTCTATTTGGTACTTTTCTTCTTTGTATCGATATCCAAAAATATGATGCATTACAATCATGTCTTTATCTTCAGCCTCAAGAGTCCAAGAATCCATCAATATTTTCTGTAGAATTTCTGCTGGTGTAGCATTTTTCAATCCCACTTTTTTATTCGGATTAAAAATATCTAACTCAACAAACTTGTCCCACATAATATCATCTTGGTCAATTTTTAAATACGAACGGAATTTCAATTCAACAGAATCAGACGGAGAATAGGCTAAGAAAAGATTGGTAAAATCGCGATAACTCATATTTTCAGAATCTTCAATAGTATACGTATCATCTGTCATTCCTAACTGCACAAACACGTTCCAAGCACGAGAAAAACCAACTTTACGAATGGTACCACGATACATGGTTTTAATATCTTCCAAGCCATAAATACTTCTATACTTCAAAGAATCGCGATTGGCATAGGCTTCAAATTTTCCACTACCGTTAATGGTTAAAAATTCTGTTCTACGAAATAATTTATGATACGGAATGTATTTATAGGTGCCTTCTTGAATAAACATCGAAGCCCCGCCTTGACCCGCCAAGACTACATTTCTAGGATTCCAAGTAAACTTATAGTTCCATAAATTGGTATCACTTTCGGGTGCTATCAATCCGCCACAAAAAGACTCAAACAATAACATTTTTGCCCCTTGTTCTTTTATACGGTCAATAACCTGCATCGCACTCATGTGGTCGATACCCGGATCTAAACCAATTTCATTCATAAAAACCAATCCTTTTGCTTTTGCTTCTTCATCTAAAGCTTTCATTTCATTAGAAATATATGAGGCGGTAACCATGTGTTTTCCATAGGTAATACAATCTTTAGCAACTTCAATATGAAAACGGGTAGGTAACATAGAAATAACAATAGCTGCTTTTTGAATTGCTTCTGAGCGTTCTTTGGCATTAAAAACATCTAACTGAATTGCCGTAGCATTTGAATGATTGTTTACTTTAGATTGCGCATTTTCTAAAGATACATCTCCAATAGTAATATGTAGGTTTTCTTCCGAAGATTTATCTAATAAATATTTTATAAGTGAAGCGCTTGATCTACCAGCACCAATTATCAATATATTTCTCATTAAAATGTATTTTTGTTGTAAAAAATTTGAGGCGACAATATCGTTAAAAAAGTTTAATTTCAAACAAAAATAGATATAATGTATAAAAATTTAACAACAACAGCAGTTTTAGGAGTAATTGCTGTGATTTTAGGTGCTTTTGGTGCCCATGCTTTAAAAACAAAACTCGCACCAGAAGCTTTAGATAGTTTTGAAACTGCTGTACGCTATCAGTTTTTTCATGTATTGCTTTTGCTCTTTGTAAATAGTTTTACTGGGTTTACAAATAAAGAAAAGAACAAGATAAGTTACTTTATGATAGCAGGAATTGTATTGTTTTCAGGGTCGATATACCTCATTCACTTGGCAAATGTTCCTGCAAAAGCTATTTGGTTTGTAACACCGCTAGGAGGAATATTGTTAGCAGTTAGTTGGAGTTTGCTCGCTTTCAGCTTCTTAAAAAGAGTTAGGAAGAATTAAAGTTCATAAAATTTTTGCAGGATCTATCTTTTTAAACAAAAAGAACTATTTTTGCCCCAAATTAAACACAACTAAAATCTTTTAAGATGACAAATCTTGATACGAAAACGATATCGTTAGATAATTTAGGCATAAAAAACGCTACGGTTCGTTATCAATTAACTTCAGACGAGTTACACAACACCACTATTGAAAAAGAACAAGGAGTAGAAACTAGTTTTGGAGCATTGGCAGTTAAAACAGGTGAGTTTACAGGTCGTTCTCCTAAAGACCGTTTTATCGTTAAAGACGATATAACGAAAGACCAAGTTTGGTGGGGAGATATTAATATCCCTTTCGATTCAGAAAAATTTGACAAGCTATACGATAAAGTAACCAACTATTTATCAAACAAAGAAGTGTTTGTACGCGATAGTTATGCATGTGCAGATGAAGCTTACAAATTAAATATTCGTGTGGTAAACGAATATCCTTGGAGCAATATGTTTGCATACAACATGTTTTTACGTCCTACAGAGGAAGAATTGAAGAATTTTTCTCCAGAATGGACCGTAATAAATGCTCCTGGTTTTATGGCAGATCCAGCAGTAGACGGAACGCGCCAACACAACTTTGCGATTTTAAACTTTACCAAAAAAATAGCACTAGTTGGTGGTACAGGATATACAGGAGAAATTAAAAAAGGAATTTTCTCTGCCTTAAACTTTATTTTACCCGTATTTAAAAACACCTTACCAATGCACTGTTCTGCAAACGTTGGTAAAGATGGTGATACAGCTATTTTCTTCGGATTATCGGGTACAGGTAAAACGACCCTATCTACCGATCCGACACGTAGTTTAATTGGCGATGATGAGCACGGTTGGACTGCTGAAAATTCCATCTTTAATTTTGAAGGAGGATGTTATGCAAAGGTAATCGACTTATCTAAAGACAAAGAACCAGAGATATACGGAGCCATTAAAAGAGGCGCCATTCTTGAAAATGTGGTGATGGACGATGAAGGGAATGTAGATTTTCATGATACTTCAATTACGCAAAACACACGTGTAAGTTACCCTATTTATCACATCGAAAATATTCAAACACCATCTAAAGGTGAAAACCCAAAGAACATCTTCTTCTTAACCGCAGATGCTTTTGGAGTATTGCCTCCGATTTCTAAATTGACACCAGGGCAAGCGGCGTATCACTTTATTTCTGGATACACGGCTAAAGTGGCAGGAACCGAAGCTGGGGTAACAGAGCCACAACCTAGTTTCTCAGCATGTTTTGGAGCGCCTTTTATGCCATTACATCCAACGCGTTATGCAGAGATGTTAAGTAAGAAAATGAAAGAAACAGGAGTTAATGTGTGGTTGGTAAATACAGGATGGTTTGCAGGACCTTATGGTGTGGGTAACCGTATGAAATTAAAATACACCCGTGCAATGATTAATGCGGCATTAACTGGTGGGTTACCAGAAGGCATTACAAGAGAACATTACCATATTCATTCCGTATTTGGTTTGGCCCAGCCAAGAACTTGTCCAGGAGTGCCTGACGAGTTATTAAGCCAACGTAAGGCTTGGAACAATGATGAAGCCTACTACAAAACAGCCCACAAATTAGCAGATTCGTTTAGAAACAACTTTAAAAAGTTTGAAGATTATGCGAATGATGAGATTTTAGCTGGAGGACCTCCAGTGGCTGAAAAATAAAAACACAGAAAAGCATCCAATAAAGGATGCTTTTTTTATGTGTGAATACTACGTATTTTAGCACTAAATTATTTTTTAGCATGATTGTTCAAGGAAATATAGTCGACATACCTAACAAACGAATCTTTAGAGGAGAAGTTGAGGTTAACGAAGGAAAGATTACAGAAATTAGAGAAGTAGCACACACTGTAGAAAACTATATTTTACCAGGCTTTGTAGATGCGCATATTCATATTGAAAGCTCGATGTTGGTACCCTCAGAATTTGCGAAAATAGCCGTTACACATGGTACTGTATCTACAGTTTCTGACCCGCATGAAATCGCCAATGTATTAGGAGTAAAAGGAGTTGATTTTATGATTGAAAACGGAAAAAAAGTTCCGTTAAAATTTAATTTCGGAGCACCGTCGTGTGTGCCAGCAACCTCTTTTGAAAGTGCAGGAGCTGTAATTGATGCAGAGGATATTAACAAGATGCTACAAAACCCCGATATTAAATATTTAGCAGAGATGATGAATTATCCGGGTGTTATTTATCAAGATAAAGAGGTGTTGAAAAAAATCGCTTGGGCAAAACACTATAACAAACCCGTAGATGGGCACGCACCAGGATTGAGAGGAGAAGAGTTAGATGCCTACATAGCAGCAGGTATATACACCGACCATGAATGTTTTACCTATGAAGAGGCATTAGAAAAACTACAAAAAGGAATGAAAGTAATTATTCGAGAAGGAAGCGCTGCAAAAAATTTTGAAGCGCTGATTGATTTACTTCCTGAGTATTACGAAAATATGATGTTTTGCTCTGATGATAAACATCCCGACGATTTATTATTAGGGCATATCAACCAGCTATGCGAGCGTGCAGTAGCCAAAGGAATAGATGTATTCAAAGTATTGCAAGTGGCTTGTCTCAATCCTGTAAAGCATTACAATTTAGAGGTAGGGACTTTAAACGAAGGTGATGCTGCTGATTTTATTGTGGTAAAAGATGTACAAAAGTTTAAAGTACTACAAACCTATATTAATGGTGAATTAGTAGCTGAAAACGGAAAATCATTTGTAGAACATGTGGCTTTTGATGTGTTGAATAATTTTGATACTGATGTAAAAAATGTAGCCGATTTTGAGTTTCCTTCAGCATCTGAAAAAATCCGAGTTATTGAAGCGTTAGATGGCGAATTAGTAACGAATGAAATTGAAGCAAACTCGTTACTAAAAGACGGAAATTTAGTTTCAGACGTAAAGAACGACGTACTAAAAATGACGGTAGTAAACCGTTATCAGAATGCCGAACCTTCGATAGCTTTTATTAAAAATTTCGGATTAAAAGAGGGTGCTATCGCAAGTTCAGTAGGGCACGATTCTCATAATATCATCGCTGTAGGTGTATCAGATGAACTCATTTGTAAGGCAGTAAATGTACTCATTGAAAATAAAGGAGGAGTGTGTGCAGTAACCCCTACTGAAGAAAAAGTAGTTCCACTTCCCGTAGCAGGAATTATGTCTGACAAATCTGCCCAAGAAATAGGAAAGGCTTATGCTGAATTAGATACCATGGCAAAAGAACTAGGCAGTACATTGCGAGCTCCGTACATGACCTTGTCGTTTATGGCACTGTTGGTAATTCCGTCTTTAAAACTATCGGATAAAGGATTGTTTGATGGAAATACCTTTAAATTTACTTCTTTGGAAATAAAGTAATGGGTTCATTAAATATACATGGTGTGAATAAGCGCTTCAAAAGCTAGTTTTCTTTTTCTATTGATAAAAACCCTTCGGCTACGCTCAGGATAAAACAAGACAAAAAATCTAGTCTTAACCAGACTGCATTCAAAATAATTGTATAGATATCATTACATGTGCTTGACATTTTTTTTGTCTGTTGTCTTGAAGAGAAAGTATACGAAATAATAAACCATAAATCGTATAAGAACACAAACTAAAATCGAATAGCTAGTTTTTTCAATAATCGCAATACCTCTACATACAACCAAACTAAGGTAATGAGCAAGCCCCAAGTAGCCAGCCATTCACGTTCTTTAGGGTAACGCCCTACTTGTCGGTCGATATAGTAAAAATCAAGCAACAAGCTAAAAGAAGCCACCATCGCTGCTACCACATTAAAACCGATGGCAAACCACGACGTTCCCCATAAGTAAGGAATGTCAATTTTTAAAAACCAAAAAACCCATCCGATAAAATAAAACATAAAAATACTTACCGTGGCGCTAATTACCATAGCTCTAAATTTTCTTGTTACTCTAATAAGCTTCCATCGGTACAACAAAAACATCACAAAAAAAGTAATCAAGGTAACCCCAATGGCTTGAAAAGGTACATTAGGAAATCGTTGATGAGCAATGGCACTTATGCCTCCGAGAAAAAAGCCCTTAGCTAAGGCATAAATAGGTAGCAAATATTTTGCAGCATTATGTTTAAAAGAGATATATAGGCTACAAACAATAGCGACAAACATTCCGATGGCAGTGTGCCATTTCGTAGCTACTCCGTTAAAATACAAGTGCCAGGTATAGGCGGCAGTGACCGTGACCAAGCATAGCATGGAGATAGCTTTTAAAATAATTCCACTCACAGACATTCTTGCCTTGGTATACGATTTTGGTTGCTTCCAAAAGTATCGGTTAAAGGCAGGGTTAGAGGTTCGTAAAGCAAATACACGCATAAAGAATTTAATTGATTAGTTTTGTGCTTGTACAAAGTACGAAAATTTGAAGACAGAAAAAATCATATTAGGCATCGACCCAGGAACTAGTATTATGGGGTTTGGAATTATAAGAGTGGTTGGAAAAAAAATGGAATTTATTCAAATGAACGAATTGCTCTTAAAAAAATACGAAGACCCTTACTTAAAGCTCAAAATTATTTTTGAGCGTACTATTGAGCTGATTGACACCTACAATCCCGATGAAATAGCCCTAGAAGCACCTTTTTACGGAAAGAATGTACAGTCGATGTTAAAATTAGGACGCGCACAAGGAGTTGCCATGGCAGCAGGATTGTCACGTCAAATTCCTGTAACCGAGTATGCGCCCAAAAAAATAAAAATGGCAATTACAGGTAAAGGAACGTCTAGTAAAGAACAAGTTGCCTTAATGCTAAAATCGCTATTAAACCTAAAAGAGTTGCCTAAAAATTTAGATGCCACCGACGGATTGGCTGCTGCTGTATGTCATTATTACAACTCAGGAACTAAAGTAGGCGGTAAAAATTACACAGGTTGGGCTGCCTTTGTAAAACAAAACCCGAAAAAAATCAAAAGCTGATTTTTTCAATGAAAAATAAACAGATTACTTCACCCCAAAGTATCGGGATTTGTAATAACGGTATGTTTCTAGGTTTGTCATTACGAGTGATAACGAAGTAATCTGTATGTCTCTAGTTCAAAATAAACAGATTACTTCACCCCGAAGTATCGGAATTCGTAATGACGGTATGTTTTTAGGTTTGTCATTGCAAGTGATAACGAAGTAATCTGTATGTTTCTAGTTCAAAATAAACAGATTACTTTACCCCGAAGTATCGGGATTCGGAATGACGGTATGTTTTTAGATTTGTCATTGCAAGTGATAACGAAGTAATCTGTATGTCTCTAGTTCAAAATAAACAGATTACTTCACCCCAAAGTATCGGGATTCGTAATGACGGTATGTTTTTAGATTTGTCATTGCAAGTGATAACGAAGTAATCTGTATGTTTCTAGTTCAAAATCGTGTGCTTTCTACTAAAAAAGCATCAAATCCTTTGAATTTTCTTTTGGTTTCCATATTAATATTTAATTTAAGTTACAGGTGTATTTTTAGGGATGAGTAAACACGCTACCCTTAGGTAATTGATAGAAACAACAAGATGCTAACAGCAGGAGCATCCCTTGCTGCTAGTTAAAATTCCATAAAAATTTAGATGAATTTAGCAATACAATCATAGCATTTTATTCGTTTCTTTTTCTTAACCAGCTCTAAAATATCGTGTTGTGGCATAAAAAATAAATGCGATGGTCAGTTTTTGCTTTTTTTAACAGACAGATTATCAGAAGTATATGTTTCATACTAGTTGCGAATACTTTTTTCATGTACTGTCAGTTCGAGTGATTTTTAAGAATGATAATGAGTTAAAAATTGTATCGAGAACTAGGCTATTACCTCTCGATATAAAATTATTTTCATTTCAAATAACTTTACACGAAGTGACAATCCGTTAATATGTAGACTGAGAGCGTTGGATTGAATCCATACAGATTTGAGAGTGGGAGGATAGCCGTAGTATCAGCGACCAATGCCGTGGTATTAGCGGAGTGTGCCGTGGTGTTAACGGAGCGTGCCGCGATATCAGCGACCCATTTTTGTGATATAAAAACCGTTGCTACTCTAAAAAACAACTTTTATAACCTAAATAGCTGAGCTTATGGGATTCCGTAAGAATGTATGGGGTCAATGTTTTAGATTCGCAAGAATTGTAAGAACAACTCGATTTTTATAATTAATTAACAAATAGCAATAACTCGTTAATAACTTTACTTTTGATAAAGCATTGGTTTTGATATATTTGATAGTGTATAATAATTATTAAATTTTAGTTTATCCCATGTTTTTATCGGGATAACAAAACTAAAGTTTGGTACAAAACGAGTTAGCCACAAGCTGAAAAAAAAATCGAACTAGCCAATGATAAGAACCATTTCCATAAAAAATACTGCAACTTTTGATGAAACAGGAATTGAAGTTTCTGAATTTAAAAAAGTGAATTTCTTTTATGGAGCTAATGGTAGTGGAAAAACAACAATTTCCAACTTTATTTACGAACCCTCAAACCCTCGATTTCCTGAATGTCAATTAAAATGGGAAAATGACATCGAATTAAAATCTCTCGTTTATAATAAAGAATTTCGAGATAGAAATTTTGGAAAAGGAACTATCGATGGTGTATTTACTTTAGGACAAGCGACTAAAGAAGAAGCTGAATTAATCGAAGAAAAACGGAAAGAGTTAAAGGAGCTAAAAGAAAAAGGAATCCAGCAGAAATCTGTTCTCGACAAACAAGTCGAAAAGCGAGATAGTTTAGAAGATGATTTCAGAGAAGAAGTATGGACTTCAATCTATAAAAAACACGAAATAAGCTTTAAAGAAGCTTTCAAAGGTGTAATGCAGAAAAAGCCTTTTTTGGCCAGATTACTTGACGAGTTTGAAAACAATACTTCTGATTTAAAAACAATAGAAGAATTAAAGGAACGAGCTGAAACGATTTTAGGAGAAACACCTATAAAAATTCCAGAAATACCAACAATCGATTTCGAAAGACTTTCGGAAATTGAACAAGAAGATATTTGGTCTAAAAAAATAATTGGTAAATCCGATGTTGAGATTGCCAAACTAATTCAACGACTAAATATTAATGATTGGGTCAATGAAGGTAAAAAACACTTACAAGAAAATGAAACTTGTCCTTTTTGTCAAGAAGAAACAATTACACAAAGTTTTAGAAACCAGTTAGAAAGCTATTTTGACGAAACATTTACAAGTGACACAAAGAAAACCAAAGATTTAAACGATGATTATGTTAGAATTTTTGAAAATATAATCAACGAACTTCTGCAAATTGAGAGCACAGAAAAAATCAATAAGAAAACAAAACTTGATTTAGATAAATTCTCTTCCCTTTTAAAAACATTAAATAGTCAATTCTTAACAAATAAAGAATTGCTAAACAGTAAATTAAGAGAACCAAGTAGAATTATTGAACTTATATCCACAAAAGAGCAACTCGAAGAAATTGAACAGCTAATAACTACAGCAAATGCTTTAATCAAAAAGCATAATGATATTGTAGATAATTACGCAACTGAAAGAAACA
Source organism: Tenacibaculum tangerinum (assembly GCF_029853675.1). Classification (NCBI taxonomy): domain Bacteria; kingdom Pseudomonadati; phylum Bacteroidota; class Flavobacteriia; order Flavobacteriales; family Flavobacteriaceae; genus Tenacibaculum; species Tenacibaculum tangerinum. The sequence goes on along the minus strand of NZ_CP122539.1, from coordinate 2,966,609 downwards.
AGTTGGTAAATGAAATTTGGAAATTTATCATTGAAGATAATCGCACTCGAATTGAGTATTTCGTCAAACACAAAAATGGTTTACAAAAAGGAATTGACAATATTGCAAAGAAAGTAACTGAACTTCGTGAAGAATATAAAAAACTTGACAAGGAAATTAAAGAGTTAACGAAAAATGTAACGAGCATACAACCTTCCGTAGATGAAATAAACCAAACTTTAAAATCATTTGGATTTCAGAACTTTGAGATTGTACCTTCTCAAATAGGCGCAAATCAATACCAAATCCAAAGAACAGATGGAGAATTAGCAGAATCCACTTTAAGCGAAGGAGAAATAACGTTTATCACTTTTTTATACTTTTTACAATTAGTAAAAGGAAGTACCAACGAAGCAGAAATAACTGATGAAAGAATATTGGTAATTGATGACCCAATTTCGAGTTTAGATAGCAATGTTTTATTTGTTGTAAGTTCTTTACTTAAAGAAATAACCAAAAAAATTAGAAACAACGAAGGCAATATAAAACAACTGATACTATTAACTCATAATGTATACTTTCATAAAGAAGTTTCGTTCATAAATGGCAGAACAAAAGAGTGCAATGAAACCAATTTTTGGATTTTAAGAAAAATAGATAATATTTCCTATTTGCAGGATTTTGAATTAGTAAACCCAATCCAAAATTCATACGAGTTATTATGGCGTGAATTAAAAAACAAAGACAATAATTCGGGAATTGCTATCCAAAATACAATGAGACGAATTATTGAAAATTACTTTAAGATATTAGGAAAGTACGGAGATGATGATTTGATAGATAAATTCAATAATCCTCAAGAAAAGGAAATTTGCAGGTCTTTAATTTGTTGGATAAACGAAGGTTCTCACACAATTCCAGACGATTTGTTTGTTGAATTACAGGACAATACGATTGAAAATTATTTTAAAGTATTTAAGTCAATATTTAAAGAAACAGGACATATTGAACATTATAATATGATGATGAACTGAAAAAAAGCCAGTGGCTAACAATGTATAAAAATAATAGCGGTTTAATGGCTAAAACGAAAATAAGTAAATATAAAAAAGGTCTGTGTTTTATCGAAAAGGTAGTGCGTGAAAATCCGCTACTATTCTTATACTAGACCGTTGGTGGTAATATGATGAAAGAATCGAATATCATGAAAAAGAATCAAGCTGAAATATGGCAAAAAATGAGTGTCGTTGCTTGGGAAGTGAGCAACAACGCATATACAAAATCGAATACATTAGTTGGTGCATGCGTTTTAGGGATAAATGGTAAAATGTATGCAGGTTGCAATATTCAGCAGGAATTACGGAGTCATGATATACATGCAGAAACAAACGCCATTGGAAATATGGTCTCTGATGGTTGCGAACAGATAGTAAAAATTTTAGTTGTTGCCGACAAGGAACTTTTTACACCTTGTGGAAGTTGTATGGATTGGATTGTTCAATTTTCATCTGAAAAAACTTTAGTTGGTTTCCAAGGTAAAACGAATAGAGAAATCCAAATCTTTACTACAAAAGAACTGATGCCTTTTTATCCAAAAAAGTAAAACTATAGTTATGAAAGTAAAGAATGTAGAGTCATATTTAACTGAATTAAAAAAACTGGATGAAAATTTTAATTCAACTGCTGAAACTTTAAACGAAATAACTAACAAGTTTTGCGTATCTTCTTTGTTTGATGAAATCATTGATGATGAAACCTGGATTTCACAAATCGCAAGTAAATCGTATCACCATAACAATGGATTTGAAAAATTAACGGTATTTAGTGGGTCAAATTATAACCTTCGAATTCATATCTATTGGAATAATATTAAACAGTCCAAACCCAACATTCATGACCACAGATGGAATTTCTCTTCAAAGATTTTAAGCGGTGGATATATAAGTGAACTCTATGAAATAGTTGATAAAGGAATTGAGAAACAGATGTACCTTTATTACTCTCAAGAAAAGTTAGATGGTAAATATTCACTATACAATAAGGGAAAAGTTTTTTTAAAAAAACTGAAACTAGGGAATACAATAAATCCAATGTAAATCATAGTAAAGCAACGGAAATTCACTCAATTCTTTACACAAAAAAAGAACCAACTATAACTCTATTTGTTACAAGCAAATACAAAACTGAATATGCAAGAGTTTTTGTGGATGGTGATTTGGAAAATAATAAGATAAAAGCAGAAACAATGACTATCGATGAGATTGTTGCAACTTTGAATAAAGTATCAAAAATTATTATTTGAAATGGAGAATATTCTTAAAAACAAGGATAAAAGAAGTAATTATTTTTTAACTCTATCCTTAATCTCAGTGTTACTGATTCTTATAAGATTAGTAGCTCTCTATACATTAGATGAAAATAATGAAATTGTAAAGGTTTTATTTCTGTTTATTGATTCTATGTTCATATCCTTACTTACAACAATTTTATTGTCATGGTTATATTATAAAATTGGAAGAATTAATAACAAAGAATCCTTTAAATTAATCAAAGGGGAAAAGGAAATTGGTAAAAAATTTCATAAGGAAAGAAAAGAAACAAGATTTTGGGGATTTAATGGAGGAATTGGTCGTTATTCTAGATTTAAAACTTTACCTCTTTTACACTATATATCAAAAAAGAAAAATAAGACAATCAATGTTGAATTAGTAATAATAAATCCAAATAACCCAGATTTGTGTCAAAAATATGCTGATTACAAAAACAAGTTTAAACCTGACGGAGATAAAAATTGGAATAAAGAGTTAGTTCGTAAAAATATTTTTGCAACAATTTTAAAATCAGTCTTCTATGAAAACCCAATTGACAACTTTAAAGTGAATATCTTTGTAAAAGATTACTTCTCAGTGTCAAGGTATGATATCAACTATGACATGTTAATAATTTCAAATATAAATCAATCGATACCAATTATTGAAATCACAAAAGAGTCTCATTTATATATGCCCTATTTCGAAGATTTCGTACAAACTAAAAACCAAGCTACTCAAATTATCTTTTCAAAGGATATAAGTTTACCGTGTATTCTTAAATATGTAACTAAAAATGAGGCTATTAGGTTTTTTGACAACATTGCTAATTTAAAATCACCACTCGAAAGTGAGATAGATGAAATATTAAAAATTATTGAAAATGACTATGATATCCATCCAACAACATACAAACCCAAGAATTGACGCAAAACTTAAAAGTACTACCACCAACAAAGAACTGAGGATAAAACCAAATAAAATTTAATAAATTTTGGCTAAAGTACTTTTGTAATTTTCGTTATAGGGTAATCCATTTTTAACCAAAATACACAAGCAACCGCTTTGGCCTCAGTTTTAGTAGGTTTACCCAAGAATTTTAATAGTTTTTTAATGTTGTATGCAGCCCCCGCCATGAGCATGCACGTATTCGCCCCATCAATAACCCTAACATTAACTTTGCGCAAGCCCATATACTGTGTGAGAGTTCCAAAAACAGGCTCCCAATTTAATCTGCGATAAAAGTTTTCTTGGGGTACATGCGCACTCAACTGAAAGGAAGTGAACAGTTTTTCTTGATACGTTTTTTGCCTTGCATGATTAAATACATAATTGATATACAGTAGCTTAATATAAAATATCATCTCTATGATTGCAAAAAATAAATCGTATATTGGGGTTGTGCAACAGGCACAACGTGTATAATTAATTGCTTTGGTGGTTGTCTATTTGGAAAATTCCTTCGGAATTTTCTTGGGTTCGTATTTGTTTAACGTGAGTTCGGGATAGTTTATCCTATTCTTTGTAAGTTATCGATATTGATATTAGGTTTAGTTGGATAAAACGAATAAGCGATTAACCCTGCGACTAAATTTAAGATAAAGTTATCGAAGCTTCTGTGTCTTGTATGCTCTATTTGACATACGTTTTTCAAAATATCATTCACACTTTTAACAACAGCCCTTTTTCTAAGCATAATTTTATCATAGATATGCATAAGAGTATTTTTCATATTCTTTCTAATTTTTGTAACCAAATGTATTCCATCTACAAAAAGCTGTTCAAACAGTTCTTTACCTACATACCCTCTGTCGGCAAATATTTTTCCAAACACACGATTATGAAAGGCTTTATCTTTAAGTGGTTGTCTGTCATCTATATTACCTTGCGTAATTAAAAAGTCAACGATATCGCCCTTTTCATTGATAATAATATGAAGTTTAAAACCAAAGAACCACCCCATGGTTCCTTTCCCTTTTTTTGCGGTGTTTTTAAAAACTTTGTTCTGCTTTTCTCTTTTATAATGACATACTTTAATAGTGGTAGAATCTAAAAAGGAGATCCCTGTACATTGACCTAAACAGTGCATTTGAAGAAACAGTATCATAGGCACTGAACAACGCTTTTTCAATTCAACAAATCGGTTATAGGAAACTAAATCTGGAAATTCTTTTGACAAGTGTTTGCTAACATATTCGATATAAAAGTGTTTAAAACCACTAAAATGGAAAAGCACCATAATTGTGATTATTTCACTTTGGGTGAGTTTAGGCTTTCTTCGTCTAACTATCTTTGAACAGGTTTCTAAAGCATTTTTATCAATAACTTGATTAATTTCGGTACAAAAATCATCAATTAAACAGAAAAATTCAGTAATTTTAAAATCAGAAATCATAGTGGAAAATTTAGTTACACAATTAAAAATCAGTACTTTAATTTACTAAATTTTTCGCTTTTTTTCGTGTAATTAAAAAACTTTTTTATCCCGAACTCACGTTGTTTACTAAATTAGTGTTTTGACCCCTATAAAACAAGAGTAATCTTTCAAATTTCGATTATTAGTTAAGCTGTTAATTTTTTCATAGTAATTAGATGTTCATCTGCATTCCATTTTTCCATTGGAGTTATGCGTCCCAATAGGCCGTGAAGTCTTCTATTGTTATAAAATTTCAGGTAACGCTTTAGTATCTGTTCTATTTCACCAAAGTATTGATAATCGAACCTTTTAAAAACTTCTTTTTTTAATATGCCGTGATAGGCTTCAATATGTGCGTTCTCTTCTGGTGTGGCAATATGTGTAAACTCTTGTTGGACTCCGATTAAACCTAAATATTCACGTACTTTTTTTGCTATAAATTGACTGCCATTATCACTTCTAATGACCACGTTATTAGGATATTCATAATCTTCAAATAACTCTGATAGCAGTGCTATTACATTGTTTTGTTTAATAGTAAATGAAAAATAATCCTTTAATATTCTGCGTGTGTGAACGTCAATTACAGAGAGTAAGTAAGCGTTTTTGCCTTCACTAGGTATCCAAACCATCTTTATATCCATTTCTAAGCATTCTAATGGTCTATTGGTTTGAACCTTTCTGAATTTTACAAATTTACGTCCAGAACCACTTCTATCTATTCTGTTGCAAAGCTTTAACAATCCTTCTTCTTTCATAATTCTGTATAGCTTTTTATGGTTGATAGTGTAACCATCTCTATTCAAATAGCTAGTCATTAATCGATATCCACAATCTATAAACTCGTGCTGTAAGATCTCCTTTATAGAAGTTACTAGGACATCTTGTGACACAAAACCTTTTGTATTGTGAAAGGTTTTTCTAGATGGCTTATTTCCTTTTTTGCCACCGCTAGGAACTCTATAATAACTACTCTCAACAATACCCACCATTTTTATAATTTTTGTCTTGCTACACTTGTGCTTTTCATAGGTTACATCTACTAAATCTTTCTTGGATCTGATGTCCCAAACTTTTTTTTTAAGAGTTCTCGCTGTACCTCTAGTTCTATTTCTTTATCACTAAGTAACTTTCGCAATACACGATTTTCTTCCTCTGCAGCTTTAAGCTCTTTACTTTTGGTATCGTAGGTAACCTTCAATCCAGCTTCTCCTTTATACTCAAACTTCTTTTTCCAACTATAGAAAGTGCCAGTACTAACACTATATTTACGACAGGCTTCTACTATACCTATCTCTTCAGAACTAGCTAATATTTCTAACTTCTGTTCTAAGGTCCATTTCTTATATCTCATAATTTCAAATGTATTAATTTGAAATTTAAAATAGTACTCCGAACTTATTGGGGGCTAAAATAATTAGTTGCTTAAACATGCAACTAACCATAAACAAAACGTTGGCTAACATTAATAATAATCGTGAAAAAATTAAACTTTAGAAATTGGAAAAAATTCGGATTTGAATTTTTATCAATATTTATTGCTGTTGTGGCTGCCTTTACTTTAAATAATTGGAATGAAAACAGAAAAGCAGACAATTCTGAAAATAAAATTCTTATTGAAATTGTTAATGGTCTAGAAAAAGACCTTGAAGATTTAAAGGAAAATAAACTTGGTCATAAATACGGAATTTTAGCTTGTAACTACTTTAGAAAAGCTTTATCCGATAAAAATTTAAGTCCAGATTCTTTAGGAATTTATTATAGTAGTTTAACAAGAGATTTTATCTCAATACAAAATACTGCAGGATATGAAACTCTCAAATCAAGAGGCTTGGAATTAATAAAAAATGATAGTTTAAGACTACATATAATTTCTCTTTATGAGTTCGATTATCAAATATTGAGAAAATTAGAAGAAGAGTATTCAGAAATGCAATTTCAAGAAAATTATTTTAAAGAGATAAATAAAAGTTTAGCTCCTAATTTTAATTTCAATGATAAAAATATGATTTCTGGAATTAAATTACCTATAAAAATTCCAAATGATGAAAAAAAAATATTTCTTCTATATTTAATGAAAATTCAAGGAAACAGAAGTTATATTATAAACTATTATAATCAAATAGAAAAAAAAGTTGTTGATGTGAAAAATGAGATAAAAAAAGAAATAAAACGTTAGCTAACACCCTATAAAATTAATTGCTAGTGCAAGCTATCTACAAAAGTCCTTGCGGACTTTCTATCTGTGATTTATTTGCTAACTTTAGTGCTTAAACCACACAACGAAATCATACACAAACACGTTGTAAGCCATTTGATAAAAACGTTATGAATAGAATTTTAACAATATTATTTTTTGGAATTTTAATCGTTAGTTGCTCTGACAACAAGATTGAGAAAAAAGGATTCCAAGTAAGCGAAATATCAGAAGACGAAGATGGACAAAGAATTATCGGACTTCAAATCGACTCGCTAAAACTCGAAACTCGACCGAGAAATGTACTTCTGACTTTTAATCCGGAACATAGATTAACACCAATCTACAAAGTAAATTACGATAAGAAAACCAAAAAGTCATTTATTGGCTCGAATGCATATCACACAAATTGGGATGATTATTACGAAGATGGGAATAATTGGAATCGGAACTTTATGCCTGGATTCGAAGCAATTTATGGATACAACTTTGTGAATGTTTCTCATTACAACAATGAAACGAAAACCGAAAATAAACTATTTGAAAAGCCTGTTTTAATCAAAACGCTTTATTATCCTGCTTTTTCAAAGGACACTTTGAATTACGAGCCAGTAAAAAGAGATTTTTATATGGTTTCAGTTTATGACGAAGATTCAAACAAAGACGGATTTATAAATGTAAAAGACTTGAGGAAATTCTATCATTTCGACATCAACGGACTGAATAAAAAAGCTCTAATTCCAAAAGAATATTCTGTTATGAGTTCGGAATATGATTCGGCAAATGACTTTATGTACATATTTGCGAGAAAAGACACGAACAAAAATGGACAAATGGAATCAAATGAACCAATTGACATTTTTTGGATTGATTTAAAGAATCCTGAAAATGTTGGAAAACAGTATAAAACTGAATAAAAAAACGACACCACAACAACGGTAGCTGATGCACAACCCTAAAATTTTAAAAAAATAGAACTCATTTTAAAGCTATGTAAGGGTTGTATTTAGAACGAAGCCAAAATTTTAACTCTTGATTTTCTTCTTTTAGAAAGCTTACAACAAAAAATGTTAAGTAATAGGGGGACATTTTTTAACCAAAACACACAAGCAGCCGCTTTGGCATCAGTTTTAGTAGACTTACCCAAGAGTTTTAATAGTTTTTTATGTTGTATGCAGCCCCCGCCATGAGCATGCACTTATTCGCCCCATCAATACCCCTAACATTAACTTTGCGCAAGCCCATATACTGCGTGAGAGTTCCAAAAACAGGCTCCACAATTTAATCTGCGATAAAAGTTTTCTTTGGGTACATGCGCACTCAACTGAAAGAAAGTGAACAGTTTTTTTGATACTTTTTTTGCCTTGCATGATTAAATAAATACTTGATATACAACAACTTAATGTGAAATATCATCTCTATAATTGCAAAAAAATAAATCGTATATTAGGGTTGTGCAACAGGCACAATGGCTATAAGTAATTGCTTGTTTTCGCCTACTTACGAAAGCCCTTGCGGACTTTCTTTGTCTGTAATTATTTACTAAATTGGTTGCTTGTAATACGCAACAAACCATATACTAACCGTTACCGCCAATTAGAACGAACAACTATGAACATTGATATTATTGGAGCAGGAATAGGAGGATTAACTACTGCAATTGCACTTGAACAAAAAGGAATTAAGGCAAGAATTTTTGAACAAACCGAACAAATAAAACCAGTTGGAGCAGGAATAATTCTAGCCAATAATGCTATGCAAGTCTATGAAAAGTTAGGTTTGCGAAAAGTAATCGAAGATAATGGAAATCCAATATCTTCAATGAATATTACCAAATCAAATCTAAAACAACTTTCAAAAATTGACTTGTCATATTTTGAGCAAAAATATAACTCAAAAAATATTGCAATACATAGAGGTAAATTACAACAGATATTGATAGATAAATTAAAATCAACCGATATTATCCTCGACCATAAACTTACTTCGATTGCTAAAAGTGAAAATGGATACGATTTAAACTTTGAAAATAGAAATCAAATTCAATCTTCAACGGTTTTAGGAGCTGATGGACTAAATTCAGTAGTTAGACAAAATTTATTCCAGAATAATAGCATACGAAATGCGAATCAAATATGTTGGAGAGGAATTACGGAATACGAATTACCGATAAAATTCAGAAACGAACTGAACGAGGCTTGGGGAAAATCAGAGCGTTTTGGATTTGTTCAAATTGCACAAAATAAAGTTTATTGGTATGCTTTAAAATCGTTCAAAAAAAATAAAAAAGAGTTTTCTATCCACGATTTAGAACAGTATTTCAGCGATTACAATTCAGTAATTAAAGGCATTATAAAATCAACCAAAAAAGAACAAATAAATACTGCCGAAATTTCTGATTTAAAACCAACAAATATTTGGTATAAAGAAAATGTCTGCTTAATCGGAGATTCTGCACACGCAACAACCCCAAATATGGGGCAAGGTGCTTGTCAAGCCATAGAAGATGCTTATGTACTTTCAGAATGTTTAAGCAAATATAGAACTACCAAAGCATTTTCCGAATATCAAAATTTAAGATTACCTAAAGCACATCAAGTAGTAAAAGCGAGTTGGCTTGTTGGAAAAATGGCACATCTTTCAAACCCAATATTAATTGGTTTGCGTAATCAAATGTTGAGATTAACACCTTCGTCTGTTAACAGAAAACAGAATGAACAAATTTTTCAATTGGCAAAAGTATGATAACAATATTATCCATATTTTTATTTGTTATTTTTTCTTCACTAGGTTTTATCCATTTTTATTGGCTTTTGTGGGAAAATGGGGACTTGAAAGAGTTTTACATACAAAAGAAGCTGGACAAAAAGCAATGGAACCACCAAAAATTGCTACTATAATTGTTGGTATAGGCTTCATTTCATTTGGTTTAATCTATTTGATAAAAACAGGTCTAATCAATTTTCAAATTCCGAATTGGATAATTACCTATGGAAGTTGGATAATTCCTTCCATTTTTAGTTTAAGAGCAATTGGTGATTTTAATTATGTTAGGTTATTTAAAAAAATAAAGAATACTGAATTTGCGAAAGCTGATTCAAAATGGTTTATTCCATTGTGTTTGACAATCGGGACATTAGGCATATTGATACAAATTATGAATTGAAAAAGGTGGTAACAATGTATATGAAATCATAACTACCTATTGGCAGGCTGCGCTTTATATACTAATCGTTCGGTAATAATAAACACGAACATTATAAATTATTTTATAAAACTAAAATCGAAACTTTTTTCGGTTTTCTTTTTTTCAGCTTGTTGTTTTTTAGCATCTAACCGTTTGACAATCGCTGCTTTTTTAGGTTTGGTAGCTTTACGAACTTTGGGTACTACCAAGGCTTGTGCTAAAAGGTTAAAAAAACGTTCGGTAACCAATTCTTTGTTACGGTGTTGAGAACGGCTTTCTTGTGAGCTTAGTATGAGTGTGTTTTCTTTAGAAAGTCTATTAGCTACATTTTTAAGGAGTAATGCTTTTTCTTTGTCCGAGAGACCTAACGAGTCTTCAATCGTAAAACTTAATTCTACTTTAGAGGCTACTTTGTTTACATGCTGTCCTCCCGCACCCGAACTTCGAACGGCTTTAAATTGGAGTTCTTTTAAAAGTTGTTCTTTGTTCATAGTGTTTGTGAATGCTTCAAATATAGGGAATCTATTGTTGTTTGTAAAGGGGGCTTGTCTTTGTGAATAGTTAAAGATAAAAAGGAAAAGATTACTTCACGATCGCTTCGACTACACTCAGTGCCCGTTCGTAATGACGGTATGTTTTTTTGGTTCGTCATAACGAGGAGTGTTAACGACGTGGTTATCTTTTTGTCGATAAACAGATTGCTTCTCCCGAGGTATCGGGATCGCAATGACGAATAAAATGGATGTCATTACAAGGAGCATACGACGAAGTAATCTGTATGTAGAGAACTCATAATTTAAAGAGTACTTCGCCTTTAGCCTGTCTTGAGCCTTTCGACTTTAGTTTCTCTTTTTGTCGACAAGCAGATTACTTCGTTTCACTCGCAATGACCGAACTTGTCATTTCGAAGGAGTGTGCGACTGAGAAATCTTTTAGTTGGTGTTAGGAGTTTTAAAGGGTGTTTGTAACTAGAATTGAACAGATTGCTTCTCCCGAGGTATCGGGATCGCAATGACGAATAAAATGAACGTCATTACGAGGAGCATACGACGAAGTGATCTGTATATAGATAACTTATAATTTAAAGAGTACTTCGCCTTTAGCCTGTCTTGAGCCTTTTGACTTTAGTTTCTCTTTTTGTCGACAAGCAGATTGCTTCGTTTCACTCACAATGACGGAACTTGTCATTTCGAAGGAGTGTGCGACTGAGAAATCTTTTAGTTGGTGTTAGGAGTTTTAAAGGGTAGTAGTTACTCCTATTAGTGAGATTCCTCCTCCTTCGTCGTTCGTAATGACGGTATGTTTTTTTTGGTCCGTCATAACGAGGAGTGCTAACGACGTGGTTATCTTTTTGTCGACAAACAGATTGCTTCTCCCGAGGTATCGGGATCGCAATGACGAATAAAATGAACGTGATTACGAGGAGCATACGACGAAGTAATCTGTATATAGAGAACTCATAATTTAAAGAGTACTTCGCCTTTATCCTGTCTTGAGCCTTTCGACTTTAGTTTATCTCTT